>NZ_JBEZEL010000006.1:396527-411098 GCF_040648855.1 Streptosporangium sp. NPDC049078
CCGCAGGTCCGCTCCGCCGACCTGGCTCACCCGGCCGGGGAGATCGCCCTGGACGACGCCCGGGTGGTCGGCGGCCGCGAGCCGCGGACCGAGTACATCATCTCCTACGGCTGCTGCCCCACCGGCATCTGGTGCGGCGGCGACTTCTGACCCGCTTCACCACGAAGGGGCCTCGGCCCGTCTCCGCGCCGGTTCGGCCGGAGTTTTCCACAACATCGAATCCCATGAAGGAGTGACGTCATGTCCGAGAACGAGCTGATCCGTCAGTGGAAGAACCCGCAGGTCCGCTCCGCCGACCTGGCTCACCCGGCCGGGGAGATCGCCCTGGACGACGCCCGGGTGGTCGGCGGCCGCGAGCCGCGGACCGAGTACGCCATCTCCTACGGCTGCTGCCCCACCGGCATCTTCTGCTGATCCCTGCGGCCTACACCAAGGAGTTGTGAGATGTCCGACAACGAGCTGATCCGTCAGTGGAAGAACCCGCAGGCCCGCTCCGCCGACCTGGTCCACCCGGCCGGGGAGATCAGTCTGGACGAGCTGGTCGGCGGCCGCGAGCCCGCCACCGAGGGGATCGCCTCCTGGGGCTGCTGCGCCACCGGCTACTACTGCTGACTCGCGGTCGCGTGCGAGAAGGAGGCGCGAGATGTCCGGCGACGAGCTGATCCGTCAGTGGAAGGACCCACAGGTTCGTTCCGCCGGCCTGGTCCACCCCGCGGGCGAGATCGACCTTGACGAGCACCTCGCGCGCGTCGTCGGCGGCATGCCACAGGAGACCTGGCCTCCGGTGATCTCGCACAAGTGCTGCACCGTGGACCTCTGCTAGGAGGCACGGAACCGACCCGAGGTCGTGTCCGGCGGTCACCAAGGGCGGCCGGCCCGGTCCCCGTGCCGGACCGGCCCCCGTGTCCCACCCACAACGAATCTCGACGAAGGAGACATGTGATGTCCGACAACGAGCTGATCCGTCAGTGGAAGAACCCGCAGGCCCGTACCGCCGACCTGGCCCACCCCGCCGGGGAGATCAACCTGGACGAGCTGGTCGGCGGCCGCGAGCCGCGGACGGAGCACTTCATCAGCATCGGCTGCTGCGCCACCAGCACGCTCTCCTGCCCGGTGTAGTCACGTCCTGCGGCCGAGTACGGACCGAACACGGACGGCTCACCGCGATGGGGGCGATGCCCCCGCTGTAGCCGGAAACGAGTGACGCCTGGGTTTCGGATGCGAAACCCGGGCGTCACCGCTTCTCGCGGCCTGTTCGAAGACGGTCGCGCTTCTTGAGATCGGGCCGATGCCGATCGGGCCGCGCGACATCACCCCATGTGCGGGTAGCGGTGGTCCGACGGCGGGGGAGAGCTCTCCTGTTCACAGGTGCAGCCGCTCGTGGGCGTCGCCGTGCCATTCCACCAGCAATACCGTGACGTCGTCCTGCAGGCGATCGTCGTGGTAGTCCAGCACGCCGCGTATCAGGCGGCGCAGCGTCTCGGGAACGGGCAGGCCGTCGGCGGTGCGGCGGATGATGACGTCGACGAACCGGTCGAGGCCGAACTCCTCGCCGGCGGCGTTGCGGGCCTCGGTGATGCCGTCGCTGTAGAACACCACCCGGTCCCCGGGCTCCAACTGTTCACGGCACATCGTGATCTCCGTGCCCAGGTTCAGTCCCATCGGGGTGGCCGGAGGGCATTCCAGTGTGGCGACCCAGCGGCCGCCGCGGATCACCACCGGCGGATGATGACCCCGGTTGACCCAGGACAACACCCCGGTGCGGGTGTTCAGATCACCCAGGATCGCGGTGACGAAACGGGTGGCCTGACCGAACTCGGTGATCAGAACCTGTTCGATGATCTCACTGGTCGCCGCCAGGCCGGCACCATGACGACGACTGTTGCGGCAGGCGGCCACCGCCAGGTTGGCGCTCAGCCCCGCCGAGACATCGTGCCCCATCGCGTCGAAGATCCCCAGATGCGCCACCTCGCCGGCCAGCGCGTAGTCGAAGGCGTCCCCGCCGACCTCGTAGGCAGGCTCCAGCGCCGCGGCGATGGTCACCCGCCGATCGGCGAAGGTCAGCGGCGGCATCAACGTCCACTGCATCTCCGCGGCCACGTGCATCGGCCGGGTACGCACCAGCCGGGCGTAGGAGTCACTGTAGGGACGCTTGTCGACCAGCAACAGCGCCACCAGCGACGCCAGGTCCCGCATGTTGTCCTGGATCTGCGCGTCGGCGGCGGCCTCGACGCCGATGCGCAGCACCCCCATGCGTTCGACGCCGTTCAACAGCGGCACCCACCACCGTTGCGGCCCGTCGGTGTCCTCGTCAGTGTCCCTTTCGGTGCCCTCGCCGACGCCGACCAGGATCCGCATCTCCTGGAAGGCCCGCCCGGCCAGGGTCGCGTCGATGCGCAACTCGCAGGCCGCCGTGCTCGCGACCTCCCTGCCGCCGTGGCCCTCACCGGTCAACAGACGCAGCACGTTGCACTGCAGATCCGCCAGGTAGATCAGCACCTCGGCCAGGCCCGCGGACACGGCGTGCTCCGCGACCAGGCCCGGAATCTGCTCCAGAGCCGCCAGGTGACTGGCCCGTAGCAACTCCACCAGCATCCGCTCGGGGCCGGGAGAGGGCTTCACCGCCACGCCACCGCCGACACGCGCTCACTCACCTTGGCGGCCCCTTCCATCTCTCACATCCCTGCGACACGATCATCCGCTTTACCGAAGGATCGCAGGATCGGCCGTGTCCGAAGGCACCTTCGCCCCTCGCCTCCTGGAACTTTCCTACCCGTCGGCCTCACGTCGAAGCCGACCGACAGAGGACGGCGGTGCCGGGACTCGTGAATCCGAGTCCCGGCACCGCCCTCTTCCGCCGTCGTCAGGTCGGGCTCCTGCCGACCGTCCGGGAAAGGTCAGCCCTGGTGCGGGTAGCGGTGGTCGGTCGGCGGGGCGAAGGTCTCCTTGACGGTCCTGGCGCTCACCCAGCGGGTCAGGTTGAGGATCGACCCGGCCTTGTCGTTCGTGCCCGACGCCCGGCCCCCGCCGAAGGGCTGCTGGCCGACGACCGCGCCGGTGGGCTTGTCGTTGATGTAGAGGTTGCCCGCCGCGAAGCGCAGCCGCTCCGAGGCCGAGGCGATCGCGTAGCGGTCCTGGGCCATGATCGAACCGGTCAGCGCGTACGGGGAGACGCCCTCCATCTGGTCCAGGACCGTGTCGAAGTCCGCGTCGTCGTAGACGTGCACGCCGAGGATCGGCCCGAAGTACTCCTTGACGAAGATCTCGTCGGTGGGGTCGGCCGACTCCAGGATGGTCGGCCTCACGAAGTAGCCGGTCGAGTCGTCGTACGACCCGGTCAGCACGTTGATCGAGTCGAGCGAGCGGGCCCGGTCGATCGCGGCCCTGTGCTTGGCGAACGCCCGCTCGTCGATGACCGCGCCCATGAAGGTCGACAGGTCCGCGGCCACGTCGCCGACGGTGAGCGACTCGGCGGTGCCCACGAGTTCGTCGCGGATCACCGACCAGACCGAGCGCGGCACGTACGCGCGGGAGGCGGCCGAGCACTTCTGCCCCTGGTACTCGAACGCGCCGCGGATCAGCGCCGTGGTGAGCGCCGCGGGGTCGGCCGAGGGGTGGGCGAGCACGAAGTCCTTGCCGCCGGTCTCGCCGACCAGGCGCGGATAGGACCGGTAGGAGGCGATGTTCGCGCCGACCGTGGACCACAGGTGCTGGAAGGTGGGCGTGGAGCCGGTGAAGTGGATGGCCGCCAGCTCGGGGTGGGTCATGGCGACCTCGGAGACGGCCGCGCCGTTGCCGGTCACCATGTTGATGACACCCGGCGGGAGCCCCGCCTCCTCAAGCAGGCGCATGGTGAAGTGCGCGGAGAACTGCTGGGTGGGGGAGGGCTTCCAGACGACGACGTTGCCCATCAGGGCGGGAGCCGACGGCAGGTTCGCCGCGATGGCGGTGAAGTTGAACGGCGTGATCGCCAGGACGAAGCCCTCCAGCGGCCGGTACTCCATCCGGTTCCACACGCCGGGCGAGGAGACCGGCTGGTCGGCGAGGAGCCGCCGCGCGAAGTCCACGTTGAAGCGCAGGAAGTCGATCAGCTCGCAGGCCGCGTCGATCTCCGCCTGCTGCGCGGACTTGGACTGGCCCAGGATCGTCGCGCCGTTCAGCGTCTGCCGGTAGGGGCCGGCCAGCAGGTCGGCGGCCCGCAGGAAGATCGCGGCCCGCTCGTCGAACGGCAGGGCGCGCCACGCGGGCGCGGCCGCGAGCGAGGCGTCGATCGCCGCGCGCACGTCGTCGGCGTTCGCGTCCGCCATGCGGCCCAGCACGGAGGCGTGGTTGTGCGGCTGGACCACGTCGATCGGGGCCCCGCCGCCCATCCGCTGCTCGCCGCCGATCGTCATCGTCAGGTCCAGCTGGGCGCCGGCGAGCTCCTTGACGCGGTTCTCCAGCGCCGTACGCTCGGCGCTGCCGGGCGCGTAGCCGAGCACCGGCTCGTTGACCGGGGCGGGAACGGTGGAGATGGCATCCATTAGTTGCCTCCAAGGGCACGAAGGAAGAAGGCGATGTTCGCCGGACGCTCGGCCAGGCGGCGCATGAAGTAGCCGTACCAGTCGTCTCCGTACGGGATGTAGACACGCACGGTGTGACCCGCCCCGGCGAGGGCGAGCTGCTTGTCGGCCCTGATCCCGTAGAGCATCTGGTACTCGTAGTCGCCGCGGGACCTGGAGAACCGGTCGGCGAGCGTCTCGGTGATCGAGATCAGCCGGTCGTCGTGCGTCGCCACCATCGGGTAGCCCGCCCCCGACATGAGGATCCGCAGGCAGCGCACGTAGGCCTTGTCGACCTCGTTCTTGCTCTGATGCGCCACCGAGGCGGGCTCGGCGTAGGCGCCCTTGACCAGGCGCACCCGCGATCCCTCGTGCGCGAGGTTGCGGCAGTCGGCCTCGGTGCGGAAAAGGTAGGACTGCACGGCGACACCGGTGGAGGGAAAGTCCAGGCGCAGGGCCCGCAGGGTCTCCAGCGTGGAGTCGACCGTGGTGTGGTCCTCCATGTCGAGGGTGACGTTCGCCCCGCAGTCGCCGGCCGCCTCGCAGATCCGCCGCGCGTTCTCCAGGGCGATCTTGTCGCCGTCGGCGCCGAGCGCCTGGCCGACCGCGGAGAGCTTCACCGACACCTCGGCCCGGTCACCGAGCCCCAGCCCGCCCAGCGCGCCGAGCAGCGTGACGTACGCGCCGGCCGTCTGGGCGGCGGCGGCGGAGTCTCTCGTCTCCTCGCCAAGGTGGTCGACGGTGACGGCGAGTCCGGAGGCGGCGAGCCCGCGGATCGCCTCGACCGCCTCCCGAGGCGTCTCGCCCGCGACGAAACGATCGACGACCTTGCGGGTCAGCGGCACGCCGGAGACCGCGCGCCGTACCAGCGGCGACCGGGACGCGCCGAGAAGGAGAGAACCGAACATGTTTCCAGCCTAAAACCTCCGTTCGCCCGGCCATCATGTGCATCTGCCACGATCGACGGGCGGGGCTTTCATACACATGTATGACAATGGTGGGGTGTTGCAGGAGACGGTAGACGAGATCGCCACCAGGCTCGGCGCCTCGGCCACCCTGGAGGACCGGGCCTTCCAGCTCCTGGCCTACGCCGCGCAGAGCGGCGACATCGACGTGGTGCGCCAGGAGTCCATTCTGCGACGCCGCGCGACGAACCAGGTACGCGCCTACTTCGAGGGGTACGGCATCGCCGGGGCACGCGGCCCCGTACGCATCCCCGCCGACGCCGACCTGGGAGTCCTCGCGCGGGTGTGCGTGCCGTTGCGGCACCACGAGGTGACCTACGGCTACCTGTGGCTCCTCGACGACGGCACACTCGGTGACGAGGTCCTCGCCTCGGTCGGCGACCTGGTCTCCAGGGCAGCCACCGTCCTCGCCCAGGAGGCCCGCAGCCGTCAGGACCTGGGTGCGAACCTACGGGAGCTGTTCTCCTCCGACGCCGAGGAACGCTCCCGGGCACTGACACGGCTGGACGACGTGCGCGGCCCGGTGGCGGCGATCGCCGCCCGCGTCTCCCCGGACCGGGTCGCCGCCCTCTGGACGCTCCCGCGCGCCGTGCTCGCCGACCCCGCGTTTCCCGTACGGGGCGAGCCACTGGTCGCCCTCCTGGCCCCGGCGGGCCAGGCGGGGGAACTGGCCGACCGGATCCAGGGCATGTACGGAACGGTGGTGGGCGTCGGCGCACCCAGGGACGAGCCCGCGCAGGCCTGGCGAAGCTGGCGGGAGGCCGTGCACGCGCTCGGCGTCGCCGGACGGGTGCCCGCGCTCGCGCCCGTCGCCACCTGGCCAAAACTGGGCGTCTACCGGCTGCTCGCCCGCATGTCACCGGCGGGGCTGCGGGAGCTCGCGGAAGAGGTCGCCGGGCTGGCCGAGGACCCGGAGCTGGCCAGGACCGTGGAGGGCTACCTCGACCGCGCCGGTCACGTCCAGGAGACCGCCGGTGCGCTCGGCGTGCACCGCCAGACGCTCTACTACCGGCTGGCCAAGGCGGAGCGGCTCACCGGCAGGAACCTCGCCGACGGCGAGGACCGCCTGCTGGTCCACCTCGCCCTCAAGGCGGCCCGCCTGCTCTGAGCCCCGGGTCCCGTCAGACGGGGGCCCGGTAGATCTTCACCCAGTCCACGTACATGCTGACCGTCGGAGGAGTGGAGCCGTTACGGCACGGCGACCACTGGTTGCACGTCACGTCGTTCTGGAGCGTCAGGTGCATGGAGCGGCTCCTCGGCACGTTCGGCCCCCGGTAGTCCCACACCTTCCTGCCGTCCAGCCAGAACGTCAGCCGTCCGGGCAGCCAGTCGACCGCGACCGTGTGCCACCGGGTGAAGTCGGCCCTCATCTGCCGTTGGGCCTGCGGCCGGTCGCCGCGATGCACGAAGATCCCGCCCGACCTGCGGCTCGGATCGATGATCTCCGCGAAGTCGACCTCCGCGTACTCGCCGCCCCCCTGGTCGGACGGCCAGAGCAGCGCCACGGGTGTGTAGCCCGCGCCGCGTTCGGCGCGCAGCCGCACCTCCCAGCGCCCGTACCGCTGGGCGCCGCGGGTCGCGATGCCCCCCGACAGGTCCCTGCCGCCGTAGAAGCCGCCCTTGAGCCGCAGGACGCCGCCGCCCACGGTCGAGGCCCGCCCGGTGCGCGGGTTGGTCTCGGCGCCGGGGGAGTGGTAGACGACCCACTTGCGGTCGTCCACGCGGGTGCCGTTGAAGTTCTCCACCAGGATCGGGCTGCCCCACCCGCGCGGGGTGGACGGGTCCGTCCGCGCGGCCGCCCCCGTCGCGGGCAGCGAGGAGAGGGCGAGGGCGGCGGCCAGAACGCCCAGGAACGTGCCACGAATCGACATGGGGACATCAAAGCAACAATCGCACTCCAGTAACAGAGGTATTTCGTTTTCGCATACGTCCCACTGGTTCGGGGGGTGCCGTCCGGGTCAGGCTGTGCCACGATTCCGCACATGAACGACGTTGACGCCGTACGGCGAGCACTGGCCGGCCTGGTGGAGTCCGGCGAGCTCCGCCCCGAGCAGGTGGAGCCGGTCGCCCGCGCCGTCGGCGAGGCGTTGCGTGAGCCGGGGGCCGACGACCGGGTCAGGTGGAGCGAGATCCTCGCGTACGTCGGCGGCGCACTCGTCCTGGCCGGTGCCGCGGCCTTCGTCGGCCTGGGCTGGGACCGGATGACCCAGCCGGCGAGGATCGCGGTCCTCGCCGTGGTCACGGTCCTCCTGCTCGCGGTGGCCGTGGGGCTCGGCGCGGCGGCGCGGTCGGCGACCGGCAGGACGGCCGCCGTGCAGGGCAGGGTCGCGGCCACGCTCGCCGCGCTGGGCTCGGCCACGGCGGCCCTGTGCGCGGGGGTGGTGGTCGACCGCCACGAGGGTCTCGTCGCCGGGGTGGCCGGGCTGGTGGTCGCGGCGACGGCCTACGCGCTGCTGCCCACCGCGATCGGCCTGCTGGCCTGCGGCGGTTTCGCGCTGGTCACGGTGACCGGCCTGCTGGACGTCCTCGCCGGGCGGGAGGGCGCGGGCTGGGGCCTGGCCTATGTCGCGCTGGGCCTGCTCATCCTGACGGCCGCCCTGGCCGGGGTGCTCGTCCCGCGCGACCTCGGCCTGGGCATGGGGGCGGCGATCGCGCTCTTCGGCGGTCAGTGGCCCGTCCTGTGGGACGGAGGCGCCTGGGGATACTGGCTGACCGCGGCGATCGCGCTCGCCTGCCTGGCCCTGTACCGGCGGTGGCGCACCTGGGTGCTGATCGTCAGTGGCGTGGCCGGGCTGACGCTCGCGGTCCCCGAGGCGGTCTGGGACTGGACGGACGGCGCCGTGGGCGGTGCGGTGATCCTGGTCCTGGCCGGGGTCGTCCTGCTGGCCGCCAGCGGCCTCGGCGTCGTCCTGCACCGTCGCGTGGCCCGGTCGTAGACGTCGCACGTACCCGCCGTGAGCCGTCACCCCCGTGCACGCGAGCGCGAGCGCGACACGTCGAACGCCACCGAGGGCACCCTGTAGGTCACGCTTGTGCACACGGGCCCGACACGCGAAGACCGGGGACCCCTTCGAAGGGATCCCCGGTCTCGGAGCGTGTTCCGCGTGGCCCGCGGTGCCAGGCCGGCGCGGCGGACGCGGTCAGCGGGCGGAGCCGGAGAGCGCGGTCTCGTAGACGTGGACGAGCTCCTGGCTGATCCGCTCCCAGGAGTAGCGGGACCGGGCGCGGTCGGCACCGGCGAAGCCGAGCGCGGTGCGGCGGGTCGGGTCGGCGAGCAGCTCGCGGGTCAGACGGGAGGTCTGCGCCGGGCGGTCGGCGGGCACCAGCAGGCCGGTCACCCCGTCCACCACGGAGTCGAGGTGGGCGCCCACGGCCGAGGCGATGACGGGGACGCCGCAGGCCATGGCCTCCAGCGCCACGACGCCCGCCGGGGCCTCCCTGGGAAGGGAGAGAACCACGTCGGCGCTGCGCATCAGCTTGGCGATCGAGGAGTGCGGGACGTGCCCGAGAACGGTGATCCGGTCGTCGACGCCGATCTCCTTGGCCAGCAGCATCATGCGGTGCGCCTCGGCGTCGTGCTCCAGGTCCACGGACGCGGGACCACCGGCGATGATCAGCTCGGCGTCGGGAATGCCCTCCAGCGCGCGGAGCGCGGTGTGCACGCCCTTGTCGGCCGTGAGCGGACCCACGTGCAGCAGGCGGGGGCGGTTGCCGCGCGTGGCGGCCGGACCCTGGCGACGGAACCGCTCGACGTCGACGCCGCACGGGATGACCGAGATGTTGCGGCGCGGCACGCCCAGCCGGATCAGCGAGCTCTCCTCGTCACCGCACCCGGCGATCACCGCGCTGGCCCGGCGCCCGATGGCCCGCTGCAGCCGGACCTTCTTGGCGTCGTGGGAGTTCTCGCTGCTGAAGGTCTGGGTGAACGGGACGTTGAGGCCGTTCGCTCCGGCGATCGCGGCGAGCCCGCCGGTCCAGGAGTGCGCGTGGATGACGTCCGGGCGGTCCTGTCCCCAGCGGTGCATCAGCTGGTCGCCGAGGTCGGACAGGTAGGGCAGGACGCTGTCTTCCGGAAGGTCCTGCGCGGGGCCGGCGGTCAGGTTCTCCAGCGTGACGCCCTGCGACACGCGAACCCTGGCCTTCTCCGAGTCGGAGTTCCTGCGGGTGTAGATCGTGACTTTGTGCTCGCGGCCGAGCTCACGGGCCACTGCCATCAGGTGAGCGCGCTGGGCGGCGAGGTCGGACTCGTCCTGGGTGGAGGAGAGAGCCTCGGAGGAAACGAATGCAATGTTCACGGCACACCTCTGGGAGGAGATAGGCATAAAGAGCCTGTGATTCCTTCAGGGGTGCCTGCGTCTTAGGCACACGTCTGTATGAGGTCAACCATACCCCGATCCGCGCAGAAGCCAAACCCCTGAGGCGAAGCCGGGCCTCCCGACGCGTCCCGCGCTGCCGCGACTCCTCGGCCCCGGAGCTCAGGACGTGTGATCGGCTCCCGCGTTCTCCCCGGTCAGGGGGATGTCGAGGCGTTCGCCCGGCTGTCCGTACCGAATTCGACCGGTTATCCGGCTCATACGACGCGAAGAGCGAGGATCACGATCTCATCCCAGACCCTCCCGCCGGAGAACGCGTGCCGGTCCTCCTCCACCGTCTTGACGATCTCGGCGGGGGACTGCGCCACGCAGCGCGCCAGCACGTCCGCCAGCCTGATCTCGCCGTAGGACTCACCCAGCTCGTTCTGCGAGGCGACCAGGCCGTCGGAGTAGAAGACCAGGGTCTGGCCCGAGGCCAGGGTGAGCTCCTCGGTGAACATCTCCGCCTCGGGAGCGATGCCCAGCGGAACGCCACCCCCCGCGGTGAACCGGACCCCGCCGTCGGGCAGCAGCAGCGCGGCCGGGTGGTGCCCCGCGCTGGCCAGCCTGATCCTGCGCGCCTTGATGAACCCGGTCACCGCCATCACGAACATGCCGTTGTGCTGGGCGGTCAGGGCCTGGTTCAGCTTGCGCATCACCTCGCCGGGGTCGGTCTCCCAGACGCTGAGCACGCGCAGGCCGTTGCGGACCATGGCGCTGACCGACGCGGCCTCCTCACCCTTGCCCGCGGCCCCTCCGAGGGCGAAACCCCATCCGTCACCGACGCGGAAGACGTCGTAGAACTCGGCGCCGACCGGGCTGGAACCCGCGTTGTAGATGGCCGCGGCCTCGAATCCCGGGATGTCCGGCAGGCTCCTGGGCACCACGCTGGTCCGCAGCGCGTCGGCCGCCCGGGAACGGGTCTGGAAGCTGCGCCGCGCGCGCAGCGCGAGCCCCAGGTGGGCGCCGATCTCCTCCATCAGCCCCAGATCGGCGAGCGAGAACGGTTCGCGGTCGCGCAGCCGCACCAGGGTGAGGGCTCCCAGCACGCCGCTCTCGCCGCCGATCGGCACGATCAGCACCGAGGCGGCGCCCATCACCCGCAGCAGCGGCGGGCCACCGGGAACGTCGCCGAGCAGCCTGTCGTCCTCCAGCATCTCGTGCACCACGCCGGAGCCGCCGGTCAGCACGTGCGCGACGGCCGGAGCGGTCAGCGGGTTCATCCCCTCGGCGAGGCGGAGCAGCTGGGTCACCGGCTTGTCGCTCGGGCCCAGCACGCAGGCACGTTTGGGCATGCCGTCGCGGACCACGTCGGCGATCACCCAGTCGGCCCACTCGGCGGCGAGCAGCCGTGCGGCCCTGGTGACGGTCACCGGCTGGCGCAGGCTCTCCTCGTCGAGCAGCAGGCGGGTCATCCTGGACAGCAGCTCCTGCCGGCGCGCCGCGGCCATGACCAGGGTGGCGTCCGAGCGGTCGGCCGGGCCGTGCGGCGGGCCCGCCACCTGCGCCTCCAGCGGCAGGATCATGACCGCGACCATCTCCTGCGGCTCTCCCGGCATCGTCAGCCGGGTGACGGCCAGCTGAACCGTGTGCGCGCGGCCCTGGTGGGCGAGCCGCGTCTGGAGGGTCGCGGTCTGGCCGCCCTGCTGGACCGCCGTCAGGTGCGAGCGGAACGCCGCCCGCCGGGAGACGTCGACGAACAGCGGGAACGAGCGGCCGATCAGGTATCCCGCCGGGCTGCCGAGCATCCGGGAGGTCTCGGCGCTGATCCGCCGCACCACCCCGGAGGCGTCCAGCACCACCACGGGGATGGGGAAGGTGCGGAACACCTGCCGCAACAGCTTGAGCTCCCGCTGTGACCCGCTCTCCCGCTCCCCCGACCGTTTGGGCGCCTTGCGCAGCTCGCGCACCGAGGCGTCCAGCAGCTCACGGGCGGTGTCGAGCTCCGCCAGCGCCGCGTCGAGTGTGGACCGGGGGTCGGCGGGGTAGGCGGACTTCGCCTCGCGCAGGGAGGAGATCCTGGTGGTCAGCGCGTTCAGCGCCTGCTCCAGGGTCTGAAGGCCAATGGCGTCGGTCAATGCTCGTCCTCGTCAGGGGCCGGAGTGGACTGGTCCCGTCGTAGACGGTACGCCACCCGGTGGGCCGAATCGATGCGCGGTCGGATAGTGGTTAAGTTAGCGACACAGGGGAGGGGAGTCGCGAGATGGACATGGTCACCCCCGTTCTCGCCCGGGACCTCGCGGCCCTCGGCAGGGTGAGCGAGGAAACGTCGAGCGAGAGCGTGCTGCGCGGTCTCACAGCCACTCTCGCAGGCGGCGTGCCCGGTTGCGCGGGCGGCTCCGCCGAGCTCTGGCGACAGGAACGGATGGTCGTCTCAGCTTCCCACAGCGAGCTCATCGTCCTGCTCGACAGCGAGGGGGAGATCGGCGAGGGGCCCTCGTCCGAGGCCCGCGCCACCGGGCGCCACGTGATCGTCCAGGATGTCCTGCACGAGCCCCGCTGGCCCGCCTACGCCGGCATGGCCGTACGCTGCGGCGTCCGCTCGGTCCTGGCGATGCCCATCGTCATCGAGCACGCCGTCCTGGTCCTCGGCATGTACGGGGTGCGTCCCGGTGTCTTCGCGGCGAGGAACGTCCCTCCGCTCGCCGACATGCTCGCCGAGCAGGTGGGTGTGGCCCTCGCCAACATGTGGGACTACGACGAGGTCCGCACCGACGCGGCCCAGATGCAGGAGGCTCTCGCGGGCCGGGCGATCATCGACCAGGCCAAGGGCATCATCATGAAGTCCAGCGGCTGCTCGGCCGAGGCCGCCTTCGACGAGTTGCGCCGAATCTCGCAGCACCACCAGGTGAAGGTCGCGGACCTGGCCAAGCTGCTGGTCGAGGAGCACCAGCGCAACCGCGAGACGAAGAAGAAAGAGGGCTGAGGGCCCGGTGGGGGGCGGTTTCCGGCGGCCGGCGGCCGGCCCGGGATCGTCGGGAGAGCACCGGGGGGCCGTCACCGGTCGGCTCCGCCTTCCGCACGTGCCCCTGCCCGAACCCGGGCGGTGACCCGCCCCGCCTCCTCGGACACGGCCGATCCGCGACAAGGCGGCACGTGCGGAAAACGGGCTATCCAAAGGCGGCGATCGCCTCGTCGATCGTGTCGTACAGGGGCAGCCGCTGGGCCAGCCCTGTGATCCACATCACCTTGGTCTTGGCGTACTCCACCCCGATGAGGGCGAACTTGGCGCCCGCGGTGGTGCTGACCTGCCAGTGGTGGACGATGAGTCCCAGCGCGCGCGAGTCCATGAAGGTCACACCGCTCAGATCCAGCGCCATGTCGAGACCGTGCTCGCCGGTCTCCGCCGCCAGGTAGTCGGCGAACTGATCCCTCGTCGTCGCGTCAAGCAGACCCGTCACCCGGATCACGTTGATCCCACTGACCAGCGCCGACGTGAGAGTCAGAGCTGCCGATCTCTCGCCGTTCTCCGACACCGTCACTCAGGGCCTCCTCGTGCCATTCGATTAGCAACCTTACTGTTACCTGGGGGCGAGTAATACTCCTGGATTCGGGGGAATACTGGAACCCAGAGGTCCAGCAGAGGGCCTCGCCTCGAAAATTGGTCGAGGCGATGCCGTCTGCCCGGATGTTGCTTCCGTGGTCGGCTCGCCCGACAGTAATACCAGGGAGCAGCAATGTCTGTTCAGGCACTCGAAATCACCGACATGACCGCTGAGGACCTCCTCGCCGAGATGTCCCTGCCTGAGATCTCCGAATACCGCGCCGAGCGCCTGCGTGAGCGCATCGTCGAGATGCACCGCCACCTCGCCATGGAGATCGCCCGCCGTTACCGCTACCGCGGCGAGCCGATGGAGGACCTCCTGCAGGCCGCGTACGTGGGGCTCATGAAGGCCATCAACGGCTTCGACCCGACCCTCGGGCACCCCTTCCGCGGCTACGCCGTGGTCACCATGACCGGTGAGGTCAAGCGCCACTTCCGCGACCGCACCTGGGCCATCCGCGTTCCCCGCGTCTACCAGGAGCGCAGGGCCGAGCTGAACCGCCTGGTCGCGGACCTCAGCCAGGACCTCGGCCGAGCCCCCACGGTCGCCGAGCTGGCCACGAAGATGAAGATCTCGGAAGAGGACGTCCTGCTCACCCTCGACGCCTCCGCCGCCTACAGCGCGCTCTCACTGGACGCCCCCCTCGGCGCCGACGACGACGCGGGCGCGCTGGGCGACGTGATCCCCGACGAGGACGACGCTCTGGGCACGCTCGTGGACCGCGAGGCGGTCAAGCCGCTGATCGACAAGTTGCCGGAGCGCGAGAAGAACATCCTCCTGCTGCGTTTCTTCGGCAACATGACCCAGGCCGAGATAGCGGCGGAATTCGGGATCTCCCAGATGCACGTGTCCCGTATCCTGCGGAAGGTGCTTGACCAGCTCCGTGAGGAACTTGTCGCCGAATGCTGAATAGACCGCCCGTTGCGGGGCACCCCAGTCGGCGACAACGGACGTGGCGTAAGGTGCGTTTGAATGGATCCCGGATGCTGAGGACAACGGCGAACGGGAACAGGGGAGGCGGATCTCGGGTGAACGAGGACGGTGTTCGTCCCGCTCGTTTCACGGCGAGTGGCGGCCGTTCCCGGATGATCCCCGCAGGCGCCGCCGTCGCCGAACTCGCCTTCTGCCTTCCCGATCTCCCCGACGTCCGCGACTTCGCCGCCGCCCA
>NZ_JBEZEL010000007.1:0-400901 GCF_040648855.1 Streptosporangium sp. NPDC049078
CCCCCACCGAAGCGGGTAGGACGGGGTTGTGCTTCATGCACTGGCTTTTAACACACTGTTGAGTTCTCAAGAAACGGACGCGTACACCATCACCCTGACCCGACCAACCGGTCCGGCAGAACTCCGGGGCGTTCGTTTTATTCTGTTCTTTCGTTGTGCCTTTATTCTTTCAGGCCCGCTTTTTCGTGTCAAACCGACCCGATCCGGCTTACCTGTTTCAGAATTTACAGCTCCCCCTTCTCAGGAGGACCCTTCTAACGTACTCGATGGTCTGATTCATGTCGAATCAGACCTCTTTAAGGGACAAAGGCCCCATCAAGGCAGAGATCATCAAAGAGGGTTCCGAGGCCCCGGCGCCATCGCCGTCTCCCTCGGGTCTGGTGAACTTTATGAACCCCGACCCGCATCGTCAAATCAACCGCGCCTCGCATGGAAGCAAGGCGCGTTGTGGCGTGCGCGCTTCAGGGAAAGCCGCTCCGACAAAACGGAGGATGCCGGGCACGCCGGAGACGGACCGGCCATGTGGTGTCCCGGCTGTGAGCCCTCAACGCGAGGCGGGCGCGGCGCACCCCGGTAGCGGAAGGAAGGGAATACACCCGTGGTTCGCGTTGGAAACTCCGGTAATCTGCCGCTCGTCTTCAGGAGGTGGCAGGTGGCCGGAGCTGGCGCCTTTGCGGTACCGGGCTACGAGGTGTCCGGGGTGCTCGGCCAGGGCGGTTTCGGGATCGTCTACCGGGCCAGACAGCTGGCGGTGGATCGTGAGGTCGCGCTCAAGGTGGACAACCGGGTGCTGGTCTCCGAGCGGGACCGGCGCCGCTTCATGCGCGAGGTGACCTCGGCCGGCGCCCTCTCCGGTCACCCGCACGTCGCCCATGTCTACGACGCGGGGGTTCTGCCCGACGGACGGCCGTACATGGTCCTGGAACTGTGTCCCGGCGGGTCTCTGCTGGACCGGATGCGGGCCGAGAAGCGGTTGCCGTCGGCCGAGGTCGCCGACATCGGCATCCGGATCGCCGACGCGCTGTCGGCCGCGCACGCCGCCGGGGTGCTGCACCGCGACATCAAGCCCGCCAACATCCTGATCAACCGGTACGGCAATGTGGTGCTCTCCGACTTCGGCCTCGCCACCATGCCGTCCTCGGGCAGCGAGGTGTCGGTGACCCGGGAGTCCCTCACTCCCGCCTACGCCCCGCCCGAGGCGTTCGAGCTGACCGAGCCCGCCGCCGCCGGTGACGTCTACTCTCTGGCCGCCACGCTGTACGCGCTGCTCTCGGGGCGCCCGCCGCGCTTCCCCGAGAGCGGCGTGGTCAACATCGCGGTCATCATGGCCCTGCACCGCCTGCCGGTTCCCGAGATCCCGGAGGTGCCGCCGGAGCTGACCGCCGTGCTCAGGGAGGCCATGGCGACCGACCCCGCGCGCCGCACCCCCTCGGTGGCCGCGCTGCGCGACGCCCTCACGGACCTGCGCCTGGAGGGAGGCACCCCTGCCCGGTCCCACGCTCCGCGCCCCGCCGTCCCCCATCGGGCCCCGAGGCCCGCTCCACCGCCGGTTTCGACACCGGAGAAGACCCCGGTGCCCATGCCGCCGCACGCGTCACCGTACGGCACACCGCCGGGGCAGCGCGGGGAGCCTGTGCGGTCGCATCTGACGTCACCGGGCGTGAAGGGGCTCTCCGGTACCCAGCCGCCCGCGGTGGCCCCGGAGCATCCGGCCACGTCGAACGCGCGGGTCTTCGTCGCGGTGGCCGTGGCCTTCGCGATCCTGCTGATGGCCGGCGTAGGGCTCATGTACATCGAGAACCGCGACCAGACACCGTCCACCGGGCAGGGGCCCGGCGCACAGGCCCCCCAGAGCCCTGGCGAGGACCAGAGTGCGACCCCGAAGACGGGCACGTCCGCGGCTCGCGAGGTTTTCGAGGTCGCCACGGTCACGACCCCCTGCCCTGCGGCGGCGGTGGCGGGCGCGGGGGCCGCGTGCGTGGCGAAGAACGAGTGCTGGGGCGGCCTCGTCGCGATCGCGGGCGACACCACGGCGAAGCGGATCAGCTGCCAGGAGCCCCACGTGTGGGAGACGTTCGCGATCGCCCCGCTGCCCCAGGGCTCTCTCATCTACGATCCGGCCGTCCTGGAGAAGGATCCGACGGTGAAGAAGGTCTGCTCGGACGAGGTGATGTTCGCCTCCATGTTCGACGAGCGCAATGACCGGCGGACAAGGTGGCACAAGACGATCCTGCCGCCCTCGCGGGAGCAGTTCCAGGGCGGGGCGCGGACCTACCGGTGCCTGGGCGGCCTCATCGGACGTGAGCTTCCGGGCGTCATCAGTTTCGGCCGCTGAGTCTTCTCGGCGCGGGCTCGTCCCCGCTGGGTGTCGGAACCGTCGGAAAAGCAGGTCGTCCACCGATCGGCACGGTACCGGGACCTTCTTCGCACGTTCGATCGGGGTGGGTGCAGACTTGCCTTCCCGGACGTGAAAAATTGGACGCGGTTGGACGGAGGCGGAACGTGAACGTCCGCCTCCCGATCCGCGTAGGTCACAAAGTAGGTCACCAAAGGTGGCGGCATTCACCACGATGTCGCTCAGGTTTTCGAGAAATCGGCCAACGGTATCCTGCCGCGTTCTCCTTCCGGTCGCGAAGACCGGGTTTTCGAGCTGGAGGTTTTTGATGTCTCAGGCACAGATCGGTGTGACAGGACTGGCCGTGATGGGGGCGAACCTCGCCCGCAACCTGGCCAGGCACGGGCACTCGGTAGCGGTGCACAACAGGTCCCAGCACAGGACCAAGGCGCTGATCGAGGAGCACGGTCACGAGGGAACCTTTGTCCCCTGCGAGACCCCCGAGGAGTTCGTCGCGGCGCTGGAGCGGCCCCGGCGCATTCTGATCATGGTCAAGGCGGGTGCGCCGACCGACGCGGTGATCGAGGAGTTCGCTCCCCTGCTCGAGCCGGGCGACATGCTCGTGGACGGCGGGAACGCGCACTTTCTGGACACACGCAGGCGTGAGGCCGCGCTGCGCGAGCGCGGCATCCACTTCGTCGGCGCGGGGGTTTCCGGCGGGGAGGAGGGCGCGCTGCTCGGGCCGAGCATCATGCCCGGCGGTTCGAAGGAGTCGTACCAGGCGCTGGGTCCGCTGCTGGAGGACATCGCGGCGAAGGTGGACGGTGTGCCCTGCTGCGCGCACATCGGCCCCGACGGTGCCGGGCACTTCGTGAAGATGGTGCACAACGGCATCGAGTACGCCGACATGCAGCTCATCGCCGAGGCATACGACCTGGTCAGGCAAGGACTCGGCCGGACCCCGGCGGAGCTCGCGGACATCTTCGCGGAGTGGAACGAGGGTGAGCTGTCCTCGTACCTGATCGAGATCACCGCCGAGGTGCTGCGCCAGGTCGACGCCGCGACGGGCAAGCCGCTCGTCGACGTGATCGCCGACCGGGCGGAGCAGAAGGGCACCGGCCGCTGGACGGTGCAGATCGCGCTGGACCTGGGCGTTCCGGTGAGCGGAATCGCCGAGGCGGTCTTCGCGCGCTCCCTGTCCGGTCACGCGGACCTGCGGAAGGCCGCACGGGGTCTGCCCGGCCCGTCGGGAGTGCCCGCGGGGGCCGTGGGCGAGGACTTCGCCGAGGACGTGCGCCGGGCGCTGTACGCCTCGAAGATCGTCGCTTACGCCCAGGGGTTCGACCAGCTCAGGGTCGCCAGCACGGAGTACGGCTGGGATCTCGACCTCGGCACGCTGGCCACGATCTGGCGGGGTGGCTGCATCATCCGCGCCGTCTTCCTCGACCGCATCCGCGAGGCGTACGCGGCGGAGGACAAGCCGGTCACCCTGCTCGCCGCCCCCTACTTCGCCGAGGCGCTCACCCTGGCGCAGGACTCGTGGCGGCGGGTGGTGGCGAAGGCCGCCGAGCTGGGCATCCCGGCGCCCGGCTTCTCGACCGCGCTCGCCTACTACGACGGGCTGCGCGCCGAGCGCCTGCCCGCGGCCCTGATCCAGGGCCAGCGTGACTTCTTCGGCGCTCACACCTACGAGCGGATCGACCTTGAGGGCTCCTTCCACACCCTGTGGTCGGCCGACCGCACGGAGGTCAAGGGCTAGCTCTCACCCCACACGTCACCCCTCCTCGCCCCGGGGTGACCGTCTGCCGCACCGGAATCGGATACGGCCGCCGACCCGCGACAGGGCGGCACACACGGGGCGAGGCAAAGCCGACCGCCTCCCCTACCTCAAGCGATCAGGGGAGTTCGGGGAGCAGCGCGAACGCGCGGTCGGCGGCGGCGACGGCCGAGGGGTGGGTCTCCTCGGCCGTCGCGCCTCCGACCAGAGTCAGCCAGTTGCGCCGGGCCAGCACCCGCTGCGCGGCGAGGACCTGACCGGCGACGAGCAGTGCGGTGAGCTCGTCGGTGACCTCGGCGAGCGCGGCGGCGAGAGCCTCCTCGTCGAGGGCCATGTGGTGCAGCAGCCGAGCCGCGAGACCCGGTGTGGAGAAGACCATCCGGTGGTAGTCGAGCACCTCGGGATGATCGTTGAGCCCTGTCACGGGATCGCGCCGCTCCAGCCCGGCCAGGAAGTGCCGATGCAGCGCCTCCAGCGGCGCCTCACCCGGTCCGCGTTCGCGGACGATCCGGGCGGCCTCTCCCTGATGGTCGGAGATGCGGTGGAGGACGAGGTCCTCCTTCGTCGGAAAGTACTTGAACAGGGTCGGCTTGGAGACCCCCGCCGCCGCCGCCACCTCCGCGACCGGTACCTCGTCGAATCCGCGCTCCAGGAAGAGCGCGATCGCCGCCGCCGAGATCGCCTCGTGGACCTGCCGCCTCTTGCGTTCACGCAGTCCTGTCACGCGTTCCAACCTAACAGAGGCGCAACTCAGTTAATATCTTGACCGAGTTAAGCTTTTAGGAGGGCGGTGCGCGATGACCGACACGGGACTCGACGACGAACGGGCCTATCTGGCGGAGTGTGAGGCGGCCATGCGCCGGATGATCGAGGGCGCGCGGCTGAACGTCGTCGTCGGCGAGGGGGTGGCGGGTGACCGCTACAGCGCGGAGAGGCTGGGGTATCACCTCAAGAGCCTCGCGAAGGAGCTGGAGGAGCAACCGGACGGCCCACCGTTCTTCGGTCGTCTCGACTTCGGCCCCGGTTCCGGCGAACACCGCGGGCAGCGGTACTACATCGGCAGACGCCATATCTCCGGCGGTCCCGGCCGTCAGCCCATGGTGATCGACTGGCGCGCCCCCGTCTCCACGGCGTTCTACCGCTCCAGTGCCGGGGATCCGCGAGGGGTGTCCATGCGACGCCGCTTCGGCTGGTCGCGGGAGCCGATCACGTTGACCGGCTTCGAGGACGAGCGCCTCGACCTCGGCCAGGACCTGGGTACGGCGAGCCGGATCGTGGCCGCCGAGATCGAGCGCCCTCGCGTCGGACCGATGCGCGACATCGTGGCCACCATCCAGCCCGAGCAGGACGAGCTGGTCCGCGCCGGGCTCGACGAGTCGATCTGTGTGCAGGGGGCGCCCGGCACGGGCAAGACCGCCGTGGGACTGCACCGGGCCGCCTACCTGCTCTACACCCACCGGCAGCGGCTCGCGCGGGCGGGCGTGCTCATCCTCGGCCCCAACCGGGCGTTCCTGGGCTATGTCTCGGCCGTGCTTCCGGCACTGGGCGAGGTCGACGTCGAGCAGACGACCGTGGAGGATCTGCTGGAGCGCGGGCCGCTCCGTGGCGCCGACGGCGAGGATGCCCCGGCCGTCAAACACGACGTCCGTATGGCGGAGGTGCTGCGCCGGGCACTGTACGGGCGGGTGACGGCTCCCACGGAGCCGATCGTCGTTCCCGACGGCTCCTACCGCCGACGGGTGGGACAGGAGGAGTTCCACGACATCGTGGACGGCGCCCTGCGGGAGGCGACCCCGTACGGTGTGGGCCGTGAACGCGTGCTGTCGCGTATTGTGGCCGTTCTGCTGCGGCGGGCGGAGGCGCGCGGCCAGGTGACGAACGCCGCCTGGACGCGCCGGATGGCCAGGGCGGTCACCGGGTACGTGGACGCGGTGTGGCCCGCCGTCCGCCCGGAAGAGGTGGTGGCGGAGTTGCTCGGCGACCCCGCCGCGCTCGCCACCGCCTCGGAGGGGATCCTCACCGCCGGGGAGCGCTCGGCGATCCTGTGGGCCAGGCCGCCGCGCTCGTTCAAAAGCGCCCGGTGGTCGGCGGCCGACCTCGTGCTTCTCGACGAGGTCGCGGGGCTGCTGGAGCGTCCGAGGGGATACGGCCATGTCATCGTCGACGAGGCGCAGGATCTCTCGCCGATGCAGTGCCGCGCCGTCGCCCGCAGGAGCGAGCACGGCTCGATCACCGTGCTCGGCGACCTGGCGCAGGGCACCACCGCGTGGGCGGCCCGCAGCTGGCGGGACCACCTGGCTCACCTGGGGAAACCGGACGCGGAGCTGCTCGCCCTGACCACGGGTTTCCGGGTGCCGGCCGCCGTCGTCGCGCTCGCCAACCGCCTGCTGGAGGAGCTGGCCGTGGAGGTGCCCAGGACCCGCTCGTTCCGCGCGGACGGCCGCCTGCGGATCCACCGGACACCCGATCTCTGCGCGGCCACGGTCGCCGCGGTACGCGACGCGCTCGGCCATGAGGGGTCGATCGCGGTGATCGCCGCGGACGCGACCCTCGGCGCACTGGTGGCGGCGATGAGGGCGGCGAGGATCGAGATCACCATCCTGGGCGAGGAGGTCGAGGGCGACGGGACCCACGTCACGGCCGTCGAGGGTATCGAGGGCGGTGCCCGCGTCACCGCCGTCCCCGCGTCGACGGCGAAGGGCCTGGAGTACGACCATGTGGTGGTGGCCGAACCCGCGGTGATCGCGGGCACGGGAGAGCGGGGTCCCAACGTGCT
Organism: Streptosporangium sp. NPDC049078; assembly: GCF_040648855.1. NCBI lineage: Bacteria > Bacillati > Actinomycetota > Actinomycetes > Streptosporangiales > Streptosporangiaceae > Streptosporangium > Streptosporangium sp. NPDC049078. The sequence continues at coordinate 6,889 of NZ_JBEZEL010000007.1, forward strand.
CTACGTCGCGCTGACCCGCGCGGTGTCGCGGCTGGACGTGCTGCACACCCTCCCGCTCCCCGCCTGGTTCCCATCCGAGTCACCATCCGAGTCACCGTCTGGGCCACCGTCTGGGGCATCGTTCGGGTCACCGTCCGAGGTGAGAGGCGGCCGCGTCGGCTGACCTCGCCTTCCACCCCATGGTTTTCTCCTGAAATGCCCTTTTCGTGCCCCTATTACCATTACACGAGCCGCGCTTAATGCTGGAATTCGCTGGAATTCAAGGGAGGCTGGTGGAACTCCTGTTACGCTCCGGGCCGTGAGTGATTCACTGGACGCGTTGGAGCGGCGAATAGCCGAGCTCCGCGCCGAGGTGCGACGGGCGGTCAAGGCGAAGGAGAACTCGCTCGCCCGATCGCTGCGCGGCGACCTGCGCAGGGCGGAGCAGGCGTGGGACGCGGCGATCACCTCCGAGACCCCCGAGCCGCCGCACGAACCCGAGACCTCGCTGGTGCCCATCAGGGAGCAGGTGCACCAGGCGCTGGCCATGCTGGGCGTGCCGACGGCGGCCAAACTGATCGTGGCGGTGAACGACGCCTTCTTCTCCCGCGAGTTGCGCGGCTCCCAGCTCACCAGCCTGCGGCGCGACGAGGAGCGCTCGTTCCGCGGTGACCCCTACGCCAGGCCGTACTACCTGTGCGCCGCACTGACCGACCGCCTCTCCCCCGCCCGCGGGCTGTTCGCCGACAGCACGTGGCCACCCGAGTCACGGGTGCTGGGGCCGCTGAGCCCGCGTGTCGACTTCCTCGTCTCGGCCATGCGCGTCGCCGAGCACCTGACGCGGCTGGCGGAACCTCCCGCGGGGGCGGTGCGGCTGCTGTCGCGGATGGCGCAGAACATCCCGGGCGCCGTCGAGGGGTTCGCCCCGGCCGACCCGGCGACCGCGATCCGCGCGGCACGGGCCGAGCTGGAGGTACACCTCACCACCGACTCCGCGCAGCGGGCCGAGGTGGCGGCACGGGCGATGAGGCAACTACCGGACGTGGAGCGCCTGTTCGGCGCCACCGCGATGAACACCTTGAGGGGGGCCTGTTGAAGACCAGGCTGGACGGGGAGACCGGTTCATGAACAAGCTCGGGGAGAGGGCCTTCCTGAACAGGCTTGACGAGCTGCGCGGGCCGATGCCCTCCCGCCCGCACGACGCGCGGGCCATCGCGGCGCTCGCCGCCAACCCCGGCTGCGTCCGCCGGGCGGTGATGGACGCCGCGGGGGTCGACAAGGACCTCACGGCCAGGCACGTCGGCTTCCCCGCCCCGTTCGGCCAGTCCCAGTTCGCGATCACCCGCGGGAACGTGTTCGAGTCGCTGGTGAAGGAGAACGGGTGCGCGGAGCTGCTGCGCCTCCTGCGCGAGCTGCTCGGCCTGGAGGTCGCCCAGGTCGGCTACCAGGACGTGGAGAGCATCGGCTCCCATCTGCGGCACTCGCACACCCGGGCGCTGATCGACCGCGCGGCGCGCGAGGACGACGGGACCGCGGTGTTCTACGACCACCCGCTGCTCAGTCTGGAGATCGCCGGGCACACCTCCTACCTGGAACCCGACGTCGTGGCCTTCCAGATCGGGAGGCGCTTCCACATCGTCGAGATCAAGTCGTTCAGCGTGATCGACGGCCAGGCCGAGCCGGAAAAGGTCGCGGCGGCGGCACGACAGGCGGCGGTCTACGTCATGGCGCTGCGCACGCTCATGGCCGACCTCGGGCACGACCCGGAACGCGTCTCCCACGACGTGGTCCTCGTCTGCCCGGAGAACTTCGCCAACCGCCCCACGGCGGCGCTGGTCGACGTACGCAAGCATCTCTCCGTGCTCAACCGCCAGCTCGCCCGGATGACCAGGGTCGAGCGCCTGCTTGAGGACCTGCCCGGCGGCCTCACCTTCGATCTGGCCCCCGGCGAGGACGGTGTGCCGACCCGCTCGGCCGAGGAACTGGCCCAGGCACTGCTCCAGGTGCCCGCCCGCTACGCGCCCGACTGCCTGTCCACCTGCGACATGTGCATGTTCTGCCGTCACGAGGCCCGCTCCTGCGGGTCCACCGACCTGCTCGGGCGCCAGGTACGCGACCAGCTGGGCGGCGTCTCCGGCATGGACGAGGCCCTCGGCCTGGCCGAGGGCACCCGTGAGGTGGCCGAGGGCCAGGAGGAGATCGCCCACCTGCTCCGGCTGGCGCACCGGCTGCGCGAGGAGTCGCTGCGGTGAGCACACTGACGGCGCTGGCGCGGCTGCGGGCCGCCAGGGACGGCGTCGCGCAGCGGATCACCACGGTCCGGCACTGCCACGTCTCCGCCCAGCCGCTGGTGTTCATCCCGCTCAAGCTCGCGGGCGAGGCCGCCGCGCCGCTCGCCGCCATGGTCGGCACCGATCCCGGTCACCCCCGGCTGCTCGTCGTTCCCCAGCCCCGCAACCGGGACCTGCGGTTCGCCTTCACCGCCGGGCTGGCCGAGGTGCTGCTGCCGTACATCGAGGGGTTCCAGAAGAGCACCGAGACGGTCGAGCGAAAGAGCGGCGAGCCGTACGAGCGATGCCTGGACGCGCCGCAGATCCTGGTGCCGAACCGGCCCGCGGCCTCGTTCGCCGCGCTGCTCGGCCGCTCCACCCGCTTCCGCAAGGCGGCGGGCCCCTACCCGGTGCATCCGTCGGTGCCGCTGCTCGGCCGGTGGCTGACCTATCTCGCCGACCGGTCGCTGCAGCCGGGCTCCTCGATGCTGCTCGCCGCCACCGAGGCGCTGAGCCTGCACTGGGCGACCGGGCAGAGCAACCTGGAGGACGCCAACCTGGCGGCGCTGCTGGGATGGATCGATCCGCCGCGAGGAATGTCCGGGCGGCAGGCGGCCGAGGAGGCAGAGGACCCGCTGCTCTGGCCTCCCGCCGGCCCCACCACCGACCCCGGCTTCGACAACGAGGTGCTCGGCCCCGCGATCCGCGCCTACGAGGAGGCGCCGACCGATCGCGCCGTCGACCGGATCGGCCAGGCGCTGCGCACCCAGCTCGAACCCACCTGGCGGCTGATGTGGCGCAGCGTGGAGCTGCTGCGCTCGCTGCCCGAGGGGGCGCGGGTGAAGGACCGCTGGGAGATCGACCGCGGGTCGTTCACCCGGTTCGTCGAGCGGATCGCCGAGGGCGGGCCGCCTCAGGCGCGCAGGGACGGGGCGGTCGGCGCCGCCGCGCGGCTGGCGGGGCTGGAACGGGCACGGGCGAGCTACGACGTGCAGCGCGCCCATGACGACCCGTTGCTCATGGCCGAGTACCGGCTGAGCGGTGAGGCCTTCGCCGGGACGGTGACGTCCGCCGACCTTGAGCACACCGAGGGCGAGGGCCGCTCGCGCAAGCTCAGACCCCTGATCACGGTGCGGACCGACGACCCGGTGCGGCTCTTCCCGGGGACCACGGTCGGCTGCCCCGACCGGCGTGGCCACGCCGCCGAGATCGTCGAGATCGCGGACGGGGAGATCACCCTCAAGGTCACCAAGGGGATGGGACGGGGCAGGACACCGGCCCCCGGTTCCGTGCCGGAGCCGGGCGAGCAGGTCTCGTACACCTCACTGACGGACGACTTCCAGTCGTCGGCGGCACTGCCCGATCCGGAGCAGACGCCGTGGACCCACGGCGGCCCTCCGCAGGAGTACGAACCCGGCGACGACGACGCGCAGGAGGAATGGCTTTGAGCGTTCACCGGATCCCGGGCCGCCGGGCGACGCCTCGTCCCACCGCGTGCGGGACGGGCCGTGACCGGGGCCTTTACGGAGACCTCGACGGGGGCCTCGACGGGGGCCTCGACGGGAGCACGACATGACGACCCCGCAGCGGGAGGCCGCCGCCGTGGTGGAGGCCGTGCTGGCCGACCTGCCCCGCCATCGCGGCGTGGTCGTGGACTCGCCGCCGGGCGCGGGCAAGTCCACGCTGGTGGTGAGGGCGGCGGGGCACATCGCGGAGACCGGCGAGCCGCTGATGATCGTCGCCCAGACCAACGAGCAGGTCGACGACCTGGTGGAGCGGCTCGCGGTCGAGCACCCCAACCTGCCGATCGGCCGCCTGTCGGCGAGCGGCTACGTGACCCCCGGCCGCGTCCTCGCCCACCCCAACGTCTCGGTCGCGGGCAAGCTGCCCGACCTGGGGGATCCGGCCGTGGTGATCGCCACCGCCGACAAGTGGGCCTGGATCGGCGACCGCACCTGGCCCTGGGCCATCGTCGACGAGGCGTACCAGATGCGCTCGGACAAGTTGCTGCGCATCGCCTCGCTGTTCGAGCGATCGCTGTTCGTAGGCGATCCCGGCCAGCTCGACCCGTTCTCCATCGTGGACGGCGACCGGTGGGCGGGCCTGTCGTGGGATCCGGTGCAGAGCGCTGTCTCGGTGCTGCTGCGGCACAACCCCGACCTGCCGGTGCACCGGCTGCCGGTCTCCTGGCGACTGCCCGCCTCGGCGGCGCCGGTGGTCTCCGAGGCGTTCTACCCGTTCACCGGGTTCCGCGCGGGGACGGGTCCGGACGACAGGTCGCTGGAGTTCACCGTGAACGGCATGCGCACCTCCCACGACCTGGCGCTGGAGGAGGCGGCCGTCTCCGGCTGGGCGCTGTACGAGCTGCCGAGCCGTCACACGGTGCGCACCGACGCCGAAGCCGTCGCGGCGACCGCGATGCTGGCGATGCGGCTGCTCCAGCGGGGCCCGGTCGCGCACTCCGAGCGCGGCAGCCATCCCGTCACCGCCGACAGGATCGCCATCGGCGCCGCGCACCGCGACCAGGTCGCCGCGATCAGGGCCGCCGGGGTGCCGCCGGAGATCACGGTGGACACCGCCAACCGTCTGCAGGGCCGGGAGTACGACGTGACGATCGTGCTTCACCCGCTGTCCGGGCGCCGCGACGCCACCGCGTTCCATCTGGAGTCCGGGCGGCTGTGCGTGCTCACCTCCCGGCACCGCCACGCCTGCGTCGTGGTCGCCAGGGCGGGCATTCCCGAACTCCTGGACGCCCACCCGTCGTCCGAGCCGGTCCAGCTCGGCGTGCCGGTGAAGTTCCCCGACGGCTGGGAGGCCAACCAGGCGGTGCTGGCCCACCTCTCCAAACACCGGGTGACCCCGGACCGATGACCCGGACGCGCCGTGCCGGAGTGCGCACCGCCGCCCCGCAGTGATCTCCACAGTGATCTCTGCGATGATCCCCACGGCCCCGTGCGGCGAGGGCCGTACGGGGGAGGTCAGATCGTGCGCCGCCAGACGTCGATCGCCAGCACCTGACGCATGCCCACCGAGAGGTAGAGGTCGAGGGCGGGCGTGCTGTTGTTGGCGTCGACGTGGAGGTAGGTGCCGACCCGCCCTCGGCGGGCGTCGGCGGCGAACGCCCCGCGCAGCATGACCTTTCCCAGACCTCGGCCCCTGAAGGCGGGGAGCACGGCCAACTGGCGCACGTACCCGCAGTTCTCGTCCCCCAGGAAGGCGTTGGTCCCCAGCAGCATCGCCGCGGGCTCGCCGTCGAGGCGGGCGACCGTCAGTTGTGCCCAGTCGGTGGTGACCGAGGAGTCCAGCTCCTCGTACCACTCGTCGTAGTCCTTCGGGGCGAACCCGAAGTGCTCGGCGAAGCCGGCCTGCTGCACGGCGTGCCCCTGACGGCGTACCTCCTCGGTGAGCCCGTCGTGCACCGTCACCCCGGCCGGGAGTTCGGGCCCGGGGACCGTCCCCTCGTGGTCGGCGCGGAGCCGGATGAAGCTGGTGGCGGCGGCGAAGCCGCGGGACGCGGCGATGGCGCGCTTGCCGCTGTCCTCGCGGTAGAGGCCGATGTCCACCACGGCCCGGTCGTGGCCGAGTTCGGCCGTGATCTGCCTGGCCCGCTCGGTCACGGTGTCCCAGAGCGGGCCGGTCAGGTCCGGTGCGGCGGGGTGCACGACGACGTCGACGTCGACGTTGTCGCTGCTCCCCTTGCGGCAGGCCCAGGCCCACGCCACCAGGCGCCCGCCCTCGTCGTGGACGAGCCAGCCGTCGGACTCCCCGGCGAAGGCGGAGTCGTTCAGGTGGTCGGCGACGTCGTCGAGCGTCATGTCGGCCTTGCCGATCACCTGGGTGTCGCAGAGCGAGATCAGCTCGTGGATCTCGTGGGCGTCCTCGGCCAGTGGCCGCCGGGTGACGTACCCGGTGGCGGGGATCGTTGTCTTCATGACCCCATCGTCGCGAGGGCGGCTTGGGGATCACTGGGTCGGCACTTGGCTCCCGGCTCATCGGCCGACCGGCCGATGAGCCGGATGCTCACGTGGTTCGTCAGGCGACGGGAGCGAGAGACCGTCAGTCGAGTGCCGGGACCGGTGCCTGGGTGTCCTCGGAGGCCTCGGGCGCGCCGCGCAGCGGGATCTCCTTGATGAAGGCCGCCAGCAGCGGCACCAGGACCGCGAACAGGATCGCCCACCAGAAGACGCCGGAGATCGACTCGGCCAGCGACTCCAGGAAGCCGACCCGCACGTTGGCGGGAAGCTCGTGCAGCGCGGCCGGGTCGAACTGGGCGCCTCCGGAGGCGATCCGCTCGCCCGCTGCGCCCAGCTTGCTCTCCAGGCTGGAGGTGAGCCGGTTGTTGAAGATCGCGCCGAACAGCGAGACGCCGAACGAGCCGCCGATGGAGCGGAAGAAGGTCGAGGCGCTGCTGGCGACGCCGAGGTCCTTCTGCTCGACGCTGTTCTGGGCGATCAGCATGGTGGTCTGCATCAGGAAGCCCATACCGAGGCCGAGCACCGCGATGAACACCCCGGTCTGCCAGGCGGGGGTGTTGACGTCCATCAGGGAGAGCAGCCACATCGCGACCGCCATGCCCACGCCACCGAGGATCGGATACACCTTGTACTTGCCGGTCCTGGTGATGGCGCGGCCGACGAAGAGCGAGACCACCATGGCGGCGCCCATCATCGGGAGCAGCAGCAGGCCGGAGTTGGTGGCGCTCGCCCCCTGGACGGTCTGCTGGAACAGCGGCAGGAAGTTGATCGCGCCGAACATGGCGAACCCGAGCAGGAAGCCCACTCCCGAGATCAGGCTGAAGTTGCGGTCGCGGAAGACGTTGAGCGGCATGATGGGCTCGGCGACGCGGCGCTCCACCAGGACGAACACCGCCAGCGTGATCACGGCGAGCCCCGCCAGGCCGAGGATCTGCCACGATCCCCACGCGTAGTCGTTGCCGCCCCAGGTGGTGATGAGGACGAGCGCGGTGATGCCGACCGAGAGCAGGGCCGCGCCCAGCCAGTCGATGCGGTGCTCGGTGCGGAGCTTGGGCAGTTGCAGTTTGACCGCGAGCAGGGCGAGGGCGACGAACCCGATGGGCAGGTTCACGTAGAAGGCCCAGCGCCAGTCGAGGTGGTCGGTGATGAACCCGCCGACGAGCGGACCCGCGATCATCGCGAGTGACATCACGGCGGCCATGATGCCCTGGTACTGGCCGCGCTCGCGGGGCGGGACGAGGTCGCCGATGATCGCCATGGCGTTGACCATCAGGCCCCCGGCTCCCAGGCCCTGGAGGGCGCGAAAGGCGATGAGCTGCGTCATGCCGTCGGACGGCCCGCCGAGCATCTCGGATCCGGCCATGCCGCAGAGCACGGAGCCGATCATGAAGATGACGATGGAGGCGAGGAAGATGTTCTTCCTGCCGTACAGGTCACCGATCTTGCCCCAGATGGGGGTCGAGACGGTGGTGCCGAGCACGTAGGCGGTCACCACCCAGGACAGGTGCGTCAGTCCGCCGAGTTCCCCGACGATGCGGGGCATCGCGGTGCCGACGATCATGTTGTCGAGCATGGCCAGGACCATCGCGAGCATCAAGCCCGGCAGCACTACCATGACCTCGCGACGCCGCGCCGGCACGGCCGCGGTCTCCTTCACTTCTGTGCCCCCAGTTTTGTGATCTTGCTTACTTGCCGACCGGCTAGCGTCGGCTATGCTGGAATGTAGGCCGCTTACTTGCCGGCCGTCAAGTTAATTTCTCGGTAAGGGAACCATGAGGGAAAACGCCGACACACGGACGCGCATTCAGGAGATCGCCCTGAAGCTCTTCACCGAGCAGGGCTACGAGGCCACCTCGCTCCGCGAGATCGCGGAGGCCCTCGGCGTGACCAAAGCGGCACTTTACTACCACTTCAAGACCAAGGACGACATCATCGCCAGCCTGGCGGAGGACCGGGTGCGGGCGGTCGAGGAGCTGATCGCCTGGGCCCGCACCCAGCCGCGCACCGACGAGACGCGCGAGGAACTGATCCGCCGCTACGCCCACGACCTGCGACGGGGCAGGCACCACGAGATCATGCGGTTCTTCGAGCGCAACCAGACCTCACTCAAAAAACACCCGACGATGGAGAAGACCCGCGAGGGGATGTTCGAGCTGCTCACCTTCCTCGTCGATCCGGAGGACCCACTGTCCACCCGGCTGAAGCACTCGATGTCCCTGTTCGCGCTGCACGCCTCGTGGTTCGCGCTCAGGGACGAGTCGATCACCGACGAGGAGCGCCAGGCGGCCGCCCTGGAGGTCGCGCTCGACCTCGCCAGGCGGTGAGCGTTCTCATCGACCCGCCCAGCTGGCCGGGTCCGCGCGGCCTGCTCTGGTCACATCTGGTCAGCGACAGCTCCACCGGGGAGCTGCACGCCTTCGCGGAACTTCTCGGCGTGCCGCGCCGGGCGTTCGACCGCGACCACTACGACGTTCCCGAGACCGTCTACGAGCGGGCCCTCGCGCTGGGCGCCGAGGCCGTCTCCTCCCGTGAGCTCGTCACCCGTCTCACCGCCGCCGGTCTGCGCCGGCGCAGGGTCCGCCCCGGGATCGACGCTTCTCGCATAGATCCCGGCAGTGCGGGCATGGCATCCCCTTGATGGCATATCCGCACGTCAACGAAGGGAACGACATGCTGAACGGCAAAACGATCGCGTTTCTCGTGGCTCCCGAGGGGATCGAGCAGGTCGAACTCACCGAGCCGTGGAAGGCCGTCAAGCAGGCGGGGGGCACGCCCAAGCTGATCTCCACCGAGCAGGGTCGGGTCCAGGCGTTCAACCACCTCGACAAGGCCGACACGTTCCCGGTGGACGCCACGGTGGAGCAGGTCTCCGTCACCGACTTCGACGGCCTGCTGCTTCCGGGCGGCGTCGCCAACCCCGATCTCCTGCGGACCGTACCCGCGGCCGTGGGCTTCGTGAAGGGCTTCTTCGACGCGGGCAAGCCCGTCGCGGCCATCTGCCACGCGCCCTGGACGCTGATCGAGGCCGACGTGGTACGTGACCGCAAGGTCACGTCCTGGCCGAGCCTGCGGACCGACCTGCGCAACGCCGGGGCGACCTGGGAGGACAACGAGGTCGTGATCTGCTCCTCGGGTCCGAACACGCTGATCACCAGCCGCAAGCCCGACGACCTCAAGGCCTTCTGCCAGGCCGCGACGGACGCCTTCTCCGGATAGCGTCCTTCGATCATCGAAGCGCGGGGCGGGGGTCGGCGACCCCCGCCCCGCGGGCGTTCCACGCCCGGCTCCGGACCGCGTCGTCGCGAACCCCGAACCGGAGGGAATCTCCCCGGTTACATGCCACGGAAGAAATGTTTTGCCGTTTTCTGCCGCATCCCAGGGACACGATCACCCATCCCCGATTAGGACGGTTTCCCCAGGGCAAGGCTTCTACGTCGGCTGTGAATCGGCGATGAGAAGGGGGGGACCGTGGAGGCCACCATCGCGCTGCGTCTACCGCGTGACGCTGCGAGTGTTCCCGTGATCAGACAGCTTCTCGACTCCTCGCTGCAGGCCCTGGGGGTGGTGACCCAGATTCGCGAGGACATCCAGCTCATGCTCTCCGAGGCGTGCTCCAACGTCATCCAGCACGCCATCCCCAGCGACGACTACATGGTCAGCACCGAGCTGACCAGGGGCCGGTGCGTGATCAAGGTGGTGGACGCCGGCAACGGCTTCGACTTCTCCGAGACCTCCTCCCCCGCCCCCACCTCCGAGCACGGCCGCGGGCTGCTGATCATGCAGGCCCTCGCCGATGACATCCGGTTCGTCAAGAGGCAGGAGCGGGGCTCGATCGTCTGCCTGGAGAAGATTCTGCGCTTCACCGAGGACGCTCCCGGGCTGTCACTGCTCCTCAACGAGGAACTTGAGCTCCAGCAGGGTGTCCCTGAGATAGTCGGTAACGGTCCACACGTCGGGAACCATCTCCCGGCAGGCGATCACGCCGACGTCAAGTGAGCCGTCGTAGGAGAAGACCGTGATGTTGATGCCGCCGCTGGCGTCGGTCACGACGGAGACGGGATGGTACGCCAGAAGCCTGGCGCCGCTCACGTAGAGGGGGATCTGCGGGCCGGGCACGTTGGAGATCACCACGTTGATGGGGCCCGCGCTGCCGGCGAACAGGTTGAAGGCGGCGCGGGAGGCGAGCCCGGTCAGCGCGGAGGGCATCATGTCGCTGAGTTCCTGAAGCCAGCGCGCCGGGGCGAGCGACGAGCGGTCCTTGATCAGCCGCATCGCGTCACGCACCGCCAGCAGCCGTTCGACCGGGTCGGCGACCTGTGTCGCCAAGGTGGTGATCATGATGCTGACCTGGTTTCCCGCGCTCTGGTCACCGGGCAGGCGGAGCGAGAACGGCACCCCCGCGACCAGGGGCTGCTCGGGCAGCGCGTCGTGCTTGAGCAGCCACTGGCGCAGCGCCCCGGCGCACAGGGCCATCACCACGTCGTTCACCGTGACACCGAAGGCGTTCTTGACCAGTTTGACGTCCTCCAGCGGCAGGGTGGTGTAGGCGAACCGCCGATGCGCGCTGATCCTGCCGCTGAAAGGGGTGCGGGGAACGGTCATACGGGGCATGGCAGGCACCTCGGCGGCCCCGGCCCCGGACAGACGGTTGGCGAGATCTCTGGTGATCCGCGAGACCAGTCCCGCCCCGGGGGCCTGGGAGATCAGCGGGATCTCGTCGAGGTGCGGGACGGCGTTGACCAGGAACCGTATCGCGTTGGCCGGGTTGACGGCGACCTTGGCCAGACCCCTGACGACCATCTCCCCCCTGTCGATCTCCTCCTCGGGCTCGCCCGGGGGCGCCAGCTCGACCTCCGCGGGCTCGGGTGAGGTGTCCAGCAGCCCGGCCAGCACGTCGGCGCCGGTGACGCCGTCGACCGCCGAATGGTGGACCTTCATGTAGAGGGCCGTACGGTCCCCGTGCAGGCCGTGGATGAGATACATCTCCCACAGCGGGCGACGCCGATCCAGGCGCCGGGCGTGCAGCCTGGCCACCTGCTCGCCCAGTTGCATGTCACTGCCCGGTTTGGGCAGCGCGATCTCGCGCACGTGGTAGTCGAGGTCGATTCTGGAGTCCTCGGTCCAGTAGGGGTGGTCCAGGCCGAACGGGACGAAGGCGAGCCGCATGCGGAAGGGCGCGGCCAGGTGGAGCCGGCGGGCCAGCAGCGACACCAGGTCACCGCGGGTCAGGCCTCCCGACAGGATCGCGAGTCCCCCGATGTTCGCGACGTTCGTCGAGGTCTCGAAATTCAGGAACTGCGTATCCACCGCGCTGAGCTGCCGCACCGTCTTACCTCCGCCGGGATGTCGTTCTCCCATCCTGCTCCCGTGAAGTCGCCAGAGCCAACGCGGCCAGCGCGAGGAGGACCACAACGGACACGAGAATTAACGACAGCGGAATGAGCACGAGCACGACGACGATGGCCATGATCTCGCTGATCAACTGCAACACCGGAAAGCTGTGCCCGGATTACCCGGCCGCTACACCGCATTCCAGCGACCGAGCTTCAGCGCGAGATGAAGTTCTAACCTGTGGGTTCCGTTCTTGAGGTTGCGGTCGGCCAGGTGCTCGATTCTGGTGAGGCGGTAATAGAGGCTGGTGCGGTGCAGGTGGAGCAGCCTCGCGGTCTCCTGGGCGTCTCCTCCGCTGTCCAGATAGGTCTCCAGGGTGGTGAGGAGCGCCGGGTGCTCGCGCAGCGCGTCGAGCGGGCCGCCGGCCGACCCGTGCGGGCCCGCGACCGGGTCGGCGAGCAGCCGGTAGACGCCCAGGTCCGGCCAGCGGGCGACCGGCCGCAGCGCGGGTTCGGCCGCGGCGGCCCTGGCCGCGGTGAGCGCCTCCTCGTGCGCCCGTACGGCCGATTCCAGCCCGGGGTGCGGTGCGCTGAGCCCGGCGCCCGCGCGGGTCCTGGTGGCGAGCCGCTCCCCCAGTGCCACCGCGTCCTCGCCGCGGTTCAGCAGCAGTACGGCGTGGCGGTCCAGGATCGTGAAGGCCGGCGGGCGGCGCACCCTGGCGAGCTCCGCGCCGACCGCCTCGCGCAGGCCGTCCGGGTCGCCCCGCAGCGCCAGGACGCGCAGCGGCCCCTCACCGAGCACACCGGCCGCACGCCGCACGCCGATCTCACCGGTGAGCAGCTGGCTCAGGATGTGGGAGCTGCCGCCGTCGTCGAGCAGGGCGGCGATCGCGGCGGCGTCGCGCACGGCCCTTTCGCGCTCCTGCGGGTTGAGCGGGCCGGGGCCCTCGATGATCCACAGGTAGCCGACGCGGCGGTCCTGGTGGAGCAGAGGGACACAGAGCCTCGCCGCCATCCCCAAGTCAGGATTTTTCGGGATCCGTACCGGCTCGCGGGTCGTGGTCACCCCGTGCGCCTCCTGCCAGGCCCCCACCTCGGCGGGAACCGAGCGCGAGAGGATGGCCTGTGCCCTGACCGGATCGACCTCCCCGTGATGGGCACTGTGCGCGACGACCCGGCCCTCCAGGTCGTCCACGGACATCCCCCGGCCCACGGCCACGGCGAGCGACTCCAGCAGATCCTGAACATCATCCGCTATCACGGTCCAATCCTACAGATGTAGGAAGTATCTCCGGCGCCGGAACGATGACTCGACCTGGCGTGGGCCGTAGCGTCGCACTTACTCATTTCGGGGGACCCGCCTCGTGGGAGCCGGGGAACCCGCCTCGTGAGAGTCGTTCGATCGCCCGGTGAAAGGAACCTCGTGGAGGAGCGCAGCCGCGTCGCCCCGTGGGCGCCGCCACGGGCACAGTTGCGCCTGGCCGAGCTTGAGGCCGAGGTGGGCGGACTGGGGTTCGACGCGGTGTCCCGGCTGGTCGACGCGGTACTGGCCGAGCACCGCGGCCGCCTCGACGAGGACGGCGTGGTGCTGTACGCGGGCACCAACACGATGAGCGAGCGCGCCAGGGCCGCGCACGAGATCTCCCTGGGGTGCCGCCCTTCGATGGGCTGGCCGGGCGAGAAGTTCCAGACCGGCCTGGAGGAGCTGGACGTGCTGGAGGTCCTCGCCCCGCTCCAGGTCGCGGCGTTGATGGGCGGTGAGTTCGCCGAGGTGCGCCTGCAGAGCGCCACGCTGGCCAACCTCGCCTGCTACAGCGCGTTCGCCGGCCCCGGCGACACGATCGCGGTGCTCCCGGAGACCGCCGGGGGTCACGCCAGCCACCACGCCCAGGGCGCCGCCGGAATCCGGGGCCTGCGGGTCGCCGACCTGCCCTACGACGCCGAACGGCTCGACGTCGACCACGTGGCCCTGCCGGCGTTCCTGCGCGCGCACCGGCCCGCGCTGGTGGTGGTCGGCGCGAACCTGATGCTGTTCCCGTACGACGTCGCGAGGTTACGGGCGGCCTGCGACGAGGTGGGGGCCCTGCTGGTCTACGACGCCTCGCACGTGGCGGGGCTCATCGCGGGCGGCCGGTTCCAGCGTCCGCTGGACGAGGGCGCGCACCTGGTGACCATGTCCACCTACATGTCCTTCGGCGGCCCGCCGGGCGCGGCCGTGGTGACCCGCGACGAGGATCTCGCCCGCCAGGTGTCGGCGGCCGCCTATCCCGGCCTGACCGCCAACTACGACGCCTCACGCCTGGCACCGCTGGTCCTCGCCTCCGCCGAGCACGCCGCGGGCGGTTCCGCGTACGCCGACCGCTGCCTCGCCAACGCCGGGGCACTGGCCGCGGCACTGGACGGCGAGGGCTTCACCGTGGCCGCCGCCCATCGGGGCTGGACCGTCTCGCACCACGTGGCGGTGGACGCCGCCGCGTTCGGCGGCGGGGACGAGGCCGCCAGGCTGCTGGCCGAGGGCGGCGTCTATCTCAGCGGCGTCCGCCTGCCGGGGCAGTCTTCCGGTGAGCCCGCGCGGGGCCTGCGGATCGGCACCCAGGAGGTGACCCGCCGCGGCTTCCGCCCGGAGACGATGGGTGAGGTCGCGGTCCTGATGCGCCGCCTGCTCCTCGACGGTCACGCTCCCGCCGCGGTCCACCGGGACGCGGTCGCCCTGCGCCGCACCACCCCATGATCCCGGACCGGCCCGCTCGACCCCCGGGGGTTCGCCCCCTGGCGGGCCGGTCCGTTCATCGCCACTCCCCCTGACAGACGGACCGGCCCGCGCCCCCCTGGCGGGCCGCTCCGTCTTCCCCCCAGCGCGTCCCCTCACCGGACGGGTCACCTCCCCGTCCGGTGGGGGGACGCGCCGGGTGACGGCCGCGGCGGAGTCAGACCGCGCGGTGATACTGGTCGGGCCAGCGGGCGGCGGAGCCGAGCTCGCGGGCGGCGAGGTTCGGCCAGTACGGGGTGCGGAGCAGTTCCCTGCCGAGCAGGACCGCGTCGGCCTGACCGGAGGCGATGATCTCCTCGGCCTGCCGGGGCCTGGTGATCTCACCGACCGCGCCCACCCGCAGGTCGGTCTCGGCCTTCACCCTGGCCGCGTACGGGACCTGGTAGCCGGGCCCGGTGGGGATGCGCACCCCGGCGACGTTGCCGCCGGTCGAGGTGTCGAGCAGGTCGACGCCGTGGGCCAGCAGGTCCTTGGCGAAGCGGACGGTGTCGTCGGCGCCCCAGCCCTCGCGGTCGTCCGCGGGGTTCTCCGCCAGCCAGTCGGTGGCCGAGACGCGGAAGAAGAGGGGGAGCTCGTCGGGCCAGACCTCGCGCACCGCGTCGACGACCCGGAGCGCGAAGCGGGTGCGGTTCTCGTACGAGCCGCCGTACGCGTCGGTGCGGTGGTTGCTGACGGGCGACAGGAACTGGGCGATCAGGTAGCCGTGCGCGCCGTGGATCTCGGCCACCTGGAAGCCCGCGGCCAGCGCCCTGCGCGCCGCGGCGGCGAAGTCGCCCACGATCCTGTCGATGTCGTCGGCGTCCAGCTCCGTGGGAGTGGGGTGACGTTCGTCGAAGGGGATCGGGCTCGGCCCGACCGGCTGCCAGCCGTGCTCGCCGGGTCCGGTGGGCGCGCCGCCTTGCCAGGGGCTGCGGGTGGAGGCCTTGCGTCCCGCGTGCGCGAGCTGGATGCCGGGCACGGCACCGTGCTCCCGCAGGAAACGGGCGACACGGGTGAACGCCTGCTGCTGGCGGTCGTTCCAGAGTCCGAGGTCGGCCGGGCTGA
This sequence comes from Streptosporangium sp. NPDC049078, assembly GCF_040648855.1. Taxonomy (NCBI): domain Bacteria; kingdom Bacillati; phylum Actinomycetota; class Actinomycetes; order Streptosporangiales; family Streptosporangiaceae; genus Streptosporangium; species Streptosporangium sp. NPDC049078. The sequence goes on from NZ_JBEZEL010000007.1 coordinate 22,256, forward strand.
TGCGGCCCTCCGGCGCCACCGCGGTGGCCTCGGTCAGGATGAGCCCGGCACCGCCCACCGCGCGGGCGGCGAGGTGGGACAGGTGCCAGTCGGTCGGCACCCCCTGCTCCGGCCCCTCGACCGCCGCGGAGTACTGGCACATCGGAGCCATCCAGATCCGGTTGGGAATGGTGAGGGACCTCAGGGTCAGGGGCTCGAACAGGGCGCTCACGGTCGTACTCCTTCTGGAGAGGGTCTTTGGGGCGGCGCCCCGGCTTGACGCTAATACGATAATCTACGTACTACGACAGATGTCAAACTACGACTGCTCTCGTACAATCGAGCCACCCAAGGGAGGGAATCACCGTGTCGACCTCGTCCGTCAGGGCTCTGGAACACCCCGCGCGCGAGGACATCCGTCTGGAGGGCGTGCTGCACGCGCTGTCCGACCCGATGCGCCTTCAGATCGTGCGTTTCCTGTGGCAACTGGGCGAGGACGGGGAGGCCCCCTGCTCGGCGATCGATCTGGCGATCACCAAGTCGACCACCACCCACCACTTCCGGGTGCTGCGCGAGGCCGGGGTGATCAACCAGGTCTATCGGGGCACGGCCAAGATGAACGCGCTGCGCCGACGTGACCTCGACGTGCTCTTTCCCGGGCTTCTCGGCGCCATCCAGAGTGCCGACGCGATCCAGCGCGAGCGCGACGGCCACGACGGCTGACCGTCGTCGCGCGGCGACCGGCCCCGGCGTGATCCGGCCTCGGACCGCACGGTTCCGGCCGCCGATCCGGAGTCGAGCCGAGCGGCTCGGGCACGATCCGGTGGGTCAGGACGCCCCCCGTCGGCCGGTTCCGGCGGGGCCTGCCGGATCTGTAGGGTCGCGAGACGCAGTACGGTCCTGTCATGTGCCGGAGCATCAAGACCCTTCGTGAGCCCTACGCCAGCGACGTGACCGACGACGACGTGCGAGCCGCCGCGCTCCAGTACGTCCGCAAGGTGTCGGGCTTCCGCTCCCCGTCGACGCGCAACGCGGAGGCCTTCGAGCGGGCCGTCGAGGCGGTGGCCGCCGCGACCCAGACCCTGCTCGACGACCTCAGGCTGAGGCACGTCTCCCGGGACTGACCGCGGACGAGCGGACCTGTCCCTTCGCCGTGATCCGGCCGCCGAGGTCGCGAACGGAGACCTCGTGGCCGGAACCGGTCACGACGCCCCGTGCCACCAGGCCCTGGTGGTCGAACAACGGCGCCACCAGGCGGTAGTCGATCGCCGTGGCGAGCACGCCCTTTCCTCGCACGCACTCCGCCATGGCCAGTGCCTGCAGCGGACCGTGGGTCACCAGCCCCGGGTAGCCTTCGACGTCGCGGGCGTAGTCACGGTCGTAGTGGATGCGGTGCGCGTTGTAGGTCAACGCCGAGAACCGGAACAGCAGCACCGGGTCCACGGGCAGCGGCCACTCGTCCCCTTCGACCGCCACCGGTGTGAACGTGCCCGCTTCGGCACGCGAGCCGGTGGCGACGGCGTCGCGATAGACGTCGCGATAGACGTCGCGATAGACGTCGCGATAGACGATGTCCTGTTCCTCGACGACCTTGACCTCGTCACCCTGGCGTACGGTGTGGCGCACGACGACGAAGGTCAGCGGCCCCGTGCGTCCTTCCTTCTCGGTCAGTGACACGACCTCGGTGCGTCGCGTCGCAGCGCGCCCCACGACGAGCGGGCCGAACAGCCTGACCCGGCCGCCGGCCGCCATCCGGCGCCGTCCCGGCGCGGGTGGCGCGGGGATCACACCGCGGACCGGATGACCGTCGGCTCCAAGGTCGACCTGACGCGGCCGCTCCAGCAGGTAGACCCAGTGCCACAACAGGGGCAGCCCCTCGCTCTCCAGATCCGGCAGGTCGACGCCGAGGAGCCGGGCGAGCGCGACGGCGGGCTCCGGCTGGAGCGCCTCGGTGCGCTCGACGACCTCCGCCTCGGTGCCCTCCGCCTCGACGACCTCCGCCTCGGTGCCCTCCGCCTCGGTGCCCTCCGTCTCGGTGTCCCCTGCCTCGGTCATTCGGCGGCCTCCTCGTGTCGCGGGCCGTGATCGGCCCGGATGCCCTCGTTGTGCCCGCCCGGATGTAGCACGATCCCCGTCACCGGCTCCCGGCCGGCGGCGGACGCGTGCGGCGTCTCTCTCACGCCCCCGGTCCGGCCGTCGTCCGGTGGCCGGCCCGCGCCATTATCCGGCGGGCTCGCTCCAGGACCGGCCTGTCGACCATCTGGCCGTTGCTGGTGAAAACCTCGCCCCCGGGCGCCTCGGCGAGCACCGCCCTCGCCCACTCCAGATCCGCGTGGTCGGGAGCGAAGGCCGCGTTGACGGGTTCGACCTGAGCGGGGTGGACGCACAGCTTTCCCCCGAAGCCGAGCCCCCTGGCGCGGGCCGCGGCCGTCCTGACCGCGGCGGTATCCCGGAGTTCGACGGTGACGCCGTCGATCGGGGCCGGCAGGGACGCCGCGCGGGAGGCCACGACGAGTGCGCAACGGGCGAACAGCAGGGCCTCGTCGGTATGCTCGGCGCCGATGTCGAGCGCGAAGTCGATCGATCCGAACGCCAGCGCGGTCACCGCGGGGAAGGCGGCGATGGCTCCCGCCTCCTGAACTCCCAGCGCGCTCTCCACCAGCGCGACGATCCCGGCCTCGGCCGGCAGCCATCGGGCGACCCTGCGCAGGACGGCCGGTCCTTCCGTCTTGGGCACCATCACTCCGCGCAACCCCCGGCAGGAGGCCAGCGCCGCGAGATCGGCCTCGTGCCACCGGGTGTTCGCCGCGTTGACACGCACCCAGGCCGTCGCACCGCCGGCCAGCCAGGCCGCGACCTCGTCGCGAGCGGACTCCTTGTCCTCGGGGGCGACCGCGTCCTCAAGGTCGACGACGACCTCGCCGGCACCGGCGCGGGCGGCCTTGTCGAACCGATCCGGCCGGCTGCCGGGGACGAACAGCCAGGACGCCGCGACCGGGGCCGTCACGGCCGCACCCGGTGGCGCCGGACCAGCTCCCGCGCGATCACGTTGCGCTGGATCTCGTTGGTGCCCTCACCGATGATCATCAGTGGGGCGTCACGGAAGTACCGTTCGACGTCGAACTCGGTCGAGTAGCCGTATCCGCCGTGGATGCGCACAGCGTCCAGAGCGATCTTCATCGCCGTCTCCGAGGCGAACAGTTTCGCCATGCCCGCCTCCAGGTCGGCTCGCTCACCCGAGTCGTAGCGGCGCGCGGCGTACTGGACGAGCTGGCGGGCGGCCGTCAGCTGGGTCGCCATGTCCGCGAGGTAGTTGCCGATCGACTGGTGCCTCCAGATCGGCTGCCCGAAGCTCTCACGCTCCTGGCTGTAGCGCAGGGCGTCCTCCAACGCCGCGGCGCCGACACCGACCGCTCGCGCGGCCACCTGGATGCGCCCGATCTCCAGGCCGCGCATCATCTGCGCGAAGCCGTGGCCCTCCGCGTCGCCGAGCAGCGCGGAGCGGGGCACGTGGAAGTCGTCGAAGGACAGCTCGCAGCTCTCGACCCCCTTGTAGCCGAGCTTCGGAAGGTCGCGTGACACCTCGAAGCCGGGCCCCTTCTCGACCAGCAGGATGCTGATGCCGCGGTGCGCGGGGGAGGCCGTGGGGTCGGTGAGACACAGCAGGGCGATCAGCTGGGACCGCCGCGCGTTCGTGATCCACGTCTTGGACCCGTTGAGCACGTACTCGTCGCCCTGCCTGCGTGCCACCGTGCGCATGGCCTGCAGGTCGGACCCTCCGCCGGGCTCGGTGAGCGCCATCGTCGCCCGGATCTCGCCGACGGCCATCTTCGGCAGGTAGTGGTCCTTCTGCTCCCGGGTTCCGTAGGCGAGGAGCAGCTTCGCGACCACGCTGTGCCCGCCCATCGCGCCGGCCAGGCTCATCCAACCGCGCGCGAGCTCCTCGGTCACCGCGGCGTAGCAGCGCGCGGAGACGCCGGCGTCGTTCCACGGCTCGGGGATCGCGAGGCCGTAGATGCCCATCCGCTTCATCTGCTCGATGAGCGCCTCGGGATAGGTGTCGGTGTGCTCCAGCTCCCGCACGACGGGTTTGACCTCGTGGTCGACCCATTCCCGCACCAGGGCGACGATCGCCGCTTCATCCGCGCTGAGTTCGCACATGGGAAGCCCTCCCGGGCGTGATGGTCAGGAACGGGGACACACGGTGCGCTTGGCCGCCAGGCCATCTTATTTTGCGATGTCACATCCTGTGAAATGCTGATATGTGATGACCTCACTCGTTTCGCGCATGACCACGTAAAGGACCCGATGGACCTCAAGCAGCTCACGGCGCTCGTCACCGTCAGCGACGTCGGCAGTGTCACCAAGGCGGCTCGCCTGCTCCGCGTCGTGCAGCCCGCGGTCAGCCGGCACATCCGCTCACTGGAGGAGGAGATCGGCGTCCGGCTCTTCGAGCGCACCAGCCAGGGCATGACGCTCACTCCCGCGGGTGAGATCCTGACCGAGCGCGCGCGCCGGGCGCTCCTCGAACTGGAGCGGGCACGGGCCGAGATCCGGCCCGATCGCGGGCAGGTCCAGGGGATCGTCACGATCGGGCTGCTGGAGAGCACCGTCGAGATCCTCGCGGCTCCCCTGATGGAGTCGGTCGCGCGGCGGCACCCGGGCATCGATCTGCGCCTGCTCAGCGCCTTCTCCGGCCACCTGCAGCAGTGGCTGGACGACGGCGCCGTCGACATGACCCTGCTGTACAACCTCGCGTCGACACCGTCGATCTCCGTCACACCGCTGCTGCACGAGTCGCTGTGGGCGGTCGCGCCGCCCGGCGCGGCTCTCGGCGACGCCGACTCGCTGACCTGGGACCACGTGACGAGACAGCCACTCGTACTGCCCGTGGCCGGGCACGGACTGCGGACCCTCATCGACGAGGCGCTCGGCACCGCCGGCGTCGAGCCCACGGTGGCGTGCCAGACCAACTCGATGCTGCTGCAGAAGAAGCTGGTGTCGTCGGGAACCGGCTGGAGCGTCCTGCCCGCCGCGGGCGTCGCCGAGGACGTGGCGACCGGACGGCTGAGCGGCGGCCCGCTGACCGATCCCGAGGTGTCCCGCACCGTTGTGCTCGCTCTGCAGCGGGGCGGCCGGATACCGGCCGCCGTCGAGGTCGTCGCGACCGAGGTCTTCCGGGTGACGCGCCGGTTGGTCGAGAACGGGGCGTGGCCGACGGCGCGTGCCGTCGAACGGCGGGACTGACATCGGCCCGCGTGGTCACGGTGGTCTCGGTGAGCCCGCGCCCGCCTCGCGACCGGCCGGAGGGTCCGCCGTCGAGCGCGGTGAGGACCGGCGGGGGACGCGCACCCGCGCCACGACCCGCCCTCGGCCGGGGACGGGCCGCGGTCAGTCGCGTGCGTTCGAGGAGTGGAAGAGCCGGCTCGCGAACACGACCACCACCCCCACCAGTCCGATGATCAGAGCCCACTTGAGGAGCGTGAGGAGGAAGCCCAGCACCGAGCCCAGCAGGAGGAAGCCGATCACCACGGCCGCCACGATCAGAAGAATTCGTCCCATGCACCCCACGCTAGGCCCCTGCCCGGCCCGGCGGCAGGCCTGGGCCCCGATCTCAGGGACAAGCCGGGGTTTCCCCTCATGCCCGTCCCCTCGCCCGGGTGCCGCAGGCCACGCGAAGGGTCCGCGTTCCCTGACCGGGCCGGGGATCAGCGGAGGGCGGCGCTCCCGCCGACGAGCGGGAGGACGACCGAGCTGGATCCGGGCTCGACCGAGACGCCGGTCCCCGGGGGCAGGCGCAGGGTGAAGTCACGGTCGGTGGACAGGAGCACGACGCCGATCCGGTGGCCGGCCTTGACGACGTAGTCGTTCGGCTGCAGGTCGAAGCGGAAGTCGTAGAAGTGCCCCTCGCGCAGAAGCTCGGACTTCGAGGCGGAGTGGCGGTTGCGGACGTCGAGCCAGCCCCTTGTGATGATCTTGTAGGGGGCGGTCACCGTGATGTGCTCGGCCAGCCGGGTGCAGCCGGTGTCGCCGGGCACGCCCTGGCCGTAGCAGACCTGGGTGTCGCCGTAGACGACGCCGCCGTACGCGCGGGTGTCGGTGCCGTAGTCGACGAGCAGCGCCGTCAGGTACGGCGAGCGCCCGCCCTTGAAGGCGGCGCGCACCGAGACCTCCGGGGTGCCCGACAGGCGCGCGTCGCGGGCCAGGGTGCCCGAGACGTAGGCCAGCCGGTTGGGGTCCGTGGCCTCGGCGTTCTCGGCGAGCTGCTCGGCGGTACGGGCGCTCTGGTCGACGAACGTCTCGACGGTGCGGCGGTCCCGGGGGCGGTCGGCGCTCAGGGTGCCGTTACGGCCGTCCTTGCCGGCGGCGAGGTGGAGCCGCACGTCGCGGGTGCCGGGCAGCGGCCACGAGGCGTGCTGTGCCCACTGTCCCGGGCCCGACTCCACGTCGGCCTGCGGCTCGTCCATGATGCCGTTGCGCAGGCCGTACAGGTGGAAGTCGAACCAGCGGTGGAGCTGGCGCAGCCATTCGGCGTTGCGTCCGGCGAAGGAGAACGGGTTGAAGTGCGCGCCCTGGTGGAGCCAGATCTTGCGGGGCACGTTCCGCTTGGCGAGGGCGTCCCACCACTGGACGGCCTGCTTGGTCTTGACGTTCCAGTCGTTGAGTCCGTGCACCAGGAAGACCGCGGCGCGGACCTTGCGCACGTCGTTGAGGTAGTTGCGCCGGTCCCAGAAACCGGAGTAGTCGCCGGTGACCCGGTCCTGGTCCTGCTCGATGCGGTCCATCAGCGCGCCACAGGCCTGCGTGGCGTTCTCGCGGGTCAGCACGTAGCGGGCGAGCACGTCGGCGTCCTCGCCCTGGTAGCCGCCGGGGGCGAGCACCCCGCCGTTGGCTCGGTAGTAGTCGTACCAGGAGGAGATGGCCGCGATCGGCACGATCGCCTTGAGCCCCTTGACCCCGGTCGCGGCGACGGCGTTGGGCAGCGTGCCGTTGTAGGAGACGCCGATCATGCCGACGTTCCCGGTGGACCAGTCGGCCCTGATCTCGTTCCCTGCCGCGTCGAACCCCCGGGCGCGGCCGTTGAGCCAGTCGATCGCGGCCTTGGGGCCCGCGGTCTCGTTGTCCAGGCCGGTCGTGGGGCAGCCGGTCGCCCGTCCCGAGCCGAGGTTCTCCACCAGCGCGATCGCGTAGCCGCGCGGCACGAAGTAGTTGTCGTAGTAACCGCGGAAGGGCGGCGCGACCGCGCGGTTCACGTCGAGGCCGTCGATGCCGAACATCTCGTCGCGCAGGTCCTGGAACTTGTTGCGCCGGTACTCCATGCCCGCGGGGTCGGAGCCGTCCAGGTCGACGACGTGGTTGGGCACGTCGTTGCCGCCCGCGTAGTAGGGGCTCGCCTCCATGATGACCGGGACCTTCAGCCCCGAGGCGGTCTCCTTGGGGCGCATGATGTCGACGGCGACCCGGTCCGGGCGGCCGTCGGCGTCGCTGTCGACCCCGGCGACCTCGACGAACACGGTCTCGGTGAGCGCGTCGGCGCGCGAGTAGACCGGCTTGGTCTCGCCGTCCTGGATCGGGGAGGCCGCGGATCGCGCGGCGGCGGCGGGCAACACGTCGGTGGGCAGCACGCCGGCGGGTAGCACGGCGGGCAGTACGCCGCTTGGCAGGGTGACCGCCAGCGCGACGATGGCCGTTTTCCATCTGTTCATCGAGGAAAGCTCCCAGAGGGTCGCTGAAAAACTGACAACTCCGGTCAATCTCCTGCGAAGCAATCTTGACCTGCAAGATCGAAGATATAACGAATAAGCGGCTATCTCGCGTTACGCGCGAGTTCCAGCGCGTATTCGGGGAACCAGTCGCCGGCGCGGGGTTCCCCCCGGTGGCACTCGCCGTCCGACTCGCCGGGCCGCTTGATCCACAGGAAGGCGTCCACCCGCTCGTGGCCGGTCTCGGTGGTCGGTTCCGCGCCGAGCGCGCGGCCCTTGGGGTTGCACCACGCGTCGTCGCCCTGCGCGTCGCGGACGGGACCGTTGCCGTTGCGGGAGGTGTCGATGACGTAGTGGGCCCCGTCGACCGCGTCCGAGAGCCGTCCCGCGACGGCGACGCTCTCCTCGACGGTGAAGAAGTTGCTGACGTTGAAGGCGAAGCCGTCCGCCTGGGGCACCCCCGCCCTGCGCATGGGTTCGGCCCACTCGCCCGGGTTCTTGATCCAGCCGGCGTTCCCCGCGTCGAGGTAGACCTTGGCCGCGGGCTGTTTCTTCAGCGTCTCCACCGCGCCGCGCAGCAGGTCGAGGCGCTCGCCCGCCTGACCGCCCTGGGTACAGTTGTCCAGGATGTGGGCGAGCGCGTCGGGTTCGACGACGACCAGCGCGGGCCGGTCGCCGATGCCCTCGGCGAACCGGCCGATCCAGGAGCGGTACTCCTCCGCGTCGGAGGCGCCGCCCGCGGAGAACTGGCCGCAGTCGCGGTTGGGGATGTGGTACGCCACCAGGACGGGGATCCGGCCCGCCTGCCGGGCCTTGGTGGTGATGGCGGCGACCCTGTCCTTCGGGTCCTGGTCACCGATCCAGATCGCGTTGGGCCGGTCGGCGATCTTACGGATCAGCCCGGCCTCCTCGGTCCTGCCCTCGCCCTCAAGCCTGCGGACCTCCTGGGCCGCGGCGCCGTCGGGGTCGACGTAGAACCCGCCCGCAGGGCCCGAGGCGGCGTTCCCCGAGGGAGCGCTCCCGGAGGTGGCGTTCCCGGAGGTGGTCGGCGGCGCGGGATCGCCGGTGCAGGCCCCCGTCGCGAGAGCGAGAGCCAGCGCGGCCGCGAGGCCGTACCTGTTCATCGAATACCTCCGGCGTGGGGACCCCGGGCCGACCCCGGGGAACAGAAGTGGGAGGGCGCCGTACACCACCGGAGGGCTGCGGGGATCATGTCAGCCCTCTCCTCGGATGTGGACCCAGCGGGCCGGGGACGGCGTTCCCCGTTCGGTGACTCCGAACAGCATGTACCACCCTGGGGGCACCAGGGCTGGATTGGAGGGGATCTCGGCGATTATCCCGGTAGGCACCCGGGTGAACTCCAACTTGATCGAGCGTTGCTCCACATCGGTGACGTGGGTGACGGCGCTCGGGCGCATCAGCCGCACCTGGTGGATGCGTGCGGCGTCGGGAGTCTGGAAACCGGCCCTGCGCCCCAGGAACACGCTCTCGCGCCCGCCGGTGAACACCGGCGCCTTCTCGCCGTTGTGCAGGTAGGTCGGTGTGTAGATCTCGATGCGCTGGTCGAAGGTGCCGGGCAGGGAGCCCGCCTTGTCGCCGAAGAGCGGGTCGGAGCCCATGCCGAGCACCCGTCCGTCGGGCAGCAGGAGCCCTTCGGCGTGGTAGTTGCGGCCGACGGCGGGCGCCGCGGCCTCGTGGAAGCTGTTGCTCTCCGGGCGGTAGACCTCCGCGCGCAGGACGTCACTGGCGCCGCGTCCCCGGTAGTCGCTGGAGCCGTTGAAGGAGAGCACGCTGTCGTCGGGCAGCAGCACGGCGTTCGGGTAGCGCACCGGGTCGGACAGGTCGGGGCCTCTGACGTAGTGCGGGCTCGCCTCGGTGAGGTCGACGATGGCGGTCCTGGCGGTGGCGTTGGGCAGGCCCGGCTGGCGTTCCCCGACCGGCCCCCCGCCCATCACCATGATCCGCTGGTCCTGCGCGGGCGGCAGCAGCACGGAGGCGCCGGTCTCGTTCAGCTCGGGCTCGGGCAGTCCGGGGACGGGGGTGAACGCCTCCATCTCGTCGGGCGCCATGCCTCCGACGCCGCCCGGGGTCTTCACCAGACGGTCGGTGTCGCGGCGGTAGTCCCAGATTCCGGGGGGACGCAACTCGAGCTGGCCGGGGCCGTACCCGGCGCTCATACCGGTGAAGAAGAGGGTGTCGTCCTCCAGCAGGAACAACGCGGGGTAGGTCGGGAAGAACCTCTTGGGGCCGGGCCGCCAGGTCTTGGTCCTGGGGTTGTAGATCTCGTTGTCCCTGGTGACCTCCCCCACGACGTCGAGTCCGGAGACGGTCATGACCCTGCCGTCGGGCAGGTTCGTCATGGTCGGGTACCAGCGCCCCTCGGCCATGTCCTGGACCTTGGTGTAGCGCTCGGTGACGGGGTCGAACTCGTAGGCGTCCCTGATGCCCTGGAAGTCCTGCTTCTCCATCGTCATGCTGCCGCCCATGGCGTACAGGTCGCGCTTCTCCCGGCCCTTGAGTCCCTGGATCTCGTAGTTGACGGAACCGGCCGGCGCGGTGAGCAGGCCGGCCGCGCCCTCGGTGACGGCCTCGGCGAAGACCTTGGTCTCGCTGGGCCGGATCCTCACCTTCCCCGGCACTCCGGTCTCGATCTTCTTCGCGGGCGGCACGCTGATGTGGGCGGTGGTGCGGTAGACCTGACCGCCGGGGGCGGTGAGCAGCGTGCCGGGGTGGAACTGTCTGGGCTTGGCGTCGGGGTTCTCGTTCTTGAAGGTCAGGGCGCCCGCGGCCCGCTTGACCTTGGCCTTCAGCACCTCGAAGCGGCCCGTGCCGCCCGCGATGAGGAGCTTGCCGTCGGGCAGCATCGTGTGTCCCGCGCAGAAGAGGTCGACGGGGGTGTCGATCAGCTTGAACTCGTCGGGCCCGCCCGGCTTCGCCGGGTCCCACAGCACGGTCTTGAAGGTGCCCTTGTCGAAGTTGGCGGCGTTGTTCCCCGATCCGGCGACGATGAGCACCTTGCCGGTGTGCAGCAGCGCGGCGTGGATGGCGTTGACCTTGAACCTCTCGGGGACGTCGAGGAAGGTCCAGTGGCCGTGGGACGCCTTGTAGTCGTCGCGGTTGATGCTGTAGTCGCGCCACTTCTCCGTGGCGAAGCCCGCGACGGCGGGCAGGTTGATCGCGAGGACGGCGGTCACCACCGCCACCCCGACCAGGTGCTTGCGCAGGCGGCTCACGACTCGTCACCGACCGGGCGCAGGCCCTCCTTGACCGCCCGCGAACTCCAGGCCCAGGTCACGAGGGGCCCCAGGCAGATGACCAGGGCGAGGATCGCCCACAGCGTCATGACCAGGTGGATGTGGCCGGTCCAGAAGACGGTGAGCAGCAGCCCTCCGCCGAAGATCGCCGCCCACCACAGGTGGATACGGAACGTGGCGATCTGGTCGGGGCTGGCCGAGTCGCCCTTGGGGGTGACCACGAACTTGCTGGGCCTGCGCAGCGCGGCGCCGATCAGCGAGGTGACGTAGATGGGCGCCGACAGCGCCGACATGACCATCCCCGCCACCCCGGAGGAGCCCTCCGGCTCGTGCGGGCTGACGTTGTGGCGCCGGTTCCAGGTGTAGAGCATGACCTGCAGCAGCGCCGCGTCGCCGTACAGCATGAGCCACATGTCCATCGGCACGGTCACGCCGGAGCCGCCGACGGCCATGAACAGGGTGGCGCTCAGCCCGGCGAGCAGCCAGTTGAGCGCGGACATCGGATAGAAGGTCACCATCAGGGAGTAGTTGAAGAACCGGCCGGGCGAGAGCTTCGGCGCGGCCTTCCAGAACTGGGTGAGCAGCGTCTCGTAGGTTCCCCGGCTCCAGCGCAGCTGCTGGGTGAAGAAGTCGGTCCACGAGGACGGCCCCTCCCCCACGGCCAGCACGTCGGGGGTGTAGACCGACATCCAGCGCTGCCCGGTCTCCGGGTCACGGGAGCGGTGGAACTCGATGCCGGTGGCCATGTCCTCGGTGATCGAGTCGTACAGGCCGCCGATCTGCTTGAGCGCGCGGATGCGCACCGCGTTGTTGGTGCCGACGAACATCGGCGCGCCGTACAGGTTGCCCGCCCGCTGGATCAGCGAGTGGAACAGGAACTGCTGGCTCTCGGCGGCCTTGGTGACCCCGGCGTCGTAGTTGCCGTAGACCTGGGGACCGACGACGAAGGCCACCCTCGGGTCACGGAAGTAGCCGAGCATGCGCTCGCAGAACTCCGGGAGCGGTACGTGGTCGGTGTCGACCGAGACGAAGAAGTCGTAGTCGTCGCCGTGCGCGTCCAGCCAGCTGTTGTAGTTGCCGTGCTTGGTCTTGGCTCGGAACGTTCCCTTGGGCTGGTTCCACTCGGGCACGCCCTTGCGGGTGAAGTGGCGGGCGCCCAGCCAGTCACAGAGTTCGCGGATGTCGGGGTCGTCGCCCTCGTCCAGCAGCCAGACGTCGAGCACGCCGTCGTGGCGGATCTTCAGCGCGGCGGCCAGGGTCTCCCTGACCATCTCCAACGGCTCCTTGCCGGGTACGCAGGTGGTGATGAAGGCCACCCGGGTGCCGGGTTCCGGCGCGACCGGGACCGGGTCCCTCGCCGCCAGCATGGCGTGCACGTTGGAGACCACGCTGACCAGCCGGAAGACCTCGATGAAGGCGATCGCGACGAGCATGATCCGGTCGGCCACCGGCAGATACCACGGGATCGTGCCATAGGGGTCGGGACGGACGGTCCAGTGGTCGGGCAGCAGCAGCCAGACCATCAGGGTGAACTCCACGAGAAGGGCCGCGACCATCAGCAACACCGCCCGCACCCGGTGCGGCTCGGTGGCCAGCAGGGAGCGGTAGCTCACGCGGTAGGGCACCCCGGGTTCCGGCTCGGTCACGGGCCCGGCGAGCCTGCTGAACCTTCCGTAGTCGTAGTCGGCGGTTTTCGCGGGAGCACTCATCGATCCGGCGACCTCGGAGGACACGAAAGCAGGCCAAACACGGTGTTCCCCCAGGTAGATCGCGTAGGCCGCTCCCCGTCAAAGTAGGGTCACCCGCGGCCCGCGTGGTGATAAATCGTCACACATCATATTCGGATCGGTAAGCAAGATCTGCCCGACCCGGAGATGTGCGGAACATTTCACGCGGCTCTCTAGTTTAAGTTTCAACAAACGGGATGAGAGGACCACCAGACATGAACGTCGACATCCGCAGGTCCGACGAGCGCTACGCCACCAAGATCCCGTGGCTGGACTCGAAGCACTCCTTCTCCTTCGGCCGCCACCAGGACCTTTCCAACACCCACCACGGTGTGCTGCTCGTCAACAACGACGACATCGTCAAGCCGGGCACCGGCTTCGACACCCACCCCCACCGGGACATGGAGATCGTCACCTGGGTGATGCGCGGATCCCTCGTCCACCAGGACTCCGAGGGCCACTCCGGGGTGATCTATCCGGGACTGGCCCAGCGGATGAGCGCGGGGACGGGCATCCTCCACTCGGAGAAGAACGACTCGTGGCGGCTCCAGGGCGAGCAGCACACCGACCCGGTGCACTTCGTCCAGATGTGGGTGGTTCCCGACGAGGGTGGACTCGCCCCCGGGTACGAGCAGCTGGAGATCGACTCCGAACTGCTCGGCGGCGCCCTGGTCCCGGTCGCGTCCGGCATGGCCAGAGACGAGGGCCGCAGCGCCATCCGGATCAACAACAGGTACGCCGCGCTGCACGTGGCCAGGCTCCAGCCGGGCCAGAGCGTGCAACTGCCCGAGGCGCCGTTCCTGCACCTGTTCGTCCCGCGCGGCACCGTCGACCTGGAGGGGGCCGGGCACCTCGCCGAGGGCGACGCCGTCCGCTTCACCGCCACCGGCGGCCAGCGCGTCACCGCGACCGACCCGGCCGAGATCCTGGTCTGGGAGATGCACGCCGCCCTCGCCGCCTGACCGCGAGATCCGGCCCGCCACCGGGCGGCCGGGGACTTCGGCGGGATCCGTCCCGCCGAGCCCTGGATCGAAGGTCGCTCCCCGCGCCCACCGGCAGGACCGGAGACGCCCCAGGGAGCATTGAGCCATGATTACCGACAAGGCTAGCCTTACCTCATGACTTCCCTCGACACCGGTGCGACCGGCGAGACCGGCCAGATCGTCACGGTCACCTCAGAAGAAGAGCTGCGCCGGATCACCGGGGAGGCCACGGACGTCGTCCTGCGCAAGGACATCGGCCACCTCGACGAACACGCCCGCGACTTCATCGCCGCCTCGCCGTTCGTCCTGCTCGCGACCTCGGCCCCCGACGGCACCTGTGACGTCTCCCCGCGCGGCGAGGAGCCGGGCGGCGTCCTCGTCCTCGACGACCACACGCTGGTGATCCCCGACCGGCCCGGCAACCGCCGGGTCGACAGCCTGCGCAACATCGTCGCCAACCCGAACGTCGGCCTGCTGTTCGTGGTGCCCGGCACCGAGGAGACCCTGCGCGTCAACGGGCGGGCACAGGTGGTCAGCCAGGCCCCGTACATGGAGCGCCTGCGGGTGAAGGGCAGGCTCCCCACGCTGGCGGTGAGCGTCGAGGTGCGCGAGTGCTTCTTCCACTGCTCCAAGGCCTTCCGGCGCTCGGCGCTCTGGCAGCCGGAGCGGTGGCCGGAGCGCGAGTCGCTGCCCACACTCGGCCGGATCCTCAAGGACCAGCTGAACCTGGAGTGGTCGGCCAAGCTGATCGACGACGACCTGAAGGCCGACGCCCGCGAGAACCTGTACTGACGGTGAGGGTGTCGGCGAACGTCTCCCGGTGAGGTCCCGCCCGGCCGCCTTCCTCCCCGTCCCGCGGGCGAAAACCTGTACCCGAGCCGGGAGCGGCACTGACAGGCTGTGCGGATGGATGAAGGGTACGTCCCGGATCACCTGGTCTTGTCGGTGGTGGTCGGCTCGCGAGCGTACGGGCTGGAGACCGAGGAGTCGGACATCGACCGGCGCGGAGTCTTCGTGGCGCCGACCCGGCTGTTCTGGCGGCTGGCCAAGCCGCCCACGCACGTCGAAGGACCGCTGCCCGAGCAGTTCTCGTGGGAGGTCGAGCGGTTCTGCGCTCTCGCGCTGGAGGCCAACCCGACGATCCTGGAGTGCCTGTGGTCGCCGATGGTCGAGCGCATCACCCCGGCGGGCGAGGAACTGCTCGCCATCCGGGACGCCTTCCTGTCCGAACGCGCCAACCGGACCTTCGTGGGATACGCCGACGCCCAGTTCCGCCGCCTGGACCCCGGGCGTCCCAGGTGGAAGCAGGCGATGCACATGATCCGCCTGCTGCTCAGCGGCCTGCACCTGGCCCGCCACGGCGAGCCGCTGGTGCGGATGGACGCCCACCGCGACCGGCTGCTCGCCGTACGCAGGGGAGAGCTCCCCTGGCAGGAGGTCGAACGCTGGCGCTCCGAGCTGACGGCGAGATTTCGCGGCGGTGGCGTGCTGCCCGCCGAACCCGACCGGCGGCGCGTGGAGGACTACCTCGCGCGCACCAGGCAGGCCGCGCTGTGACGGGTCGTCCCGCCCTGCCGACCGGCCGAGATTCCCGCTGTGGTCGGAGGGCTCACCCGGGTGGCTCCTTCCCGAAGGATCAGAGCCTGGGGTCGGAGCCTCGGGGAGGGGAGTTCGGCACCCGGCCGGGCGTGCGGGACGTCTCGGCGCCGTACGACACCTCCCACCAGCTCTCCAGCATGGGCACCTCGGTGGTGTCGACGCGCTCGCCCGGGCGGGGAACGGTGATGCGGACGTCGCGGGCCTTGGCCTCGCGCCACAGGCGGTCGACCGGCTCGGCCCACGGGTGCGTGGCGAGGGCGAAGGTCGCCCAGTGGACCGGCAGGAGCAGCCCGCCGCCCAGGTCGAGGTGGGCGTTGACCGCCTCCTCGGGATCCATGTGGATGTCGGGCCAGGCGGCGTTGTAGGCGCCGATCGGCATGAGCGTGAGGTCGAACGGGCCGTGCGCGGCGCCGATCCTCGCGTAGCCGTCGAAGTATCCGGAGTCGCCCGCGTAGAAGACCTTCTTCTCTCCGGCCGCGATCACCCAGGAGCCCCACAGGGTGACGTTCCGGTTGAGGGTGCGGCCGGAGAAGTGGCGGGCGGCGGTGGCGACGAACCGCAGACCCGCGACGTCCGCCTCCTCCTCCCAGTCGAGCTCGATGATCCGTGAGGCGGGCACGCCCCACCGCTCCAGATGCGCGCCGATGCCCAGCGGCACCAGGAACGGGGCGGCCTGCAGCGCGGTGAGCCCGCGGACCGTCGCGCGGTCGAGGTGGTCGTAGTGGTCGTGCGAGATGACGATGGCGTCGAGCGGCGGAAGGCCCGCCAGCGGTCCGGGCACCGGGTGCAGACGGCGTGGGCCGACCAGCTGGGAGGGCGAGGCGCGCCTGCTCCACACCGGGTCGACGAGCACGCGGCGCCCCTCGATCTCCAGCAGCGCGGTGGCGTGGCCGTACCAGATGACGCTCAGCCCCGCCGGGGACGGCCCGCCCAGCGGAGAGGTCACCACGGGGACCGGTACGGCCGGGCGGCGCTCCTCGCGGTTGCGCACCATGTTCCGGACGACCTCTCGGGTGCTCTGCGCGGAGGGGACGAATCCTCCGGGCATGGAGTTACGGAAGACGCCGTCGTGGAACTGCGGCGAGCGGCGCATCCGCTCCAGCCGCTCCCCCTCGGCCCTGCCGCCGAGCTCCGCGGGGATGTCCTTCAGCGCCCACCCGGCGGCGGCCAGCGCCAGCCCGCCCGCGAGGAGACGCCCGATCGATCTGCTGCCCGCCATGCGGTTTCACGCTCCTGAAGTCGCCCGTGCCTCAAGAACGATCTCGACTCCGCGGGCATTCCCCTTACGCTCCGGGCGAGCCCGGCCCTCGCGGAATCCGGGAACACCCGGGCGGGAGAGACCGTCCGAGGCACGAAACAGCACCTGACGGCACCCGCGACGGCGTCCACGTCTCCGGCCGCGAAAGGCGTCACGATCTCTTCGAGGAGCGGGCACGCGCCGACCGGCGCGTGGCATCACGAGGTGGACCACCGTCCTCGGGCGCCGGGGCGTTACGGGGCGAGATGCCGTTCGACGGTGGCGACCTTGGTCTCCAGGCGGCCGCCCTGCCCCTCGCGGATGTCCGCCTTGAGGACGAGGCTGACCCGTCCGGCGCGGGCCTCGACCGCCGCGACGGCGTCCCGCACCACGGTCATGACCTCGTCCCACGTCTCGCCCTCGACCGTGGTGAACATGGCGTCGGTCCTGTTGGGCAGGCCGGAGGCCCGGACGACGCGCACCGCCTCGGAGACGAGTTCGCCGACATCCTCCCCCACCCCGATGGGGGTCACGCTGAACGCCACGAGCACCGACATGGACAGTCCCTTCCCCGAATTCCCGCGGTGACGTCACCGGTCACCGAAGAACCCGATGAACAGTACCGAAATATGACGTCATACTATAAAAGTAGCGATCATGGAGTCATGAAGGTACAAATGCCGCGCACTGTCACGGAGGCCGAGGCCATCCAGGACGAGCTCAGGGCACTGCTCGACCTGGCCGGTCCCGGACCCCGCCGGCCCGCGAGGATCGCGGGAGTGGACGTCGCCTACGACAGGGACCGGCTCGCGGCGGCGGTGACCGTCCTGGACGGAACGACACTGGAGATCGTCGAAGAGGTCGCCGTCACCGGCAAGGTGACCTTCGACTACGTCCCCGGACTGCTCGCCTTCCGCGAGGTCCCCGCGCTGCTGGACGCCCTCGCACGGCTGTCCGCACCCCCCGACCTGGTCGTCTGCGACGGATACGGCCTGGCGCACCCGCGCCGCTTCGGTCTCGCCTGCCACCTCGGGGTGCTCACCGGACTGCCCTCGATCGGAGTCGGCAAGACCGCCTTCGTCGGCACCTACCCCGAACCCGCGCCCGAGCGGGGCGCGTGGAGCGACCTGACGCTGGACGGCGACGTCGTCGGCCGCGTGCTGCGCACCCGGGACGGGGTCAAACCCGTCTTCGTCTCCACCGGTCACCGCGTCGACCTCGACACCGCCTGCCACAACGTGCTGAACCTGACGCCCCGCTACCGCCTCCCCGAGACCACCCGCGCCGCCGACCGCCTCTCGCGACGGACCCTCGCCGAGAAGTGTCGTACGGACCTGGTTGGATCCGCTCAGCACAACAAGATGGGATAAAAGTGGGCGAAGACGAATGGGCCGAGGACGTCGACGCGTGGCGTGACACCAACCTGGCGCAGATCCGCCAGCGGCTGGCGGACGGGTTCGACCCCGGCCGACGACTGCCGTGGCTGCGCACGACCCCCCTGCACCAGGCCGCCCAGGAGGGCGCCACCCAGGTGATCGAGCTGCTGCTCGCGTCGGGCGCGGAGGTCGACCCCGTCGACACCGACGGCGCCACCCCGCTGTGGGAGGCCGTCCGCCACGGCTGGGAGGACGCCGTACGAATCCTGCTCGCCGCGGGCGCCGACCCCTGGCGGCCGTGCATCGCGGGCCGCTCCCCCGGCGTCCAGGCCCTCTTCACCGAGATGGCCGACCTGTTCGCCCACCTGCCCGGGGCGCCCAGCGTGAGCCCCCGGTTCCGCGAACTCCAGGACACCGTCGACGCGATGATGTTCTCGTACGAGGACTACAACGAGGAACTGTGCGTGGCCTTCGTCGGCGAGGTGCCCGAGGACGAGGTCATCCGCCGCCTGGGCGTCGCGCCGGAGTCGTGCCCACCGATGGGGATCGGTGAGCTGTGGGGCGCGGAGCAGGCCTCCCCCGTGGAGGTCCTGCGCGTGGCCAGCCCACCGGGGGGAGGAGTTGTGCTCTTCCAGGCCGGTGGCATCCTGCCGGTTCGCGACGAGGTCGGGCGGGCGGTCACCTCGGGCGGCGGGGTGCTGGCCGGGGCGTTCCCGTCCACCAGCCCGTCGGTCGACATCTGGCGGGACGGGTTTCCCGCGGGACGGCCCTCGGTCCACGAGCAGCTCTCCGACGACAGCATGGTCGAGCTGTGGATGTGCCGCTTCGGCGACTGCGGCGCCCACCCCTCCACCGCCACCGAGCGGACCCTCGGCCTGATGACGCTGCTCACCTCCACCTACATCACCGAGGAATGGCTGTGGAACGCCCCGATGAGGCTGGTCCCGGTCATGCTGAGGTGACGGGACCGGGATCGCCGGGAAATGGGTAGAGTCGCACGACGATGAGAATGCACACGATCACCGCCCTGTGGGAAGAGGTCCCCGACGACGCCGACGACCTCGTCGTGGTGAGCGGCGGGTTCCGGATCTATCTGTGCGTGTGCGGCACCCGGCTGCCCGACCGGGCGGCGGCCGAGTCGCACGCCTCGGAGACAGACCAGTGCACCACCTGCCTGGGCACCACCGTCGAGGACATCGTGCCCGGCTTCTCCCAGCCGTGCACCGCCTGCGCCGGAACCGGCCGGCGCACGGTTCAGCTGACCTGGCAGCTCGCCCACCTCGAGGCCGAAAGTGTGATCACCGTCGAGATCGTCCGCGGCCTGATCTCCGGTCTCACCGAGCCGTTCCGGCTCTCGCAGGTGGCCGACCTGGTCCGCGACACCCTTCACCTCCCGGTGGGCCGTCTGCCGGTCGGCCCCCGGGTCCGCGACATCCTGCGCGGACTGGAGGCGAAGGGCGAGCTCGTGCTCGTCTCCGCCCCCGACGAGCTGCTTCGCGGCACCTCGGTCACCCTCTACCGCGACCCCTACTGGGAACACGCCACCGGCGGCTGAGCGCCCCTCGCGACTACGTCGTCTCCGCCGCCGCGAGGTATCCCGCCAGCATGGCCAGCGCGACATCGCGCACCGCGCCGTCGCCGGGCAGGAAGCCGGCGCTGTGCATGCGCACGTCCGTGCCGTCACCGACCCCGACGAACATCATCAGGCCGGGCAGCATGGCGGAGAGGTAGGAGAAGTCGTCGGCGCCGAAGGAGAGCAGCGGCCGCGAGAGCGTGAGGCCGAGGTGGTCCAGATGGGCACCGGCGCGGGTGGCGAGCCCGGGGTCGTTGCGCAGGACCGGCTCGCCCCGGGTGATGCTCACCTTGGCCTCGCAGCCGTGGGCCCGCGCGACCAGGTCCGCGACCTCTTCCAGCCGGGCGTGCACCTGGTCGCGGATGTGCTCGCTCAGCGCCCTGACCGTACCGCCGGCCGTGGCCTCGTCGGGGACGACGTTGGCAGCGCTGCCGGCCGCCAGTGTGGAGACGCCGAGGACCGCCGAGTTGGTCGGGTCGACGTCACGGCTGACCACCTGCTGCAGGGCGACGACGACGTGGGCGAGCGCGAGTACCGGATCCCTGGTCAGGTGCGGGTAGGCGGCGTGCCCGCCGCGGCCCCTGACCACGACCGTGAACTCGTCGGCGGCGGCGTTCACCGTACCCGGGGTGGCCGCGACCTCGCCGCGCGGCAGGGTGGGCTGGACGTGCGCGCCGATGACGGCGGTGATCCGGTGTTCCGCCAGTGCCGGCGACCGGGCGATGTCGTGGGCGCCGGAGGGATAGGTCTCCTCGCGTGGCTGGAGCATCGCGATCAGCGGGGGCGTGCCGACGGTCTCACCGACCGCGTGGCAGAGCGCCACCAGGGCGGCGAGGTGCACGTCGTGCCCGCAGGCGTGCATGCGGCCCGGCCTCGTGGACGCCCAGCCGACGCCGGTCCGTTCGGTGACCGCGAGCGCGTCGAGTTCGGCCCGCACGGCGACCGCCGGCCCTGGACCGCCGACGCGCACCAGCGCGCCCGTACCGGCCACCGCCTCCACCGGGTGTCCCGGCAGCTCGGCCAGGATCAGGTCGCGGGTCGGCCCCTCCTCCCCCGACAGGTCGGGGAGTGCGTGCAGTCGGCGGCGTAGCTCCGTCGCGGCGGGCAGCCGCCGCTCCAGCGCCGACCGGAGCCTGGCCGCGACGGAACCGGCGGCCGGGCCGCGGGCGACAGACTCGATCATTCGGCCGGTTCCAGACCGTAGACGCGCAGGGCGTTGCCGACACCGATCATGGTGGCCACCCGGACCGCCTCCTCCTCGGCCCACTCGCCGGCGTCGACCCACCCGCGCAGTGCCCGGCCGAGTCCGCGGCGGAACAGGTGGGCCCCCAGCATGTGCAGTTCCGCGGGGCCCCAGGCGTCCGACGAGAACAGGATCTTGGCGAACGGCGCGAGTTCCAGTGACTCGGCGATCAGCGCGTCCGACCGGCTGCCGGTGTAGTTGACGCCGAGACCGACGTCGAAGTAGACGTGCGGGAAGACCTGCGCGAGATAACCGGCGTTGCGATGGTAGGGATAGCAGTGCAGCAGCAGGACGTCCACGCCGTGCGGCTCGACGAGCTTCAGCCAGCGGGTGAGCAGCAGCGGGTCGCACATGTGCAGTTCCACGTCGGGGTCCCCGTAACCGGCGTGTAGTTGCAGCGGCAGCCCGCGCTCCACCCCCGCCCAGAGCCCGAAGCGGAGCAGCACCGGGTCGTCCACCCGCCAGTGGCCGCTCTCCTCACCGGCGGACAGCCAGCGGTCCGCCGCGAGGGCGACCTCCCGCTCCCCGGGCGGCGCCGGGTCGAAGGCGAAGCCGTGCCGGTAGGCGACGATGCTCTTGAGACCGACGGCGTCGGCGGTGCGGCGCCGGAGTTCCTCGCGGAACCGGCCCGGCAGCTCCGCGGCCGAGACCCCCGAGGCCGCCACCTGCTCCAGCACCCGCTCGATGCGGACCACCTCGTGCGCGGGCCGCCCCGACGCCTCCGCCATCCCGGCCGGGTCCAGGACGTCGTCGCCCCGGTAACCGGTCTCCAGCAGGAAGCGTCCGATACCGCTGGCGGCCAGCAGCCGCCGGTTCACCTCGGCGGCGCCGAGTTCGGTACGGCGCGCCAGGTAGTCCTCCGGTGCGGCGTGGGCGGGCAGGCCGAGGACCGGCGCGCACCAGCGGCGGATCGCGAAGCCGAGCTGGGAGTCGAACTGGGTCATGAACGCCGGGATCGGCCGGTCGGACTCGGTCACCAGCGTCTCGAACTCACCGCGGCCGAGGTCTCCGGAGGA
The DNA here is from genome assembly GCF_040648855.1 of Streptosporangium sp. NPDC049078. NCBI lineage: Bacteria > Bacillati > Actinomycetota > Actinomycetes > Streptosporangiales > Streptosporangiaceae > Streptosporangium > Streptosporangium sp. NPDC049078. The sequence continues at coordinate 43,946 of NZ_JBEZEL010000007.1, forward strand.
GGCTCCGTGCACATGGTGGTCGACCAGGGGCAGGGTGGCGAGCACGCTCTCCAGACCGCCGGCCGCGCCCGCCGGGGAGCTCTCAGTAGACATCGGCGACCTTCCGGCAGAGCTCGTGGTCGGGCAGTCCCGCGACGTGGGCCAGTTCGCCCCGGCGCACGGCGAGGAAGGTGTGCAGCAGTTCGTGGGGGAACCAGCCGCGGGCGACCTCGTCGGCCTCCAGCGCGGCGAGCGCCTCGGGCAGGGAACCGGGAAGCGCGGGCTCTCCCGCCAGGTCGGCCTCGGCCGAGCTCTCCGGCCACACCCGGGCGTCCTCGGCACCGGCCAGTCCCGCGAGGCCCGCGCGGATCAGGACACCGAGCACCAGCCACGGGTTGGCGGTGGCGTCCGCGGCCCGATACTCCAGGTGGAGCTGGTCCGCGGGGTCGGCGTTCCCGATCTCGACGGTCGGCGCGATGCGCAGCAGCGCCTCGCGGTTGCGCTCGGCGAGGAAGACCCCGCCGGCGCTCCACCGGTGCGGGGTGAGCCTGAGGTGGGAGCCGACGCTGGGAGCCGTGACGGCCACCACCGCGCCGGCGTGTCGCAGGATCCCGGCCGCGAACCTGGCCGCGGTCGAGGAGAGCCTGCCGGGGGCTTCGGCGTCGAACATCACCGGGGCGCCACCGGCCTCGCGGAGCGAGAAGTGCACATGGACGCCGTTGCCGACGCCCGCGGGGTCGGCCAGCGGGACGAAGGTGACCGGGTGCCCGCGTCTGCGGGCGAGGTCGCGGACGAGTTCGCGCAGCAGGACCGCCCGGTCGGCGGCGACCATGCCGGGGGCGGGACGCAGGGTGATCTCGAACTGGCCGTCCCCGTACTCGGGAAGCCAGCTCTCCGGTTCCAGCCCGGCCTCCTCCAGCAGCGCGACCAGGTCGGTGCCGAACGGCTCGACGCCGCGCAGGCGCTGGAAGGAGAAGGGCGGCGCCTCCGCCTGGCCGCCGAGCATGAACTCGTGCTCGAAGGAGACGTTGATCTCCAGGCCCGCGATCTCCTTCAGGTCCTCCAGCGCGCGGGCGAGGAAGCCACGCGGGCAGCCGGGCCAGGGGCTGCCGTCCAGGCCGACCTGGTCGGCGAGGTAGAGCCGGGTGCCCGGCACCGGGCCGTCGTCCGGCAGGTCGACGGCCGTCGCGGGGTCGGGAAGCAGCCTCAGGTCGCCCACCGAGCCGAAGACGTTGTCGTCGACCAGCTGGCCGAAACAGGTCAGCGCCAGGTTGGCGGGGACCCATCCCACCCCGGTGCGCAACGTCTGCTCCAGCCGCGCCGCCGGGGTCGCCCGGCCGCGCACCTGGGCCGCGAGGTCACAGGTCGCCACGAAGGCGGTCCCTGTCGTCATCGGCTCTCTCCTCCCAGTCCGGTCCGCACCTCGCGTCCCGGCCGCCCTAAGTGAAACATACGATTCACATGTATGGTCAAGGCGACGGAATGAAACTTAGCATGCGTGTTACCCGGCAGCCCGGAAGAACGGCCAGGTCACACGCGTCGCCCCGGCAGGAGACCGCTCCCGCCTCGGTGGCGCACCTGGACGCGTGTGACCCCGGGTCGGCGACCGCCGCCTTCGAGCACGCGCACCCCTTCCCGGCCGGGACGGCCCTGCCGCCGAGCTGATCCACGTTTTACGAGATCAGAGCGGCGGGACGGATCGAGTTTAAGTAACAAATCTTTTACAGCCCTAGTCTTTGCCGCAGTATGCAACGTACGTTTCAATCGTCGAAACTGACAGAACGGTGCAAAGCAGGCATGTCTCGCACGCGTTCGTCCCCTCGTCCAGCAGACGCAGAGAGGCTTCACCGTGGCCCGTTCCCCCTTCCTCCGTCCCCGGACGCCAGTCCGGGCGATCACCGCCGTCGCGGTGACGGGCGCCCTGGCGGCGCTCACCGCGTGCTCCTCGTCCACCTCCACCTCAGCGGCGGAGAACGGCGGTGAGGCCGGCACGAAGGAGATCCAGATCGGCCTGCTCGCCCCACTGACCGGAGCTCTGGCATCCGACGGCCTGGGCATGAAGCAGGGGGCCGAGCTCGCCGTCAAGCAGCTCAACGCGGCCGGCGGCGTCAACGGATACACGTTCAAGCTCAAGGTCGCGGACGTGCAGAGCCAGTCCAACGACGCGGTGACCAAGGGCGTGCAGACCCTCACCGACGACGAGTCGGTGAAGGCGGTCGTCACCGGCTACGCCTCCACGTCCAACTTCGAGATCGACGAGTTCGCCGCGGCGGAGAAGGTCTACCTGATCGGCGGCAACACCGCGCAGACCCAGGAGATCATCGAGAAGGACCCGGCGAAGTACCCCACCGTCTGGTCGATCACCCCCAACTACGACGCCTACGGCACCGAGCCGGTCGACCTGGCCGAGTCCTGGGCCGAGCAGGGGCTGTGGAAGCCGCGCGGCAAGTCCGCGTTCATCGTCCGCTCCGACAACCCCTACAGCGAGAGCATCGCCGACGGCCTGGTCAAGCAGTTCGAGGCCAAGGGCTGGACCATCGCCGGCCAGGAGAAGGTGCCGTTCGGCACGGTCAACGACTGGGGCACGGTCCTCGGGAAGATCCGCTCCGCCGACCCCGACTTCATCGTCAACACCGACTACCAGGTCTCCAACGAGGCCAGCTTCCTGCAGCAGTTCCTGCAGAAGCCCACCAACTCCCTGCTCTTCATGCAGTACGGCCCCAACCAGCCCCAGTTCTTCGAGCTGACCAAGCAGCAGGCCGAGGGTGTGCTGTTCAACAACCTCGCGGGCATGGTGCCCTCACCCGACTACGCGCCGGCCGCGCAGTTGCAGAAGGACTGGAAGGCCGAGTACGGGACCGACGACGTCGACCCGCAGGGCGTGATGACGTACGTGGAGACCATGATCTACGCCGACGCGCTGCGCGAGGTCGGTGACCCCGACGACGCACTGGCGATCGGCGCCGCCATCGGCAAGAGCGACAGCGAGCGGGCCTCCGGGCGGATCGCGTTCGACCAGGCCACCCACCTGGCCAAGCAGGGCGACGACTACGTGCCGCTGCAGTCCTTCCAGTTCCAGGACGAGAAGCGGACGCTGATCGCCCCGGAGAAGTACAAGTCGGGCTCCTTCCGGCTCCCGCCGTGGATGAAGAAGTGACCTCGGCCCCCCTGGCGCTGCCTCCGGGCAGGCGGATGGCCGTGGCGCTCACCTTCGACTTCGACGCCCACTCCCCCTGGATGGGCACCCTGGGCCGCACCTCGCCGTCCTACCTGTCGCGTGGCGACTTCGGCGCCGAGCAGGGGGTGCCCCGGCTGCTGGAACTGCTCGGCCGCAACGACCTGCCGGCGACCTGGGCCACCCCCGGCCACGACCTGGTGACCTTCCCGCACCGCATCGAGCAGATCCTGGCGGCCGGGCACGAGATCGCCGCGCACGGCTGCTACCACGAGGTCGTGCCCGATCTGGGGCCCGACGAGGAGCGCCGGCTCATGGAGGTCGCGCTGCGCCAGCACGAGCAGGTCGTCGGGCGCCGCCCCCGTGGCTACCGCTCGCCCGCCTGGGACTTCTCCGAGAGCACGCTGGGCCTGCTGGAGGAGTTCGACTTCGACTGGGACAGCTCGCTGATGGGCCGGGAGTTCGAGCCCTACCGGCCCCGGCGGGTCACGGTGAACTACGAGTCGGCCAGCGAGTTCGGCCCGGAGAGCCGGATCGTGGAGATCCCCGTGTCGTGGTATCTCGACGACTGGCCCTCGGTGGAGTACGTCGCCGGGGTCTCCCCGCTGGGTTCCCACCGTGACATGGAAGACCGCTGGAACACCATCTTCGACTACGCCCACCAGCGGGTGCCCGGTGCGGTCTACGTGCTCACCATGCACCCGCAGACCATCGGCCGAGCCCACCACCTGCTCGTCCTGGAGGCGCTGATCGACCGGATGCTGGCGACGGGCGACGTCTGGTTCGCGACGCTGAGCGAGATCGCCGATGCCTGGCAGGGCTGAGCCCGGACCCGCCCGGGGAGCCGGCGGGATGGTCACCGCGCCCGACCCGAGGGCGGCGCGCGCGGGGGCGTCGATGCTGCGCGCCGGCGGCAGCGCCGTGGACGCGGCGGTCGCCACCGCCTTCGCCACCGGAGTGGTCGAGCCCTACATGAGCGGACTCGGCGGCGGCGCGTGGCTGGTGGTGCGCGAGCCGGACACCCCGGCCGCGACCGTCGTGTGCGGCCCGATCCGGGCCCCGGGCCTCGCGCACCCGCGGATGTTCCCGCCGGCGCCGTCCGCGACCGGCACCGGCCTGTACAACTGGCCGGCCGTGCGCGACGACGCGAACATCGTCGGCCCGCTGTCGGTGGGCGTCCCCGGAGCGGTCGCCGCCCTGTGCCGGGCGCACGCCAGGTTCGGCCGTCTGCCGCTGCCCCAGGTGCTCGCCCCGGCGATCGAACTGGCCGAGGCCGGACACGAGACCAACTGGTTCGCCTCCTCGGCGATCTGCGCCGAGGCCCGGACGCTGCGGGCCTTCCCCTCCTCCGCCGACCTCTTCCTGCCCGACGGCCTGCCGTTGCGCGGCCCGTCCCAGGGGCCGGGCGACCCGCTCGTCCAACCCCGGCTGGCCCGGGTGCTCCGTGAGATCGGCGCCGGCGGCGCCGACGCGTTCTACCTGGGCCGGGCCGCCCACGCGATCGCCACGACGGTCACCGAGGCCGGCGGGCTGCTGACGGCGGAGGACTTCGCCGGGTACACCGTCGACGAGTCCGAGGTCCTTCCCGTCGAGATCGGCCCGATACGGCTGTACGGCCCGCACGCCACCGGGGTGATCTCGGTGATCGAGGCGCTGCAACTGGTCGAGGCCGCCCGGCGGCGCGGGCTGGATCCGGGGGCCCGGCTGTGGGCACGGGTGCTGTCCCACGCGTTCGAGGACCGGCTGCGCGAGGTCACCACCTCCTGGGAGGGTCCCGCGCCCTGGGCCCGGCTCGCCTCCCCCGAGTACGCCGACGAGACGGTGGCCCGCTGGATCGCGGGCCGGAACCAGCCACCCGCGCCTCCCGGCGGCTCCGCCAGGGCGGGATGCACCTCGCACATGTCGGCGGTCGACGACCAGGGCATGACGGTCTCGCTCACCCAGACGGTGCTCGACCTGTTCGGCTCCCGCATGGTGGAGCCGGAGACCGGCATCGTGCTGAACGACGGGATGATGTACTTCGACCCCCGTCCCGGCCGGGTGACCAGTGTCGCTCCGGGCGCGGCCGGGCTCAGCGCGGTCAGTCCCGTCGTACTGACCGGCCCCGGGAACGCCGAGGCGACGTTCGGCGCCTCGGGCGGGCGGCGGATCATCTCCGCCGTCGCCCAGATCGCCGCCCGCTGGCGTGACGGCGCGGACCTCCAGGAGGCGATCTCGGCGCCGAGGATCCACGCCGAGGGCGACCGCGTCTGGCTGGATCCGCGCGACGCGGGGGCCTCGGCCGACCTCTCCGCCGCCGGGTTCGACGTCCTCGTCGTCGCCGAGGAGCCCACCACCTGGCACTTCGCCCGCCCCAACGGCATCGCGCGGCGCGGCGGCGGGGCCTGGTCCCCCGGCGTCGACCGGATGAAGCCGTACGGGGTGGGTCTGCCCGGCGGATGAGACAGGCCCGCCGAGCCGGCCACCCGGCCCACCGACACCACGATTACCAGCGGATTGAGGGAGATATCGCGATGGCGAGCACTCTGACCGGGCGACGGGCCCTGGTCACAGGCGCGGCGGGCGGGATCGGCGCGGCCATCGCGCACCGCCTGCGCGCGGAGGGGGCGCAGGTCATGATCGCAGACGTCGACGTGGAACGCGGCACGCGTACCGCCGCGGAGCCGCCGGGGAACGGTAACGCCCCGGACGCCTCGTTCGTCAGCGGCGTGCTGCTCCCGGTCGACGGCGGTTTCCTCGCCCAGGGTGACTGGCGCGGACCGGGGCGGGCCGCGTCGTGAACGCTCAGGTCATCCTCGCCGCGCACGAGGTCGGCAAGTCGTTCGGCAGCCTGCGGGCCGTCGACGGCGTCTCGATGTCGGTGAGGCGCGACGAGGTCTTCGGCCTGGCCGGCCCCAACGGCGCGGGCAAGAGCACGCTGTTCAACCTGCTCACCGGCATCCCGATCCGCCCCGACTCCGGAAAGGTGATCTTCGACGGCCACGAGATCCAGAACCGCTCGCCGCGCTGGATCGCCAAGGCCGGTCTCAAGCGCACCTTCCAGACCGAGGCCGTCTTCGAGTCGCTGAGCGTGCTGGAGAACGTCCGCATCGGTTCGGCGTACGGCGGCGCGGGCAAGGCCAGGCGCTGGTCCCCCGCCCGGTGCCGGGAGGCGCTGGACGCGGTGGAACTCGGCGGCGACCCGAACCGCCCGGCCGACGGACTCTCGCTGATCGACCGCAAGCGCCTGATGATCGCCGGCGCGCTGGTCAGCGGCCCTTCGGTGCTGCTGCTCGACGAGCCCGCGGCCGGCCTCGACCCGGCCGACCAGGACGCGCTGATCCGGCTGCTGGCCGGTGTGCGCGGCACGGGCGTCACCATGGTGATCATCGAGCACGTGCTCTCGGTGCTGGAGGCGCTCGCCGACCGGATGGCGGTCCTCGACAGCGGCCGGATCATCGTGACCGGCCGGCCCGCCGAGGTGCTGTCCGACCCGAGGGTCGTCGAAGCCTACCTGGGACCGGGGGCCGCGCGATGAGCGATCTGCTGACCGTGCAGAACCTCACCGCCGGCTACGGCCAGGCGAAGGTGTTGCGCGGCATCTCGCTGCGCGTCGGGGAGAACGAGGCGGTCGGGCTGCTGGGGCCGAACGGCCACGGCAAGACCACACTGCTGCGCTGCGTCTCCAACCTGCACCGGGCCACCTCCGGCACGATCGCCTTCGCCGGACGCGACACCAGGGGCGAGTCCCCCGGCAGCCTGGTCAGGCGCGGGCTCGTCCACGTGCCGCAGGGCTCACGGCTGTTCCCGCAGCTCACCGTGGAGGAGGCGCTGCGGCTATCCGCGTCCTCCAGCGGGCACTCCTCGACCTGGCGGGACGGGATCGACCGGGTGTTCTCCGTCTTTCCCAAGCTCAAGGAACGGCGCCGGCAACTCACCGGCACGCTCAGCGGCGGGGAACGCCAGATGGCCAGCCTCGGCATGGGCCTGATGGCCCGGCCCACGCTGCTGATCCTCGACGAACCCACGCTGGGCCTGTCACCCAAGGTCAAGCACGAACTGAGCGAGTGCATCGTGCGGGTCCGGGCCGAGGTCTCGTCGGTCGTCCTGATCGACGGCGACATGGACCTGGTGCTCGACCTGACCGACCGCTACCACGTCGTCCTGCACGGCGACGTGGTGGACAGCGGCGCCTCGGACGGCAGCCGCAGCCGCGACGAGATGATGTCGCTCTTCCTGGGAGGGACCGCCGATGGACGGCATTAGTGTCATCGTGACGAGCACGCTCGTCCTCGGCGGCCTCTACATGCTCATGGCGGCGGGGCTGACGCTGATCTGGTCCACGCTGCGGGTCTTCAACTTCGGGCACGGCGCGCTGATGATGTTCGGCGCCTACCTGACCTGGACGCTGCTGGACTCGACCGGGCTACCGGTCGCGGTGGCGCTGCTCGGCGCCGTGGCGGCGATGGCGCTGATCGGACTGGCCTACGAGTTCCTGCTGGTCAGCCCGTTCATCCGGCGGCCAGGAGGCGACATGCTGGTGATGGTCGCCACACTGGCGGCCACGATGCTGCTGCAGAGCGGCGCCCAGCTGATCTGGGGTCCGGAGATCAAGCAGCTCCCGCCGTTCGGCGGCGCGCGCGTCGAGGTCGCCGGGGCGGTCGCCCAGGGCAGCCAGCTCGTCACGATCCTGCTCGCCCCGCTGCTGGTGGGCCTGCTCGCCCTGGTGCTCAAACGCACCGGCATCGGGCTGACCGTACGGGCGCTGGAACAGAACCGCGAGCACGCCCAGCTGCTCGGCATCGCACCGCGCCGGGTCTACGTCTTCGTGGTCGTGGTCGCGATCGGCCTGGCCACCGTGGCCGGGGCGCTGCTCGGCAGCATGCAGTTCATCTCCCCGGGCATGGGCGGCGACCCGCTGCTGCGGGCCTTCGTGGTGCTCGCCTTCGGCGGGGCCGGCAGCCTGGCGGGCACCATCGCCGGCGCGTACGCCATCGGCCTGCTCGAAGCCGTCACCACCTACTACTTCGGGCTCTCCTGGAGCCCGGTCCTGGTCTTCCTCGCGATGATCGTGATCATGCTGGTCAAACCCGAGGGACTGCTGCGGACCAAGGTGAGGAGCGCGTGAACGCCATGACCAACCTGCGCTCCTGGGCCGGCTGGCCGGTCTACGCGGCGGTCCTGGTGGCCCTGCCGATGGTCTTCACCGACCCGCACTCCCGGCTGCTGCTCATCCTCTTCACGATGTACGGCGTGCTCGCCATGAGCTGGAACCTCACCCTCGGTTTCGCCGGCATCTTCAACTTCGCCCAGATCGGGTTCTTCGGCATCGGCGCCTACACCACGGGCATCCTGGCCACCCGCACCGGCATCGACCCGTGGCTCGCCCTGCCGATCTCGGGAGTGTCGGCCCTGATCGCCTCGCTGGTGGCGTTCCTGCCGGTGCTGCGGCTGCGCGGCATCTACGTGGGCCTGGCCACGTACGTCTTCTCCCAGCTCTGCATCTACCTGGTGCTCGGGCAGGCGGGTCTGACCGGTGGATCCAACGGCATCGTCGGCATCCCCCGGCTCAGCCTGGGCGACGTCAACCTGCGGGCCGACGGCCGGATCGGCTACTACTTCCTCGGCGCCGCACTGCTGTTCGCGGTCACCGTGCTGGTCCGGGTGCTGACCCGCTCGACCCTGGGCATGTCGCTGCTGGCACTGCGCGACAACGAGGCACTCGCCACCAGCCGGGGCGTCTCCCGGGTGCGCCAGCACCTGATCGTCTTCATGGTCGGCGCGGCCGTGGCCGGGGTGGCGGGCAGCTTCAACGCCTTCCTCAACGGCGTGGTCAGCACCGACGTCTTCGGCTTCGGCTACCTGACCCTGCTGCTCAGCATGATCTTCCTGGGCGGCAGCGGCAGCGTCTACGGGCCGATCGCCGGCGCCGTGGTCGTCACCCTCGTCTCCGACGTGCTGCAGGACGCCGGGGCCTGGCGCGACATGGCGATCGCCATGCTGATCCTCGTGGTGCTCTGGATCGCCCCCAAGGGCCTGGCCGGCATCACGAACTCCGTCCTCGCCTCGCTCCGGCGGCCCCGTAGGCCCGCTTCCGAACCACTTCCCACCACCTCGAAGGAGACCGCATGACCGCCGAACACGACGTGACCCGCCGGGTGCTGGAGCAGGTCGACCTGCTCGCCGAGCGGATGGTCTCCAGCCTGGCCGACGCGATCGCCATCCCCAGCGTGAACCCGCGCTACCCCGGCCAGGAGTACGACAAGATCGTCGGGGCGGAGGGCGACGTGAGCGCGCTGCTCGGCGACCTGTACGCCGAGGCCGGGGCCGAGGTCACCAAGGTCACCGTGGAGCGGGGCCGCGACAACGCCTGCGGTGTCGTCTCCGGCGCCGGTGGCGGCCGGTCGCTGCTGCTCAACGGGCACGTCGACGTGGTCCCGCCGGGCCGCCTCGACCGGTGGCGCGGCGACCCGTTCCGTGCCCAGGTCACCGACGACGCGGTGATCGGGCGCGGCGCGACGGACATGAAGGGCGGTCTGGTCGCCGCGGCCTACGCGGCCCTCGCGCTGCGCGGGGCCGGCGTGCGCCTCGCCGGTGACCTGGTCCTGCAGGGCGTCGTCGGCGAGGAGGTCGGCGACCACGAGGCCGGCACCACCGCGGTGCTGGAGGCCGGGTTCGGCGCGGACGCGGCCATCGTCTGCGAGCCGTCCGGACAGGCCGGCACCCTGCCCGCGTCGGTGCCGGTGACGCCGGGCCTGCTCTGGTTCAGCGTCTCCCTGGAGGGCAAGACCGCGCACTCCGGGCTGCGGGGCATGACCGTGCACCCGACGCTGGAGGGCGACGCGCTCGGCGTCAACACCGTCGACAAGTTCTGGGTGGTCTACCAGGCGTTGCGCGCCCTGGAGGACGACTGGGCCCGGCACAACCGGCACCCGCTCTTCCCGCCCGGCTACTTCAACCTGCTGCCCGGTGTGCTGCGGGCCAACCCCTCGGGCATCCTGGTGCCCTTCTTCCTCGCCGACGAGCTGGTCGTGGAGTACTGCGTCTACCACCACCCCGACCGGTCCAACGAGGAGGTCATGGCCGAGATCGAGTCCCGGGTGATGGACGCCTGCCGCACCGACCCGTGGCTGCGCGAGCACCCGCCGGTGTTCGAGTGGAAGCTGCTCTGGCCGCCGTACTCGCTGCCCGACGACGCCCCGCTGAGCGCGGCACTGGTCGGCGCGCACACCACGGCGACCGGCGGGCAGCCGCCGCTCACCACCGGCTTCATGGGCGTGTGCGACCTGACCTGGATGGACCGCAAGGGCATCGGCGGCCTGGTGTACGGCCCCGGTGTCGGGTACACCGCGCACGCGGAGAACGAGTACGTGGAGATCGCCCAGTTGGTGCAGTCGGCGAAGACCTACGCGCTGACCGCGATCGACTGGTGCGGGCTCGCGGATGAGCGGTGAGCGGTGAGCGGTAGCCGGCCCCGGGCGGTCGGTGCGCGACCCGGGGGCGACGTTCTCATTTCGCACGGTTCGTGGCATGATCCCTACCTGCCGACGTGCCGCGCGAGCCGGCGGCCGTTTCGGAGGAGGCACCATGTCCGGCACCCCTGAGCCGCGCACCGTCGCGGCCCAGCTCCGCGATGTGCTGCCCAAGCTGCCCCGTGCGGAGCAGCGGGTCGCCCGCACCCTGCTCGCCGGCTACCCGACCGCCGGCCTGGAGCCGCTGGCGACCGTCGCGAGCCAGGCCCAGACCAGTCCGGCCACCGTGCTGCGGCTGGCCTACCGGCTGGGTTTCGAGGGCTATCCGGAGTTGCAGCAGGCGCTCAAGCGTGAGACCCAGCAGCGCTACTCCTCTCCCCTGGCCCAGTACGGCAGCGCCGAGGAGGACACCGGCCGGGTGCTGAGCCGGTCCCGCCGGGTGCTGCTGGACGCCACCGCCATGACCTTCGACCAGCTTCCCGAAGGGGAGCTGGTCAAGGCCGCGGAACTGCTCGCCGACCCCGGCCGCCGCATCTCGGCGGCCGGGGGCCGGTTCAGCACCATCCTGGCCCAGTACCTCATCGCCCACCTGCACCAGTTGCGGCCCAACGCGACCTACATCACCGGGTCCACCGCCGACCACGCCGCCCACCTGCTCGACATGGGCCGCCGCGACGTGCTGGTGCTCTTCGACTACCGGCGCTACCAGCGCGAGACGATCGCCTTCGCCCGCGCCGCGGCGGCGCGCAACGTGAAGATCGTGCTGCTGACCGACCCGTGGCTGTCGCCCGCCGCCGCGGTGGCGGACGTCGTGCTGCCCGCCCAGGTCCGCTCGCCCTCGCCGTTCGACTCGCTGACCCCGGCGGTGGCGCTGCTCGAAACGCTGGTCGCCGCCGTGGTCGAGCAGCTCGGCGAGGCGGGCAGGAGCCGGGTGGCCGAGTACGACCAGATGGCCGACGACGTGTTACGCGAGGGCGACGGGCCGCTTCCCCCGGCCGAGCCCGGCGCCGGGCCACCCCGCAGGACCCGGACGTCCGCGGAAACCCCGTCCTGACGGTGCCGACACCTCACCGCGCGCCTCGGTGATCTCCTCGGACACCGGCCGCGAGATCTCAGGACACGCAACCCGCGTACTCGTCGAGGCGCCGGAACATGACGGCCAGCATCAGCGGGAACATCGCCACGTGGGCGATCGTCATGAGCGACCCGCCGTCGATGAGCCCCAGCCAGAGCAGCGGGAAGAGCGGTACGACGGGGACGAACATGGCGGCGCACATCTCCAGGGTGGAGGCCCAGCCGTGGCCCCGGTAACGCATCCAGGCGGCCATGCCGACGGACATGTCGAACGCCATCAACAGGTAGGCGAGTTCGGGCTGCCGGTCGTGGGAGAAGCCGAGCCCCACCGCGGACAGGAGCATTCCGAGAACGACCATTCCGACGAACATCGCGATGATCATCTCAACGTAGTGCCAGGCGAAGCGGCCCCATCGGCGGGCGGGCGGTGCTGTCTGTGTCATGGCCCAACTCTGTCGCCGCACCGATCACGCACCAAGGAAGGCGGTCGAACAGGTCCGGAAATCTGGGACTCCTGTCCGTTCTGGCATAGGGTCCCCTCATGGTCGAACGCCGTGTCGCCGTCATCGGGTACGACGCGGCGGAGTTGCTCGACATCGCCTGTGTGACCACGACCCTGGAGAACGCGAACCTGCAGGGTGCCGCTCCCGTCTACCGCGTGCGCCTGGCCACTCCCGGGGGAAGTCCCATCACCTGCGGTACCGGCCTGACACTCCAGGCCCAGGAAGCGCTCGAACGGATCGCCGGGCCACTCGACACGCTCGTCGTGTCGGGAGGCATCGGACACGAGGCGGCGGCCGGCAACCGGTCGATCCTCGCTCATGTCCGTCGCCTGGCGCGGGAGAGCCGCCGCGTCGCGTCGGTGTGCACGGGCGCCGCCGTGCTGGCCGCCGCGGGCCTGCTCGACGGGCGGCGCGCCACCACCCACTGGCAGTCGGCGAAGGCCCTCGCCGCCCGTCACCCGAAGGTCGCCGTCGACCCCGCCCCGATCTTCGTTCGTGACGGTAACACCTACACGGCGGCCGGGGTCACCAGCGCCCTGGACCTCACCCTCGCCTTCGTCGAGGAGGATCACGGCGCCGAGCTGGCGCGGCGAGTGGCACGCGGTCTGGTGACCTACCTTCAGCGTCCGGGTGACCAGGCACAGATGAGCATGTTCACCGCCTCGCCCTCGCCCGAGAACAGCCTGGTCAGACAGGTTGCCGAGTACGTCACGACACACCTGGGCGCCGACCTGACCACGGTCGCGCTGGCGCACGGCGCGGGGGTGAGCGAGCGGCATCTGACCAGGCTGTTCCTGGAACATCTCGGCCAGACACCGGGGCGGTTCGTGCGGCAGGCCCGCACCGAGGCCGCCGCGTACCTCCTGACCTCGACCTCTCTGCCGATGACCGGCGTGGCGATCCGCTGTGGGTTCGGGACGACCGAGACCCTGCGTCAGGCGTTCGTCGACCGGTACGGGGTTCCGCCCTCGCGATACCGGTCCACGGCGACATCCACCACACGGTCCTGACGCGCTCCAAACGCGGGCGGCCGTTCCCCATGTGGCGGCGGAGTGGCGTCCGCGCAGGTGAGAGCGCTCCAGCTGGTCCGCTCTCGTACGCGTATCAGCCCATATCACGACGTTATGGAACTTTGCGAGGTATTCAGCCGCCCATCTCGATGCCACCTTAAAAAAGCCCGGACTTCTTAGGGCTCCTTGCATCCCTCCTACCCCCCAAGGGACATCGAGAGGAATCACCCGCGTGAATCCGAAGGTCAAGCTTGGCGCCGTGGCCGTACTGGTCGTCGCCGCCATGACCACCCCCACGGCGGTGAACGCCGCCACCCCGGCGGACGCCGCCGCAGCCCGAACCGTGTCCGCCGAGCCGCCGGTGTACGCGCCGCCGGACGCGGAAGCTCGCAACCGCGCGGTCACCACCGCCAACGCGACCCTCGCCGCCAGGTCGGAAGCCGTCCTCAAGGGACAGAACGAGAAGTTCACCCTCACCAGGAACATCGCCGGTGCGTACGGCCTGCAGTACCTCACCTACGCGCGCACCTACCGCGGGCTGCCGGTCTACGGCGGTGAGGTGATCGTCTCCACCGACAGGGCAGGAGAGCTCGTCGGGTCCGTGAGCTCGGGCCAGCAGTCCAGGATCACGATCGACGTCACGAGCAAGGTGGACGCCGCCACGGCGACCGCCACCGCCCGCGCGCAGCTGCCCGTCGTGGAGAGCGCGACCGCGCCCAAGCTGCTCGTGCACGCCACCACCACGACGCCCAGACTGGCCTGGGAGGTGGTCGTCACCGGCGCCACCGCCGAGGCTCCGAGCGTCCTGCACGTCTTCGTGGACGCCCTCGACGGATCGGTCTTCGACTCCTACGACGACGTGCACGCCGGAACCGGCAACAGCTACTACAACGGCAACCCGGTGACCATCCAGACCTCGGGCTCGGGCAGCTCGTACTCGATGACCGACACCACCCGGCCCGGCCTGCGCTGCGGCGGCCAGAACGGTTCGGCCTACACCGGGACCGACGACCTCTGGGGCAACGGCTCGGGCACCAACCTGGAGACCGCCTGCGTCGACGCGTTGTACGCGGCCCAGACCGAATGGAACATGCTCAGCAGCTGGCTGGGCCGCAACGGGTTCACCGGCTCCGGCGGCGCCTTCCCGGCCCGGGTCGGCCTGAACGACGTCAACGCCTACTGGAACGGCAGCTACACCAGCTTCGGGCGCAACTCGGCGAACACCAGGCAGGCCACCCCGATGGACGTGGTCGGCCACGAGTACGGCCACGGCATCTTCCAGTACTCCGGCGGCAGCGGGGGCAGCGGCAACGAGGCCGGTGGCCTGAACGAGTCGACCGGTGACATCTTCGGCGCGCTGACCGAGCACTACGCCAACCAGCCCGCCTCCCTCGACCCGCCGGACTACCTGGTGGGCGAGGAGGTCAACCTGACCGGCTCGGGCGAGATCCGCAACATGTACAACCCCTCGGCCAAGGGACACCCGAACTGCTACAGCTCCTCCATCCCCTCCACCGCGGTCCACGCGGCGGCGGGCCCGCAGAACCACTGGTTCTACCTGCTCGCCGAGGGCACCAACCCGGTGGGCAAGCCGGCCAGCACCGTCTGCTCGGGTCCGACGACCCTGACGGGCATCGGCATCCAGAAGGCCGGCCGGATCTTCCAGGCCGGGCTGAACACCAAGACCTCCCCGTGGACGCACGCCAAGGCGCGCCTCGCCACCGTGGCGGCCGCCAAGTCGCTCTACCCGGGCGGCTGCACCGAGGTGAACGCGGTCAAGGCCGCCTGGACCGCGGTGAACGTCCCGGCCACGAGCAGTGAGGTGTCGTGTCCGTGACGTGAGGTGCTCCCAGCGCCGACGGTGACCTCCGGCCCTCGCGGACCCGGAAACCACCCTGGCGTGAGGACTTCCCCCCGGCCCTCGCGGGCACATCCGTGATGGCCGGGGAATCACCCCGGCGTGAGAACTCTCCCCCGGCCCTCGCGGGCACACCCGCGAGGGCCGGATCACGCTCCGGGGCGCGAACCATGATTGGAAAGGCTACAAAGGGTACATACGCCCTGCTAAAAGGCGGAAAGCGCGACCGAAGACGGGGAACGGGGCGGTCATGAAGATCCTCAGCCGATCACGGGCCGGAGCGCCGCTCCCCCATACGACCGGATGAGCACCGGCCCCGACAGGACGACGTCCCCCCGGCATCGCGAGGGAGCCGATCCGCGCCGCTGGAAGGCGCTCACCGTCTGCCTCGTCGCCGGTTTCATGACCCTGCTGGACGTCAGCATCGTCAACGTGGCGCTGCCCTCCATCCGTACCGGGCTGGAGGCCCCGCAGAGCACCCTGCAGTGGGTGGTCTCCGGGTACGCGCTCACCTTCGGGCTGGTGCTCGTCCCCGCCGGGCGGTTCGGCGACACGCACGGCCGGCGCAACGCGTTCGTCTTCGGCGTCGTACTGTTCACCGCGGCGAGCGCGGCGGCCGGGCTCGCCCAGAACCCGACCTTGCTGGTCGTCGCGAGACTCGTGCAGGGGATCGCGGGCGGAGTGATCAATCCGCAGGTCAGCGGGCTGATCCAGCAGCTCTTCCGTGGAGCGGAGCGAGGCCGGGCGTTCGGGATGCTGGGCACCGTCATCGGCATCTCGACCGCGATCGGCCCGCTGCTCGGCGGGGCGCTCATCAACCTCGGCGGCGACACCGACGGCTGGCGCCTCGTCTTCTACGTCAACGTGCCGATCGGCGCCTTGGCCGTCGTCCTGGCCTACCGCTACATCCGGCCCGCCGCCAAGGAGTCCCGCCCCCGGCAGACCATGGACCCGGTGGGCGTGCTGCTGCTCGCCGCCTGCGTCCTGCTGGTGCTCCTGCCACTCGTCGAGGGTCAGGAGTGGGGCGCCTCGGCCAGGTGGCCGTCCCTGCTCGCCGGGCTCGCCCTGCTCGCGGCCTTCGTGGCCTGGGAGCGCCGGTACGGGCGGCACCACCAGCCGGTCGTCGACCTGTCCCTGTTCCGCAGGCGCTCGTACGCGCTCGGCGCCCTGCTCGGGGCGCTCTACTTCGCGGGCTTCACCGCGATCTTCTTCATCCTCACCCTGTACCTGCAGAACGGCCTGGGCTACTCGGCCCTGGAGGCGGGACTGGCGACCACGCCGTTCGCGGCGGGCTCGGCCGTGACCTCCCTGTTCAGCGGCAGGTTCGTCACCCGGCTCGGCCGCCCGCTGGTGGTGGCCGGGCTCGTGACGGTCGCGGTCTCCCTCGCCGTCACCGCGCTCGCGGTGGAACTCGTCCCCGGCCCCCACGTGGCCTGGGCCACCGCGGTCCCGCTGCTCCTCGCCGGCCTGGGCAGCGGCCTGGTGATCTCCCCGAACCAGACGCTCACCCTGTCGGAGGTGCCGGTCCCCGAAGCGGGCACTGCCGGGGGCGTACTCCAGACAGGGCAGCGCATCGGCGCCGCCGTCGGCATCGCGGCGATCGGCTCGGTGTTCCTCTCCGAGGTCGCCTCCTCGGGCGGCGAGTACGCGACGGCGTTCCGGCACTCACTGCTGGTCACCATCGCCTTCGTACTGGTCGCGCTGATCGTGGCCGTCACCGACGTGATCGCCTCCCGCCGTCCCTCCCGCACCTGAGCCCCGCCTCGACCGCGCCGCGCTCACTCACCCGCAAACCCCCGACTGTCTTTATGTGATCGAATAAGCTCTCTTCGTGACCGTTTGCACTGGGGGCATGAGCGGACCGGCGGACGCATCTGACACGGACGCCATCGACTACGAGGCCATCCGGCGGCGCTTTCCCTGGGTCGGCTGCTTCGACAGCGGCGGGAACGACTTTTCGTCCCGCTACCGCGACATGATGGCCGAGGCCCTTCGCGACCGGGAGATCGTTGAGGCGATCGACGCCGCCCGGCACCGTCTGTGAACAACAACCTCAAGGTCGCCCCGGTCAGGCGGCGAGCTCTCTGTTCAGGTGATCCCGGAACTCTCGAACCATCACGCTGTCCCCGTACGGCTCAAGCTGTCCGGCGAACCGCTGAAGACGCTCTACCGTGCGAGCGGAGGTCAGCGTCTTGGTCGCCGGGATGGCGGCCCGCGCGCAGGCAAGGGCTTGGTCCAGCTCGCCCATTCCCAGGTACGCCCCAGCGGCACTAAGCCGGTTGATCTGGGCGGATCGAGGAAGGCGCTCACTGAATTCGGTCACCGCCGCTTCCGCGCAAGCCGCCGCCCGCGCATAGTCACCCAGAAGCCGCCAGCACCCGCCTGCCTGTCCGTTCAGCTCCACCTCGTCGTACTTGCCGACCCACTCCGGATCACGGTCAGTGGCCCCTTGGGCATAGGCGCGCTCGACTTCGACGAGCAGTCGCTCGACCTGCTTGGCGCTGTGTCGATCGTGGCTCTCAGCCGGTTTGGTCTGCAAGGCCGTTGCCCTGGCCTCCCTCGCCAGCATCACGGCCATGACGCGAGGGGGTGCCTCAGCCCGGCGAGCGGTGTCGACGGCGGCTCGGGCCAGCCAGACTGCCCAGGCCCCCTGCTCCAGATGAATGGCCTGCAAGGTCAGCGTCGCCAGCACCCAGGCACCGGTCAGCGGGTCGTCGGCGTTCTTGGCCAGCCGCAGCGCCTGGCCGAAGTGCTGCTGGGCCTGGCCGTGCCGGTTCAGGTCGAAGGCCGTCCAGCCCGCGAGCCAGGTCATCCCGGCCGCCGCCGTCATCAGCTCGGAGCCCACCCGCTCGTCGTAACGACCCCGCAGCAGCGGCGCCACGGTCTCGTGCAGGTATTTGACCACCACCGGGCGTACCAGCCCGGCCCCGAACCGCTGGTCTATCTGGCCGAACGCCTTCTGTGCCTCGACGATCCGCGCCACGTCGGCGAGACCCACCTCGCGTCCCTCGTCCTGCCGGGCGGCCGACGCGGTCGGGGTGCCGTAGTTCCAGGAGACCAGCCACTCGCCCAGGGCTCCGGGCACGAACGGCAGCGAGGCCAGTAGGTGACGCCGGGACGGGTCCATCTCCAACCTCCACAGAAGCGCGGCCGATTTCACGGTAGCCGCCGGTGAGTCGTCGTCACAGCCCGCGATCGGCCACGATGATGTCTCCCCGTAGGACCACCCGTCTATCCACCGTTCGACCTCGACCGCCTCGACCCCGAACACGGCGGCGATCAGCGGCCGGTAGCAGGCACGCACCCCCTGCTCTCCGCGCTCCCAGCGCGCCCAGGTCGTCGGCGTCACCCCGAGCGCCTCCGCCGCCGCCTCCTGGCTCATCCCCCGCTGCACCCGCGCGCTGACCAGCTCAGGACGAGCCCTACGACTCCGCGACCCACCCATGCCACTCTCCTTCGGTATCCGAATGACTACCCATTGTGATGAAGGAGAGTCGTCGCACACCACCCCGCCAAGAAGAACGACCAGAAACCGACCAGCCCACACGAGTGAACGCAAGACGGCATTCCACCTCGGCGTCGAAGTGGAGCGTCAACAGGTCGCCGAACGTCTCCTCGATCTGGTCAAGGCGCCGCACCTGGGTATGCGCAGGACGTCGCAGCCCCGGCCCTTCGACCTCGAGCGCCCACCAGCCGTCGAACCGTCGAGCCGTGCCCCTGAATTCACCTACCTGCTCACCCCGTTCCATTCGACACAGCCAAAGCCTGTTACCACCGCTGCGGCAACAGGCTTGCCCATACGTCCGCACAGGTTCGCTTTGCGCCAGATTTGATGTCGAATAACCGTCTGAACTGGGGAAACGACCAAGGGCCTGCCACGCTGGACATGGCGTTCCCTGAGCCTTGGCAAACGAGCAGCACCCGATCTTCACGCCGCTACGCCCGTCGCGTTTCCTGCTGTCCACAGTCACCGACAGCGAACGGAGCGTGCTCATGCGGCCATCCGGCGGCATCCCCCACGGTGCCCAGGAGCATCCCGGCGAGGATCCGGCCTTCCCTCCGGATCACGACCGAGGAGGCGGCTTGATGGGACAACACGCCGGTGTGATGGAAGGCGGCGACGTTCGCGTACTGGTCAAGATCCTTCAGCCGGGCTCGGCCTCACGTCGCGCCCGCGCCGTGCTCCGGGAGGTGCTCAGGGAGGCCGGTCTGGACGACGAGGCCGTCTCCGACGCGGAGACCATCGTGGCGGAGCTGGCCGCCAACGCCGAGAGGCACGCCCGTCCCCCGTACGAGCTGCGCGTCCTCAGTCTGGACGGCGTCCCCACCTGGTGCGAGGTCGTCGACGGCGACCCCGACCTCCACGAGGTCCGCATCATCCTCGACCTTCTCGACTCGGTGGAGGAGATCGGCCTGCCCCTGCTCACCGAGAACGGCCGCGGCCTGCTCCTGGTCCACCGGCTCTCCCAAGGGCGGTGCCACGTCCACCCCGCCACGACCCACACCACCGGCACCCCCGGCAAGGCCGTCACCTTCGCCCTGCCCACCCGACGTCGATCCTGCCCCGCGATCCGTCACGATGATCGATCACCATGACGGCCCCGCTGTTTTGACAGGTGACGAGCGCAGCAGAACAAGAGGTGCGGCTCGTCACCGAACGGCTCGGCCCGGTCCTGCCGTCGTCCTGATCCGGGCCGCCCGGGGTCAGGCGGGCGCGTAGGTGAGGCAGTCGATGTCCTGCTGGGCGTAGCCGACGACGATGCCGGACGCCTGGCACTCGTACTGGACGTTGTGCTGACAGTCGGCCATCTTGCAGGCGCCGACGCGGCCGGTGTGGGCCGGGTCGCCCCCCTTCGAAGGGACCTTGAAGAAGGTCTCGCACTCGGCGTGGCTGCTGTTGCCGACCGTGATGGCGAGGGCGTGGCAGCTGTGCGCGGTGTTGTACGCGCACGCCTCGACCTGGCACTCGTTGACCGCGGGCATCTCCATGACTGAACTCTCCTCGCTCGGGCCGCTCCCAGGCTCGACGAGCCGTCGCCCAGTGATGTGTCGGTGTCACCCGGTTGCGGCACCGGCGTGTCCCCCGGTCAGCGTCCGGGACGTCGGCCCGCCTCGCGCCGCGCCATGTCACGGCTGCCGATGCTCACGGCAGGACATGGCGCGGCCCGTGCCCGCGTACGGGCACCGGGACTATCCCGTCTCATACCGCGCCCGCGTCGGCTTCACGCTCCCGGCGATCCCAAGGCTTCTCCAAGAGAGCCGGGCCGTTCGTTTCGCGTACGACGGGTTTGGATGGCGGCCGACGGTGCCCGGGGAGCGCCCGCGGTCACCGGTCCAGCAGGTGGGCGTAGCCGGGCTCCAGGCCGGCCCGCGCGGCGATCTCCGCCGTGCGGACCTCGAAGTCCTTCTCGTCGGCCAGTGTCGCGTTGTCCTCCAGGGTGACGCCCTGCGGCGGGTCGTCCCAGCCCACGGGGTCGGCGTCCCAGACGTTGCCTCGGAAGACGACGTTCTCCAGCGGCGGCCAGACCTGCAGGACGGCGGTGTTGTCGGCGCGCTGGACGGCGTTGTCCTCGACGGTGACCCAGGCGGCGCCGTAGTCGGTGTAGAGCGCGAAGTTGTACGGCGTGAGCGTGTCGCGCACGACGTTGCCTCGGATCACCGCGCCGTTGTCGTGGGAGTCGCCCTGCGGGCCCGACAGGTAGATGCCGCCGCCGTCGGCCAGCACCTTCAGCGTGTTGAAGGTGAGGTTGCGCAGGATCCGGGTGCTCTTACCGACGCCGGCCACGATGCCGCAGTGCGGGACGTCGTTCACCTGGTTGTGCGCGATCGTGGAGTCCTCGCTCGCGCTCACCGCGATGCCGGGCGCGCCGGAGTACTCCAGGCCGATGTCGTGGATCCAGTTGTTCTCGACCGTGGCGCCGCGGCTCCCGCTGATCGAGATCCCGCCTCCGCAGACGCCCTCGAACACGTTGCCTCGCACCAGGATGCCGGTGCTGTCGCCGGAGAACCGCAGGGCCGTGGCGCCCAGCCTGGTGAAGCGGCAGTCTTCGACCGAGGCGCTTCCCGCGCCCTCGAACACGACGTTCGCGGGGATCGCCAGCGACTCCCCGGGGACCGTCACCCACGCGCCCTCGCCGAACGACACCTTTTCGATGGGGCCGCCGTCGTAGTAGCCGCTGCCGTGGTAGTGCAGAAAACCTTCGGGACGACTCGGTCGCATCCAGGTGGCGTCGGCGAAGGTGATGCCCAGGAAGGCGACGTCGCGGGCCCCGGTGACGTTGACCAGTTCCTCCAGCACGGGTGCGACGACCTCCGTCCGCCCGGGATCCTCGCCGGGGCGCGGCCGGTAGTGCAGGACGTGGTGGCCGGGGCGGGACCTGTCGAGGGCGAAGGTGCCGGGCTCGGTCAGGAAGCCCACACCGTTCTCCACCCGGGTCGGCAGGCCGGGGCCGTGGGATTCGATGCTCTCCCACGGGACGGCCGAGTTGTAGAGGTCGATCGCCCAGGCGAAGGCGGGCTGGGCCATGGTGATGACGGTCGAGTGCTCGTCGCCCTCGACGGCGGCGACACCGAAGCGGGCCTCGGTCCACGGGTAGACGCCGCGCAGGACGAACTCGACGTCGCCGGGGTTTCCCCAGCCCTGGGGGGCCGTGCTGTCGGTGACGTAACCCGTGTCGGTTCTGGTGACGTTCCCGGGAATCGTGTCGATCGCGGCTCGTTCGGCCCTGCGTCCGTCGACGTGGAGCTGCCGGGTGTCGAGGTCGCCGACCTCGGCCAGCCACACACCGTCCCGCTCCTGCCAGCCGGTGATCACTCTGCCTCCGCTGATGACGGCCTCACCCACGGCCCGGTAGGTCACGCCGGAGTCGGCCTCGGTGAGCCGGAAGGTTTCCGCGAGCCTGTGGGTGCCCGCCAGCAGGTTGACCACGGTGCCGGTGCCGCGTGCCAGGTCACGGGCGCGGGCGAGGCTCGCGAGGGGCTGTCTGCGGGTGCCGGGCCAGGCGTCGTCGCCGGATGGGGAGACGTAGAGCTCACTCAAGGAACACTCCTCGTTTATAATGTAAACAGCGTTATACAGCATAAACAGATATTGGGTCCGAGCGTCAAGCCGGAAGGAGGACGGGGTGGCCGTCGAGGAGGGTCCCGACCGGACGGTCGAACTGCTGTGGCGAAAGCCGCGGGACGCCGCGCCGAGACAGGGGCTGAGCGTCGACGCGATCGTGCGCGCGGCCGTCGAGATCGCCGACACCGAAGGGATCGAGGCGCTGTCCATGCGCCGGGTCGGCGAACGGCTCGGCTTCACCAGCATGTCGCTCTACCGGCACGTACCGGGAAAGGCGCAGCTCGTCGAGTTGATGTGCGACGCGGTGCTGGCCGACACCACGCCGGGTGCCGCGCCGGGCACGGGTGGCGCGTCAGGTCAGGCCGCGGGTGACGCGGGGAGCACGTCAGGCGGGGCGGAGGCGGCGGGGACGACGGAGGCGGCGGGGACGACGGAGGCGGCGACGGGCGAGACCGTCGCGGCGGCGGGAACCTCGGTGAGCACGGCGCACGGGTGGCGCGAGGCGCTCGAAGGATGGGCGCGGCGCGGCTGGGCTCTGCGCCTGCGCCACCCCTGGCTGGCCGGGACGCGCGGCAGCCGGCACATCCCGGGACCGAACTCCGTCGCCAACTTCGAGTACGCGCTCAGCACCGTGGCGAAGAGCGGCCTGAAGCCCGCCGAGATGGTCGCCGTGGTGGGCCTCGTCGGCCGGTTCGTGGACAGCGAGGCGGCGAGGGCCGCGGAGATCGCCAGGGTAGAGCGGCACACCGGGGTCTCCGAGGAGGAGTGGTGGGGAGCCAGGCAGTCCCTGTACGAGAACCTCCACCGCTATCCCACGCTGACCCACATCTGGGAGGCGGGCGGTTACGACGAGCCGGAGGACTCCTTCGAGTTCGGCCTGCGGCGCGTGCTGGACGGCGTCGAGGCTCTGATTCGTGAGCGTGATGCAATGCGTGACGAAAGAGCTTTGTGCGTGATGTGCGGAACGACCCTGGACCGGGCCGAGGCGGGTCGCCCGCGGGCCTACTGCTCGCGGGCCTGCCAGCAACGCGCCTACCGCAGGCGCCACCGCTCCACACAGCGACCGGGCGACCCGCCGGACCGCACCTGACCCGCTCGAACGGGTCCTCACCGAACGGGGCCCCGGCCGGTCACCCCCCGGCGAGGTACGGCCGGACAGGTTCCAAGCCGGGCCGGTTGCAGCCGGGATTCGCGGCCGGGCCGGTTTCAGCCAGGCCGCGAATCCCGTGGCGTTCCGCGAAGCGGACCGCGGTCGGCGAACCCGGCCACGACCGCCCTCGTGCTCACCTCGACGCGGGTGCGGCGGCGAACCGGGGAAGCACGTTCTCACCGAACCAGTACGACTCCTCCAGATGGGGGTAGCCGGACAGGACGAACTCCTCGATGCCGAGCGAGGCGTACTCCTCGATCCGCTCGGCGACCTGGGAGTGGCTGCCCACCAGCGCGGTCCCGGCGCCGCCCCTGACGAGACCGACCCCGGCCCAGAGGTTCGGGTGGATCTCCAGGTCGCGGGCGCCGCCACCGGTGAAGCCCTCGTGCAGTTCCAGCATGCGTTTCTGGCCGACCGACTCGCTGCGGCCCAGCAGCTTCCTGGCCGAGACGATGTCGGCCGGGTCGATGGCGGCCAGCAGTCGCTCGGCCTCCGCCCAGGCGTCGCGTTCGGTGTCGCGGGTGATCACGTGCAGCCGGATGCCGAAGCGGAGCTTGCGGCCCTGCTCCTCGGCCAGCCCGCGGATCCACTCGATCTTCCTCGCGACCTGTTCCGGTGGCTCGCCCCAGGTGAGGTAGACGTCCACGTGCCTGGCCGCGACCGGTCCCGCCGCCTGCGAGGAGCCGCCGAAGTAGATCTCCGGGACGGGGTCCGGCGTCTCGGAGACCATCGCGCCCTCGACGCGGTAGTGCATGCCGTCGAAGTCGTACGGGGTGCCGCTCCACGCTCCGCGCACGATCGAGAGGAACTCGTCGGTGCGCTCGTAGCGTTCGTCTTTGGACAGGTGGTCGCCGAACCTGGCCTGCTCGACGGTCTCCCCGCCGGTCACCACGTTGAGCAGGAGCCTGCCGCGCGAGAGCCGCTGGTAGGTGGCGGCCATCTGCGCGGCCAGCGTCGGGGACATGAAGCCCGGCCGGAACGCGACGAGAAATTTCAGCCGCTCGGTCTCGCGGGTCAGCGCGGCGGTGACCAGCCAGGCGTCCTCGCACCAGGTGCCGGTCGGGGTGAGGACGGCCTCGAAGCCGAGTTGCTCGGCGGAGCGGGCGACCTGCGCCAGGTATTCGATGTCCGGCGCGCGGAACGCCGCCGCCTCGGAGCGGCCGTGCCCCCTGGCGAGGCCGTGGCCGCCCCCGGTGAGGACCCGGCTGTCGCCGGCGGTGGGCAGGAACCAGTGGAACTTCATCGAGTGCCTCCGGGCCTCGGATGGGATGTCACGAGGGGTTCTCCAGGGTGGCGTCGAAGCGGGTGTCGACGACGTCGGCGAACGTGATGGACACCGGGATGAGCTTCTCCTCGCTGAAGGCGTCGGCCACGAGCTGCTCGCGTTCGACGACGTCCCCGGCGAGCTTGAGGTCCCGGTACGAACTGCGCTTGATCGCCGTGCCGACGATCCCCTGGTCCAGGCCGGTGAGCTCGGAGAAGACCTTGCTCCACTCGTCCTGGTGTTCGTTGGCCCACTGGTGCGCCTTGCGGATTCGCGCCACCCAGTCTCCCAGCGCCGCCGTGCGGGCCGGGTCGGCGAGGACGTCCTTGCCCGTGATCTGGAACTCGAAGCCGTTGGCGTAGCCCTCGCCGTCGACCAGGATGCGCGCCTTGGTCTGCGCCTCGGCCTGGGCGGTGTAGGGATCCCAGATGGCCCAGGCGTCGATCTTGCCGGAGGAGAGCGCGGCCAGGGCGTCCGGTGGCTGGAGATACTGGGGCTGGATGTCGCCGAAGCCCAGCCCCTCCTTCTTCAGCACGGCGAGCAGGTGGAAGTTCGCGGAGCTGCCCTTGGCCACGGCGACGCGCTTACCGCGCAGGTCGGCCGGGGTCTTGATGGGCGAGTCCGCGGGGACGACGACGGCCTGGCCACCGAGCCCCTTCTCGGCGACCGCGACGACGGAGATCTTCGCGCCCGCTGCGGCGGCGAAGACCGGCGGGGCGTTGCCCACCGCGCCGAAGTCCAGGGAACCGGCGTTGATGGCCTCCAGGATCGGCGGCCCCGAGGTGAACTGGGACCAGGTCACCTTGTACTTGACGTCGTCGAGCTGGCCGGCCGCGGTCAGCAGCGCCTGCAGACCCGTGCCCTTCTGGTCGCCGACGCGCAGCGTCACCTGGGACAGGTCGATCGAGCCGTCGGCCCGGGCGCCCTGTTCCTCCCCCGCCCCGCAGGCCGCGGTGACGGTGAGGAGCAGTGCCGCGGCGATCAGGGCGGTGACACGACGTTTCATGCGGTTCCTTCCGGGGTGACGCCCAGCCGGTCGAGCAGGGTGGAGCGCAGTGCGATGAGGTCGGGGTGGTCGCGGTGGCGGGGCCGGGGCAGTTCGATCCGGGACTCGTGGGCGACGGTGCCTCCGTCGAGTACCAGGACGCGGTCGGCCAGCAGCATGGCCTCGTCCACGTCGTGGGTGACGAGCAGGATGCCGGGGCGGTGCCTCTCCCACAGGTCGAGTACGAGGCGGTGGATGGTGATGCGGGTCAGCGCGTCCAGGGCGCTGAACGGCTCGTCGAGCAGGAGCAGACCGGGCTCGCGGACCAGTGCCCTGGCCAGGGAGGCCCGCTGGGCCTCCCCGCCCGACAGGGTGAGCGGCCAGGCGTCGCTCAGCCCGCCGAGACCGACCTCCTCCAGCGCGGCCCGCGCGGCGGCGTCCGGGTCGGGGGCGCGAAGACCGAGGGCGACGTTGGCCAGGACCCGCTTCCACGGCACCAGCCGGGGTTCCTGGAAGGCCACGGCGACAGTGCCTCCGACGCCTCCGACGCCTCCGACGCCTCCGACCTCGACCTCGCCCTCGGCGCCGGGGTCGAGCCCCGCGAGCACCCGCAGGAGGGTGGACTTGCCGGAACCGCTGCGGCCGAGCAGGGCGACGAACTCGCCCCGGCCGATCTCCAGGTCGACCCCGTCGAGGACCCTTCGCCGCCCGAAATCCCTGGTGAGGCCCCTGACAGCCGCCACCGGAGCCGCCGTGGCGGGCCGACTCTCGGTGCGGGACGACGCTTTCACGAAGGTCTGCGGCTCGGTCCGCGAAGGCGTCCTCGCCGGCGGCCGGGAATCGGTGCGCGAAGGCGTCTCCGTACGGGACGAGGTCAGCGTGACAGGAAATTCTGCCGCCATGACAGGGCCCTCCTCTCCAGCAGGCGCACCAGCGCGTCCGTCAGCAGGCCGAGGACCGCGTAGACGATCAGACCGACGACGACCACGTCGGTGCGCAGGAACTCCCGGGCGTTGTTGATCATGTATCCCAGTCCGGCGTCCGCGTTGATCTGCTCGGCCACGATCAGCGCCAGCCAGGCCACGCCCAGGCTCTGCCGCAGGCCGACGAGCGTCTGGGCGAGCGCGCCCGGCAGGACGATGTGGGCGATCGTCTCGGTACGGCTCAGCCGCAGCACCCGGGCCACCTCGGCGAGTTTGCCGTCGACGCCGCGGATCCCGGAGAAGGTGTTGAGGTAGAGCGGGAAGAGCACACCGAGGGCGACCAGGGCCACCTTGGGGGTCTCCCCGATGCCGAACCACAGGATGAACAGCGGGATCAGGCCGAAAAGCGGAAGCGCTCGCAGCATCTGCAGCGGCGGGTCGACGGCGTTCTCACCGACGCGGCTGAGCCCGGCGACCAGGGCGAGGCCGACTCCGGCGACCGCGCCGAGGGTGAAGCCGATCGCGGCCCGCTGGAGCGAGACGGCGATCGCCTCGGGCAGGACCCCTTCCTGGACGAGCCCGGCGGCGGTGGTGAGGATCTTGGCGGGTGAGGCGAGGAGCCGTTCCTCTAGGAGTCCGGCGGTGCTGGCGACCTGCCAGACGACGACGATGACCAGAGGGCTGGCGAGACGCTGCCAGGCGGTGGCGGAGAGAAGGGGGACGCGTGACCGTGTTCGCACGGCCCGTTGTCGTATCCCCGCGTCGACGGCGGGAGCGGACACGGAAGACCTCACTCACGGCTGGGGGCTGGGTTCCCGCCCATCGTCCGGCAAATAACCCACAAAGTCAATCGGTAATACAGGTTATTGCCGCCGGTGCGTCACCGGCCCGAAGCCACTGGTATGTCGAGGGCCCCCGGATTGGTAGGTTTTCCGTAAAGGAAGAACGCATGCGCACGCGGAGGAGCTGGCACGGTGGAGGTCGAGCAGACGGCACTGCCTGGGATAGGACTGCGACACGAGTTCACCACGCGCTCAGGCAGGCGCATCGGGATCGTCACTCACCGCACCGGCCGCCGTGACCTGGTGATATACGACCCCGACGATCCTGATCGCGCGTGCGAGACCATCAAGCTGAACGACGAGGAGGCCGACGCGCTCGCCGAGTTGCTCGGCGCCCCGCGCATCGTGCAGCGCCTCAACGATCTGCACCGCGAGGTCGAGGGTCTGGTCAGCATGCAGCTGCCGATCCCGCCCGCCTCCCCGTACGCGGGCCGGCCGATGGGTGACGCGCGCGTACGCACCCGCACCGGCGCCTCCATCGTGGCCGTGGTGCGCGAAGGTCAGGTCTTCGCCAGCCCCGCTCCCGACTTCATGCTGTCCCGGGGCGACGTGGTGGTCGTGGTGGGCAGCCCGGAGAGCACCTCCGCCGTCTCCGATATCCTTTCCGGCGGGTAGGACGCCGGGTGCACACAGCGATCCTTTTCCTTGAGCTCGGCGCTGTCCTTCTCGGGCTCGGCATCCTCGGAGCACTAGCCCTAAAAGCAGGCATATCCCCCATCCCCCTCTATCTCATCGCGGGCCTCGCCTTCGGCACCGGCGGCATCCTGCCGCTGGCCACCAGCGAGGAGTTCATCGCGGTCGGTGCCGAGCTCGGCGTGATCCTGCTGTTGCTCACCCTCGGCCTGGAGTACAACGCCGACGAGCTCGTGACGAGCCTGAAGGGCAACGCGCGAGCGGGCGTCGTCGACCTGGTGCTCAACGCGGCTCCGGGCGCGATCGCCGCGCTGCTGCTCGGCTGGGGGCCGGTGGCCGCCATCGCCATGGCCGGCGTCACGTACGCGACCTCCTCGGGCATCACCGCGAAGGTGCTGTCCGACCTGGGGTGGATCGGTAACCGCGAGACACCGGTGGTGCTGTCGCTGCTGGTCTTCGAAGACCTGACGATGGCCATCTATCTGCCGATCCTCACCGCGGTGCTGGCCGGGGTGAGCTTCGCCGGTGGCGCTATCACCGTGGCGATCGCGCTCGCCACGGTGAGCGTCGTGCTGCTGGTCGCGCTCCGCTACGGCAGGTTCATCGAGGCCTTCGTCTCCAGCCCCAACTCCGAGGTGCTGCTGCTGAAGGTCGTCGGCCTCGCGCTGCTGGTCGCCGGAGTGGCGCAGCAACTGCAGGTCTCGGCCGCGGTCGGCGCCTTCCTTGTCGGGATCGCGCTCTCGGGTGAACTGGCCGAGGACGCGCAGGCGCTGCTCACCCCGCTCCGCGACCTGTTCGCCGCGGTGTTCTTCGTCTTCTTCGGCCTGCAGACCGACCCGACCAAGATCCTGCCGGTCGCCGGGCTCGCCGCGTTGCTCGCCCTGATCAGCATGATCACGAAACTGCTCACCGGCGCCTACGCCGCCCGCCGGGCGGGCATCGCCAACGCCGGGCAGGCGCGGGCCGGTATCGCGCTCATCCCCCGGGGTGAGTTCAACATCGTGATCGCCGGACTCGCGGTGGCCGCCGGGGTCCATCCCGACCTGGGACCGCTCGCCGCCACGTACGTTCTCATCCTCGCCGCGTTCGGCCCGCTCGCCGCGCGGCTCGTCCAGCCCTTCATCACCGCCATCGCCAAGCGCGCCTGAGATCGCGTCCGGCCCGCCGTCCCGGCGGGCCGGACGCGATTCCCAAGACCGCTCAGCCGGTCGTCTTTCCCGGAGTGCGGACCGGTTTCCTGGAGTACGGACCGGAAAAGCTCCGGCACCCGGCGGTGACCGCCGGGTGCCGGGGAGGACGTGGACGACGCGGGCTCAGCCTGTGACGACGCCTCCCTCCCATTCCGCGGCGAGCAACTCATAAGAGCGGACCCGGTCGGCGTGGTCGTGGGTCATGGTGGTGATGAGCAACTCGTCGGCGCCGGTGACGTCGCGCAGCACGCGCAGCTTCTCCGCGACGGTCCGCGGGGAGCCGACGAACTGGGTGGCGAGCCGGTCGGCGACCAGCGCGAGGTCCTCCCGCGTCCACTCGTGGGCGGCGGCCTCGGCCGGAGTCGGGAACGGGATCGCCCCGGCGCCGGTGCGGATGCTGCGGACCCAGAGCCCGTACGGGGAGGCGAGCTCCCTCGCCGTCTCGTCGTCCTCCGCCACGACCACGTCGGCCGAGACGATCAGGTAGGGCTCGCCGAGCACCTCCGAGGGCTTGAACGCCTCCCGATACGCCTGAGCGGCGTCCAGCACCCCGGACGGGCTGACGTGGTAGTTCGCCGCGAACGGCAGTCCCCGCTCCCCCGCCACCTGGGCGCTCTGCCCGCCGCTGCTGCCCAGGATCCACAGGCTCAGGTCCGCGCCCTCGCCCGGCACGGCGTGCGCGGCCACCCCCTCGGGGGAACGATAGGTCCCGGCCAGCAGAGCCGCGATCTCGTCGACCTGGTCGGCGAAGTCGGGGCTTCGCGCACCCGGCTGCTGCAGCAACGCGCCGTACAGCGAGAACAGCGGCGACTTCACGAGCGCGGCGAAGGAGAAGGGCTCGGGGATGAGCAGCCCGTCCACGATCCTGGCGGGCGTCGGCGGAGGCGGGGTCTTCTCCGATTCCGAGAGCTCGACGCTCGCGCGAAGTTCGGCCCCGCGCTGACCCGACCGGCCCAGGCCGAGGTCGATACGACCCGGGTAGAGCGCGTCGACGAGACCGAACTGCTCGACCACCGACAGCGCGGTCTGGTGACCGACCTGGACGGCTCCCGAGCCGACCCTGATCGTGCTGGTCGCGGCGGCCACCAGGCCGATGAGCACGGCGGGGGCGGCACTGGCGACACCGGGCGCGAGGTGGTGCTCGGCCACCCAGTAGCGGAGGTAGCCGAACTCCTCGGCCCGCCGAGCCAGGTCCAGGGTGTTGCGCAGCGCCTCGCCGGCGGTGCCACCGGAGGGGATGGGAGCGAGGTCGAGGATCGACAGGGAGGTCATCACCGCACCTCCTCACGCTGTGAGTTCCCGGGGCGGGGAGCTTCGGAGACCGGGCTCTCGCGTCGAGAGCTCTCCGTGCCCGGACTCCCGGAGCCCGGACCTCCGGAACCCGGACTCCCCGGCTCGGAGCCCTCCTGACGGGGAAACGGCCTGCTGGGGATCTCCGCGCGCAGCACGGGGGCGATGTCGCTCTGGAAGAGTTCCAGGGCCGTCCGGTGCTGCTTGTCGGTGAGGCCGTCCGCGTCGGCGTGCAGGTGCATGACCTCGTGCCCGAGCCGCTCGTGGTAGCGGTGGACCTTGTCGATGATCTGCTGCGGGCTGCCGACCAGGATCGAGCTGCGCTCGATCGCGTCCTCCAGGGTGTGGAAGACCGGGTCCACCCCGACCTTCCTGAACAGCTCCAGCCTCGCGTTGAAGATCGGCCGGTAGGTGTCGATCGCGTCCTGGGACCTCCTGGTCGCGTAGTAGCCCGCGGTGCCCGCGCCCACCAGGGCGTCGGCGGGGTCGTGACCGTGGAACTCCCAGCGTTCCCGGTAGTGGCGGACCAGCTCGGCGTACGGCTCGACCGGGTTGCTGACGTTGGCGGAGAAGAGCGGGTCGCCGTACAGGGCGGCGAGCTCCACCGACTCCTTGCTGGTGGCGCTGCCGTGCCAGACGCGGACGGGGCGCTGCAGCGGGCGCGGCCAGGTCTCCGCGTCGGTCAGGGACGGCCGGAACCTCCCCGACCAGGTGACCCTGTCCTCCCGCCACAGGCGGCGGAACAACTCGTAGCCCTCCCGGTTGCGCTCCCACTGGTCCTCGCCGGTCACGTGGAACAGCTGGGCCTGCGCTGCGCCGTTGCCCTTGCCGATGATGAGTTCCAGGCGGCCGTCGGAGAGGTGGTCGAGGGTGGCGTAGTCCTCGTAGGCCCGTACCGGGTCCAGCAGGCTCAGCGTGGTGACCGCGGTGAACAGCCTGATCGTCGACGTCCTGGCCGCGATGTGGCTGAGCACGACCGGCGGGGACGAGGAGATGAACGGGCGCTCGTGCCGCTCCCCGACGCCGAAACCGTCGAACCCGAGCTCCTCGGCCAGCACGGCGTTCTCGACGACCTCGCGCAGGCGCGCGTTGGTCGACTTGAGCTCACCGGTGATGGGGTCGGGGCCATGGACAATCAAGGTGATCGCCAGAAATTTCATCGTTCGTTCTCCAGGCCCAGGTGACCGCGCAGCGTGGTGGTCTCGTACTCGGCGCGGAAGACCCCGCGCTCCTGCAGCAGGGGGACGACCGTGTCGACGAAGGCGTCCAGGCCGCCGGGGGTGAGGTGCGGCACCAGGATGAACCCGTCGGAGGCGTCGTTCTGCACGAACTCGTTGATCTCCTCGGCGACGCGCGAGGGCGAGCCGATGAAGGACTGCCTGCCGGTCACCTCGATGATCAGGTCGCGGATGCCGAGCTTCTTGGACTCGGCCAGGGCCCGCCACTCCGCCGCCGTCTTGAGCGGGTCGCGGGACAACCGGGTCCGGCCCTTGATGATCGAGTCCTCGGAGACGTCGGGGTCGATCTCGGGCAGCGGCCCCTCGGGGTCGTAGGCCGACAGGTCACGGTTCCACAGTTGCTCCAGCAGCAGGATCGCGGTCTGCGGGCTGACCTGCTGGCGGCGGATGTGGTCGGCGTTCTCCTGTGCCTCGGCGTCGGTGTCGCCGAGCGCGAACGTGGCACCGGGAAGGATCTTCAGGGAGTCGGGCGACCGGCCGTGCGCGGCCAGCCTCGACTTGATGTCCCGGTAGAACGCCTGTCCCTCCTGGAGCCGGCTGTGCCGGGAGAAGATGGCGTCGGCGGTGGCCGCCGCGAAGGCCCTGCCGCCCTCGGAGTCGCCCGCCTGGATGGTCAGCGGACGGCCCTGCGGGCTGCGCGGCACGGTGAAGTGGCCGCCGATGTCGAAGTGGGTGCCCCGGTGGGCGAACTCCCCCGCGTCCGGCCTGGCGAACGTGCCGGCCGCCGGGTCGGCGAAGAGGTCGTCGGCCGCCCAGGAGTCCCAGAGTTCGTTGACGGTCCGCACGAACTCCTCGGCTCGCTCGTAGCGTCGCGCGTACTCCAGGAAACCGCCCCGGCGGAAGTTCTCCCCGGTGAAGGCGTCGGAGGAGGTGACGACGTTCCACCCGGCCCGGCCTCCGGACAGGTGGTCGAGGGTGGCGAGCTTGCGGGCGAGCTCGTACGGCTCGTTGAAGGTGGCGTTGATCGTTCCGGCCAGGCCGAGGTGGTCGGTGACCGCGGCCAGACCGGAGAGCACGGTGAGCGAGTCGGGGCGGCCGACCACGTCGAGATCGTGGATCTTCCCGCGCTGTTCGCGGAGCCGCTGCCCGTCGGCGAGGAAGAAGAAGTCGAACTTCCCGCGCTCGGCGGTCCGCGCCAGGTGGGTGAACGAGGCGAAGTCGATCTGGCTGCCCGAGGCGGGATCGCTCCAGACCGTGTGGTTGTTCACGCCCGGGAAGTGGGCGGCGAGGATGATCTGCTTCATCGTCGGCTCCCTGCGTAGCGGCCGGCGGGTCGGGGCAGGTGGAGATGGCCGCGGAGGGTGTCGGCCTCGTACGCGCGGCGGAAGGCGCCGCGTTTCTGGAGCTCGGGCACCAGGCCGCGCGTGATCGCGTTCAGGTCGGTCGGCAGCACGGCGGGCCGTAGCCTGAAACCCTCCAGGCCGGCCGCGCGCCATTCCAGGAGGAGGTCGGCGAGCTCGCCGGGCGTGCCCGTGAAGATCGCGGCGTCGGAGGTGTAGGCGGCACCGTCGAGTTCGTCGAGCCGGGCCCCGCGCTCGCGGGCGTCGTTCCCGTCCTCTCCCAGGAACACGACGAGGTCCGCGAAGATCTTCAGTCTCTCGGCGTCCGGGTCGCGCACCTCTTCCGCGATCTCGCGCACCTGCGCCACGACGGCCCGCGCCTGCTCGGTGTCGTGCGGCGTGACGTAGATGACGTCGGCGCCGCGCGCGGCGAACTCGTACGGCAGCCGGGAGTGTGCCAGCGCGGTGACGAGCGGCTGCCCCTGGGGCGGTCGCGGCACGATGGAGGGCCCCTTCACGGTGAAGTGCTCGCCCTCGAAGTCGACGTAGTGGAGTCTGTCGCGGTCGACGAACCGGCCGGTGGCCACGTCGCGGATGACCGCGTCGTCCTCCCAGCTGTCCCAGAGGCGTCGCACCACCTCGACGGCGTCGGCGGCGTCACCGAACAGTTCCCGCACCAGGGGTGCCCTGTCGATGTCGCCGAGGCTCTCCCGCGTCAGCACGGGAACCTCCCGGCGGCCGAAGTGGGCGGCCTCGGTGTGGCGCCCGGAGATCTGTGCGCGCCATCCGGCCCGCCCGGAGCTGACGTAGTCGAGGGTGGCGATGGAGCTCGCGACGTGGAAGGGCTCGGTGTGCGTGGTGGTGACCGTGGGCACCAGCCCGATCCTGCTCGTCAGCGGGGCGATCCTGGAGGCGACGAGGGCGGCGTCGAGACGCCCGCGCACCTGGTCGGTGCGGCCGTCGTGCCCGTCCAGGAGCGTGGTCTGCAGGGCGAAGGAGTCCTCGATGGTGACGAAGTCGAGGAGGCCGTGCTCGGCCTCGGCCACCAGGGCGGCCCAGTAGGCGGCGGTGAACAGGGCTTTCGGGGAGGCGGCGGGGTCACGCCAGGCCGCGGGGTGCCATCCGGCGCCGTCGAATGCGACGGCGAGATGCAGGGGAACTGCCGACATACGACGACAATAACACCAAACCCCTTAATCTCTACATGTTTAGTTGGTTATATCTCGGGAGTCGGCCCATCGCTGACGTCTTCCTGACGTCGGCATCGGGATCTGGTAGGCATTTGTCCCGTGACGCGTTTTCTGGCAGCTCTCGCGATGGCCCTCCCGCTCATCGCCACCACCGCTCCGGCCTCGGCCACCGCCCCCGGCAAGCCGAACATCCCACCGGGGGTGACGGCCGGGTACGTGGTCTTCGACCGGCAGACGGCGAAGGTGACCGAGTACCGCAACGCGCACCGGAGATTCCGATCGGCGTCGGTGGTGAAGATCCTCATCGCGATCGACTACCTGGAGTCGCGCAAGAGCGTTCCCGAGCGGGACCTCGCGCTGCTGAAGGCCATGCTGCGAGTGAGCGACGACGGCGCCGCGACGTCCTTCTGGACCCGGGGCGGCCAGGGAAAGATCGTCCAGCGGATGGCGCGCAAGCTGCGGCTCACCGACACCGCTCCCCCGCCGGCCGACAAGCCGGGCTTCTGGGGCTACACCTCACTCAGCGCGATGGACGTCGCCACGACCTACCGCTACCTGCTCGACCAGGCCGACCCCAAGGTCGGCGGCCTGATCCTGGGCCACCTGCGCAGGTCGGGGCAGTGCGGCTCCGACGGTTTCGACCAGTACTTCGGCATCCCCCGCGCGGTGCGCGGGCCGTGGGCGGTCAAACAGGGCTGGTCGGGGTACGGCTCCACGCCCCCGGTCCGCTGTCGCCCGGCGACCGCTCCCACCCCCCTGCCTTCGGCCTCGGCGGCCCCCGCGTCCGCCGCCCACCCCTCGACCTCCACCTCCACCTCCACCTCCACCGAGTCCATGCTCACCGCACGGGTCGTCCCCGCCCGCTCAGGGCCGGTCCCCGACCTGGGGCGCCCGGTCCTGCACACCACGGGACTCGTCGGCCCCAAGGAGCGCTGGATCGTGGTCCTGCTGACCGCCCACCCCGCGGGAAGCACCTGGCAGCGCTCCACCGCCCAGACGACGAAGCTGGCCCGGGAGGTCCACCTCAGCGGAACCTCCTGATCACCGGCTCTCCGAGATGAGCGGCCGCGAGCCTTTTGGGGGCGACCATCCGCCACGCCTCCTCGACGATCTCGCGCGTCTCGGCTTCGTCGATCGCCGCGAGCCACACCCGCACCCAGTGGTAACGCTCGTCGGAGGGCCGGGGCATGTGGAACTTCTCCGGCTCGGCCGCCACCAGCGCGGCCCGCTCCTCCTTGGGGAAGGCGAAACCCATCGAGGTCTCGTCCGGCGAGATCGCGGCGTAGACGATCCGGCCCACCCGGAAGGTCACCCGGTCCCTGACGATTCTCTCCTCGGTCCTGGGCAGCGCCAGGGCGACGCGGCGTACGTCGTCGGCCGCGGTCATCGCGCCGACTCGTCGAGGGAGGCGACGAGACGGCGCAGGGTCCGCTGCAGGTCCAGGACCTCGACGGGGGCGAGACCGGCGGCCTCGAAGATCCGGGCGGGGACGTCGCACGCCCGCTCCCCCAGCCGGCCCCCCTCGTCGGTGAGCCGCACCAGCACCGATCGCTCGTCCTCCGTACTGCGCTCGCGACGCACCAGGCCGGCCGCCTCCAGCCTCTTCAGCAGCGGGGACAGGGTGCCCGAGTCGAGCCGCAGCCTCACGCCGAGCTCCTTGACTGTCACCGGCTCGCGCTCCCAGAGCACCATCATGACCAGGTACTGCGGGTAGGTCAGGCCGAGCTCGCCCAGCACCCTGCGGTAGACGGCGTCCAGGGCGCGAGAGGCGGCGTGCACGTCGAAGCAGACCAGATTCTCGACGGTGATCTTCACGTCTCGATTATACCGACCTTGACTGTTATCAACTTAATTGTGCACAATTAAGTTGTCCGAAACCGAGAAGGGATCACGATGAGTACGATCTACACGGCCATCGCCACCGCCAACGGCAGAGAGGGACGGGCGGTCTCGTCCGACAAGCGCCTCGACGTGACCCTCGCACCACCGAAGGAGCTGGGCGGTTCCGGCGAGGGCACCAATCCCGAGCAGTTGTTCGCGGCCGGATACGCCGCCTGCTTCGCCAGCGCGCTCCAGCTCATCGGCAGGAGGCGGAAGACCGACGTGTCCGAAGCCTCGGTGACCGCCGAGGTGGGCCTCGTCCCCGAGGGTGAGGGCTTCGCGCTCGCCGTGACGCTGCGCGTCGAGCTGCCCGACGAGTTGCACGGGGAGGCCGGCACCGCCCTCGTGGAGGCCGCCCACCAGGTCTGCCCCTACTCCAACGCCACCCGGGGCAACATCCCGGTCAACCTGGTGGTCGAGTAGTCAGGCCCCCGGACCCTCCGGGGAGCGTGGTCAGGGAAGGGGTCTGCGACCGGCGAAGCCGAGTTCTTCTCGGTGGTACCACGCCAGCTCGCGGTCCCCTTCCAGCCAGCACAGCCGCACCCGCACCCCGTCGAGCACCGAGGGGAAGTCGACCAGCAGGGGCGCGACGCCCTTGACCTCGATACCCCGCTCCTCGAACCAGCCGAGGATCTCCTCCAGCCTGGCCTCGAAGGCCTTCGCCTCCGCCAGGCCACCGGCCTGCGACGTCCCGGTGCTGCGGAGCTCGTGCGCGAGCTCCGCCAACTCCCCCCGCATCGCCACGAACGCGGCGGCCCGCTCCAGCAGCACGGGCATGAGCGCCCGCGCCTCCTCAACGGTGAAGATCTTGTCCACCCTCGCACGCTAGCGCGTCCCCTGCCGGAACGCGGCGAGGCAACCGGCTCCGAGGTGAGCGGCGAAGACCGGATCAGGTCTCGATGTCGTAGAAGCGCGCCGCGGTACCGCCGAGGATCGCCTGCCTGGCGGCCTCGTCGAGACCCGAGAGCAGCACGCCGGTCTCCTGCCAGACCTTGGCGTAGTCGCCCGCGAGGACGGCCACCGGCCAGTCGCTGCCGAACATCAGCCGCTCGGGGCCGAACACCTCAAGCGCGTGGTCGACGTAGGGGCGAAGGTCCTCGGCGGTCCAGGTCTCGGGATCGGCGGCGGTGTTGAGACCGGACACCTTGCCGTACACGTTGGGGTGCTCGGCGGCGCGGGCGATCAGCGACGCCCACGGCTCCCACCCCTTCTCCCTGATCGGCGGCTTGGACAGGTGGTCGATGACCAGCCGCAGCCCGGGGACGCGCTCGGCGAGGAACGGCACGTGCTCCAGGTGCCTGGGCAGCACGGCGACCACGTCGAACGGCAGCCCCGCCGCGGCGAGCAGGCCCAGGCTCTCGATCACCGTGTCCTGGACGACCCAGTCGGGGTCGGGGTCGTCGTGGATGAGGTGCCTCACCCCGGCGAACCTCGGATGCCTGCCGTAACGCTCCAGCGCCTCCGCCGCCTCGTCCGGCCGGTTCAGCGGCACCCACCCCACCACGGCGGCGATGAAGTCGTGGGCGTCCGCCTGCGCCAGCATCGCGTCGGTGTCGGCGTAGGTGTCGGCGGCCTGGACCAGCACGGTCCGCCGCACACCGGCGGCGGCGAGCTGCGGGACGAGTTCCTCGGGGGCGAAGGTGCGGTAGAGCGGCCCCGCCTCCGGCGTCAGCCAGGGGTAGGAGCCCGTCTCCAGATTCCAGAAGTGCTGGTGGGCATCGATGACGGCCATCCACCGCTCCCCTTCGATTTCGTGATCAGTCGTCTGAGCCTGCTCAAACTAGGACGACGTGACAGGGGTGTCAACGCCGCCGGATCCGCGGGAACCGGCCGACGGTGATCGCTTCGACAGGCGCGTCCTCACACGTACGGGCCGGTGGCGGTCGCTCCCCCGAGCAGAGCGTCCACCACCGGCCCGTGCGCCCTTCGGAGGGTCGCCCGTCGTCACACCGGCTACGCCGGGGTCAGGGCCTGGTCGTCCGGGCGCGCGGAGGACGGCGAGGGCGGCGAGGCGTCCTCACCCTCGTTGTCGTCGTCGAGGAGGGTCGTCTCGTCGAACGGCGCCCTGCCCGCCAGGACCTCGGCCGCGCGCTGCCGGTCGAACTCTCCCGTCCAGGTGCCGATCAGGACGGTGGCGACCGCGTTGCCCGCGAAGTTGGTCAGCGCCCGCGCCTCGGACATGAAGCGGTCGATGCCGACGATGAGGCCGACACCGTCGACCAGGTCGGGGCGGTGGGACTGCAGGCCGCCCGCGAGGGTGGCCAGACCCGCACCGGTGACCCCGGCCGCGCCCTTCGACGCGATGATCATGAACACCAGCAGGGAGACCTGCTCACCGAAGGCGAGCGGGGCACCGGTGGCGCTCGCGACGAACAGCGTGGCCATGGTGAGGTAGATGGCGGTGCCGTCCAGGTTGAAGGAGTACCCGGTCGGCACGGTGATGCCGACGACGGGCTTGCTCACGCCGAGGTGCTCCATCTTGGCGATCAGGCGGGGCAGGGCCGACTCCGACGACGAGGTCGACAGGATCAGCAGGAACTCCCGGCCGAGATAGCGCAGCAGCGGGAACAGCCCGACGCGCGCCACGAGCCAGAGCATCGGCCCGAGGATGACGAACACGAAGAGCACGCAGGTCAGGTAGAAGGCGAGCATGATGACGCCGAGGCTCCTGAGCGCGTCCATGCCGGTGGCTCCGACGACCGCGGCTATCGCGCCGAAGGCGCCGACCGGGGCGGCCCACATGATCATGGCGAGGATACGGAAGACGAGCCGCTGGATGTGCGTGATGCCGTTCAGGATGGGCTTGGCGCGCTCGCCCATCGCCTGCAGGGCGAACCCGGCGAGCAGCGCGACGAGGAGGGTCTGCAGCACCTGCCCCCCGGTGAACGCCGACACCAGCGTGGTGGGGATGATCCCGAGCAGGAACGTGGTCGTGTCGGTCTCACCGCCCTTGACCGCCTCCGCCTCGGCGGCCTTGCGCAGTTCGTCGGTGAGCTGCAGGCCGTGGCCGGGGTCGACCAGGTTGCCCACGAGCAGGCCGATGCCCAGCGCGACGGTCGACATCGCGACGAAGTAGCCGAGCGCGAGGCCTCCGACCCTGCCGACCTTGGCGGCCTTGGTGACCGATCCGACACCGAGGACGATGGTGCAGAAGATGATCGGGCTGATCATCATCTTGATCAGGGCGACGAAGGCGGTGCCGAGCGGCTTCAGTGCGATGCCGGCCTCGGGGGCCGCGAAGCCGATCGCGATGCCGGCGATCACAGCGAGGATGACGGCTATGTACAGGTAGTGTGTTCTATCTCGGGCCGCGCTCATGCGTGCTCCACCGCGCTAGAAGGAAAGTCCGGTCGAGCGACTATGGTCCGGGCGTGTGATCTAAGTCACCCTTGCGTACATTTCGTTCGTGAAGTTCGTGAGCTTGCGGAAATTTCCCAGACGCATGCGCGACTGGAGCCTCGCCCGGCAGATGCTGGTGCTCCAGATCGTCGTGGTAGGCGTCACCGTGGCCGGTGGCGCGCTGCTGGCGTTCCTGCAGGTGCGTGACCTGCTCGTCGAGGAGGCCGTCGGCACCGCCAGGGCGGTGACCGTCAGCGTGGCCGACTCCCCCTCCGTCCTCACCCACCTGGGTGACTCCGCGGCCCTGCAGCCGTACGCGGAACGGGTGAGGCGGGAGACGGGGGTCGACTTCGTCACGATCATGAGCCTCGACGGCGTGCGCTACACGCATCCCGACCCGGCCCGGATCGGCCACCGGTTCCTCGGCCACACCGCGCCCGCCCTCGCGGGACAGGTGTTCACCGAGACCTACACCGGCACGCTCGGTCCCTCGGTCCGTGCCGTCGCCCCGGTCCGCGACGCCCGCGGCGAGGTGAAAGCCCTGGTCAGCGCGGGCATCACCATCAGCAAGATCAGCGTCAGGCTCCGCGGGCAGATCGCCGGCGCCGCGCTGACCGGTCTGCTCGGCCTGTCCGTCGGCGGAGCGGGCACCTACCTGGTCGGTGCCCGGCTGCGTCGCCAGACCCACGGGATGGGCCCCGCCGAGCTGAGCCGGATGTACGAGTACCACGACGCGATCCTGCACGCCGTACGGGAAGGGCTGCTGCTCGTCGACGACGCGGGCACGGTGACGCTCTGCAACGACGGCGCCAGGGAACTCCTGGGCCTGACGGGCGAGGTGAGCGGCAGGCACATCGGCCGGCTGGGCCTTCCCCCTTCGCTGAGCGAGCGCCTCTCGGCGGGTGAGAACCGTAGCGACGAGATCCACATGACCGGAGAGCGGACGCTGGTGGTGAACGTCGCGGTGGTCCGCTCCGGCAACCGCTCGCTCGGCACCGTGGTCACCCTTCGCGACCACACGGAGCTGCAGTCCCTGACCGGGCAGCTCGACGCCGAGCGCGGCTTCGCCGACTCCCTGCGGGCCGCCGCGCACGAGTCGGCGAACCGGCTGCACACGGTCATCACCCTCGTCGAGCTGGGTCGCGCCGAGCAGGCGGTGGCGTTCGCGACCGAGGAGATCAAGGCCGCGCAGCAGCTCACGGACCGGGTGGTGGGCGCCGTGCGCGAACCCGTACTCGCCGCGCTGTTGCTGGGCAAGAGCGCCGAGGCCGGGGAACGGGGAGTGGAGCTGGCGATCACGCCGGACAGCGAGCTCGACGACCTCGGCCTGGACACCCGCGACCTGGTGACGATCGTCGGCAACCTGATAGACAATGCGGCGGACGCGGCCATGTCGGGCACCGGGCCCGCGCGGGTGGAGGTGCGGCTGCGCGCCGACGAGACGACCTTCGTGATCAGCGTGGCGGACAGCGGCCAGGGCCTCGACCCGGCGACGGCTCAGGATGCCTTCCGCCGGGGCTGGACCACCAAGGGCGACGGCCGCGGCCTCGGCCTGGCCATGGTCGGTCAGGCGGTCCGCCGCATGGGCGGGACGATCGAGGTCGGCGGGACCGGCGAACCGGACCCGGCCGTGGAAACCGTCCGCGCGCTCGCGGGCGAGGACGAGCGGGACGCCGGAAGGACGACGGAGAGCGGGACGGGCGCGGTGTTCACCGTGCGGCTGCCACTGCGAGGGAAGGGCGTCTCATGATCTCGGTACTGGTCGTCGAGGACGAGGAGATCACCGCCGAGGCGAACCGGGTGTTCGTGGAGCGGGTGCCCGGCTTCAGGGTGGAGGCGGTGGTCAGGTCCGGCGGCGACGCGTTGCGCTTCCTGCGGCGGCACCCCGTCGATCTCATCCTGCTCGACCTCTACCTGCCGGACATGCACGGGCTGGAGGTGTGCCGCGCGCTGCGGGCGGCGGGCGTGATGTCGGACGTGATCGCGGTCACCTCGGCGCGGGACCTGTCGGTGGTCAGGTCGGCGGTCTCCGTCGGCGTGGCCCAGTATCTGCTCAAGCCGTTCACCTTCGCCTCGCTGAACGAGAAGCTCGTCCGCTACGCGGAGTTCCGGTCGTCGGTGGAGGGCGTGGGAGAGGCGAACGGTCAGGGCGAGGTGGACCGCGCGCTGGCGGCACTGCGGGGTCCGACGCAGAGCCTCCTTCCCAAGGGGATGACGCAGGCCACGCTCGACGCCGTGCTGGCGGAGCTGCGCAAGGCGCCCGGCGGCCTGTCGGCCCAGACCGCCGGGGCGGCGATCGGCGTCTCCCGGGTGACCGCCCGCCGCTACCTGGAGCATCTGACGGAGAACGGGATCACGCACCGGGTACCCCAGTACGGCGGACTCGGACGACCCGAGCTGCTCTACCGGATCACTTGAGATCCCGCCGGGCGGGGAGGCGCCGCAGAAGGCCCGATCAGCCGTTGCTCTGGTCCATCGGCACGCGGGGCGCGTCGATGATGACATCGGAGAAGATGTCGACCATCAGGGCGATCACACCGCCCACCGCGACGATCCCGGCCCCCACCCAGAAGAACGTCCAGTTGGGGCCGAGGCACAGGGCGACGCCCCCCACGGTGAACCCCAGCAGGATGACGATCACCGCGAACCACGACTTGGGGCTTCCCCCGTGACTTCCGGCCATGAGCCTTTCCTCTCCCTGTCCTGTGACTCTTCGTGAGTCGGTGATGCCGCGCCGTCCGCCGCGGCGATCAGCCGTGTCAGCGACCGGTGGAGCTCCTGGAGCTCCTCCACGGTCATCCCCAGACGCTTGACGATCGCCGGCGGAACCTTCTCCGCCTCGCCCCGTAGCCCGCTGCCCTCCGGTGTGAGCGAGACGGCCAGGACACGCTGGTCCTGGCTGTCACGCCGCCTCCGGATGTAACCGACGGCCTCGAGACGCTTCAGCAGCGGGGACAGCGTACCGGGGTCGAGTCTCAGTAGCTCGCTCAGCTCCTTGACCGAGAGCGGTGCCCGCTCCCAGAGGGCGAGCATGACCAGATACTGGGGATGGGTGAGCCCCATCGGCTCCAGCAGGGGCCGGTAGAGACCGATGACGTTGCGCGAGGCGATCGCCAGGGCGAAGCACACCTGACGGTCCAGGCTCAGGGGGTCGGCCATGTCACTCACGTGCGCCTCCAAGCGACATAGTACGATAATTGGTACACAAACGATTATCGCCCCAACCATCGGTGAGCAAAGGACCCCCATGTTTCACAGCAGGCCGATCGAGGAGCGGATCGCCGAGCGCCAGGCCAAGCGCCCCACCCTCAAGGAGGGCCGGCATTTCGAGCACGGCCCGGCCAAGTTCGTCTTCGTCTTTGTGATCGTCTTCGTGGTCGTCGGCCACCTCGCCGGCCTGCTGCTGATGATGGCGCTGGGAATGCACTGACCCGTGCGCCGGCGGAGCTCGCGGCACATGCCCTTCCTCTCAGAGCCGAAGCCAGGGGCCTGCACGCCGAAGGGGTCCGGATGAGAGGATGATGATCCTGTTGGTCGGGGTTGGACCGCCCGATAGATCAGGAGGTCTGTAATGTCTGACGTCACGCCGGAACCCGAAGGTTCCGAGAGTTCCGACGACGAGCTGAAGCGCAAGTTCCGCGAGGCACTGGAGCGCAAGAGGCTCGCCCAGGCGGACGCGGGC
This sequence comes from Streptosporangium sp. NPDC049078, assembly GCF_040648855.1. Taxonomy (NCBI): domain Bacteria; kingdom Bacillati; phylum Actinomycetota; class Actinomycetes; order Streptosporangiales; family Streptosporangiaceae; genus Streptosporangium; species Streptosporangium sp. NPDC049078. Next base: position 86,946 of record NZ_JBEZEL010000007.1, read on the forward strand.
TCCGGGGGCAAGGGGAAGAACTCCTCGAAGATCCACGGTGCTCACGGCCCGGCTGCGGCCAAGCGCTCCTTCCGGCGCAAGAGCGGCGGCTGAGCCGTCTTCGCACCAGGTCCAGGATGAGGGCACCCGCCCACCGGGACCTCGGCCGCCCGCCGGCATCGCGGCCGGCGGGCGGCGCGCTTTCCCGCCACCGGCTCCGGGTGCCCCCTTGGAAGCGGCCGGAGTCTGCCGTTAAGCTGTGCGCGTGCGTGATCTTGGCGAGGACCCCCGACCGGCCCGAGGCGCGGTCAGCGAGGTCCACCGCGTCGACCGAACCGCGACCCTGCACTACTCCCCCGACCTCGACGGGCTCGCCGACCCCGGCGAGATCGTCTGGGCATGGGTCCCCTACGAGGAGGATCCGAACCGGGGCAAGGACCGGCCCCTCCTGGTCGTCGGCCGCCACGGGCGCAAGCTGCTCGCACTGATGCTGACCAGCCGGGCCGGCGGCGACCCCGACGACTACCTGGAGCTCGGCCCCGGCCAGTGGGACCGGGAGAACCGGGTCTCCTACCTGCGCCTGGATCGGATCTTCAGTCTCGCCGAGGGCGACATCCGGCGCGAGGGCTCCATCCTCGACGGCGCGCGCTTCGCCCGCGTGGCCGCCGTCCTCAAGCGCACCCACGGCTGGGCCGCCGACGGCTGAGCCCACCCCACCCGGAGACCCGTATCCATGGACGACAAGCGGCTGGTTCGAGTCTCCAAATATCTCTCCCAGCACCTCAGGCACCAGCCAGAGCGCATCGGGCTCGTCCTCGGCCCGCAGGGCTGGGTGGACATCGAAGCCCTGCTGGCCGCCGCCGCGCGGCACGGTTTCGCGATCACCCGTGAGGAGCTCGCGCGGGTGGTCGCGGGCAACGACAAGCGGCGCTTCAGCATCGAGGGCGACCGGATCCGCGCCAACCAGGGCCACACGGTCGACGTCGATCTTGGCCTTCCCGCGGTCGAACCGCCCGAGATCCTCTTTCACGGAACGGTGGGCGCGCACGTGGCCGCCATCCGGCAGGAGGGCCTGCGGCCGATGGATCGGCACGCCGTGCACCTGTCCCCCGACCGGGAGACCGCGACCCGGGTGGGCGCGCGCCGGGGCAGGCCGGTCGTGCTGGTCGTCCGCGCGGGAGAGATGCACCGGGCGGGTCACGAGTTCCGGGTGAGCGCCAACGGCGTCTGGCTGGCCGCCCACGTGCCGCCCGCCCACATCTCGTTTCCCGGCTGAGGCACTTCCCGCGACAGAACCCCCGTGATGGCCCCGGACTCCCATCCGCCGGGAAGTCCGGGGCGTTCCCCGTCCTTCCCGAAGATCCCCGGAGCTCCTCGAACCTCCCCGGATCCCTCCTGAGACGCGTCTTTCGCACGGGAAGAGCCCGCGGCGCTCCTCACTTCGCCGCCGGGCGGAGCCCGGATCGGCCTCACTTCACACCAAGAGCCACAGTGATTCCAACGTGTTCCCAAATATGGGCCAAACCGTGACCCCACCCCCGCCCGACCCCTCGGTTTACCGGTAAATACCTGGGTTTTTTTATGGTCATGCTGTGTTAGCCAGGAGGTAGCCCATTGACGTTCCAACACATTCGGGTGTAAATAAAGCTGAAACAACACGGAAACGGTGGTGAATCAACAGCATGTACGCCGAGGAGCGGCAACAGGAGATTCTGCGCCGGGCGCGGGCCGTCGGACGGGTGGACGTGGTGACGCTGGCGGAGGAGTTCGCCGTCACCACGGAGACCATCCGGCGCGACCTGACCGCGCTGGAGCGCTCCGGGATGCTGCGACGCGTGCACGGCGGAGCGATCCTGGTCGAGCGGCTGGGGTTCGAGCCCGAGCTGGCCGCCCGCGACGAGGTGATGATCGCGGAGAAGGAACGCATCGCGAAGGCGGCGCTCGCCGAGCTCCCCGACGACGGCGCGATCATCATCGACGCCGGTTCGACCACCGGCAGGCTGGTGCAGGCACTTCCGGTCGATCGGGAGCTGACCGTGATCGTGAACTCACCGCCGCTGGCGACGGCGATGGCCACCCGCCCCAACCTGACGGTGATCATGCTGGGCGGCCGGGTCCGCGGGCGGACCCTGGCCACCGTCGACGACTGGGCACTGCGCCCTCTCGCCGACCTGCACGTGGACGTGGCGTTCATGGCCGCCAACGGCTGCTCGGTGGCCAAGGGGCTGACGACACCCGACCCGGCCGAGGCCGCCATCAAGCGGGCGATGATCGACGCGGCGCAGCGGTGCGTGTTGCTCGCCGACCACACCAAGTTCCCCAACACCTACCTGGCGCGTTTCGCCTCGATCCAGGAGATCGACGTGGTGATCAGTGACACCGGGCTCGATTCCGGGGTCGCGGCCGAGATGGCCGCAGCGGGCCCGGAGGTGATCCGGGCGTGATCCTCCCCTCCCCCTCGCTCACCGCCAGGACCTCGCAGGTGACCGTCCCCGCCCCCCTCGGCACCCGCCGGAACCGTACGACCAAGGTGGTCCCGGCATGATCGTCACTTTGACCCTCAATCCCAGCCTGGACCGCACGATCGAGGTCGGGTCGATGACCCGCGGGGCCGTCATCCGCGCCGCCGCCACCCACCTCGACCCCGGCGGCAAGGGCGTCAACGTCTCCCGCGCGCTGCTGGCCAACCAGGTCCGCTCGTGCGCGGTCGTCCCCTTCGGCGGCGACGAGGGCCGCCGACTGGTGAGCCTGCTCTCGGCCGAGGGCATCGAGATGATCACCGTCCCCGTCGGCGGGGCCACCCGGTCCAATGTCGCGCTGGCCGAGCCCGACGGCACGGTCACCAAGATCAACGAACCGGGAACGGCCCTGTCGCCGACCGAACTCGACACCATCGCCGAGGCGGTGCTCGGCGCGGCCAGCTCCGCGGACTGGGTGGTCGCCTCGGGCAGTCTCCCGCCCGAGGTGCCCGCCGACGTCTACGCCCGCCTGTGCGAGCGGTTCAGCGGCGCGGGCATCAACGTCGCGGTCGACACCAGCGGACCCGCGTTCGTCTCGGCGCTCGCCGAGGCTCCCGCCCTGGTCAAACCCAACCGGGAGGAGCTGGCCGAGGCCACGGGGATCGTCATCTCGTCCCTGGGCGACGCCATCAAGGCCGCGGAGAACCTGCGGGCGCGAGGCGCGGGCACCGTCCTGGCCAGTCTGGGCGCCGACGGCGCGATCCTGCTGCAGGACGACCAGATCTGGCACGGCCAGTGCCCGGTGGCCGAACCACGCAGCACCGTCGGTGCCGGCGACGCCATGCTCGCGGGCTTCCTCGCGGGCGGGGCGCGAGGCGAGCGCGCGCTGGTGGAGGCGCTGGCCTGGGCGACCGCCGCGGTCGGGCTACCGGGAAGCCGGATGCCATCCCCACACCACATCCATCGTGACGACGTGAGCGTCACCGGAGCCGATCCCACCCTGCCGCTGCGGCCCGAGGGCTGACGGCGGCACAGATCCACCCCCCAGGTCGGCCTAACCGCCGACCGCCCCGGAAGGAGCAGAACCACATGAGTGAATACACCCCAACTGTCACAGGAACCGGGGCGCGAGCAGTTATTCAGCGTTTCGGCGGATACCTCGCCGGGATGATCATGCCGAACATCGGCGCGTTCATCGCCTGGGGCCTGATCACCGCCCTGTTCATCCCCACCGGCTGGCTGCCCAACGAGGACTTCGCCACCCTGGTCGGGCCGATCGTCACGACGCTGCTGCCGGTCCTGATCGGCTACACCGGCGGTCGGATGGTCCACGGCCAGCGCGGCGCCGTGGTCGGCGCCGTCGCCACCATGGGCATCGTCGCCGGTGCGGAAAGCCCGATGTTCCTCGGCGCGATGATCATCGGTCCGCTCACCGCGTACCTCCTGAAGCTGTTCGACGGACTCATCGCCGACCGCGTCAAGGCCGGCTTCGAGATGCTGGTGGACAACTTCAGCGCCGGCATCATCGGCGGCGCCATGGCCCTGGTCGGACTCAAGGCCATCGGCCCCGTCGTCGCCTCGATCACCTCGGTCGCGAGTGACGCGGTCGCCTGGCTGATCAACAACAACCTGCTGCCGATCGCCTCGATCGTCATCGAGCCCGCCAAGGTGCTCTTCCTCAACAACGCCATCAACCACGGCGTGATGGGCCCGCTGGGCATCGCCCAGGCGGCCGAGGACGGCAAGTCGATCCTGTTCATGCTGGAGTCGAACCCCGGCCCCGGCCTCGGCCTGCTGCTCGCCTTCATGTTCTTCGGCCCCCGCGCGCTGCGTCCCAGCACCCCCGCCGCGATCATCATCCACTTCTTCGGCGGCATCCACGAGATCTACTTCCCCTACGTGCTCATGAAGCCCCGGCTGATCCTCGCGGTCATCGCCGGTGGCGCCACGGGCGTCCTGGTCTTCCTCATGACCGGGGCCGGGCTGGTGGCCACGCCGTCGCCCGGCAGCATCTTCGCCTTCCTCGCGGTGACCCCCAGGGGTGGACTGTTCGGCACCATCGCCGGCGTCGCCGCCGCCACGCTCGTCTCCTTCGCCGTCGCGGCGGCGCTCCTCGGCTTCGGGCGCGGCAAGGACGACAGTGAGGAGAGTGGGGAGAGCGTCGAAGAGCCGCAGACCGCACCCACCGTCAAGGAGGCCTAATCGATGGCCAGCATCGAGAGCAAGGACATCCACAAGATCGTCGTCGCCTGCGACGCGGGAATGGGCAGCAGCGTCATGCTCGCCAGCCAGCTCCGTAAGCAGCTGAAGCCGCAGAACATCGCGGTGGAGCACACCCCGGTCAACACGATCCCCGCCGACGCCGACGTGGTGCTCTGCCACGCCGGACTGGCGAGCCGGGCCCGGGCCGGAGCCCCGGACAAGGTGCTGATCCCGTTCCAGGTCTTCATCGGAGATCCCGCGGTGACCAAGCTGGTCAGCACGATCAAGAGCGGCGGCACCGTCAATGCCTGAGACGGCACCGTTGCCGCTGGACCCACGCGCCATCCGGCTGGCGGCCTCGGCCGCCGGCCGGGACGACGCGATCCTGCAGTGCGGAGAGGCCCTGCTCGCCGTCGGCGCGGTGGAGAGCGAGTACATCGACACCATGCTCGAACGGGAGCGGTCGATCTCCACCTACGTCGGCGAGGGGGTCGCCATCCCGCACGGCACCCTGGCCGGCAAGGACGCGGTCCTGTACGACGCCATCAGCTTCGTGCGCTTCCCCGAGGGCGTCGACTGGGACGGCGAGCAGGTGACAGTGTGCATCGGCATCGCCGCCAAGGGTGACGGCCACGTGCGGCTGCTCGCCGAACTCGCCCAGATCCTGATGGATCCCGACCAGGCCCGGGCCCTTCGTGAGGCGACGGAAGTCGCCGAGGTGGTCCGGCTGCTGCAACCGAACGAAGAGGACGAAGCACAGTGAAGGTCGCCCGTTTCTACGCCCCCGGCGACATCCGCGTCGAGGAGGCGCCGGAACCCGTCACCGGACCAGGCGAGATCAAGATACGCGTGCGCAACTGCTCGACCTGCGGCACCGACGCGAAGATCCTCAAGCACGGCCACCACCACATCCATCCGCCCAGGGTGATGGGGCACGAGATCGCCGGCGAGGTGGTCGAGGCCGTCGACGCCGGCGAGTGGGCCCCGGGTGACCGGGTGCAGGTGATCGCCGCGATCCCCTGCGGTACGTGCCCGGAGTGCCGCCGGGGCCGGATGACCGTCTGCCCGAACCAGGAGTCGATGGGCTACCACTACGACGGTGGTTTCGCCGAGTACATGATCATCCCGGCGAAGGTCCTCGCGGTCAACGGCGTCAACCGCATTCCCGACGAGATCGGTTTCGCCGAGGCGTCGGTGGCCGAGCCGCTGGCCTGCGTGCTCAACGGCCAGGAACTGGCCCGCGTGGGCGAGGGCGACGACGTGGTGATCATGGGCTCCGGCCCGATCGGCTGCCTGCACGTGCGGCTGGCCCGGGCGCGGGGCGCGGCACGCGTCTTCCTCGTCGACATCAACGCCGGGCGGCTGGAGATGGCCGCCAAGCTGGTCCACCCGGACGCGGTCGTCCACGGTGAGGACGTCGTCGAGCAGGTGCTCAAACTGACCGAGGGCAGGGGGGCCGACGTCGTCATCACCGCCGCCGCCGCCGGCGCGGCCCAGGAGCAGGCGCTGCAGATGGTCGCCCGCCAGGGGCGGATCAGCTTCTTCGGCGGCCTGCCCAAGGACAACCCGATCATCCGGTGTGACTCCAACCTGGTCCACTACCGGGAGCTGACCATCGTCGGCGCCAACGGGTCGAGCCCGGCGCACAACGCCCAGGCTCTGCGGCTGATCGCCGACGGCTCGGTGCCGGTCGCCGACCTGATCACACATCGGCTGCCGCTCACGGAGGTCCTTGAGGGCATCGACATCGTCAGCAGGGGCGAGGCCATCAAGGTGACCATCGAACCCTGACCGGTGCCGGCCCGCCGGGCCCCTCCCGCCGGACCAGGTGGGAGGGGCCCGGCACACAACCGGCACAGGCCCGTCAAGCTCGCACCACTCGCAGAACGCGCACAAAGCGCAGAAGGAGAACCGGAGATGCCGGAGAGGACAGTGGTCGTCGCCTCAAGCACGGGCCTTCACGCCCGGCCCGCGAAGATCTTCGTGCAGGCCGCGGGCAAGCAGGGGGTGCCCGTCCGCATCCGTGTCGGAGAGGGCAAACCCGTACCGGCCAACAGCATGCTCGCCGTACTGGCACTGGGCGCCACGCACGGCACGGAGGTCACGCTCGAGGCGGAGGGAGCGGGAGCCGACGAGGCGCTCGACTCTCTCGCCGAACTGCTCGCCCGTGACCTCGACGCCGAAGAGAACTCCCGTGGCTGAGACGCTCAACGGCCTGGGCGTGAGCCCGGGCCGGGCCGCCGGACGGGTCTGCCGGATGGCGGGTCCGCCGGAGCTGCCCGCACCCTCCCCCGTCACCGACGCCGACGCCGAGCTCGCTCTGGCGCTGGACGCGCTGCGGGCCACGGCCGCGGAGCTGGCGGCGCGCGCGGAGAAGGCGCCCGACGCAGACGCGAAGGCGATCCTGGAGGCGCAGTCCTTCATCGCCGACGACCCCGGCCTGCACGAGTCCGTGGAGACGAGCGTCAGGTCGGGCCGGAACGCCGCGCACGCCGTCGACGAGGCCTGCGCCCATCACCGGCGCGCGCTGCTGGATGCGGGCGGCTACTTCGCCGAACGCGCCGCGGACCTCGACGACATCCGCAACCGGGCCGTGGCGGCGGTGCTGGGCCTGCCCGTCCCCGGGGTGCCCGACCCCGGCCACCCGTTCGTCCTGGTCGCCGGGGATCTCTCCCCCGCCGACACGGTGAACCTGGATCCCGGGTCCGTTCTCGCCCTCGTCACCGAGAAGGGCGGCCCGACGAGCCACACCGCCATCCTCGCCCGCGCCCGCGGCCTGCCCGCCGTGGTCGCCTGCCGGGGAGCCGACGACATCGGCGAGGGAACGTGGATCTCGGTCGACGGCCAGCTGGGCGAGGTGGAGGTCGGCATCGGCGAGGAGGCCGCCACCGCGGTCCAGCGCCGGGCCGAGGAAGACCGCCTCAGGAAGGCCACCAGCCGTGGCCCCGGGCGGACCTCCGACGGCCACCCGGTCAAGCTGCTGCTCAACGTCGGCTCGGCGGCCGACCTCACCCCCTCGGGCCACACCCCTTCCGCGGAGGGGGCCGGGGGATTCGACGCCGAGGGGGTGGGGCTGTTCCGCACGGAGTTCCTCTTCCTGGACCGGCGCGAGGAGCCGACCTACGAGGAGCAGGTGGCCGCCTATGCCGCGGTCTTCCGTGCCGCACCCGGCGGCGGGCACGTCGTGGTCCGCACCCTCGACGCGGGCACGGACAAGCCGCTGCCGTTCCTCGGACTGGCCGAGGAGACCAACCCCGCGCTGGGCATCCGGGGACTTCGGGTCTCCCGGGTCAGGCCGGAGGTGCTCGACACCCAGCTCGACGCCATCGCCGAGGCCGCCCGCGCGACCGGGGCCGAAGCGTGGGTGATGGCACCGATGGTGACGACGGTGGCCGAGGCCGCCGACTTCGCCGCGCGGGCACGCGCCCGGGGCATCGCGCGGGTCGGGGCGATGATCGAGGTTCCCGCCGCCGCGCTGCGCGCCGGACGCCTGCTGGAGGAGCTCGACTTCCTGAGCATCGGCACCAACGACCTGAGCCAGTACACCTTCGCCTCCGACCGTCAGCACGGGGAACTCGCCGACCTGCTCGACCCCTGGCAGGCCGCGCTGCTCCAGCTGATCGCCGACTGCGCGGCGGCCGGACAGGCGGCGGGCAAGCCGGTCGGCGTGTGCGGCGAGGCGGCGGCCGACCCGCTCATGGCGACGGTCCTGGTCGGGCTGGGGGTCACCAGCCTGTCGATGTCCGCGCCCGGCGTCCCCGCGGTACGGGAGAGTCTCGCCGCCCACTCCCTGGAGCGGTGCCGCGAGAACGCCCGGCTCGCCCTGGCCACCGACGATCCGGGAGAGGCCAGGAAGCTGATCGCCTCGGGCCGGTGAGATCCCGTCCCGTCCAGGGCCGGGCCGCGGTGCCGGCGGCGATCCGTCTGTCGAGTCCACGCGGACCCCGCTGAGTCCGCTCCCCTTTGATCCAACGGCGACCGCATACGTGCGGTCGCCGTTGGCATGCCGTGAAATGCCCCTGCGTTGGCTGCATATGATGGATTTGCTCCTGATTTGATGAGTTACCTCCAAGGGGCAATAGGGTTTACGGTCTATGTCCAGGAACGAAAAGAGACGTGACCCTAAGACCGTTCTGTTGCTTCTCGCGCTGAGCATCGTGGTCACGTTCACAGCCGGTGGGGCCACGGTGCTGAGCGGTCGCCTCGACCCCGTTCCCGACAGGCCCGCACCTCCCCCCGACGCCGCCCCGCCCGGCATACCGGTGGTTCCCCAGACGCCGACCCCGCCGCCTCAGCCGCAGGACACGGCCGCGCCCCTGTCACCCGCCAAGGAGCCGCTCCTGCTCGCCAACGGCCGCCAGCAGCCGCTGAGGATGAAGGTGCCCCGGGCGGCCAAGGGCCGCTACGCCGTCGCCCCCGGCGAGGCCGCCCCGCCCAAGGGGAGGAAGGGCAAGGTGATCCGGTACATCGTGGAGGTCGAGCGCGGCCTGCCGTTCGAGGCGGAGGAGTTCGCCGCCGAGGTGCACCGGATCCTCAACGACCGGCGCGGCTGGGGATACCGGTTCAAGCGGGTGCCCCGCGGCCCGGCGAGCATCAGGGTCTCCCTGAGCAGCCCGCGGACGACCGACAGGCGATGCCTGCCGATGCGGACCAACGGCATACTCTCCTGCTGGAACGGCGAGCGCGCGGTCATCAACGCGGTCCGCTGGAACAGCGGGGCGCGCGGCTACGGCCGCGACGTGGCCTCCTACCGCGAGTACGTGATCAGCCACGAGGTCGGCCACGGTCTCGGCCACGGCCACGTGTCCTGCCCGGGGCGCGGCCGGCGGGCACCGGTGATGCTCCAGCAGACCAAGTCCCTGCACGGCTGCCGTCCCAACCCCTGGCCGTCCCCCCGGCGCTGAACCCGGCCCCGCCCGCTTAGGGTGAGTATGGCGGGCATTTCGGGCACGGTGCTGGGGAGTCCGTAGCGGCGCGGTGTCGTGCTCGCCGTGTCCGGCATCGCGCGGACGCCGGACCCTCCTCCGGGCCGGTGCGGTGGTCACCCACCGCCGGATCATCCCCCCGTACGGCGAAGCCGCCACCGGGAGGGATTCACCGCCCCCTCCCAGGGCACCCGGTAGGCATACGAGCAGCGGCGAACGCCGGGCCTGTCAGGGGAGGACGTGGGCATGGGCAGGATCTGTGTGGGCACGGCCTCGTGGACCCACCGCTCGCTGCTGGAGTCCGGCTGGTATCCCGAGGACGCCTCCACCCCGGCGAAACGCCTCGCCTACTACGCGACGCGGTTCCCGGTCGTCGAGGTGGACGCCACCTACTACCATCCGCCGTCGCGGAGCACCGTGGAGGCCTGGCGCGACCGCACCCCCGCGGACTTCACCTTCGACATCAAGGCGTTCTCCATGCTCACCGGGCACCCCACCCGGCCCGCCTCCCTCTACAGGGACCTGCGGGAGAGCCTCGGCGCGCCACAGGGGCGCAACCTCTACCCGAAGGACGTGCCACCGGAGATCCTGGACGAGGTCTGGCGGCGCTTCCTCGACGCGCTGGGCCCGCTGCACGAGGCCGGCAAGCTGGGGGCGGTGCTCTTCCAGTTCCCGCCGTGGTTCCCGATCGGGGAGGGCAACAGGCGCCACATCCTGGAATGCGCCCGGCGCTGCGCACCGATGCGCGTCAGTGTCGAGTTCCGCGACCGCACCTGGATGAGCGAGGAGAACCGCGAGGACACCCTCGCCTTTCTCGCCGGGCACGACCTCGCGTACGTGGGGGTCGACATGCCGCAGGGGCACGCCTCGTCGGTCCCGCCGGTCCTCGCCGCGACCTCCGACCTCGCCGTGGTACGGATGCACGGGCATTCCGACAAGTGGACCAGCAAGAACGTCGACGAGCGCTTCGCGTACCTGTACTCGGAGGAGGAGCTCGCCCGCTGGGCGGCGAGGGTGAAGAAGCTCGCGGAGGGTGCCGAGATCACCCATGTGCTCTTCAACAACTGCTGCGCGGACAACTCCCAGCGCAACGCCGCCCGTTTCCGCGCCCTCGTCGGCGAATCCGGAGACCGTGGCGAGGCCGAGGAACCCGAGGGCGCCGTGAGCCCGGGGAGGCCGCGGTGAACCGGTCGGCTCCGGGCTGACCGGACCGTGCGCCGGGCGGGCGGCGCCGGCGGGCCCGTTGACGAGGAAGGCCGCGCTACCTGACCTGCCGCTTCGCCCTGGTCATGGTGGCCCTGCGCTCCTCCGGGGTGGTGCCTCCCCACACGCCGTACATCTGCTGGGTGTTCAACGCGTACTCCAGGCAACGCCCGCGCACCGGGCACAGGCGGCACACCGCCCTGGCGCGCTCGTACTGCTCACGGCCCGGCCCCTCATAGGACACGGGGAAGAACAGCTCGGGGTCCTCGCTGAGACAGGACGAACGGCGAGACCAGTGGATGATCGGAATGACGTTGCTCTTAACAGGCATGGCGATCCAATTGGGAGTGGGAACGGCGTCTCGGATTGAGAATCGCGTGCCCGCTGTAATGGCATTCATACCTTTTAAGCGGAAAAATCGGGCTTCCTTGACCGAGGATCTCTCCCTGGCTGAAGGTCCTGGTCGGCGGGCTTCCGGGGCGGATGGATCATCTCCCCGCGCCCGCGGGACGCCGTCCCCGAGCACCGGCCCACGCCTTCCGCCGCCGGGCCCGGAGTACGGTTCGCTCCGGCCCGGCGGCGGTTCGCTAGCGCTCCGCCCGCGCCCGCTCGTTGGGCACGCAGTGGGTCATCTTCATGCCCTCCACCGGGCGAGGCCCGTTCTTGCCCAGTTTGGACATCCGCTCACGGTCCTCGTCACTCAGGTCCTGGCTCGCCAGCGGCTCCAGATGGGAGACGTCGTCGGGGCTGATCCCGAGCCCCTCCCCGACCCTGAGGCCGAGATCGTCCTCGACCATCAGGAAATGCCAGACCATGCGCTCCTGAACCGGGCGCGAGGCCTGGGAGATCAGGTCGACGAAGTTCCGCACGAGGTCGTCGCGCTCCCACTCCTCCATCAGCAGGTAGCGCTGGCCCGCCTGCGTGTAGTCGTCGGTACGCGGGATGCGCTTGCGGGTCACCCGGCCCGAGATGAGCGGGCCCTGCTCGTCGTGGGCGGGCCTCTGCCCCTCCCTGAGCCCTCCGGTGATCGACGGCTCATAGTTGACGTGCGGGTTCTCGCCCTGCCCGTCGACGTGGTAGGTCATCAGGCCGTCGCGCTGGTTGGTGCGCACCTCGGCGTTCTTGGCCTGGTTGACCGGCAGCTGCAGGTAGTTGGGCCCCACGCGGTAGCGCTGGGTGTCGCTGTAGGAGAACGTACGGCCCACCAGCATCTTGTCGTCGGAGAAGTCGAGCCCGTCGACCAGGACCCCGGTGCCGAAGGAGATCTGCTCGTTCTCGGCGAAATTGTTGGCCACGTTGCGATTGAGGACCATCTTGCCGACCGGCATGGGCGGGAACTCGTTCTCGGGCCACACCTTGGTGTCGTCCAGCGGGTCGAAGTCCAGCTCGGGGTGGTCGTCGTCGCTCATGATCTGCACCAGCAGCTCCCACTCGGGGAAGTCGCCGCGGTCGATCGCCTCGTGCAGGTCCTTGGTGGCATGCCCGAGATCCTGCCCCTGGACGACGGCGGCGTCCTCCTCGGTCATGCTGCGCACGCCCTGCTTGGGCATCCAGTGATACTTGACCAGGTGGGTCTCGCCCTGGGCGTTCACCCACTTGTAGGTGTTGACCCCGAATCCCTGCATATGCCGGTAGTCGGAGGGGATGCCGCGTGGGCTGAACAGGTTGACGATCATGTGCATGCTCTCCGGCGTCTGCGACATGAAGTCGAAGATCCGTCCCGGCTCCTGCCTGAACGTCACCGGGTCCGGCTTGAGCGCGTGGATCACGTCGGGGAACTTGATGGCGTCCCTGATGAAGAAGACCCCCAGGTTGTTGCCGACGAGGTCCCAGTTGCCGTCCTCGGTGTAGAACTTCACCGCGAACCCGCGTGGGTCGCGGGCGGCCTCCGAGGAGTCCCTGCCGCCGATCACCGTGGAGAAGCGCACGGCCACGTCGGTCCGCTTGCCCGCCTCCTGGAAGAGCCTCGCCCTGGTGTAGCGGCTGATCGGCTCGTCGCCGAGCTTGCCGTAGGCCTCGAAGTGGCCGTAGGTGGTCACCCCCCGGGCGTGGACCACCCGCTCGGGGATGCGCTCGCGGTCGAAGTGGCTGATCTTCTCCAGGAACTGGTAGTTCTCCAGCGTGGCCGGGCCCCTCGCGCCGACCGTGCGCTGGTTCTGGTTGTCGTAGACCTGGTGCCCCTGACGGTTGGTCAGGACCGGGCGGTCATCGCCCGACTGGGGGCCCATGCTCGACACATCCGTCATGACAACGTTTCCTTTCCCTGCCGCGGTCGCTATCGGCGTGCCAAGTACATATCGACACACGGGCTCCTTATCCGACATAGGGCGCTTTATAGCGACAAAGGAAAAAATCTTCACGAAAAAGGGCGGCGGTTTACGGGGGGGCGCGCCCCTGAGCGCCCCCCGCGCGATGCCCCTGTGCCCCCGGCCGCGCCTACCCTTCCCCGGTCGCGCCGTCGGTCCACAGGTGCCCGAAGCTCATCCGCTTGACCGGCGGCAGGGCGTCGCACAGGCGGAACCAGGTCTTCGCGCCGTGCCGGACGAGAGGACTGCCGGAGATCATGAAATTCGTGAACCTCGCGGAGGTGCGGACGGCTCCGAAGCCGTACTCACGCATCCGGGCCTCGTAGCCGCCGACGGCCTCCGCCAGGGTGCCCCGGCCCCGCTGGAACGCCACCAGCCTGCTCGCCAGCAGCGCGGCGTCGCGTAGCGCCGTGTTGGCGCCGAAGCCCATCGCGGGGGTCATGTTGTGGATGGCGTCCCCGAGCAGTGTCACCGTCGTCGTGGGCCAGCGGCCGACGGGGACGGAGGTCTTGAACGGCATCAACCGAACACTGGCCGGGTCGGCCTCGGCGACCAGGCGGCGCAGGGCGGGATGCCAGCCGGAGGTCATCGTCCCGGCCAGGTCCCTGAGCCCGCCACCGTCGAGGTCCGCGGCACCGGCCGGGTAGATCCCGCGAGGGGCGACGAAGGCCCACAGCACGTAGTCCTGAAGATCGTCGGCCAGGGCCCTCAGGTCGAGCCCGAACCCGGCGAGATCGGTCTCCAGGCCCGCCCCATCCCCTTCCCGGGCGGCCGGCCCGGCTCCACGGCTGGAACCGAGGCCGCTCCCCCGGGCGAGGAGGCTCTCCGCCCTGCGTCTGCCGTTGAAGGCCGCGGTGAACATCGCGCTCCCGCTCGGCGGCAGGATGAGATTGAGCCCGTCGGCGAGGTTTCGTGGCAGCCACCCACGAACCCGGTCGTCCAGCGGCAGCCTCGCGCCGATCGCGAGCGCGCCGGTGTCGACGCGACGGGCCCCCGGCAGATACTGCCCGCGTACGCGCGAGTCGGCGCCGTCCGCGCCGACCAGCACATCACCGGTGGCCGAGGTGCCGTCGGCGAAGAAGGCGGTGACCCTGCCGTCCGGTCTCGTCTCGTAGCGCTGGAACGTCTTGCCGTGGTGGACGACGCCCTCCAGACCGGCGAGCAGGAGCCTGCGCAGGGTGGTGCGGCTGACCGCGTACTGGCCGCCGGAAGGGTCGGCGGCCCCGCCGGTCATCACGCTCTCCTCCACGAACACGAGCTCGCGCAGCCGGTGGGTGTGGAAGCCGAAGCCGGGGCCGGGGTGACCCGAGGTGGCGAGGAACGCCTCCCACAGTGGGCGCGGCAGGCAGCGGTGCAGCGCCCGGCTGCCGATCTGGTTCATGTGGATGCGGTAACCCTGCACCCAGTCGGCGGCCTCACGCGCACGCTCGTAGACCTGGACGTTCACACCGGAGGGCAGCAGTGCCTGAGCCAGCGCCAGCCCTCCGATGCCACCTCCGACGACGAGGACGTCGAGTGGTTCGGCGGGCATGTCAGGCTCCTCCTTCGTCTTCGTCGGGGGTGGCATCGGAGGGCGTTTCCGGGGATCCACCGGTGGCGCCGAGAAGCCGGGGCAGTTCCCCAAGCAGCGTCTCGTGCCACGTGATCTCCGCCCGCAGGCGGATGAGGGTGTGGTCGAAGCCGAGCGGTTCGAGGCCGCGGAGGTGGGGGGTGGCCGCCTCCCTCAGCCGCTGCCAGCTCTGGAGCTCGGCGGTGAGCCTGCGATGCCGGTCCTCGATGACGGCCCTCAGCTCCCGCTCGCCCATGTCGGCGCTGAGCTGAAGAGCGAGGTCCACGGGATCGGGCCGCAGCCGGGTGTCACGCAGGGCCGCCTCACGCAGCGACTCCAGCTCCAGCGCGCCGTCCTCGGTGATCGCGTAGACGGTCCGCGCCGGGAGATTGCCCTGCTGCTCGGTGCGCACCGTCTCGATCACGCCCTCGGCCTCCATGCGGTGCAGCGCCCCGTACAGGGAGCCGACCTTGATGTCGGTCCACAACTCGGTCCGGTCCGTCTGCGCGCTCTGCCGGATCTGATGACCGTGCATCGGTCCCCGGCGAGCCAGCGCCCCCAGGATGAACAGTCGCGTACTACTCATACGACTACTCAAACACGAGTAGGCGACATAGTCAAACATGAGTACTCGTAAACGAGTAGCAGTACGAGAGGAATCCCCCATGAGGACGTCCACCGGCTCGCTTCGGACTCGACGCCCCGCCTCACCGGGACATGCCGTCGACATGCGCGACGAACGCGCCCAGATGGTCACTCACCAGGAGGAAGACCCGCGCGATCTCTCCATCCGGACACCCACCCGGCTCGCTTCGAACTCGACGCGCGCATCCGGCCCGAGCCCGCCGGACATCCCCGGATGGGCCCCCTAGATCGGCTCGCCCTCGTTCTCGTCGCCCCGATCCGGCCCTGGCGTTCCGGTCCCGCTCTGACTCGGCGACGGTGACGGCGTGGGCTCGCCGGGCTCGGGTGTCGCCGGGACCGGCGGCGGGGTCGGGACGAACACCGTGGGCGGCAACGGCCTCGGCAACGGCTCGGAATCGTCTTCCCTGCGCAACAGAAGCCAGACCATCACGGCCAGCAGCACGAGCAGCACGGTCAGCACGACCCCCGCGATGATCACGGACCGGCGGGTCTCGGTCGGCGGCGGCGCGCCCTTGGGCGGCGGTGGCAGCGCCGGGGAGCGGTCACCCACCCAGTGCGGCGCGAAGTCAGGACCGTGCTGCTCACCGATCAGCGTGCCGCTGACCAGCACCGCCTCGAGGAACCGCTCCGCCCCCGCCCGGTCCGGCTCATACGGCGTGGCCACCCACGGGGCGCTCCCACCGTCCATCGCCAGCACCTGCGGGACCGCATCGGCCGCGGCGGTACGCGTGCGCGTCGCCCAGGCCATCCAGCCCCGTACGCCGGAACGGCTCGCCGTCGCTTCGCGGACCCCGGTGACGAAACGGTCACGGGCCGCCGGGTCGAGCGCCGCCCCCTTGGTCAGCACCGCGACCGAGACGGCCCGGCCGTCGGGCGCCAACCCGAGGTAGACCAGACCCGCGGGTCCCACGCGCAGACGGGCCTGCACGACGAAGGGCCCCAACTGGGGCGGATCACCGTACTGGAGTGGAGTGGCCACGTCTGACATGAAAGCACACCCCGCCGATCACACCACGCTCCACGGGGACCGGGATCGACCACCCGACGGGACTCCGAACGGAACCCGCCGGACCTGCGGAAGGACCGGCACACGAACCCGCCGGGTCCCGCTGCGGGCCCCATGCGGGCCCCATGCGGGCCCCATGCGGGCACTGTCAGGAAATACGGAGCGAGCCCGCCGTGCGAGCCGCCACTTCATTTGATGGAATACCGACATGACCGTCGCCGAAGAACTGCCGCGCGAGACCGACACCGGATTGCTGCGCGACGCCCTGGCCGAGGTCCGGCGGGTCATCGTCGGGCAGGAACACATGGTGGAGCGGCTGCTCGTGGCACTCCTCGCCCGAGGTCACTGCCTGCTGGAGGGCGTGCCCGGGGTGGCCAAGACCCTGGCGGCCTCGACCCTGGCCACGGTGGTCGGCGGGGAGTTCGCCCGCATCCAGTTCACTCCCGACCTGGTCCCCAGCGACATCGTGGGAACTCGGGTGTACCACCCCTCCCGCGAGGCCTTCGATGTCGAGCTCGGCCCGGTGTTCGTCAACTTCCTGCTCGCCGACGAGATCAACCGGGCCCCGGCGAAGGTGCAGTCGGCGCTGCTGGAGGTCATGGCCGAGCGGCAGGTGACCCTGGCCGGGGAGACCCACTCCCTGCCGAAGCCGTTCATCGTGCTGGCCACCCAGAACCCGATCGAGTCCGAGGGCGTCTACCCCCTCCCCGAGGTCCAGCGCGACCGGTTCCTGTTCAAGGTCCGCGTCAGCCACCCCAGCGCCCACGAGGAGCTGGAGATCCTGCACCGGATGAGCGTGACACCGCCGACCCCCAGAGCGGTGCTCGACCCCGCGCGGCTGGCCGCGCTGCAGTCCATGGCCGACCAGGTGTCGGTCCATCAGCTCGTCGCCGACTACGTGGTCAGGCTTGTGATGGCCACCCGCTCCCCCGCCGACTACGGCCTGGCCGAGCTGCAGGAGAACATCGAGATCGGCGTCAGCCCTCGGGCCACCCTCGGCCTGGTCGCCGCGGGCCGCGGCCTGGCGCTGCTGCGCGGCCGTGACTACCTGCTCCCCGACGACGTGCGCGACGTGGCGGTGGACGTGATGTCCCACCGGCTGATGCTCACCTTCGACGCCCTGGCCGACGGGATCGACCCCGAGGAGGTGGTCCGCCAGATCCTCGCCGCGGTACCGCCCCCCCTGGTCGTCTGGAACCAGGGCCCTCGATGACCTGCTGAAAAGGGCCGTGAGGCCGCGCCGGGGACTGGACTGAGGAGAGGAAGGTCGTGAGGAACGAACGACCTTCCTCGACGAGGGAAGGAGCCGGACAAGAGCGGCCGAACCGCGACGCGCAGCGTCGCAAACAAACACGAGCCGGACAAGAGCGGCCGAACCGCGACGCGCAGCGTCGCAAACAAACACGAGCCGGACAAGAGCGGCCGAACCGCGACGCGCAGCGTCGCCAACCAGCGCGTGAGGCCGCGCCGGGGACTGGACTGAGGAGCGAAGGAGCGAAGCGGATGAGCGACGAGGGAAGGAGCCGGGTAAGAGCGGCCTCACCGCGACGCGCAGCGTCGCAAACAAACACCGCCGAGCAGGCGTTGCGGCGGCTGGAGCTCACCATCGTCCGGCGCCTGGACGGGCTGCTGCAGGGGGCCCACCAGGGGCTCCTGCCCGGTCCGGGCAGCGAGTTCGGCGACAGCCGGGTCTACGTGCCCGGCGAGGACGACATCCGGCGGATGGACTGGGCGGTGACCGCGCGCACGACCGTCCCGCACGTGCGCGACCTGATCGCCGACCGGGAACTGGAGACCTGGGCCCTGGCGGACCTGTCGCCCAGCATGGACTTCGGCACCGCCGACATGGAGAAGCGGGATCTGGTCGTGGCCGCCGTCGGGGCGATCGGCTTCCTGTCCGGCCGGATCGGAAACCGCTTCGGCACCTACGTCCTGCACGACGAGTACGTCCACCGGATGCCCGCCAGGAGCGGCCGCCCGGCCCTGTACGGCCTGCTGCACTCGCTGATGGACGCCCCGAGGGGCCGTGCCGTCGCCGATGCCCCGGACCTGGCCGAGGCGATCGAGATCCTCGCCTCGGCGCGGCGGCGGCGCGGTCTTCGAGTGATCGTCTCCGACTTCCTCGATCCCGAGCCCACCCTCGATCCCGGCCTGGAGCTGCCCTGGGAGCGGCCGATCCGCCGGTTGGCCGCCCACCACCAGGTGCTGGCCGTCGAAGTGATCGACCCTCGCGAGCTGGAGCTGCCACCGGTGGGGCTGGTCACCATGACCGACCCCGAGACGGGCAGGAACCGCCAGATCCAGCTCACCCCCAAGGTCCGCCACGCGTACGCGGAGGCCGCCGCCGCGCAGCGGATGACCAACCGGATGGCGCTGCGCCGCTGCGGGGTGGCCCACCTGGTGCTGCGCACCGACCGCGACTGGGTGTTCGACATCGCCCAGTTCGTGCTGCGGCAGCGCCGTATGGCACACCTGACCCATCGGCCCCCAAGATCGGGAGCGACCCGGTGACCTTCCTCTCTCCGGTCTGGCTGTGGCTGTTCGCCGCGCTGGCGCTGCTCGTGGCCGGCTACGTGGCCGCCCAGTTCGCCCGGCGCCGCTACGCGCTGCGGTTCACCAACCTGCCCCTGCTGGCGCTGGTGTCCCCCGCGGGGCCCGGCTGGCGGCGGCATGTGGCCCCCGCGCTGTTCCTCGTCATGATGAGCCTCCTGATCGTGGGGGCGGCCCGCCCCGCCGACTCGGTACGCATCCCCCGCGACCGCGCGACGATCATCATCGCGCTGGACGTCTCGCTCTCGATGGAGGCCGGCGACGTCCAGCCGAACCGGATCACCGCGGCCAAGGAGGCCGCCCAGAAGTTCGTCGCCGACCTGCCGGAGCGGTTCAACGTCGGGCTGGTCGCCTTCGCCCGCTCCGCCTCGGTCGTGATCTCACCCACCACCGACCACCAGGCGGTCAACACCTCCCTCGGCAATCTCAGCACCCGGGCGGGCACCGCGATCGGCGAGGCGGTCTTCAGCTCCCTGGAGTCGCTACGCTCCTTCGACCAGCAGGCGGTGACCGACCCGCCTCCGGCCGCGATCGTGCTGTTGTCCGACGGCGACAACACCTCGGGCCGCTCGGTGGCCGAGGCGATCGAGACGGCGATGAACTCACGGGTGCCGGTCTCCACGATCGCCTACGGCACCCAGGACGGCACGGTCTCGATCGACGGCCGCGACGTGAACGTGCCGGTGAACAAGGCCACCCTGCAGACCCTGTCGGACGGCACCGGCGGCCGGGCCTACGAGGCGGAGTCGGGTAGCCAGTTGCGGCAGGTGTACGAGCAGATCGGCACCTCGCTGGGGTACCGGACGGTCAACCAGGAGATCACCCAGTGGTTCGTGGTGGCGGCGATCCTGGCCGGGCTGGTGACCGCCGGAGTGGCCTTGCTGCTGGGGTCGCGGATCCCCTGATCTCACACGTCGGGGCGGACGTACGACTGGGGCGGCGGGTGGGGGCGGGCGCTCCCGTCTCCGCCGACCGGCCGGGAGCGGGGCGGGTGTACGGGGTGGTCTTGCCGCCTTCGGCGTCGTGGCCGCCCTGAGCCGGTCCCCGCCGTTGGTAACGTTCTACGACGTGGCACATTACTTCGAGGAGCGTCCGGAGACCGCGGGCCGTCCCGGCTCGGTCACGCTCGTGCTCCCCGACCTTCATCTGAAGCTGGAGACCGACAGCGGGGTGTTCTCCGCCGAGCGTGTCGACCAGGGCACCCGGATCCTGCTGGAGAGCGTCCCGCCTCCCCCACCGAGCGGTGACCTGCTCGACCTGGGCTGCGGCTACGGGCCGATCGCGCTGACGATGGCCTCGCGTGCCCCGGAGGCGACGGTCTGGGCGGTGGACGTCAACCGCAGGTCGGTCGAGCTGTGCGCGAGAAACGCCAGGGCCGCCTCCCTTGACAAAGTAAGGTCGATGCATGTCGACGAGGTCCCCCCACAGGTGCGGTTCTCCGCCATCTGGTCCAACCCCGCGATCCGCATCGGCAAGGCCGCGATGCACGAGATGCTGACCCGCTGGCTGTCGCGTCTCACCCCCGACGGCGTCGCCCACCTGGTCGTCCAGAAACACCTGGGCTCCGACTCCCTGCAGCGCTGGCTGAACGAGCGGGGCTGGCCCACCGAGCGCGTGGCCTCCCGCTCCTCGTACCGGATCCTCCGGGTGGAGGCGCGCCCGGGGACGGACCCCGCGCCGTGAGCGGCCGTTCTCCGGCGGGCACCAGAGGCGCCGAGGACTCCCGACACCGGATGGCACCGGATGGCACCGGATGGCACCGGGTGGCGGCTGAGCGGCCCTGAGCGGCCCTGAGCGGCACTGAAGTGGTGAGACGCGACGAGACACGGTCACCGCGGACAGAGCGCGGAACGACCCCTGAACGAATTCTGAACGAACCCGGAACGAACGAGGAACGACGAGAAACAGTGAACGACCGATGACGGCGAATCCGCGCAGGCAACTGCGCCCGACCGATGTCAAACGCCTCAACCGCACCTGGCGGAGGAACACCGAAGGGCGGCTGGCTCTGATCCTGGAGTCGGTGACCGGCCCGTTCAACATCGGCTCCATCTTCCGCACGGCCGCCGCCTTCGGTGTGGAGCGGATCTGGCTGGCGGGCAACGCCACCCCGCCGACCAACCCCAAGGCGCAGAAGACCGCGCTGGGCACCGACAGGCTGGTGGCCTGGGAGGAGCCGGTCCCCGTCCTGGAGGCCGTACGGGCGGCGAAGGAGGACGGGTTCGCCGTGGTGGCGGTGGAACTCACCGGCGACGCGGTGCCCCTGTCCGAGGCCAGGCTCGACGGCGACGTGTGCCTGGTGGTGGGCAGCGAGGACCACGGCTGCTCCCCCGCGCTGCTGGAGGCCGCCGACGGCGTCTGTTACATCCCTCAGGTCGGCCGGGTCGGGTCGTTCAACGTCGCGGTGGCGGCGGCGATCGCGATCGCGGAGGCCCGCCGCCAGGAGTGGTCGGGCAAGGTGCCCGCCGAGGAGTGACGGCCCTCGACGGGCGAGGTGCCGCCCGAGGAGCGACCGCCCCGGCCGGTCACGGCGACCTCTTCTCCTCCGTTCCGCGGCCGACGGCCGCGCGCCCGGCGCGGTCGCGCCCGTCGTGCCCGCCGCTCCCCTCACGCCCGTCGTGACCGTCGTGATCCCCGTCGCCGAGCGGGACCTTCTCGCCGCCGTACGCCCTGCTCATCCTGGCGCGGAGTTCGCGCAGCGGGTGGTGCTTCCCTCCGCGCGGCGGGGCGCCGTCCCCGTCGCCCTCCTCGGCCGCCCCTTCGAGGATCGGGACCGGCTCCTTGCCTCGGACCTGGGCCTCGATGGATTCGAGGGGGGGAACGTGGACCTCGAAGTACTCACCCGTGGGCCGACGCTTGATCACACCGGTCTCCACGCCGTGACCGAGGGCGTCGGCGTCGCGGCGCTGCAGCCCCAGGCAGATCCGGTAGGTGACGAGGTACGCCAGTGCCGGGCCGAGGAAGACCAGGACCCGGCCGATGTAGATCATCTTGTTCAGCGAGAGGTGGAAGACCGAGGCGATCACGTCGTTGGAGGCCATCAGCCACAGGACGCCGTAGAACGTGACCGCCGACACGCCGATCGCGGTGCGGTGCGGGTTGTTTCGGGGACGGTCCACGATGTGGTGCTCGCGGCGGTCCCCGGTGACCCACTGCTCGACGAACGGATAGAGCGCCAAGCCGGTCAGGATGATCCCCAGAGGGAGCAGCGCCGGGATCAGCACGCTCATCGGCAGCGTGAAGCCCAGGAAGTTGATCTCCCAGGAGGGCATCAGGCGCAGCGAGCCGTCCAGGAGCGCCAGGTAGAAGTCGGGCTGGGTCCCCGCCGAGATGTCGGACGGCACGTAGGGGCCGTACAGCCAGACGGGGTTGATCTGGGCGAAGGTGCCCAGCAGCGCGACGACGCCGAAGGTGAACATGAAGTAGGCGCCCGATTTGATCATGAAGGAGGGGTAGGTCGGCGCGCCCACCACGTTGTCGTTGGTGCGGCCCTTGCCCGGCATCTGCGTGTGCTTCAACACCCACGTCAGGATCAGGTGGGCGGTGATGAGCGCCAGCAGTACGGCCGGGATGAGCAGGATGTGGATCGAGTAGAAGCGGGCGATGACGTCCTGGCCGGGATACTCGCCGCCGATGAGGAAGAAGCTGAGCCAGGTGCCCACCACCGGCAGCGACTGCGCCACACCGGCGGTGATCCTCAGGCCGGCACCGGAGAGCAGGTCGTCGAGCAGGGAGTAGCCGGTCAGGCCCTCGAACAGCGCGAGAGCGAGCAGGGCGACGCCGATCAGCCAGTTCAGCTCGCGCGGCTTGCGGTAGGCGCCGTTGAAGAACACCCGCAGCATGTGGATCATCATGCCGCCGATGAACAGCAGGGCCGCCCAGTGGTGCATCTGCCGCATCAGCAGGCCGCCGCGCACGTCGAAGCTGAGGTCCAGCGAGGAGGCGTACGCCTCGGACATGGTGACGCCCTTGAGCGGCGAGTAGGAGCCGTTGTAGACGACCTCGTTCATGCCGGGCTTGAAGAAGAACGTCAGGAACGTGCCGGTCAGCAGCAGGATGACGAACGAGTAGAGAGCGATCTCGCCCAGCAGGAACGTCCAGTGGTCAGGAAAGATCTTCCGCATGTTCCGCTTGAGGAACGTCGCCGCGCCGAGGCGATCGTCGAGGAAGACGCCCACGCGCGCCAGGCGTCCGGGAGTGCTTCCCGTGCTCATGCGCGGCCTCCGTTCTCACAACCAGGGCCTCGACGCCACCTGCCCCCGAAGAAGGAAAAACCGGGCGTAACGGCGAGACACCCCGTGGACAACCAGGTGTTTTTCCATCATCCACGGCGATGGGCAGGCCAGGGCAAAGCCTTGCCCCGGGTCAGGTCGGCGCCGGGCGGCCGCTGTCGCGCCCTCCGTCCCGCTCCGCCCGTCCCCTCCCGTTCAGGGCCTTGTGATCCAAACGTTCACCTGCCCGCGATGACGCGCCCGGCCCGCAGGGGGCATACTCCTGCACGTGCAACGCCGTTACGCCTTCCTCGACCATCCCGGCCCGCTGCCCTTCGCGCACAGGGGTGGTGCCGCCGAGGGCAGGGAGAACACCTTCCCCGCCTTCGAGCGGGCCGTCGAACTCGGTTACACGTATCTGGAGACCGACGCGCACGCCACCTCCGACGGAGTGCTGCTCGCCTTCCACGACCACACCCTGGACCGGGTGACCGACCGCAGGGGCAGGATCGCCGGACTGCCGTACCGGCTGGTGCGTGAGGCGCGGATCGGCGGCGTGGACGAGATCCCGCTGATGGAGGACCTGCTGGGCTCGTGGCCCGAGGCACGCTTCAACATCGACGTCAAGGAGTCGGCGGCCATCGCGCCGCTCGCCGCCGCGGTCAGGCGGACCGCCTCCCACGACCGGATCTGCCTCACCTCCTTCTCGGAGGAGCGGCTCGCCAGGGCCCGTGCCGCGATCGGCCGTGACGTGTGCTCATCGCTCGGCCCGCGCGGCGTGGCGACCCTGCGCGCCGCCGCCTCCACCTCCGGCTACGGCCGCCTGCTCGCCCGCCTGGCCCGCGCCGGGGTGCCGTGCGCGCAGGTGCCGGTCGGCTTCCGCGGCCTGCGGATCACCACGCCCGCACTGATCCGCACGGCGCACGCGCTCGGTATGCAGATCCACGTGTGGACCGTCAACGACACCGGGGTGATGGAACGCCTGCTCGACCTCGGCGTGGACGGGCTGATGACCGACAACATCTCAGGACTGCGCGGCGTGCTGGAGTCTCGCGGCCAGTGGTATCCGGGCCGTCTCGCCGCGTAAGCCGTATCCCCGCGATCCCCTGTTTCCCCTCTCCTCTCCCCGCCTCCCCCTCCCCCCGAAAGACCGAGGACCGCCCATGACCTCAGAACAGGTCGTCGAGGACTCCCCCCAGTCCCGCCGCCGCGAACAGCGCGGCTGGTACTTCTACGACTGGGCGAACTCCGCCTTCCCGACCACCATCCTGACGGTCTTCCTCGGCCCGTACCTGACGACGATCGCGGAGACCGCCGCCCAGGGACGCCCGTACGTGGACGTGATCGGGTTCGACGTGCGGCCCAGCGCCTACTACTCCTTCGTGGTGGGCTGTGCGGCCATCCTGCAGATCATCCTGATGCCCGTCGTGGGCGCGCTGGCCGACCACACCGGCAGGAAGAAGGAGCTCCTCGGTCTCTTCGCCTACCTCGGCGCCGGCGCGACCGTCTGCTTCTGGTTCGTCGCCGACGGACGTTACCTGCTGGGCGGCGCGCTGTTCCTGGTGTCCAGCGTCGCCTTCGCCGCCGCGTTCGTGATCTACAACTCGTTCCTGCCGGAGATCTCCACGGCGGACGAGCGTGACAAGGTCTCCGCCAGGGGCTGGGGTTTCGGCTATCTCGGCGGCGGCCTGCTGCTCGCCGTCCACCTGGCCCTGTTCCTCTATCACAAGTCCTTCGGCATCACCGAGGGCGATGCCGTGCGCATCGCCCTGTCGTCCGCGGGCCTGTGGTGGGGCGGGTTCACGATCATCCCGCTGCTGCGGCTGCGCAACCGGCGGGCGCTCCCCTCGGGCGCGGAGAACGTGGGCCAGGCCATGACCGGCAGCTTCCGGCAGCTGGGCCGCACGATCAGGGAGCTGCGACGCTACCCGCTCACCCTGGGTTTCCTCGTCGCCTATCTGATCTACAACGACGGCGTGCAGACCGTCATCTCCTTCTCGGCCACCTACGCCGACAAGGAGCTCGGGCTGGACCAGAAGGTACGGATCGCGGCGATCCTGATGGTGCAGTTCGTCGCCTTCTTCGGCGCCCTGCTGCTCGGCAGGCTCGCCGCCTCGTACGGGGCCAAGCGGGTCGTGCTGGCCGCGCTGATCGCCTGGATCGCCGTGGTGGCCGTGGCCTACTTCCTGCCCAAGGGCGCGGCCCTGCCCTTCTTCGCGCTGGGATTCGCCATCGCGATCGTGATGGGCGGGACACAGGCCCTGTCGCGATCGCTGTTCTCCCACGTGATCCCGAAGGGCAAGGAGGCGGAGTACTACAGCCTGTACGAGATCAGCGACAAGGGCTCGACGTTCCTCGGCTCGTTCACCCTCGGCCTGGCGCTCCAGCTGACCGACAGCTATCGCCTGGGAATCATCTCTTTGGTGATCTTCTTCGTGCTCGGATTCGTGCTGCTCGCCCTCATCAACCTGCCCAAGGCCATCAGAGCGGCCGGAAACCAGGTGCCGGAACGCATCTGAGAACCCCAGAAAAAAGGGTCCTTCGCAGACCGGGTCAAGAACGTGCGATTGGATCACCCTGTCTGTGGGAATCCACACACGGTACCAAGCGTTGTACGCCGTGGGAGACGAACCCCTCACGACGGGGCCCTCAGGAGGCATTCAGACATGGGCGAGCGTGCGCTACGCGGCACCAGACTCGGGGCGACCAGCTACGAGAACGACCGCAACACCGATCTGGCCCCGCGCCAAGAGGTGTCCTACACCTGCCCGAAGGGCCATCGATTCGACGTTCCGCTTGCCGCTGAAGCAGAGATCCCGGCGACCTGGGAGTGCCGCATGTGCGGCGCGACCGCCCTCCGGGTGGACGGCGAGCAGCCGGAGGCCAAGAAGGCCAAGCCCCCGCGAACGCACTGGGACATGCTGCTGGAGCGCCGCACGATCGAGGACCTGGAGGAGGTGCTCAACGAGCGCCTGGCGATTCTACGCGCCCAGCGCCGCAAGAGCGCCTGACCGAATTCGGAGAGTTGGCGACCCCCGGCCCCACGAGGGCCGGGGGTCCGTTCTTTCCCGTCCCCGGCCTCTCCCCCTGACCGTCGCTTCCCCCACTCGCCCCGAGGCTTCCAAGAGCCTCACCCTCCCGCTCGGAAAGAGCGTCCCCGCCTCGGGGGTCGTCCGGCTCTTCCAGGCGGTGAACGAGGCGAAGTGGCCTAACCGGCTGGTTGGGAATTGGTGCTTAAGATCGATCCACTTCCCGGCTAGGGTCGCTTCCATGACCATTTCCACCAGTGAGGACACCGGCGGTTCCGCGCCGACGACGGCCCATGAGAAAGCCACGGCACTACGGGCGCTGCACGTACCCGGCCGTCCGCTGGTAGTGCCCAACGTCTGGGACGCCGCGTCGGCCCGTGCGGTCGAGGCGGCGGGCTTCCCGGTGATCGCCACCGGCAGCGCCGCGATCGCCCCGGTGCTCGGCTACGACGACGGCGAGGAGACCCCGGTCGAGGAGATGCTGGCCGCGATCGCCAGGATCAGCCGCTCGGTCGGCCTGCCCGTCACCGCCGACATGGAGCGCGGCTACCGGCTTGAGCCCGCGGAGCTGGTCGAGCGGCTCGTCGCCGCGGGGGCGTCAGGCTGCAACCTGGAGGACTCCGACCCCCGTACGGGCGCGATGATCGACGTCGACGAGCAGATCGCCTTCCTCTCCGCCGTCAGGAGTGCCGCGACCGACGCGGGCGTGGACCTGGTGATCAACGCCCGAGTCGACGCCTACATGCAGGGGCCGGGAAGCCCCGAGGAGCGGCTGACCGAATCGGTGCGGCGGGGGCGCGGTTACCTGGAGGCGGGCGCCGACTGCGTCTATCCGATCTTCGTGGCCGAGGCGGAGGCCGTTCGCGCGCTGGTCGAGGGGATCGACGGGCCGATCAACATCCTGTTCCGTCCCGGCACACCGTCCATCGGCGAGCTCGCGGCCCTCGGGGTGGCCCGCGTGAGTTTCGGCCACGGCCTGCACAAGGCTGTGCAGGCGTACGCGGCACGGATGCTCGCGGCGATCCGGGACGGCGAGAGCCCTTATCCCTCCGAGCCTCCCACCCCCTGACTCCGACGGCCCGGGCCCTGGAACCGTCTGATCTCGACGGTCCAGGGCCCGGTGACCCGTCCGTCCCCACGGGGCCCGGCGCCCTCCGACCTCGGCACCCGGGCCCCCTCACGCCTCCGCCCGAGGGTGGCCATCACCACTCGTCGGCGGGCAGGTCGACGCCGTTGACGCGGTCGTATATCACTACCCCGTCGGACAGCCTGACCACGCGCACCCTCCTGGCGAGCCCTGCCGTCTCCAGGCTGCGCGCCGAGTTCACCGCGTACTTCGGGAAGTGATAGCGGTCGTGGGTGCCGCCGTGCGGCTCGTCACGCTCGCAGACCACCTCGTAGCGGTCCTCCGGCCATACCGGAGGCGGTGGCGTCTTCTGTCCTCGACCGGCGAGCCTGCTCATCGGCCCGCCTCCTCTCCTGGGATGTTCACGTCAAGTGAGTGAGACAGTCACCGCGTGCTTGGTTTAGACATTCGTAATCACCCCATTATGGCCATGCGCAACCGAAGAACTGTAAGGTGAGCTCCCCTCGTAGTGATTGGCCGATCAACCAGTCACTACCCGAACCACCCCACGGCCACCTCATGGCCATCCCACGACCACTCCCGCACGCCAGCTCGGCCTGACTCCGTCCTGGCACGTTCCATCCCCCCGCACGCCAGCCCGGCCTGACCCCGTCCTGGCACGTTCCATCACCCTCCCGCATGCCAGGAGTTCGCCATGTCCCCCATCGACCATTTCGCCTACGGGCTCGTCACGCCGGTCGCCTCGTACATCATGTCGAGCACCGGATCCCTGCTGGGACTGCTGTTCGCCGCGCGGGCCCGAGGGGCGGAGGGCAGCTCACGCGCGCTCTGGCTCGGCGGCGCGGCCCTGTCCATCGGCGGGACCGGCATCTGGGTGATGCACTTCATCGCGATGATGGGCTTCGACGTCATGGGCACGTCGATCCGCTACGACGTCCCGCTCACCGTCGCGTCCGCACTGCTCGCGATCGTCGTCGTCGGCGCCGGCCTGTTCCTGGTCTCGCACCGGGAGAACAGCACCGGCGCGCTCCTCGGCGGCGGGCTGCTGACCGGCCTGGGCGTGGCCGGAATGCACTATCTGGGCATGGCGGCCATGAACATGTCCGCACACGTGAGCTACGACCCCCTCCTGGTCGGACTGTCGCTGATCATCGCGGTGGTCGCGGCGACGGTGGCACTCTGGTTCAGCGTGCGCGTGCGCGGGGCACTCGCCACCACCGGCGCCGCCCTGCTGATGGGCTTCGCGGTGAACGGGATGCACTACACGGGGATGTTCGCCATCGGGGTCGAACTCCACGGCACCCCCGCACCGACGAGCGGAGCACAGGGAATGGACTTCATGCTGCCCCTGCTCGTCGGGATCAGCATGCTCAGCCTCGGTCTGCTTCTGGCGATCTTCCTGTCCCCCTCGGAAGAGGAGATGCGCGAGGACGCGAGACTCCTGTCCCAACTGCGGCGCGATCGCCCGAGCGAGAACCCCCGGCCCGCGGGGTCGATGGAGCCCCACGCGCGGCCGGCCCGGCGGCACGAGCCCTCCCTCTTCGACGACCACAACTCCGGGCACTGACCGAGGACCGGCCACCCGGGCCCGGCAGCGCCGCCCCTCGTCCTCCTCCGCCTCGGCCCCGGGGAAAACCCGTGGCACCGACCGCTTCCCCGCGGGCACACTGCCCCCGTGAGCGAAACATCGGGCCGCACGGTGAGCGCCTTCGTGACGTCGGGCACCGAATGGCTGGGAACCGTGGGCCCGTTCCCCGTGGCCGAACCCTGGTGGGCCGAGGTCGGTTCGGTCGTGACCCATCTGGAGGGCGTGCTCGGCACGCCCGTGGTGGTGCTGCGCCTGGTCGACGTCGAGAACGGCGGCGGCCCTCGCGATGGCCCTCGCGACGGTCACACGACCTATCACGTCGAGGCTCTGGACCGTCCCGCGGCCGGTCCGGCCGACCTCCGGCCCGGCGCCCCGGACGTGACCGGCAGGCCGGTCCTGGAAGATCTGGCGGGCCCCGTGGCGCACCGGGCGGAGTGGGCGAAGGCGTCCGGAGCGCGCGAGGCACTGGCCTGGGCCCAGGCCGCGCTGCGTGAGGCGGGCAGACCCGCCGAGGGTCCCGTCCGGCAGGTGAGGACCTGGAACCTGGCGGGGTTGTTCCGCATCCCCACGCGCCCGGGACCGGTCTGGCTGAAGATCACTCCTGGGTTCGCCTCCGACGAGGCCCGCGCGATCGGGATGCTCGCGGCGAAGGATCCCGGCCTGGTGCCCGCGATCGTGGCGGCCGACACCCCGAACCGGCGGGTGCTCCTGGAGCACGTGCCCGGCGGCGACTGTCACGGGGCGTCGCGGGAGATCGTCGTCGAGGCGGTGAGCCGCCTGGCGAGGGCACAGGCGGCCCTCGCCGAACACGGGTGCGCGCCACCCGACGGACTTCCCGACCGCACCCCCTCGGCTCTGGCCGCGCTGGTGGGCGGACTGCTCGACGGTGAGGCGGCCGGTGACCTGAACACCGGGGAGTTGCGCCTCGCCCACCGGCTCGCCGGTCGTCTGCCGTCGCTCGCCGCCTCGCTGGAGTCATGCGGCCTGCCGTGCACGCTGGTGCACGGCGACTTCCATCCGGGCAACTGGATGGCGGGACCGCGCGGCACCGTCGTGCTGGACCTCGCCGACAGCCACTACGGCCACCCCGTCCTCGACGGCCTGCGCCCCCGTGACTTCCTGCCCGGCGACCTCTGGGAAGCGGCCGCGGAAGCCTGGCGCGAGACGTGGGCCGCGGCCGTCCCCGGCTGCGACCCGGCCCGCGCGCTGGTCCTGGCCGAACCTCTGCAGCACCTCGCGTACGCGGTCCGCTATCAGGAGTTTCTCGACAACATCGAGCCCAGCGAGCGGCGGTACCACGAGGGCGACCCGGCGCAGGCCGTCCGCGCGGCCGTGACCGCCGCCGAGGCGATCGGCGTCCTCTGAAGCCGGGGGACGCCGGGCGACGCCGAAGAACACCGAGGGACGCCTGTTTCCGAGAGGGCCTCCCGCCGGGAGGTCACCGGGGACGGCGCCGCCGGACCTCTCGCGCCCGCGGGCCGTTTCCCTGCCGGCCGTTCGATCGCCCGTCACTCACCCGCGCACAGGGCGGGAGCCTTCTGGTGCGGGTAGACGTGGTCCAGATCGTGGTCGGGAGGCAGGACGCAACGGCGCTCGTCGCCCTCGGTGTGCGGGCATCGCAGCGCGTCGCTGCGGCGCGGCAACGTCGCCGTCTCCTCGCTCCCGGCGTCGGTGACGGCGGCTTCGTCAGTCATGGTGCGTGTCCTTCTGTGGCATCCGGGCGGTGACGGCCGGATGGTGAGCGGCCTGGACGACGGCCCGCGCGGGGCGTGCCCGGGAGAGGAGGGGAACGGGCGTCGTGAGGGCCCCTCTCCACCGATCGGCCGCACGTGCGGCGCGGCGATGCGTCCTCGCGAGTTCCGGATGCACAGAACAAGTCATTGACGCTGCTCCGTTTGGTCACTGTTGGTAACTGTCGAGAATCGGCACCTGTGCGCCGAAGGCGCGGTGACCAGTCTTTCAGAGTTCCCCCCGGCCGCGCGAGTAGGGGAAGCACCTGATCGTCCATCACTCCCCGCCGTTTCGGCCATATTCCTGAACCGTTTCGGTCGCATCGCCTCTCCGGGAGGAAGGTGTTCGCGAGCACCGCGCCCTCAACCTCACCCCAGGCCCGAAGGTGATCAAGCCCCCATAACATCGCGATAGGGATTTTTTGGGAGATCCCCCCGCATGCTTCTCACCAATACCTTGACATCACCCCTCACAAGGAGTGTGCATGTTACGTCGAGGTACCCTTCTGGCTGGAGCCGCCACCGTGGCTCTGTACCTGGTCGCCACCGTGTCGCCCGCCGTCGCGACAACCGCCCCCCCTGCCCCCGCCCCCCAGCCTCCGGCCGCGATGCTCGAGGCTCTCCAGCGCGACCTCGGCCTCACCGCCGAGCAGGCCGTCCAGCGCCTGGCCAACGAGCACCGCGCGGCCGCCTCGGAGTCCGCCCTGACCCAGGAACTGGGCGCCAAGTACGGCGGCGCCTGGCTCAACGGCGACGCCTCCCAGCTCTCCGTGGCCACCACCGACGCCTCCGCCGCGGCCGCCATCAAGGCCAAGGGCGCGCAGCCCGTGGTCGTCAGCCGCTCCCTCGCCGACCTCGAGGCCGTCAAGGCCAAGCTCGACGGCGCGTCGGCGGAGGCGAAGGCCGGCGCCTCCCTCTGGTACGTCGACGTCACGACCAACAGCGTCGTCATCCTCACCGGCGACCAGGCAGCGGGCGAGGCCCTCGCCGCGGCCGCGGGCGTGGACAAGGGCGTCGTGAAGGTGACGCTCTCCGCCGAGAAGCCCGAGCCCTTCATCAACATCATCGGCGGCAACGCCTACTACATCGGCGGCAGCCGCTGCAGCATCGGCTTCTCCGCGCGCCGGGGCACCGCCCCCGGCTTCGTGACCGCCGGTCACTGCGGTAGGGCGGGAGCCACCACCAGCTCCCCCTCCGGCTCCTTCTACGGCTCGTCGTTCCCCGGCAACGACTACGCCTGGGTCTCCACTCCCGGCCACACCGTGACCCCCTACGTCCGCGGCTCCGGCGGCGCCAACGTGGTCGTCCGCGGCTCCACCCAGGCCTCGGTCGGCTCCTCGATCTGCCGCTCCGGCTCCACCACGGGCTGGCGCTGCGGCACCATCCAGCAGCACAACGCGAGCGTCACCTACGCGCAGGGCACGGTGAGCGGCCTGACCCGCACCAGCGCGTGCGCCGAGCCAGGCGACTCCGGCGGCTCCTTCATCTCCGGCAACCAGGCACAGGGCGTCACCTCCGGTGGCTCGGGCAACTGCTCCGTCGGCGGTACCACCTACCACCAGCCGGTCAACGAGATCCTCTCGGCGTACGGGCTGACACTCGTCACCGGCTGATCTCGCCTCCTCACCAGCCTGCTCCCCGTGAGCAACCCCCCGATGGCCGAGGAGGCCCGCCAGAAATGTCAAGGATCATTCGCTCCGGCGTCGCCCTCATCCTGGGGCTGGCCTTCCTGGTGACGGTCACCCCCGCCCAGGCCGCGCCCGCCCACGCGGCGGACGCCCGCACGGCAGCGGTTCGCGTGCTCAGGTATGACGCGAGCAGGGCCGCGGAGTTCCGATCCGCCGTCGACCAGGCGGCCCAGATCTGGAACTCCAGCGTCTCGAACGTACGACTGGTGGCCGGCAGCCCCGCGGACTTCGTGGTGCTCGCCGACAACGGCTGGCCTCGTGCGCAGCCCACCAGCCTGGGCCGCGGAACCGTGTGGATGGGCCGGCAGGCGACCGCGGAGGGTCACAACCCGCTGCGGATCGCCACCCACGAGATCGGCCACATCCTGGGCCTGCCCGACCGGCGTACCGGCCGGTGCACGGACCTGATGTCCGGCGCGAGCGCGGGTACGAGTTGCACCAACGCGAACCCGAACGCGGCGGAGAAAGCCGAGGTCGAGCGCAACTTCGCCGGATTCGCCCCGGCGGTCGACTTCGGCCGGATCTACGTCGACAGTCCCGAGCACGCGGCGTCCTAGACCCCGCGAGCACCTCGCCGGTCCGGCCGTCCCCTCGGCCGGGCCGGCGAACCCGTGTCCGGGCGACCGGCCCGGCACGGCCCCGGTAACCCGGGGAGCCGTTCTTCGCCGCGAGCGAGAGGGCGGATCAAAGAGGCTTCTGGAAGCAGAGGGAGCCCGGGAGACGGTCGTAGGGCGGGAAGACCGGGACGGGTGTGTAGCCCTCCCGCTCGTACATCCTCACCGCGTCCGGCTGGCGGGGGCCTGTCTGCAGGACGACCCGGGGCGCGCCCAGCGCGCGGGCGGCGTCCTCGGCGGCGGCCAGCAGGGCCCGTGCCACGCGGGTGCCCCGATGGGACAGGGTCACGAACATCCGCTTGAGCTCCAGGTCGCCACCGAGCCTGCGCAACGCCACGTGCCCGACCGCGACGCCCTCCGCCACGTAGGCGACCCCGGTGTAGGCGACGCTCTCCGGCTCGACGTTCATGCCATCGGGCACGAGGCCGATGACGGCGAGCAGGTCGGCGTAGCGGGCGTCCATCTCCTCCGTCATCGCTCCGCGGAGCGCCACGGCCGCCGCGTCGTCCCAGCCGACCGGCCTGACCTCGACCAGGTCGGCTCCCTGTGCGAACGCGGTCATCGCGAACCCGCCCCTCTCCACGCTCTCCCGGTGTCGTTCTTCCCGTCGCGAACCGTCCCGGGCGCGCCGTGCCGTCACGTCTTCGCCCTCTCAGGGTCCACAGTCACACTGAATCTCGACCTGAAAAGGAGAAAAACGAGATTCTTCCAGTACCTTCGCCGGCGCCCGTCACCGCCCACGGCAGGATCTCACGGGCACGGGGGCACGGCGAGGTGTCCGGAGGGTCGGCCGGCGGAGACGGGGAAGGAACCGTGGATGACCCGTTCCCACATCAGCGTCTCCGTGGACGCGCACGCCCGGCCCGAGCAGGTGTTCTCGGTCCTGACCGACTGGCCGAGGCACCACGAGTGGATGGTCCTGACCCGGGCGCGCGTCACCGCCGGAGACGGTCGCGGCACCGGGAGCCGTCTGGAGGCCTTCACCGGGGTGGGACCGGCCGGGTTCCTCGACACCATGGAGATCACCGAGTGGGATCCGCCGAGGAGCGTGGGAGTCCGCCACACCGGACGGCTGGTGCGCGGCACCGGGGTTTTCCGCGTGCTGCCCCGCGAGGGCGGCGGCAGCACGATCGTCTGGAAGGAGGACCTCGACGTGCCGTTCGGCGCGGCCGGTCGGCTCGGCTGGCGGGTGATCAAACCGCTGAACGCGGCCCTGTTCCGGCTCTCGCTGCGCCGCCTGGCCGCGCTCAGCGACCGATGATCCCCCGGTCGGAGTCCTTGGTCCCGCCTGGGCCTCCCGCGTCACCCGGCTCGTCGCGGATGACCTCGCCGTGGACGACCGGCCCGGAACCCGGGGGCCTCCCGCCGTCGCGCGACACGTCGAAGGGCGAACCCGCGCCGAACGGCGAGCCGAGCCCGGCACCACCCGCGTTCCTCTCGACGAGGGTGCGGATCCGGCGGGCGAGAAGCCAGGATCCGAGCCCGCGGACCATCGGCCGGGTGAACGGCAGCAGGCACAGGAGACCAAGGACGTCCGAGAGGAATCCCGGAGCGATCAGCAGCATGCCGCCCACGAGGGTCAGCCCGCCACCGGCGAGCTCGCGCTCGGGTGCCCGGCCGCTCTGCAGCGCCTCCTGAAGTCTGCGCCAGGCCCGGCGGCCCTCGCGGCGCACGATCCAGGCGCCGAGCAGGCTGCCGGCGAGCAGGAGGGCCACCGTGGGCCACCCGCCGATGAGCTGACCGACCTGGATGAGCACCCATATCTCGAGGAACGGCACCACGAGAAAGGTCAGGAACAGCAGAATGCGCATTTTTCGCCTCAACTCGTGCGACAGCCGTACGACATGAACAACGTCCCGAAGCGGCGGCGCGTTCCGCGTTCGCTCAGCGTGGACGGTTTTCTCAGCGTCCTCAGGCCCTCAGGGCTTCAGCCGGCTCTCAGGACGGTGCTCCCCTCCGAACCGGGGGCGGCCTCACGGAAGCGGCGCGGGCGGCCAGGATCGGCCGGCCGCGCCACCGCGGGGCCAGGGGTCAGCGACCTCGGCGGCGGCGCAGGCGGGCGGGCAGACCGGTGACACCCCAGACGGTGACCCGCCACAGTGCCTCGACCACGATGCCGCGGCTCATCTTGCTCGCCCCGACGGTGCGCTCCACGAAGGTGATGGGCACCTCGGTGACGCGCATCCCGCCGCGAGCCGTGCGCAGGGTCAGGTCCACCTGGAAGCAGTAGCCCCGCGACTCGACGTCGTGCAGGCTGATCTTCTCCAGGGCCGAGGCACGGTAGGCGCGGAAGCCCGCCGTGGCGTCCCGGACCGGGAGGCCCAGCATCAGCCGGGTGTAGACGTTCGCGCCGCGCGACAGGAACTCCCGCGAGACCGGCCAGTTGACGACCTTGCCGCCGGGCACCCACCGGGAGCCGATCGCCAGATCGGCCCCCTCGGCCAGCGCGTCCAGCAGCTTGGGCAGCTCTTCCGGCTGGTGGGATCCGTCGGCGTCTATCTCCACGAGAACGCCGAACCCCTCCTCAAGACCCCAGCGGAAACCCGCGATGTAGGCGGCGCCCAACCCCTGCTTGCCACCCGGCCGGTGCAGCACGTGGACGTGGTCGTCGTCGGCCGCCAGCTTGTCGGCGATCGCTCCCGTGCCGTCGGGGCTGTCGTCGTCCGCGATCAGGAGGTGGGCGTCGGGGACGGCCTCGCGCAGCCGCCGGGTGATCAGCGGCAGGTTCTCCCGCTCGTTGTACGTCGGGACGATGACGAGCACCCGACCAAGCATCCGCTCCATCACGCGTCTCCCACCTGCTGATCGTCCTCCCGGTTCGCGAGGTGCCCCGCACCGGGCGTCCGGCGCCGCCAGGCGGTGGCCACCGCACCCGCACCCACAAGTATCAAGGCCCACTCGGGCAGCGCACCCACGCGTGTGGCGATGGTCTGCGCGGTCCTGACCGGAACGGTCAGGACGTTCATGGCGGGAACCAGCTCACCGGTGCGCCAGGCGATCGAACCATTCGGGGTCACATATGCCGATATACCAGTAATTGCGGAAGTGATCACAGCCCGATTGTGCTCCACGGCCCGCAACTGGGACATGGCGAGTTGCTGCGACGGCAGGTTGGTCAGGGCGTAGGTGGCGTTGTTGGTCTGCACCACCAGCGGCGTGGCCCCCGTCCTGGCGGTGTCGCCCACGATGCCGTCGAAGGCCACCTCGTAGCAGTTGATCGCGCCGACGGTCACCGGCCCCAGCCTGAGGTCGCCGTCGCGGGTGCCCGCCACCGACTGCTTGCCGACCAGGGAGGCCCGCTCGAACAGGGCGAGCACGAGGCCCTGGAGCGGGGTGAACTCCCCGAAGGGGACCAGCTGCTGCTTGTCGTAGTGGGCGCCGGGGCCGGTGACCGGATCCCAGACGATGCTGCGGGTCGCCCGGTTGTTCTCCCCGATCCCGACCACGGCGCCGACCAGGACGGGCACCCCGATGTCCTTGACCGCCGCGTCGATCTCGCTCCGGGCGAACTCGTTGCGCAACGGGTCGATGTCGGTGGAGTTCTCCGGCAGCACGACCAGGTCGGGACGGGGTGTCCTGCCCTCTCGCACATCCCGTGCCATCTGGTGGAGCATCCGGGTGTGGTTGCCGAGGACCACGGCGGGCTCGTCGCCCAGCGGGTGCATGCCACGGCCGGGAACGTTGCCCTGGATGACGCCGACGGTCACGCTCCTGCCCTCGTCGCCGTACCGGGGAACGGCGAGGGCCGCGACCGGCACGGCCAACGCCCCGGCGAGCGGCAGGGCCAGTGCCCGCCCCCAGCGCGGGCCCCGGGCACGGCGGGGGCCGGGAACCACGGGAGAGCCGGAGGACTCGGGCGGAACCTCGGCCGAGGCCGGGAGCCGGTCCGTGCGCGAGAGCGACCCTTGGGACTCGGCCGAGGCCGGGACCTGAGCCGAGACCGCGCTCGAGGCCGGGGCCGTGATTGGAGCGGGGGCCGTGGCCGGGAAAAAGCGCAGCACCGCCAGGGCGAGCAGGCCACCGCACAAAGCCACCGCGAAGCTCACCAGCGGAGCCCCGCCGAGCGCGGCGTACGGGGTGAAGATCGACTCCCCCTGGCTGAAGGCCACTCGCGCCCAGGGAAATCCGCCGAAGGGGAACTGCCCCCGCGCCCACTCGGCCGCCACCCAGAGCGCGGCGCCCCACAACGGCCACAGACGCAACCGGGTCACCACCGCGACGCCCGTCCCCCACGCGGCGTAGAAGGCGCTCTCCATGGCGACCAGCCCCAGCCAGGCGTCGGTGCCGATCGGGCTCACCCAGTGCAGAGCGGGCAGCAGCATGGCGAGACCGGTGAGGAGGCCGAGCCAGGTGCCCCGGCGCGGGCGGGTGCCACGTACGGCCAGGATCGCCGAGGCCATGCCGAGCGGCGCGAGGAACCAGAGCCCGAGCGGCGGGAAGGCGAGGAACATCAGCAGGCCGCCGGCCACCGCGCCCGCGGCCCGGGCGAGCGGCACCAGGCGCGAGCCGGGGGACGAAACCTCCGCGCCGGGCGGGCCGCCCGCGACACCGTCCGCACCGTCCGCCGGCACGGCCGCGGCACCGTCCGCCGAGCCGTCCACCGGGCCGGCGGTCGCCCTCCTCGCGGGACCGGTCACCGAGCCGGTCACGGAACCGGCCGCCGCACCTCCCGCGGGAACGCCCTGCGTGGGCCGCTCCGGTACCGGAGCGGCCGTCTTGTCCTGCACCACGGGCGAGGCTCCTTGCGATGTCGTGCGGCGGGTGACGTCTGGCCTTCCTGACCGGTCTTGCTAGCCGGAACGCTACCGCCCAGCAGGCACGCCCCCAAAAATTCTCCGCCACATTAATCAGAAGCAACACCAAAGCACTTCAAACCCAGCAAAACCCCGATAAGCGGACTCCAGACGCGGCAACGGGGCGGCCCGGGGGGGGGGTTGTGGCCCCCCGCCGCCCCCCCCCCGTGGGCCCCCGCGGCGCGCCCCCCGCCGGCGCGCGGGCGGCCGGGGGGTGCCCCCCCCCCCACCCCGGGCCGCCCCGACGCTTGCGGCGCTCGCACGGGAGCGGGAAGAGGGCCCGGACGACCCTTCGGACCGGTTCCGTCCCGTCGGCGGCGAGCGCGGATTGCCGTTGTCTACTGGGTGCCCGGACCCCTCCTGGGTCCAACCCCCCGCCCGGAAGGAGTGCCCCGCCTCGACGGACTGCCGGCCCTGCGCCTGGCTGTACGGACGGGGAAGACCCCCGTCACGGGCGCAGGAGACGACGATGTCGAAAAGCGGCCGACCGGCCAGTCCCGTGCTGGACTGGGCAGCAAACTACCGAGCCCAGCGCAGATGTCAACCGTGTCACTAACAGCGGAAACATCAAGTTTTCGCAGCTGGGACATGATCGACGAGAGCCGTCAATGCTCTCATGTGATCCGATGTCGCTCAAGTCGAGCGAGGGCACCGGGAAGCGGGCCGTCGTGTACGACGCCAAGCCGCTGGGTGGCGCGGGTCAATGCCACGTAAAGATCGCTCGCCCCGCGTGGGGACTCGTCCAGGATCAGCTCCGGTTCGACCACGACGACCGCGTCGAACTCCAGTCCCTTGGCCTCGGCGACGGTCAGCACCGCCACCTGCGCGTCCAGGGCCGCCGCTCCCGGTCCGGCCACCGCGCCGTCGACGGAGCGGACCACGATCGCCCCGAACTCCTCGGCGCGCGACTCGGGAACGATCACGACGAGCCGTCCGCCCTCGACGACCTCGGCCTTGACGACCTCGGCGAGGGAGTCCGTCGGGGAGGCCGCCCACGGCCGCGCCCCCGTCTCCCGCACCGAGGCCGGGGCGCTCAGCGCCGGATCCACCAGGGTGAGCACATCGGCGGCCACGGCCATCAGCTCGGCCGGGGTGCGGTAGTTGACGCTGAGGGTCTCCTCACGCCAGCGTCCCGCCACGTACGGATCCAGGACCCGGCCCCAGGAGCGCGCTCCGGCCGACGAACCGGTCTGGGCCAGGTCACCGACGATCGTCATCGACCGCGTCGGGCAGCGGCGCATCAGCATGCGCCAGTCCATCGGCGACAGTTCCTGCGCCTCGTCGACGATGACGTGCCCGAAGGCCCAGGTGCGGTCGGCCGCCGCGCGCTCGGCGGTGGTCAAGAAGACGTCGTCACCGAGGTGACGGGCGGCGAACTTCTCCGCGTCCATGATGTCGGACAGCCCGGTCAGCTCCAGGACCTCCTTGGCGTAGGCGAGCTGGTGCTGTCGTTCGTCGAGCGCGGCGGCGCGCTGCGCGGCCTGTTCCTCCTCGGCCATCCACGCTCCGGCCCGCAGCACGGCGGGGTCGATGTCGCCGAGCAACTCGGCGGCCTCGTCCAGGAGCGGCACGTCGGACTCCGACCACCAGTCCTCCCCCTTGCGTGGCGGCTCGCGCAGCATCAGCTCGCGCTCGGCCGCGCCGAACTCGGCCGCGGCGTGGTCGAGGCGCTCGCGGGAGGTGAACAGGCCGATCAGGAGCTGCTGCGGGGTGACGTAGGGCCACAGCCGGTTCAGCGCCGCCTTGACGGGCCGCTCGGTGCGGAGGTCCTCACGGATGTCGGCCAGCTCGTCGTCGTCGATCATCCCCTTGCCGAGCTGCCTGGCGGCCTGCCGGGCGAGCGCGTTGAGCAGGTGGCGGACGAAGACCGCGCGGGCCTCGTTGTGCGCCCTCTTGGAGCGGGCCGCCCGGCTGCGGGCGGCCTCCAGGACGTTCCCCTCCAGCTTGAGGGTGTAGCGGTCGAGCTTGATCTCGATCGGCTTGCGCGGCACCCGCTGCCGCTCGCGCACGGCCCGCGCGACGACCTGGGCCATCCGGACGTCCCCCTTGACCGCGGCCACCTCCGCACGTTCCCTGCGGCGGGGGACGACTCCCGGGTACAGCTCGGAGACGGTCGACAGCAGCACGTCGGTCTCGCCCAGGGAGGGCAGCACCTGCTCGATGTAGCGCAGGAAGGTCAGGTTCGGACCGAGGATGAGCACGCCCCTGCGGGCCAGTTTCTCCCGGTGGGTGTAGAGGAGGTAGGCGGCGCGGTGCAGCGCGACCACGGTCTTGCCCGTGCCGGGACCACCCTGCACGACCAGCACCCCGTTGAGGTCGGAGCGGATGATGCGGTCCTGTTCCGACTGGATGGTGGCCACGATGTCACGCATCCGGCCGGTGCGCCTGGCCCCGAGGGAGGCCAGCAGCGCGGCCTCCCCGTTGAGGGTGGCCACGTCCTCCTCGGTGAGGCTGTCGAGGTCGAGGAGGTCGTCGTCGATCCCGATCACCGTACGGCCCTTGGTCTGCAGGTGCCTGCGCCGGGTGACGCCCATCGAGGCCGCGGGGGTGGCACCGTAGAAGGGCTGCGCCACCGGCGCCCGCCAGTCGATCAGCATCCGGCGCTGGTCGTCGTCGGCCATGCCGATGCGACCTATGTAGAGCGAGGTGTCGTCGGCGTTGTCGAGCCGGCCGAAGCACAGGCCGTTCTCGACCGCCCACAGACGGCCCAGGCGTTCGGCGTACATCCCCGCGAAGCTGTCGCGCTCGGAGCGGTTCTGGTGCGTGCCGCCACTTCCGCCCTGCGCGAGAACGCTGTCCAGCTGTCGCTGAGTGCGCTCGCGCAGCAGATCAAGCCGGGCATAAAGGCGGGAAACGTACTCCTGCTCCCTGGCCAGCTCGATTTGACGGGTTGCCGTCGCTCCATTATCGTTACTAGTAATGGGATACTCCGGGCCATTGCACTGGTTGTTATGACAAACCATCACCCTAGCAGGTCCGTCGAGAAGTTTACCCGTCCCGCCGTCATCACAGCTTGATTGCGGCCTCCCCTGCCTGCTTGACGAGAATCCGCGGGGCTCCTTACATTCACTCGAAGTTAGGAAACTTTCCTAACTTCGCCGTGCAGGTGGACGCGAGGACGTACGCGGAGGACCAGTGACCCAGCCGACGCCCGGCACCCCCAGCCTGCTGCGCGCGATCAACGACCGCGCCGCCCTGCAGGCGCTACTGGAGCGCGGCCCGCTGACCCGCCCGGAGATCGGCGCCCTCACCGGTCTGTCCAAGCCCACCGCCTCGCAGCTCCTCATCCGCCTGCAGGAGGCGGGCCTGGTCGTGCTCGACGGCATCCGCGAAGGGCTGCCCGGCCGCACCGCCGAGGTCTACCGGCTCAACCCCGCCGCCGCGCACGTCGCCGCGCTGGACGTCACGCGCGCGGGCATCGACGTCAGGGTCGCCGACATCACCGGCACCGTGACCGGCGAGCACCGTCTGCCCAGCCCCGGCCGCTCCGGCGGCGACGCGCTGGAGCGGGTCCGTGCCGCGCTGGAGGGCGCGAACGCCCCCGCGGCGCTGCGGCGCGTGGTCATCGGCGTGCAGGGCACGATCGACCCCGGTACGGGGAAGATGGCGTACGCCACCAGCAAGGACATGCCCGGCTGGCACATCCCCGACCTGGTCCGCACCCTCGGCGACGGTCTCGGCGTGCCGGTCTCCGTGGAGAACAACGTCAACCTCGTCGCCCAGGCCGAGCAGGCGCACGGCGTGGCCCGCGGGCACGCCGACTTCGTGCTGCTCTGGGCCGACGAGGGCCTGGGCGCCGCGCTGGTCCTCGGCGGCCGGCTGCACCGGGGCGCCACCGGCGGTGCCGGGGAGGTCGGCTACATGCCCACCCCCGGCGCCCCGACCGCCAGGGACACCGGCCGCTACGCCAACCACGGCTACCAGGCCCTGACCGGCGGCCCGGCGGTACTCAAGATCCTCAGATCGTACGGCGTGCGCGGCACCACGCCCACGCAGGCGGTGCTGAACGCCGTGCGGGCCTCCACCTCCACCGGCAGGCGTGCCGACGACGCCCGCGCCGGACTGCGCGACATCGCCTCCCGGCTGGCCGTCGGACTGGCCTCGATCACCTCGGTCGTCGACCCCGAGATCATCGTGCTGACCGGCGGAACCCTCCTCTCCGGTGGCGACACCCTGCGCGAGCTCGTCGAGCACGAACTCCACGCGCTCACCATCCCCCGGCCCCCGCTGCTGCTGTCGACCGTCGAGGGCAACCCCGTCCTCGCCGGCGCGCTCGACCTCGCCCTCGCGACCGCCCGTGACGAGGTCTTCGGCTCAACCGTCCCCTCCTGACCCTTCCCGGCCTCGCACGAAACTCCCCGAGAACGCCCCCCGGATCCACCGCCCTCAGGAGGCAGCCGTCGTGCACCGACGCCTTCCCACTTTCGCCCCGACCCCCCTCACGGAGAAAAAGAACCACACGCTCTTTTCCTGGCCGGTGTCCTCGCGAGCACCGTGCGGTGGGCGGTGGAACCTCACCGGGGTGACACCCCTGCTCGTCACGGCCCCGGTGATCGTCGTGTTCCTCCTCGCCCAACAGGTCCTCATCGAGAGCGTCACGCTGACAGGAGCAAAAGGGTGAAACTCGCCGTTGTCGGAGGCGGTTCGACATACACGCCGGAGCTGATCGACGGTTTCGCCCGGCTGCGCGACGAGCTGCCGCTGAGTGAGATAGCGCTGGTCGACCCGGACGCCCGGCGGCTGAGGTCGGTGTCCGGCATGGCGCGCCGGATGCTGGCGCGGGCCGGGCACCCGGCCACGGTCGTCGCGACCTCCTCGGTCGAGGAGGGCGTCACCGGAGCGCACGCGGTCCTGCTGCAGCTGCGCGTCGGCGGCCAGGCGGCGCGCGACGTGGACGAGACGCTGCCGCTGGAATGCGGCTGCGTCGGTCAGGAGACGACCGGTGCCGGTGGGCTGGCCAAGGCGCTGCGCACGGTGCCGGTGGTGCTGGACATCGCGGAGAAGGTCAGAAGGCACGCGCCCGGCGCCTGGATCGTCGACTTCACCAATCCGGTCGGCATCGTCACCAGGGCACTGCTGGAGGCGGGACACCGGGCCATCGGCCTGTGCAACGTGGCCATCGGCTTCCAACGTCGCTTCGCCGCCACCCTGGGCGTCGCCCCCGCGAGGATCTCGCTGGGCCATGTCGGTCTGAACCACCTCACCTGGGAGCGGGCCGTCCACCTGGACGGGGTGGACGTGCTGCCCAGGCTGCTGGAGAGCCACGCCGAGGAGATCGGCGGGGACGTCGGCCTGCCCGCCGCGCTCATCCGCCGCCTGGGCGTGGTGCCCTCCTACTATCTGCGCTACTTCTACGAGCACGACCTGGTGGTGGAGGAGCAACACGGCAGACCGTCGCGCGCGGCCGAGGTCTCGGCGATGGAGACGGCGCTGCTCGAGCTGTACGACGACCCCGCGGTGGACACCAAGCCCGAACTGCTGGGCGAACGCGGCGGGGCCTTCTACTCCGAGGCGGCGGTGGCGCTGATCGCCTCGCTGACCGGCGACCGCGGCGACACCCAGGTGGTCAACCTGCGCAACGACGGCACGCTGCCGTTCCTGCCCGACGAGGCGGTCATCGAGGTACCGGCCACGATCACCTCGGCGGGCGCGGCCGCACTGCCCGTCGACCCGGTGGAGCCCCTCTTCGCCGGGCTCGTCGCCCACGTCACGGCGTACGAGACGCTGGCGCTCGAGGCCGCGCTGCACGGCGGCGAGGACCGCGTCGCCGACGCGCTGCTCGCCCACCCGCTGATCGGCCAGGCCTCGCTCTCCGGCGACCTGGCCAGGCGCCTGGTCGAGGCCAACCGCCGGCACCTGTCCTGGGCGACCGCGTGAGAACGGTCCTGGCGGTCGACGGCGGCAACAGCAAGACCGACGTCGCGCTGGTCGCGGAGGACGGC
Organism: Streptosporangium sp. NPDC049078; assembly: GCF_040648855.1. NCBI lineage: Bacteria > Bacillati > Actinomycetota > Actinomycetes > Streptosporangiales > Streptosporangiaceae > Streptosporangium > Streptosporangium sp. NPDC049078. Next base: position 130,452 of record NZ_JBEZEL010000007.1, read on the forward strand.
TCGGTCCTCGCCACCGGACGCGGCGGCGCCTTCCAGCCGCAGACCACGGGGGTGGGCGTCGCGATCGACGTGATCGGCGACACCGTGCGCTCCGTACTCGGGCCGGGAACGGTCACACCGTACGCCGACCACGTGGCCGCCTACGTGGCGGGCGCGGACCTGCCCGTCGAGGAGGAGGCGCTGTGCGCGGAGATCCTCTCCCGGGGGTACGGCAGGCGGGCGAGCGTCGGCAACGACACCTTCGCGCTGCTGCGCGCCGGGGCCTCCGGGCCCGCGGGGGTGGCCGTGGTCTGCGGCGCGGGGGTGAACGCGGTCGCGGTCTCCCCCTCGGGGGAGGTGGCGAGATACCCCGCGCTGGGACGGATCACCGGCGACTGGGGTGGCGGTCTCGGCCTCGGCGAGGAGACGCTCTGGCACGCCGTGCGCGCCGAGGACGGCCGGGGCCCGGCCAGCGCGCTGGCCGTCGTGGTCCGCGAGCACTTCGGCACCCGGACCGTCGAGGAGGTGTCACTCGCCATCCACTTCGGCGAGGTGCCCCACGGCAGGCTGAGCGAGCTGGTCCCGGCGCTGATGGCGGTCGCGAACCGGGGGGACGCGGTGGCCCGGTCGCTGGTGACGCGGATGGCCGAGGAGGTGGTCGTGCTCGCGGTGGTCGCGATGCGACGCCTGGACCTGCTCTCCGTCCCGACGGAGGTGGTCCTGGGCGGAGGCGTCCTCACCGCCCGCGACCCGCTGATGAACGAGCTGCTGGAGCGAGGCTTCGCCGAGCGCGCCCCGCAGGCCAGGCCGATCGTCTCCGACGTCGCACCCGTCATGGGCGCCGCCCTGCTGGGTCTGGACGCCCTCGGCGCCACCGAGGAGGCCAGGGCCCGCCTTCGGGCCCACTTCCACGCCCTGCCCTGAGGCTCCGCCCCTCCAAAGCGGCCTCAGGACTCGATGGACTCGATGGACCCGATGGACTCGGCGACTCCGGCGTAGACGGTCAGCAGCAGGTCCCAGAAGCGGCCCACGTCGAGGGAGGTGCCGACCAGGGCGTTGGGGGCGCGGCCCCGGAGGGCGAAGTCGGTCACGGTCATCCCCGCGGTGAAGCGGCCCGCCGTCTCGACGTCCACGACGGCGGGCTCGAGGGTGATGAGCGACGGATCGATCAGGTGGGCGATCGCGCAGGCGTCGTGGATCGCGGGGCCGTCCTCGGCGGTGATCATGCCGTAGAACCGCACGCACGGCAGGAGCAGGTCGCTGCCGAGCCTGCCCATCGTCGCCATGCGCTCCGCCACCGCCTCCGTGGTCACGGCGCCGCGGCTCACGTCGAGACCGATCATGGTCACCGTCCAGCCCGCGCCGAAGACGATCGCGGCGGCCTCGGGGTCGGCGGCGATGTTGAACTCGGCCGCGGGAGAGAAGTTGCCCCTGGTGTAGGACCCGCCGAGGATCGTGAGCCCGCGCGCCCAGTTCACGATCGCGGGCTCCCTGAGTACGGCGAGCGCCACGTTGGTCAGCGGGCCGATCGCGACCAGGGTCACCTCGCCAGGGTCGGCCCTGAGCGTCTCGATGATGAAGTCGGCCGCGTGCCCGGCGGCCGGCGGGAGCGACGCCGCGGGCAGCAGCGCGTCCCCGAGACCCGAGCCTCCGTGCACGCCCGCCGCGTCCACCCGGGGGCGCAGGAGGGCGCCCGCGCTGCCCGCGACGACCGGCACCTCGCCGAACCCGAGGAACTCGCGGAGCCGCAGCGCGTTGTCGGTGGTCCTGGCCAGTTCGACGTTGCCGCCGACCGTGGTGATCCCCAGGATCTCCAGCTCAGGGCTCCCGTGGGCGAGGACGAGCGCCAGCGCGTCGTCGATTCCCGGGTCGCAGTCGATGATGATCTTTCTGGGAGGCACCCGTCCAGCTTGAATCAATTGCCGCACCCCGGCAAATCAGGAGCAACCCCCCAAACAGGAGAGCGAACCGGTCAGCGCGCCCGGAAGAACCCCCGGCGCCCCCCTCATCACACGAGAGGACGAGCCCGTCCGGGACGACCTCGCCCCCGGGAAAGGTCAGGCGCGCTCCTCGGGCTTCCCTTCGCCCTGCCCCGCCGGCTCAGGGGCGCGATGCTCGTACGGCGTGCTGAGCACGACCGTCGTGCGGGTGGAGACGTTGGCGGCGGTGCGGATCTGGTTCAGCAACTCCTCAAGCGCGATGGGCGAGGCCACCCGCACCTTGAGGATGTAGCTCTCGTCCCCGGCCACACTGTGACAGGCCTCGACGGCGCTCAGGTGGGCCAGCCGCTCCGGCGCGTCGTCGGCGGCGGCCGGGTCGATCGGCTTGATGGAGACGAACGCGGTGAGCGGGAGCCCGATGGCGTCGTAGTCGACCAGCGCGGCGTACCCGCGCAGCACCCCGCGCTTCTCCAACCGGCGCACCCGCTGGTGCACCGCCGACACCGAGAGCCCCGTCTCCCTGGCGAGATCGGTGAAGCTCATCCGGCCATCCCTGGCCAGTAATGTGACGATACGGCGGTCGATCTCCTCCATCCGGTAAACGGTAACGGCATTCGGGTCGGCGCGCGCCGTCCGCGTGTCACGGCACGGTCCCAACCGTGATCTCCGAAGAGTCCTCCCGCCCGCTCTCCTCCTGCCGCTCCGGCGCGACGGCCTCGGCGGGGAACGTGATGACGAAGCGGGCACCCTCGTCGTACTCGGTGTCCAGCCTGATCGTGCCGCCGTGCTGCTCCACGATCTTCCTGCAGAGCGCCAGGCCGATCCCCGTGCCCTCGTAGGCGTCCCGCTGGTGCAGCCGCTGGAAGATGATGAAGATCTTTTCTGCGAAGGTGGGCGAGATGCCGATGCCGTTGTCGGTGACGGTCATCCGCACCTCCCCGTCGATCCGCTCGGACTCGATCGTGACCCGGGGCGCGCGGTCGGGGTCGCGGAACTTCAGGGAGTTACCGATCAGGTTCTGCCAGAGCATCACGAACTGGGTCCGGTCACCGACGACCGCGGGCAGCTCACCGACCTCGATCTCGGCCCCTGACTCCTCCACCGCCGCGGAGAGGTTGGACAGAGCCCTGTCGATCACGTCGTTCAGGTCCATCTCGACGGGTTCCCTGGTGATCCGGCCCACCCGGGAGAAGGTCAGCAGCTCGTTGATGAGCACCTGCATGCGCTTGGCGCCGTCCACGGCGAAGTCGATGTAGGTGTTGGCCCTCTCGTCGAGCTGGGAGGCGTATCGCTGCTGGAGCATCTGACAGAAGGAGGCGATCTTCCGCAGCGGCTCCTGCAGGTCGTGTGAGGCCACGTAGGCGAACTGCTCCAGCTCCGCGTTGGAGCGCTTCAGCTCCTCGGCCTGGGCGGCGATCCGCAGCCGGGAGCCGCGTGCCTCCTCCAGTTCGTTGACGATACGCCCGCGCATCGCCTCCATGTCGTCGGCCAGCTCCGCGAGGTCGGCGGGGCCGCCGGTGTCCACGTGGTGCGCGAAGTCCCCCCTGGTGACCCTGCGGGAGGCCTCGCGCAGCCGGGCCAGAGGGCCGAACACCGCGATCTTCAGCAACACCGCCACCGTGATGATGGTGATCAGGAAGGCGGCCAGGATGCCGAAGAAGGTGGCGTCCCTGACCGCGTGGGCGGCTTCCAGATCGGCACGGGCCGACTGCCTCGCCTGGCCCCAGGCGGTGTTCTGTGCGTCGATCGCCTTTCTGACGGCGTCGAAGGAGCGCTTGCTCTCCTCCGACTGCTCGGCGCTCACGCTCTTGGGACTCTCGTCCCTGACCTTGGCGATCATCGGTTCCGCGTAGCGGGCCCGCCACTCGGCGGCCAGCCGTTCCACCTCCTGGAGCGCGCGCAGCGGTTCCGCGCCCGGCGCCAGCCGCCCGATCTGCGCCGACACGGCGAGCTCGTCGCGCCGCCCGTCCAGGTACGGCTGCAGGAACTCCTCCTTGCCGGTGAGGACGAAGCCCCGCACCCCGGTCTCCTGGTTCAGCAGGGTCGCCTGCAGGCGTTCGGCCTGGATCCTGCCCACCGAGATGTGGTCGATCAGCCTGGTGGACGCGGCCGCCGCGTTCCGCAGGACCGTGGCGCCGATGATCGCCGACAGCCCGAGCAACAGGGTCATGACGAGCAGCACGACGTTGAACCACGTCTGCGCGCTCCAGCGGCTTTTACGAGATCCGCTCGGAGGTGTATCGGTGGTCATGCGGCCTCTCACTTCACGCGATGTCCGTCCCACCGGGGCGGTGGGCGATCGGCGGGGTGGACGAAAGATACCGGAACCGGGCGCCGACCACGCACATGATCCTCGCTCGGGGATTGTGCCACCCCGTACCCGGCGGGACCGGATCGCACCGTACATTCGCACCATGAGCAACCTGGAAACGGATCCGCGGGAGTCGGCCTGCGGCGGCCTCGCGGACGTGTCGGCGAAACCGGTGAACGAGCTGCTGACCGGCCGGGACGTGGTGCTGGGCGGGCCCCGGGCGATGAAGGTCACCAGGACCCTGCCGAACCGGGACGTCAGGATGGTCGGCGCGTGGTGCTTCGTCGACCACTACGGTCCCGAGCGGGCGACGATGCACGTTCCCCCGCACCCGCACACCGGCCTGCAGACCGTCAGCTGGCTCGTGGAGGGCGAGGTCCTGCACCGCGACAGCCTCGGCAGCGAGCAGCTGATCAGGCCGGGCCAGCTCAACCTGATGACCGCCGGGCGGGCCATCTCCCACGCCGAGGAGTCGCCGGCCGAGGCCGTGCTGCACGGGGTCCAGCTGTGGGTGGCGCTCCCCGCCGCCGCCCGCGAGACCGCCCCGGCCTTCGAGCACCACCCGGCGCTGCCCACGCTGACCGCGGCGTCGTCGCCGGGCGTCACGGTGACCGTCGTCATGGGCGAGCTGGGCGGTGTCACCTCCCCGGCGACGATCCACACCCCGCTGGTCGGGGCGGAGATGACGCTGGAGGCGGGCGCCGGGACCTCGGTCCCGCTCCGTCCCGGCTTCGAGTACGCCGCGCTGGCCCTGTCCGGCACGGTACGGGTCGGCGAGACGGATCTCGCCCCCGGCCCGCTGCTCTACCTGGGCAGCGGGCGCTCGGAGCTGGCCGTGAGCGCCGAGGTGCCCGGGCGGCTGCTGCTCCTCGGCGGCGAGCCGTTCGAGGAGCGGATCGTCATGTGGTGGAACTTCGTCGGCCGCAGCCACGAGGAGATCGCCGGGTTCCGGCGGGAGTGGATGGAGGGCGAGGGGTTCGGCACGGTGCCCGGCACGGGAGCCGCCCCGCTGCCCGCCCCAGAGCTGCCCCTCACCCCCCTCAAGGCGCGCGGACGCCGCCGCTGACCCCGCTTTTTCACACATCCCCCTGATCTACCCGGAACAGAGGACAGAGTAGGAAGCGGAGAAGCGGGGAAAGGCTGGACGGTCCGCGCACGAAGGCGGCCCGCCCCGGACACGCGGGGTCCGGGAGGCGTGACTCCGGCCGAGGGGTGCGAAGCTGGTACGACCGGCGTCGCCGGAGGCGGCGCGCGGTCGATGGGCCGGTTCTCTCTGGGAGGTAAGTCGTGTCGGACGAGTTCGACGTGGTGGTTGTGGGCGCGGGCCCCGCGGGCGAGAACGTCGCCGACCGCGCGGTCAGGGGAGGACTGACCGCCGCGATCGTCGAGAGGAACCTGGCCGGGGGCGAGTGTGCCTACTGGGCGTGCGTCCCCAGCAAGGCGCTGCTGCGCCCGGTGGAGCTGGTCGCCGAGGTCTCCCGGGTGCCCGGCCTGACGCTGGGCCCGATCGACACCGCCGCCGTGCTCGCCCGGCGCGACGAGACGGTGTCCCACTTCGACGACGGCGGCCAGGTCGAGTGGATCAAGAGCGTGCCGGCGGAGTTCGTCCGCGGGCACGGGCGGCTGGACGGTCCCAAACGGGTCGCGGTCACCGCGAAGGACGGCTCGGTCCGCACGCTGACCGCCCGGCGGGCGGTCGTGCTGGCCACCGGCAGCGGCGCGGCCGTCCCGCCGATTCCCGGCCTCGCGGAGGCGTCACCGTGGACGAGCCACGAGGTGACGGCCGCGACGAGCGTTCCCGGACGGCTGGCCGTGCTGGGCGGCGGCGTGGTGGCCTGCGAGATGGCCCAGGCCATGCACGGGCTCGGCGCCCGGGAGACGACGGTGCTGGCGCGCGGCGGGCTGCTCGGCAGGATGGAGCCTTTCGCGGGTGAGCTGGTGGCCGAGTCGTTCGCCGAGGCGGGCATCACGGTGCGCACGGGCGTCCAGGTGACGAAGGTCGAGCGGCCCACGCCCGGGGGTCCGGTGACCGTCCACCTGTCCGAGGGCCCGCCCGTCGAGGCCGACGAGCTGCTCGTGGCCACCGGCAGGCGTCCGGCGACCGGCGACCTCGGCATGGAGACCGTCGGCCTGGAGGCCGGGCGCACGGTGGAGGTCGACGACAGCATGCGCGCGACCGGCGTCCCCGGCGACTGGCTGTACGCGGTGGGCGACGTCAACGGCCGCGCCCTGCTCACCCACATGGGCAAGTACCAGGCACGGGTGTGCGGCGACGTCATCGCGGCACGGGCCAAGGGCGAGACCGACGACCTGCCGGGCCTGCGCGACGTGGCGGACGCGTACGGCGCGCCGCAGGTGGTCTTCACCGACCCGCAGGTGTGCTCGGTCGGCCGGAGCGAGGCGCAGGCCCGCGCCGAGGGGTTCGACGTCCGCGCGGTCGAGTACGACCTGGGCAGGGTGACGGGGGCCTATCTGCAGGGTGACGGCTACCGGGGCAGGGCCAAGGCCGTCGTGGACGAGCGGCGCCGCGTGCTGCTCGGGGTGACCTTCGCCGGTCCGGCGGTGGGCGAGATGCTGCACTCGGCGACGATCGCCGTCGTCGCCGAGGTGCCCCTGGAGCGGCTCTGGCACGCGGTCCCGTCCTTCCCCACGGCCAGCGAGATCTGGCTGCGGCTGCTGGAGGCCTACGGGCTCTGACCCGGCGTCCCGGCGGGAGCCGACACGCTCCCGGTTCGGACCGCCACCGGGACCGTGCGGCCGGTCACCGGCGCGCGGACCGCTCCGTCCTAGACGACCACCAGCTCGCGCGGGCGGTGGTTGACCCGCTCGCCACCCTCGTCGGTGCAGACGAGGATGTCCTCGATGCGGGCGCCGTGGGCTCCCGGCAGGTAGATGCCCGGCTCGACGGAGAAGGCGAAGCCGGGCGCCAGCGGCTCGGCGTTGCCCGTGACGATGTAGGGCTCCTCGTGGGTCTCCAGGCCGATGCCGTGACCGGTGCGGTGGATGAAGTACTCGCCGTAGCCCTCGGCCGTGATCACCTCTCGCGCGGCGGCGTCGACCGCCTCGCACGGCACCCCGGGGCGCACGGCGTCGCAGGCGGCCTGCTGAGCGCGCCTGAGCACCTCGTAGTACTTCAGGAAGCCCGCCGGAGGCTCGCCGACGGCGTAGACGCGCGTGGAGTCCGAGCAGTAGCCGTCGGGCATCTGGCCCCCGATGTCGACCACGATCGGCTCGCGCTCCCGCACGACGCGGTCCGACAGCTCGTGGTGCGGACTGGCGCCGTTGGGCCCTGAGCCGACGATGACGAAGTCGACGGTGGAGTGACCGGTCGCGAGGATCGCCTCGGTGATGTCCCTGCCGATCTCGCGCTCGGTCCTGCCCGCCCGCAGGAAACCGGGCACCTGGGCGTGGACGGCGTCGATCGCGGCCCCCGCCCTGCGCAGCGCCGCCACCTCTGCCGGGGTCTTGCGCATCCTCAGCCCGCGCAGGACGGTCCCGGCGAGCACCTGCTCGGCCCCGGGGATCGCGTCGCGCAGGCGCAGCGACTGCATCGCCCACATCCGGTCGGCGAGGCCGACCTTGCGGACCGCGCCCAGCCGCCGACCGACGACCGCGTACGGATCGTCGGTCTCGTCCCACGGGACGAACTCGACGCCGAGCCGCGACGCCGGGGAGCGCTCGGCCGCCGGCAGCTCCAGGCGGGGCACCATCAGGAACGCCTCGCCCTCGGCCGGCAGTACCAGGCAGGTGAGCCGCTCCAGCGGCAGCGCCTCGTAACCGGTCACGTAGCGAAGGTCGGGGCCTGGCGTGAGCAGCAGCGCGTCGAGCCCGGCGGCGGCGGTCGCCTCGCGGACGGCGGCCAGGCGGGTCACGGGATAGAGATCAGAGGGCTCCGTCGTCACGCCGACCAATCTAATCCCCGGCGGAACGGCGACGCATCCGGGCCCCGCCCCGGAACCGAAAGTCGGGGAAAGGAAGGCACGAGAGCAGCCTCACCACTACAATCTGTTGAAGTACGATCACACTTTGTTGGCAAAGTATCCATAAAGCCACACATCGAGAGCGAGCTACATGGTCGGCGTAGTGGGCGGCCACCAGCCACCCCTCCACCCACGAAACGACCAGGTGACCGGTCCGGCCTCATCGACCGCCGCTGAGACGGCACAGCGGTCACGCGGTGAACCGGACGAGCACATGGCCGTTGAGCGACACCTCCTCACCGCACGCCTCGCGCACGCGGAGCGCATGGGTGAGATGGGCTGGGCCGAGTGGGATCTCCAGACCGGAGAGTCCACCTGGTCCGATCAGGCGTACACCATATTCGGCCGCGCCCCCGGCGACGGCCCGATCCACCTGCGTGACCTGGTCGGTCACGTCGAGGCGGCCGACCGGCCCGACCTCGACCGGCTGCTGTGGTCCGTCGTGCACCGGGCCCAGGCCGGGGAGGCCGAGTTCCGCATCCGCCGCCGCGGTGAGCTGCGCCACCTGCGCGCCGCGCTCGACCCCGTCGTGAGCGACGGGCATCTCAGCGTGCACGGCGTCGTCCAGGACATCACCGGCCGCCGCCGCGCCGAGCGGATCATGTCGGAGTCGCGCAGCAAGCTGCTGCGGATCCGTGAGCAGGTCGCGGAGGAGCACGACATGAGCGTGACCCTGCGCGAGGCGATCATGCCGGGCCTGGGAGACAGCATCGACCTGCCGCACGCGCGCATCGCGGTCCGCTACGTCGCGGCCGGGGTCGACCCCGGCCTGGGCGGCGACTGGTACGACGCCGTTCCCCTCGCCGACGGCAGGGTGCTGCTCGCCATCGGCGACGTGTCCGGACACGGGATGCCCGCGATCTCCCAGATGGCCCAGCTGCGCCACGCCCTGATCGGCCTCGCGATGACCGGCCACTCCCCCGCCAGGCTGCTCGCCTGGCTCAACGACCTCGTGCTGCACCGGATGCCCGAGACGACGGCGACCGCGGTCGTCGGCCATCTCGACCCGGACACCAGGACGTTCACCTGGGGGCAGGCGGGGCACCCCGCGCCGATCCTGGTCCGTGAGGGGACGGCCACCCAGCTCGACCCGCCCGCCGGGGTGCTGCTGGGCGCCACCCCTGACGAACCGTACGAGACGGCCGGGGTCGAGCTGCGGGAGGGTGACCTCCTGCTGCTGTTCACCGACGGGCTGGTGGAGCGGCGCACCCGCGACATCGACGAGGGACTCGCGCTGACCATGGAGGCCGCGGCCCTGCTGCGAGGAGACCCGGACAACGGGCTCGACCGGCTCATCGAGGTGATCGGCGGCCCCAACCCCGAGGACGACACCTGCGTTCTGGCGATCGGAGTGCTCGGCTGATTGGTTAAATGGTCGCCATGCCCGGCCTGATGCTCCTTGACACCCCCTCGCTGTACTACCGCGCCTTCTACGGCATCCCCGAGTCGATGACCGCCCCCGACGGGATGCCCGTCAACGCGGTGCGCGGCGTCATCGACATGATCGCCATGTTGGTCCGGCGGCACTCCCCCACCGAACTCGTCGCCTGCATGGACGCCGACTGGCGCCCGGCCTTCCGGGTGGCGGCCATCCCGACGTACAAGACCCATCGGCTCGTCGAGGGCGGTGCCGAGGAGACTCCCGACACGCTCGCCCCGCAGGTGCCGGTGATCGAGCGGGTGCTCGACGCGGTGGGCATCGCCCTCGTCGGTGTTCCCGGCTACGAGGCCGACGACGTGATGGGCACGTTCACCACGCGCGCGAGCGGTCAGGTCGACGTCGTCACCGGCGACCGCGACCTGTTCCAGCTGGTCGACGACTCCCGGCCGGTCCGGATCCTCTACACCGCGAGGGGGGTCAAGAACCTCCAGCTGGTCGACGAGGCCGCCGTCACCGAGAAATACGGTGTCCCGGGCCGCTCGTACGCCGACTTCGCCACCCTGCGCGGCGACCCCAGCGACGGGCTGCCGGGCGTGCCGGGGGTGGGCGACAAGACCGCCGCGGCCCTGATCACCCGGTTCGGCTCGCTGGAGGCGCTGCTGCGGGCCCTCGACGGGGGTGAGGGAGGGGGCGACCTGACCGCCGGGCAGCGCGCCAGGCTGTCGGCGGCCCGCGACTACCTGCGGGTGGCCCCCGAGGTGGTCCGGGTCGCCCGCGACGTCCCCCTTCCCGAGGTGGACATCGCGCTTCCCGCCAAGCCCCGTGATCCGGAGGCGCTCGCCGCCCTGAGTGAGCGCTACGGCCTGTCCGGGCCGCTGGAGCGCCTGACCTCGGCGCTCTGACGGCTCGTCCCCCGCCTTCCCGCCTCCGACCTGCTCTTCCGCCGTGCCGATCAGCATGCCGATCACCGTCGCCCCGACCGGCCGGTGAGCAGTCCGCCGCGAGCCGGTAGGTTGCTCCCTGTGCCTCACAAGAGCATCCTGGTGCCCGAAAGGGCCCATCCACGGCTCGGCGACGGTTTCGAGCGGATCCGCCGTGAGATGAAACTGCCCGACGGATTTCCCCGGGCGGTGATCGACGAGGCCGAGTGGGTCGCCGAGGTGCCCGCCCTGCCCCGGCTGGACCGTACCGACCTGCCCCTGATCACCATCGACCCTCCGGGCGCGATGGACCTCGACCAGGCCGTGCATCTGGAGGAGCGGTCCGGCGGCTACCGCGTCTGGTACGCCATCGCCGACGTCGGGGCGTTCGTCAGGCCCGGTGGCGCGATCGACGCCGAGGCCCGCCTCCGCGGCGAGACGGTCTACCTGCCCGACGGGCGCGTGCCGCTGCATCCGCCCGTCCTGTCAGAGGGTGCCGCCAGCCTGCTGCCGGGGGTGACCCGGCCCGCCGCGCTGTGGTGCGTCGACCTGGACGCCGAGGGCCTGATCGTCGGCGCGGACGTGAGCAGGGCACTGGTACGCAGCCGCGAGCGGCTCGACTACGACTACGCGCAGGCCGCGGTCGACACCGGCACCGCCGACGGCACTCTTCGGCTGCTGGCCGAGATCGGCCGGCTCAGGCTCGCCCAGGAGCGGGCCAGGGGCGGCGTGACGCTGCCCACCCCCGACCAGGAGGTCGTCCCGGAGAAGAACGGCTACCGGGTCGAGTTCCGCGCCCCGCTCGCCGCCGAGGCGTGGAACGCGCAACTCTCGCTGCTGACGGGCATGGCCGCCGCCTCCATGATGCTGGACGCCGAGATCGGCCTGCTGCGGGTGCTGCCGCCCGCCCCCGCCGAGAGGATCGTCCAGGTCCGCCGGGTGGCCGCCGCGCTGGGCGTGCCCTGGCCCGAGGGTGCCGGGTACGGCGACGTCGTCCACTCCCTCGACCCGAGGATCCCCGAGCAGGCCGCGTTCCTGCAGGAGTCGACGGTGCTGCTGCGCGGCGCCGGATACGTCGCCTTCAACGGCGAGCCGCCCGCGCAGGCGGAGCACGCCGCCGTGGGGGCACCGTACGCGCACGTGACCGCTCCGCTGCGCCGCCTCATCGACCGCTACGCCACGGAGATCTGCCTGGCCATCGCGGCGGGCGAGCCGGTGCCCCAGGAGATCCAGCGGACCATGGGCGAACTGCCGGAGATCATGCATGCCACCGGGCGCCGCGCGGGCGGCGTCGAGCGGGCGTGCGTGGACCTGGTGGAGGCATTCGTCCTGCGCGAGCGGGTGGGCCAGACGTTCGACGCCGTGGTGATCGACGTGGCCGAGGACCGGCCGTGGGGTCAGGTGCAGGTCACCGACCCCGCGGTGGTGGCCCGCTGCGACGGCGAGGGGCTCCCGCTGGGAGAGGCCGTACGCGTGCGGCTGACACGCGCCGACCCGGCCACCCGCGAGGTCCGCTTCAGCCTGGCCTGACCCGCTCCCGGACTCGCTCAAGGTCCCGCGAAGCCCTCCACCGGGCCTCCGCGACCGGGTTTCCGGCCGCGGAGGCCGCAGGCCGGCGGCAGGAGCTCAGGTCAGGGACGAGTAGGCCACCACCCCGCGCCGCAGGGCGTCCATCGACTTGCCCGCGGTCTGCTTCACCTTGCTCCCCGCCGGGGCCGCGTCGGAGATCTGACCGAGGAGGTCGAGCAGCTGCTTGGTCCAGCGGACGAAGTCTCCCGCGGCCAGTTCCGCGCCGGGCACGCCGTCACGGAGCACGGCGTCCAGGCTGTGACCCTTGGCCCAGCGGAAGGCCGCCCAGGCGAAGCCGAAGTCGGGCTCCCTGATGAACGACAGGCCGTGATCGCTCTCGATCGAATCCAGCTCACCCCACAGGCGCACCATGTCCGCCAGCGTCTTCTGAGCCGCTCCCGCGGGGAGCCTGGGCTGGCGGGCGTCGTCGGCCTGCCGCGACTCGAAGACCAGCGACGACACGCACGCGGCCAGCTCGGCCGGGTCCAGGTTGTTCCAGAGTCCCGCGCGCAGGCACTCGGCGGTCAGCAGGTCCAGCTCGGTGTAGAGCTGGGCCAGGCGGCGGCCCTCCGCGGTGACGCTCTCACCGTCGAGGTAGCCGAGCTGGTCGAGCACCCCGCAGACCTTGTCGAAGGTGCGGGCGATGACGTGGGAGCGGCCCTCGACCCTGCGGCGCAGGCCCTCGGTCTCGCGGAGCAGCTTGTAGTAGCGCTCGGCCCAGCGGGCGTGGTCCTCGCGCTCGTCACACCCGTGACAGGGATGCCGGCGGATCTCGGTGCGCAGCCGGTTGATCTCGTCGTCCTCCGCGGCGTGGTCGCGTGCCCGCACGGGCTTGCCGAAGTCACGGTCGCCGATCTTGGCGTGCACCGAGGAGACCAGGTTGGCCCGCTCCTTGGGCGAGCGGGCGTTGAAGTTCTTCGGGATGCGCAGGTGCTCGACCGGCTCGACCGGGACGGGAAAGTCGGCCGGTGACAGCTTCTTGACCTGCTTGCCGATGGTCAGCACCAGCGGGGAGGGCCCCTCTCCCCGGGAGTTGAGGCCGGGGTCGAGGACGACGGCCAGACCGGCCCTGCGCCCGCCGGGCACCCTGATGATGTCACCCGGCTTGAGCGCCTCCAGCGAGCGCAGCGCCTGCGTCCTGCGGGCCGCGCCGCGCCGGCGCGACAGCTCGGCCTCCCGGTCGGACAGGGCCCTGCGCATCGCGGCGTACTCCTCGAAGTCGCCCAGATGGCAGGTCATCGCCTGGCGGTAGCCCTCCAGGGCCTCCTCCGCTCGGCGCACCTGCTTGGCGATGCCCACCACGGCCCGGTCGGCCTGGAACTGCGCGAACGAGGACTCCAGGAGGGTCCTGGCCCGCTCCCTGCCCACCTGGCCGACGAGGTTGACGGCCATGTTGTAGGAGGGACGGAAGCTGGAGCGCAGCGGGTAGGTGCGGGTGCTGGCCAGGCCGGCGACCTGGAGCGGGTCGGTGCCCGGCTGCCACTGGACGACCGCGTGGCCCTCCACGTCGATGCCTCGGCGCCCGGCCCGTCCGGTGAGCTGGGTGTACTCGCCGGGGGTGAGGTCGGCGTGGGTCTCGCCGTTCCACTTGTCGAGTTTCTCGATCACCACGGAGCGGGCGGGCATGTTGATGCCCAGCGCGAGCGTCTCGGTGGCGAACACGGCCTTGACCAGGCCCCGGGTGAACAGTTCCTCGACGACCTCCTTGAAGGCGGGGAGCATCCCCGCGTGGTGGGCGGCCAGGCCGCGCTCCAGGGCGTCGCGCCACTCCAGGTAGCCGAGCACACCCAGGTCCTCGTCGGGCAGGTGCGCGGTGCGCTCGTCGACGATCTGCCGGATCTCGTGACGCTCGGCGTCGGTGGTGAGCCGGATGCCGTCGTGCAGGCACTGCATGACGGCGGCGTCGCAGCCCGCCCTGGAGAAGATGAACGTGATCGCGGGCAGCAGGGCGTCGGCGTCCAGGCGCTCGATGGCCGCGGCACGGTCCGGCGGACCGTTCCTGCGAGGCCGCGAGTAGCCGCGGCGCCCCCTGCCGTACGCCTGGCGCTCCTCGTCCTTGGCGATGCGCAGGAGGTTGGGGTTGATCTGCGGGCGCCGGTCGTCGTCTCCGGTGACGAACAGGTCGTAGAGGCGGCTGCCGACGAGCATGTGCTGCCAGAGCGGGACCGGGCGGTGCTCGTCGACGATGACGCTGGTGTCGCCGCGGACCTCGCCCATCCACTCGCCGAACTCCTCGGCGTTGCTGACCGTGGCCGACAGGGCGACCAGGCGCACCGACTCGGGCAGGTGGATGATCACTTCCTCCCAGACCGCGCCGCGGAACCGGTCGGCGAGGTAGTGGACCTCGTCCATGACCACGAAACCGAGCCCCGCCAGGGTGGAGGACCCGGCGTAGAGCATGTTGCGCAGCACCTCGGTCGTCATGACGACGATGGGAGCCTCGCCGTTGACGCTGTTGTCGCCGGTGAGCAGGCCCACCTTGTCGATGCCGTATCGCTTGACCAGGTCGTTGTACTTCTGGTTGGACAGCGCCTTGATCGGGGTGGTGTAGAAGCACTTGCGGCCCTCGCGCAGGGCGAGGTGCACCGCGAACTCGCCCACGACGGTCTTGCCCGAGCCGGTGGGCGCCGCCACGAGGACTCCGTCACCGGCCTCCAGGGCCCGGCAGGCGTCGAGCTGGAAGTCGTCCAGCTCGAAGTCGTAAAGACCGCGGAACGAGGTCAGCGCCGGCCCGCTCTCGGCCTGGCTCTGACGGAAGGCAGCGTATCGTTCCGCTGGGGTCGTCATGGCTCCAGCCTACCGATATCGGGATTCCGGCCCGTCCCCCTTCTCCCCGGATCCCGTCGATCGCGCGGGCCACTCCGGCGGGCCGTCCGGGCGGCGCCGCACGGTCCTCGTCCAGGACCGTCGGCGTACGCCGGTGGCCCTAGACGAGGACCGCCAGCGCGCCGGGGACGATCTCGCATGTCAGCGGGGTGGGGCCGATCCGCTCGCCGTCGGCGTAGGCGATCACTCCCTGGGCCTCCAGGGTCACCCGGCGGGCGCGGAGCATGGTGACGGCGGGATGGGCGCCGTGGGAGCCCCGGTAGACGCGGGGGAAGGTGCGCAGGAACTCCATCTTGGGGATGGCCCCGAGGATCGTCACGTCCAGCAGGCCGTCGTCGGGGACCGCGCCGGGGCACACACGCATGCCCGCGCCGTAGGAACGGGTGTTGCCGACCGCGACGAGCATCGCCTCACGCTCGACGATCTCGTCGTCCAGGCCGATCCTGAACGGGATGGGCCGGAAGGAGCGCAGTTCCTCGGCGAGGGCGACGAGATATCTCGCCATACCCGGCGGCCAGGTCATGGTGTTGGCCCGCTCGTTGACCCGGGAGTCGAAGCCACAGGCCAGCACCCCGGCGAACCACTCGTCCTCGCCCGCCTTCACGGCGTCGACCGTGCGCACCCGCCCGCGCAACACGGTGTCGGCCGCGGCGAGCGGCGCCTTCAGCGGGATGCCGAGCGCGGCGGCGATGTCGTTGCCCGTGCCCACGGGGATGACGCCCAGCGGCACGCCGCTGCCCGCGACCGCCTGGACGGCGAGGTGGACCAGGCCGTCGCCGCCGAAGGCCACCAGCGCCTCCGGCTCCTCGGCGACGGCCGTGCAGGCGCGTTCGAGCGCGTCGGAGGCGGAGTCTCCGAGGATCACCGAGACCTCGCGCCCGCCCTGCCGCAGGCGGTCGAGCACCGGGGAGAGCAGTCCCCGGGAACGGCCGCCGCGGGCGGCGGGGTTGACGAGGACTGCGATCTCTGCGGGCACAGACCGGAACTTATCCGCTATTTGCCGGGATCGGTGTCGGTCGTTCTCGAATCGATAGGAGCCGGTTCGTCGACCGGGGTCACGGCGCCCACGGACGAGATGTCGTCGTCGAGCGAGGAGGCCTCGTCGTCGGAGAGGTGGGAGAAGTCCTCACCCTTGGGTTGTCTTCTCTCCCTGAGATACATGAACCCCTCGGCCAGGCCGAACAGCAGCACCATCGGCAGAGCGAGCGCGATCATCGTGAACGGGTCGCCACCGGGGGTGGCGACCGCGCCGAAGACGAACATGAGGAAGATGACCATGCGGCGGTGCTTGGCCACCAGCGAGCGCGGCAGCACCCCGATGATGTTCAGGAACACCATGAGCAGCGGCAACTCGAAGGAGATGCCGAACACGATGATCATGATCAGCGCGTAGCTGAGATACTCGTCGATCGTGAGGCCGACCACCGATCCCGGCGGGGCGAAGCCCAGCAGGATCGACAGGCCCGTGTCCATCACGAAGTAGGCCAGGGCGGCGCCCGCGAGAAACAGCGGGACGGCCAGCACCATGAACAGGATCGAGTAGCGCTTCTCGTTGCGGTACAGGCCCGGGGTGACGAAGCCCCAGATCTGCCAGAGCCAGATCGGCGAGGAGACCACGAGGCCGAACATCGCGGCGACCTTGAGGTTCACGAAGAAGGAGTCGAAGACGCCGAGGATCAGCATCGTGCACTGACCGGACCGCAGCTCCTGCGCCTGCGGGAGCCCACAGTAGGGCGCCGACACGAACTGCCAGATCGGATCGAAGAAGATGAAACCGACGATGGTGCCGGCGACCAGGCCGAGCAGGGCGATGACCAGCCGGTTACGCAGCTCGCGCAGGTGCTCCATGAGCGGCATGCGACCGTCGCCCGCCTCTGCGGGCGACGGTGCCGCCCCATTCCGGCCCGATTTGGGCCACTTCAGCAGCGCCATTCGCGAATCCTGGGGTGACGAGTCGAGTGATGGGGGTAGATCTTCAGGCTACCGCCGATCACTGCTGCTTGGGCGCTCCGGCCTGGGCGCGCAGCCGGGCGGCCTGCTCCTCGAGGCGGCGGGCCTCCTCCTCGACGCTCAGCGCGGGAGCCGGAGGCTGCGTCGCCGCCGGGATCGACTGCGGCGCCGGGGCGGCGGGCTGGGGCTGCGCCTGGACGACCGTGGCGGTCGCGGTCTCCGTCTCGTCCTCGTCGCGGAGCTTGGCGGTCTCCGACTTGAAGATGCGCAGCGACCGGCCGAGCCCGCGGGCGGCTTCCGGCAGCTTCTTGGCACCGAAGAGCAGCACCAGGATCAGGCCGATGATGATCAGCTCAGTGGGTCCGAGGTTGGGCATTACACATCCTTACGCCGGGCGACGTGCGGTCTTTGCCTCCGATCGTACGCTCCCCCGGCGGCAGACTCATCCCTTTGGCCCCGCGCGATCGCCGTACGCTCGCCGAACAGGACCCGAACGGGCTCCAGTCTCCCCTCCGTCCGATCGACCTCACGGCTCAGCGCGGCGGCCGCGCGCAGCACGCGAACGGCGAGGAAACCCAGCAGGGCAAGCCCTCCGAAGGCGAGTGAGACCGCGGCGATGATCCAGCTCATGTCGGGAGACTCCGGCTTCGTACGTCAGGAAAGCGACTCATAACGATTCAGCGCGGCGGTGGCCGCGGCCCGGACACTCTCGTCCAGCGAGGCCGGAGAGACCACCCTGCCGGTGTCCCCGAGGCGCAACGCCAGGCGTACCAGCCACCCCTGGTCCCTGGCCCGCAGGGCCACCCGCACCCGGCCCTCGCCGAGCTCGGTGACCCGCTCGCACGGGTAGTACTCGGCGACCCAGCGGCCCGCGGGGGTGAGTTCGAGCTCCACCAGCTCGTCGGTCGGCGAGGGCCGGAACACCCCGGGCGTCACCTCGTCGGCCACGGCGTCCGCGGGCGGGTCGGCGGGCACGTCGAGCACGTCGACGGAGAGCATCCTGTCCAGCCGGAACAGCCGGACCGCCTCGGCCCGGTAACACCAGCCCGACAGGTAGGGGCGGCCGTCCACGACGACCAGGCGCATCGGGTCGACCTCACGCGGGGTGATCTCGTCGCGTCCCGGCACGTAGTAGCGCAGCGACAGCCGTCTGCCGCGCCGCAGCGCCTCGTTGACGACGGGCAGCGCGTCGGGCGCGGCGTCGACCTCCACCGCGACCTGGCTGCTGACCGCCGCGGCGCCCTCGCCCGAGGCCCGCTCGAACTTGGCGATGACCCGGGCCAGCGCGTCGCGCTCGCCGAACTCCGGCATCTCGGCGAGCAGGCGCAGGGCGACCAGCAGGGCACTGGCCTCGTCCACGCCCAGCCGCAGCGGGCGGGCGATGGTCTCGGCGTTGTCGATGACGATCTCCCCGCCGTCCCACGACACGTCGATCAGGTCGCCGGGGGTGTGGCCGGGCAGCCCGCACATCCACACCAGCTGCAGGTCGTCGATGAGCTGCTTCTCACTCAGCCCGAAGATCTTCGCGACCTCGGGCACCTGGGCCCCGGGGTGCGACATCAGGTAGGGCACCAGTGCGAGCAGCCTGGGCAGGCGGTCGGCCGTGCTCACGCGAGAGCTCCCTTCAGGCGGCAGATGACCGCGTCACGGGCGTCCGGGGGGCCGACGACCTCCGCGTCCGCGGCGAAACCCACGATCCATCCGGCCAGCCTGCCGGGGTCGGTGAAGTCGACGTCCAGCTCGTCCCAGTCCTCGCCGGCGGGCCGCACCGCCTTCGCCACCTGGCGCAGCCCCTGGCAGGTGTCCCGCCTGACCCGGATGAGGGCGGTGCGCTCGCGCACGGCGGCGTCGCTGTAGACGACCATGGACTTGATGTCGACGTCCTCGGGCACCACCACCGAACCCGGGCGGCCGAGGGTGGTGACCGGCCCGCTGATGCGGCTGAGCCGGAAGACCCTCGGCGCCTCCCGGTCGCGGTCGTGGCCGACCATGTACCAGCGGCCCCGGCGGCTGACGACGCCCCACGGCTCCACCGTGCGGGTCAGCACGTTCTGGCTCGCCGCCGCCCGGTAGGCGAAGCGGACCGCGCGCCGGTCGCGCACGGCCTCCCACAGCGCGGGAAAGGACGGGTCCTGGGTGTCGACACGCAGCTCCAGCGCGCCGCCGAGCACCCCGTGGGCCTCGTCGGTCTGCACACCCCCCGCGCGCAGCTTCAGCAGGGCCCCGCTGGCCGCCTCGGCCAAGCTGGCCCGCTGCCACACCTGTGCCGCCAGGCCGACCACGGCGGCCTCGTCGGGCTCCAGGGTGATCTCCGGCAGCTCGTACGCCGAGCGGACGATCCGGTATCCGGGATCCTCCTCCCACGGGTCCTTGTGGACCTCGATCGGGATGCCTATCTCCCGCAGCTCGTTCTTGTCCCGCTCGAACATCCGCTGGAAGGCCTCGTCGTTGTCGGCGTCGTAACCGGGCACCGCCTGGCGGATGTGCTCGGCACTGAGCGGCCGCCGCGTGGCCAGCAGGCAGATCACGAGATTGAGCAGCCGCTCGGTCTTCCGGCGCGACATCCGGCCTCCTTCCTGTTCGAGTGACGCTACCCTTCCCCCGTGATCAGATGGCGCAGGGGCGAGGTCGTACGGATCCGGCGCGAATGGCCGGGGGCGATGGAACTCGACGTGACCACCGAGGACGGTGAGGCGCGCGCGCTCGCCTACCCGGCCCTGGTGGGACGTCCCGAGCCCGGTGACGTGGTGCTGCTCAACACGACCGCGCTCGCGATGGGTCTCGGTACGGGAGGTTACGCCATGGTGGTGGCTGTCCCCGACCGTTTGCCACAAGATCCTCAAGGCCCCGGACACCTGGTGAAGGCACGCTACACCCCGTTGCAGGCCACCGTCCTCGGCGCGGACGAGCAGGATTCGCCCTTCCACGAGGTCCTGCGCGACGCGGACTCCGTGGACGGCATGCCGGTGATCGTCGCCGACCTGCACTCGGCCCTGCCCGCGATCCTCTGCGGCCTGTACGGCCAAAACCCCCCGCAGCCTGGCGAAACTCAGAAAACCGACGGCCCGGAGCGCGGCAGACCCCTCAGGGTCGCCTACGTGATGCTCGACGGCGGCGCGCTGCCCGCCTGGTTCTCCATGTCGTGCGCACGGCTACGGGAGACCGGCTGGCTGTGCGGGGTCGTCACCGTGGGCCAGGCGTTCGGCGGCGACGTGGAGGCGGTGACCCCGCACACGGGTCTGCTGGCGGCCAGGCACGTCCTGGAGGCCGACGTCGCGATCGTCACCCAGGGACCGGGCAATCTGGGCAGCGGCACCCGCTGGGGTTTCTCCGGAGTCTCGGCCGGCGAGGCGGTCAACGCCGCCGCCGTCCTGGGAGGCCGCCCGGTGGCGGCGCTGCGGGTCAGCGAGGGCGACCTGCGCGAGCGCCACATCGGGGTCTCGCACCACTCGCTCACCGCCTACGGCCGGGTGGCGCTCACCCCGGCCCACGTCGCCGTGCCCGTGCTGCCCGGCGACTTCGGCAGGCGGGTGGCCGAGCAGTCACGCCCGCTCGCCGCCCGCCACGAGCTGGTCGAGGTGCCGGTGGACGGTCTGTACGAGGCGCTCCAGGGATCTCCGGTGCGCCTGTCGACGATGGGCCGGGGTCTGGACGAGGACCTCGCCTACTTCCTCGCCTCGGCCGCCGCCGGGCGCCACGCGGCCTCGCTCCTGTCGTAGAAGTCCTTGAAGGTGAAGGCCTCCGGGGTGGGGCCTTCGGCCCTCAGCCTCTCCAGACGCTCCATCCCCTCGGGAAGGGTCGGCTCGTACCCCTCGGGGATCCACCACATCACCGAGTACGGCTGCGCGATGCGCAGGAACCACTCCCTGCGCCGCTGCAGGAACGCCAGGTGGTCACTGCGGTAGACGTACTCCCACAGCGCGTCACGCGACCGCCACACGGAGTAGTTGATCAGCAGGTGGTCGCCGTACATGTGCTCGACCGTGTCCTCGGGACCGTCACCCCCCTTGAGGCGCCACACGAAGCCGGGGTCGGCCTCGGCCAGCCGGTTGAGGGGTTCGAGGCCCGCCATGAAGGAGGCGAGTTCGGGGGAGTCCTTGGGCGCGCGCATGTGGGCGACGTTCATCTGGGCCAGGTGCATGGGCACAGCAGATCATCCACGGTCCTTCTATGTCAATCTTCATTATTTTTAGAAAAGGCGACGCAGCACTCCCCGGGCCGTGGGTCCAGCCTGGCCGTCGAGGCGTCCTGACCGAGCGCGTCGAGCACCCCCCGGCACAATCCCAAATTCACCGAGCAGACCAGCAGCGGATGCTCCTCGGCGGGCACGTGGAACGGGCAGTTGCGCAGCCGCACCCGGCCGTCCTCCTCGTAGGGCTCGTATCCGCGTCGCCGCAGCACACCGGCGAGGTCCTCACCCTGCTCGGCGAACCGGGCTCCCGCACGCCGGGCCACCTGCTCGGCCCTCTCGTCCCCGCCGAGCGACTCGACCGCCTCCGCCAGCACCAGGGCGAGGGTCCGGTAGTCCCTGGCGGGCACGTTGACCTGCCACTCCCCCCGCGCCCTGCGATACACCTTCGCCGGCCTGCCGCTGCCGGGCCCCGTCCGCTCCGTCAACCGCCGGAACCCGCTCTCGAGCAGGCCCGCCTCGACGAGCCTGTCGAGGTGGAAGGCGGCCAGGGTCCGCTGCACCCCCACCGCCTCGGCCGCCTCGTTACGTCCCACGTCATGGCGCTGGAAGGCCACGTAGTCGTAGACGGCCCGGCGCACCGGGTCGTGAAGTATCGCCACCGTGTCGAGATCGTCGCCGCTCACAGGCGGATTGTAGGCCGAGGTCGCGGACTTCACGCCTCCGCCCGTACGGGACCCGGCGGGCGGGAACGCGGCCGCCCTTTCCTGGACACGAGACCGGGCGGACGACGCCGACGCCCGGTCCTGACCTGGACCTGGCCTCGGCCGAGCCCTGAACCGGAAAAGCTCGGAGCCCGGCCGTACGCGTACGGCCGGGCTCCGTGATGGGACGGCTCGCACCGGCGGCGGCCCGGTGGGCCTCCGCCGGAGGCGGAATGTCAGATCAGCCGGTCAGCGGGCTCAGTAGGCGCCCAGCACGTCGACCAGGAAGACCAGGGTGTCGGTGCCCTTGATCTTCTCGCCGGAGCCCTCCTTGCCGTAACCGAGGTCCGGCGGGATGCTCAGCAGCACCCGGCTGCCGACCGGGACACCGACCAGACCCTGGTCCCAGCCCTTGATGACCTTGCCGGTGCCGATCTGGAACATGATCGGCTGGGCACCGCGGGACCAGCTGCTGTCGAACTCGGCGTCCGAACCCCAGATCTTCCCGGCGTACTGGACCAGGATCGACTGGCCGGACTTGACCTCGGGGCCCGTGCCCTGGATCACGGTCTTGGTGACGAGCTCCTTGGGAGCCTTCTTCTTGGTCTTGGTGGTGAGCTTCGGCGCGGCGTCGCCGGCCGGGTTCTCCACCGTGACACCGTCGAGACCGGGGTCGGTCGCGGTGCCCTTGGCGGCCTTCTCCTGGGGGACGCCCACGACGTCGACCACGAAGACCTGCGACTGGCCGGGAGGGGCCTGCGCCTGCTGCTCGGCGGGCAGCGCGTCCTTGGCGACGACCGACATGAACCTGCCGCCGCCCTTGGTCTCGGCGAAGCCCTTGCGGAGGATCTCCGGGACCTGCTCGTTGAGCGTGATGACCTGCGGCCCGCCCTCGTCGTAGGTCGAGCCGGCGAGCTTGTTCTCCTTGCCGTCCCAGGTGAAGACGGTGAAGTTGGCGATGACGCTGGCGCCGGGCTTGGCGGCCTCCCCCGTGGTGCCGGGGGTGAGCACCTTGTAGGAGGAGGTCTCGACGACCTTCGGCGGGAACGCGACGGTCGGCTTGGCGCCCGCCTGCCCGGTCACCTGCAGCTCGGTGACCTCGCCCGCGCTGGCGGAACTGGAGGCGCCGGTGGCCGCGCCTCCGTCGGAGCCGCATGCTGCGGCGAATATCAAAGGCACTGCGGCCAGTACGGCCATGCTGCGGCGGCGCATAGGTATCCCTCAAGCAGACGTCAGGTTCGCGCAACATTACCCGTCCCGGCGTACGGAGGAGGTAAGGCCGGGAACGAGCTTGCCGAAGTATGACCGTCACATTCCGGCGATGAGCTTGTCCACCCTCTCGTCGACGCTACGGAAGGGGTCCTTGCACAGCACGGTGCGCTGTGCCTGATCGTTGAGCTTCAGGTGCACCCAGTCGACGGTGAAGTCGCGGCGCTTCTCCTGCGCCTTGCGGATGAACTCACCGCGCAGCCGGGCCCGGGTGGTCTGCGGCGGCACCGACTTGGCCTCGAAGATCTTCAGGTCGGAGGCCACCCGCTCCACCGCACCGCGCTTCTGCAGCAGGTAGAACAGGCCACGGCGGCGGTGCACGTCGTGGTAGGCGAGGTCGAGCTGAGCCACCCTGGGGCTCGACAGCGGCAGGTCGTACTTCTGGCGGTAGCGCTCGATCAGCTGGTACTTGGTCACCCAGTCGATCTCGCGGGCGACCTTGTCGAGGCTGCCGGTCTCGACCGCGTTGAGCGTGCGCTCCCACAGCTCCAGCACCCGGTGGCTGACCTCGTCTCCGCCGCGGCGGTCGACGAAGTCACGGGCCTTGGAGAGGTATTCCTCCTGGATCTCCAGCGAGGACGCCTCCCGGCCGTTGGCCAGCCGCACCCGCCGCCGCCCGGTCATGTCGTGGGAGACCTCCCTGATGGCCCGGATCGGGTTCTCCAGGGACAGGTCGCGCATCACGGTGCCCGCCTCGATCATGCGAAGCACCAGGTCGGTCGCGCCGACCTTGAGCAGCATGGTCGTCTCGCTCATGTTCGAGTCGCCGACGATGACGTGCAGGCGGCGGAACCGCTCGGCGTCGGCGTGCGGCTCGTCACGGGTGTTGATGATCGGACGCGACCGGGTGGTGGCGCTGGAGACGCCCTCCCAGATGTGCTCGGCCCGCTGGGAGACGCAGTAGACCGCTCCACGCGGGGTCTGCAGCACCTTGCCCGCCCCGCAGATGATCTGCCGGGTGACCAGGAACGGGATCAGCACGTCCGCCAGGCGGCCGAACTCGCCGTGCCGGCCGACCAGATAGTTCTCGTGGCAGCCGTAGGAGTTGCCCGCCGAGTCGGTGTTGTTCTTGAACAGGTAGATGTCGCCGGCGATCCCCTCCTCACGGAGGCGTTTCTCCGCGTCGACGAGGAGGCCCTCCAGAATGCGCTCGCCCGCCTTGTCGTGGGTGACGAGCTCCACCACGTTGTCACACTCGGGGGTGGCGTACTCGGGGTGGCTCCCCACGTCCAGATACAGGCGCGCCCCGTTGCGGAGGAAGACGTTGCTCGATCGGCCCCAGGAGACGACGCGGCGGAATAGATAACGCGCTACCTCGTCGGGTGACAGCCGCCGCTGCCCCCTGAACGTGCAGGTGACGCCGTACTCGTTCTCAAGCCCGAAGATGCGACGATCCATTGCCTCACACTATTCGCCGAACCCCTCTCGTGGGAGGGATCATGGGGTTTTCGGTCGTACGGCTTATGCCCCAGGCTGTGAGCGCCTAAGCGCGGACGCGCCCCGCGCCCGGTTCCCGCCGGGCGCGAGTGGCGCGAAGGCGCCGGGATCGACGGCCTCGATCAGCCTCCGCCCTGCCAGAAGATCTCGACAACCTTGGTGATCCTGCCGTTCTCCGTGGTGATCAGGGCCGGCCGGTGGAGGCCCTCGACCCCGGTCAGCGAGGCGGCCTCCCTGACGTTGTCGATCAACGTCTGACGGGTGCAGCTCTCGCTGCCGAGGTTGGTGGCCTTGTCGTAGGTCTGCGTCGTGTTGTCGCAGCCGCTGTCGGCGAGAAACAGCACGTCCTCGGCGATGGGCGCCAGGTAGCGGACCACGTCGCCTTCCTCGGGGCCGTCGAAGTGACCGTCCTCGCCACCGCGCTGGACGAAGCGGATCGGCCGGTACTCGGCCACCCCGTTTTCGTCCACGTCGGTGAGCCAGCCCCTCAGGACGCCCTCGAAGGGCGGCGGACGCCCCTTGCTCCAGTCGTGTTCCGGAGCCGCCTGGAACTCGGTACCGAAGAGCTCGGGGACGGCCGCGGCGGAGCCCGGGGTGGGGGTCGGCGCGCCTGTCGAGGGAGCGGGCGCGGAGGAGGACGCGACCGGCAGGGGGGCGGAGGAGGAGTCCGCGGCGCAGCCTGACGCCAGCGCCACGGCCGCGAGCAGGGCCAGCGCCACACCGGGCCGTCGAGGAGCCGCGAGGGCGGTCATATGAGGGGCGGATCCGGTCCGGATCCGGGAGGTGTTGTTCACACGGAGTGTGACCAGCGTGGAGCGGGACCGGTTGTCCGGAGACGATGTGATCCAGGACACACCGCAGCGACACCCGTTCCCGCCTCGCCGGGAGCTGTGTTCCCGGCGAGGCGGAACGGGTGTCGCGGGGTGTCGTGAGGTGTCGTCCGGCGCCGGAGCGCCACTTGCCCGCGCCGGGCTTTTGCGCGACACGGACCACGGGGTGCCGCTGACCGGCCCGTCCGGCGCGGGGGACCGTGCTGCCACCGTTCTCAGGCGTCCCGCAGGAGAAGGCCTGCCTTCCGGCGTGGGGGTGCCGTCCTGCAGAGGACGGCACCCCCACGCCGGGCGGTCAGACCACCCGGCGCGGCACCGGCGTCGCCCGCGGACGCGGTCAGCCGCTGGATCCGGTGTCGATGTCGCCGTCGGGCGCGGTCGGCGGGGCGCCCGGCGTCTCGGGGGCGGAGAGGGGGTTCTCGCCCCCTGCCGTCTTCTCGCCCCCGGCCACGGGGGCACCTTCGGCCAGCAGTCGCTCCAGCCTGGGGCCGTTGAGCCGCAGGAACTTGCGGTGCGGGCGGTTGCGGTCGAGCACCGCCACCTCCAGCTGGTTCGCGGGGAAGCGCTCGCCTCCCGGCTCGGTCAGCGCGAACAGCGCCGCCTCCAGCGCCTCGGTCAGCGACAGGCCGTCGCGGTAGCGCTCCTTGAGACGGGCCGCCACCGTCTCGGCCTGGCCGCCCATGGCCACCAGCCCCGCCTCGTCGAAGACCGAGCCGTCGAAGGTCAGCCGGTAGATGTGGTCCTCGTCGGAGGAGTCGCCGACCTCGGCGACCACGATCTCCACCTCGAACGGCTTCAGCGACTCGGTGAAGATCTGGCCGAGGTTCTGCGCGTAGAGGTTGGCCAGGCCACGGGCGGTGACGTCGTCGCGGGCGTAGGTGTAGCCGTTGATGTCGGCGTATCGGATGCCGCCGAGGCGCAGGGCCTCGAACTCGTTGTAACGGCCGACCGCGGCGAACCCGATCTTGTCGTAGATCTCGCTGATCTTGTGCAGGGCGCGGGACGGGTTGGGAGCGACGAACAGGATGCCGTCCTCGTACTGCAGGACGACGACGCTACGGCCCCGCGCGATCCCCTTGCGCGCGTAATCCGCCTTGTCCCGCATCTGCTGCTCGGGCGAGACATATCCAAAAGGCATGGACACCTGGGGTGATCCTCTCGTGTTAGCGCAGCGGGGCGGTGGGGCCGTCGGGGTGGTCGGCCCGGGACTCGACCACGACCCGGACGAGCTCTCCGACCTCCTCGTCGGGAAGCCGGCGGTATCCGTCGGCGGTGATCACCGCGACGACGGGCCAGATCTTGCGGGTGATGTCGGGGCCGCCGGTCGCCGAGTCGTCGTCGGCCGCGTCGTAGAGTGCGTGGATCAGCGTCAGCACGGTCTCCTCGGGGGAGGAACCCTCGCGGTAGAGCTTCTTCAGAGCACCTCGCGCGAAGATCGAACCGGATCCGATCGAGTGGTAGTGGTGCTGTTCGTAGGGACCGCCGCCCACGTCGTAGCTGAAGATGCGGCCACCGTCGACATCGGGGTCGTAGGCGGCGAAGAGCGGGACGACCACGAGCCCCTGCATCGCCATCGGCAGGTTGCCGCGGATCATCGTGGCGAGCCGGTTGGCCTTGCCCGTCACCGAGAGCGTGCGGCCCTCGCGCTTCTCGTAGTGTTCGAGCTCCACCCGGTAGAGGCGGGCCATCTCGATGCCCGTGCTCGCCGTCCCCGCGATGCCCAGGCCCGAGTGGTCGTCGGTGCGGAACACCTTCTCCATGTCACGCTGGGAGATGATGTTGCCGGAGGTCGCCCGGCGGTCTCCCGCGATCACCACGCCACCGGCGCACATCGCCGCGACGATCGTGGTGGCGTGCGGGATGTGATCGCCCACCGAGGTCCCCAGGACCTCGTTACGGCCAGGCAGCAAGTCCGGCGAATGGGACCTGACGAACTCGGTGAACGAGGAGCTCCCGGTGTCGGTAAAGATGTGATTCACCATGCCGGCGGGCAGGTCCCTGTGAGATCCCACGCGACTCCCTCCAAAGGTGCGGTCCTTTAAGGCCCGACCTTACTCATCTTGCCGTGCTGCTTGCACTTCCCTGGATCAGCTCAGCGCGAACCACACTCCGCCGGGCTTTTGAATCTTTACGGATGATCGGCTCCGGTCACCGGATCTCGCGCCGATCCTCCCCGGGGCACGGCGAACACGACGGGGTCGCGAAGATGGCGAAGGCCCGCCCGGAGCGAGTGGGAGGCGGGGTGGTGGCCGTGGCACGGCTCTCTATTCCCTCCGGGAACATTCCCGGAGGGCCTCCCCTGGTCGGCTCAGCGTGTTCGCGGCGCTCGGAGGCGGAGCACCCAACAGGGCGCTCCCGGCGGGGTGCGGCCGCACGTCACCCGCCAGCCGGGCCCGGCGGGAGCCGAGCCGGGCCCGCGGTCAGAACGGGTCTCCCGGCTCCCCGCCGGATCCGTCCTCACCTCTGACCTTTGACTCCGACGGACGAACCTACTGTCCGCCCTTCTGCACGTAACTCCTCACGAACTCCTCTGCGTTCTCCTCCAGCACCTCGTCGATCTCGTCGAGGATCGCGTCGACGTCGTCGGAGAGCTTCTCGTGACGCTCCTGAACGTCGGAGGTCTCCGCCGGGGCGGTCTCCTCGACCTCCTTGTCGGTCCGGCCGGTCTGCTTCTGGCCGCCGGTGTCCTTGCTTGCCATGTGTGGCACCTCCACCTGGGGGACGGATCTGATTCATATCTTCCCCGAACCGGGCGACATTGCGCGCGGATCATCCCGCGATCTTTGCGGGAGCCCGTACGGGCCGCGCCGAACTCCCCTCCGTCAGGGGACCTCACTCCCGGGGCCCGAGGTGAAATCCGCCCACCTTGACTGGATAGCATCTCTATCCAATAATCGGATAGCACCACTATCCAAAGAAGAGGGCCCCATGTCACCGTCGTCGCTGAGCACAGCCGGAACACTCCTCATCACCGTGCCCGCCGTGGCCTTCGGCGGGGCCTCCCTGCTCGCGCACATCATGCGCGGCGTCCCCGGCTACCTGGACAACCCGGTGCGTCGTGGCCTGTGGCGGGCCGGCCACGCGCACGCGGGCGTCCTGGTGCTCCTCGCGCTCGTCGCCCTGCTCTACATCGACCACACGGATCTGCCCGGCGGCCTGAAGGACCTGACGCGGATCCTGATCGTGGCGGCGCCGATCCTGATGCCCCTGGGCTTCTTCCTGTCCGTCGTACGCCCCTCCGACACGAAACCGAACCGGCTGATCTGGCTGGTCCCCGCGGGCGGGGTGGCACTGGGAGCGGGCACGCTGATGCTGGGAATCGGCCTCCTCTGAACCTCCACGAATCCCCACGAACCCCGCAGCGACGCTCCCGGCCGCGCCTCGATCTCCGCCGGCGCCTCCGCGTCCGCGCACGAGCGCCCCGCGGCCCCGCATCGGTTCGTGTGAGCATCATCACCCACCGGATCCAGGCGAATTCGCCGCCCAAGGGAGATCGGGAACGTTCCAGGTAGGTCTTCGCGACCGAAAACTGCGATCATTGGGGGGTGAGCACCATCATCGCGCGCAGGTACAAGCTCGTCTCACGCGTCGGACAGGGGGCGACCGGCGTCGTCTGGCGTGCATACGACCTGCTTCTGGAGCGAGAGGTGGCCCTCAAGGAGATACTTCTGCCACCCGGGCCCGCCGCGGCCGAGCAGCGGCGGCGGGTGGTCAGGGAGGCTCGCATGGCGGCGCGGCTGAGCCACCGGGGCATCGTGACGGTGCACAACCTCACCGAGGAGTCCGAGCGGCTCTGGATCGTCATGGAGTTCCTGGAGGCGCTGACGCTGCACGACACGCTCGTACAGGCGGGCCCGCTCCCGGTGGATCTCGTGGCGGCGATGGGGTGCCGCCTGCTGGAGGCGTTGCGGCACGCGCACGACGGCGGGGTGATCCACCGCGACATCAAACCCGCCAACATCATGCTGACCGGTGATCGCGTGGTGCTGGCCGACTTCGGCTTCGCCGCGCCGGAAGGGGCGGCGACGACCTCCACCCGGGGCACCCCGGCCTTCATCGCGCCGGAGGCGTTGCAGGGCAGGGGCGGCACCCGCGAGGCGGACATGTGGTCGTTCGGCGCGACGCTGTACATGGCGGTGGAGGGCAGGACCCCGTTCCGCACGGTGAACTCGATGGCGGCGCTGGTCGCGGCCCTGCGCGAACCGCCGCGCGCGCCGAAGCGGGCGGGCGCCCTGGAGCCGGTGCTGCGGGGGCTGCTGCGCAAGGATCCGCGAGCGCGGCTGAGCGCCGAGCGGACCTCGAAGATGCTTGAGGACGTGCGCTGCTTCAGCGCGGCCTGAGGCCGTTCACGAACGTTTCCGAAACGCTTTCACCACCCTCGGGAACGGTTTTCCGGAATCCGCAAACGGGCTTTACGGGCGTGAAATAAGACGACATCAAGCCCACGCGCCTAAATCGTTACAGAGAATCACCCTAGGTAATCACCCGGTGCATCGTTCCAGATGGAAATATGAATCAGCTGAGGTGCCCGGCTTCTATGTGCAGCAGGTGATTCATGGGAACAGGTGCGAGGAAGGCACGCTTACTGGGTGATCGCTATCACCTGGCCTCGCCGATCGGGCGGGACGGTGTGGGCACGGTGTGGCGGGCCCACGACTCCCTGCTCAGGCGGAACGTGGCGATCAAGGAGATCCAGCCTCGGTTCACCGAGGACGGGATGGACATGCACGACGCACGGCGGTGGGCCCTGCGCGAGGCGCGCTCGGCCGGGAGGCTGAACCACCCGGCGGTGATCTCCGTGCACGACCTGCTCGAGGAGGACGGGCGGCTCTGGATCGTCATGGAGTTGCTGGAGGCCCTCACACTCAAGGAGACCGTGCGGCACCTGGGCCGCCTGCCGATCCACTGGGCGGCGTGGATCGGCTTCCAGTTGCTGGGCGGGCTGCGCCACGCGCACGGGGCGGGTGTCCTGCATCGGGACATCAATCCGCGCAACATCCTGCTCACCGGCGACCGGGTGGTGCTGGCCGACTTCGGCGTCGCGGCGCTGCACGGCGATCCGGGCGACTCCACGACCGTACCGTTCGTCCATGTCCCCTCCTTCGTCGCGCCGGAGCGGCTGCGGGGCAGTCCACCGACCCCGGCGAGCGACCTGTGGTCGCTCGGTGCGAGCCTGTACTTCGCGGTGGAGGGTCGCCCTCCGCGCCCCACCTCCCGCACGCCGGCGCAGCGCCCTCCCGTGGGCGGCGGGTACGAGGATCCGGCGACGCCGGCCGGAGTGCTGTGGCCCGTCCTGGAAGGGCTGCTCCGGCGCGACCCGGCTGCCCGCATCAGCATGGGACAGGCGGGCCGCATGCTGTCGGCGATCCTCCACACGGAGGGGGTGGCGCTGGCCCCGCCACGGCTGCCCGCGGCCAGGCTGCCACCGGACGCCTTCGCCTAGGATCTCGCGGCGTTTCACCGGATGTTCGAAACGGGGAAAAGCGTCCTTCGTCTCCTCTTCCGCCGGGCGATCCCGGGTTTCGTGAAATCGGGCCGTCCGGCGGAGCGCGCTTCTCGAATAAATGGACACAAGGCCGCGGATAAAGGCCGGTGGAGGTAACGGGAAGGCCGGATGCCGGGATTTCCGGCTCACGAACCGGCTCGAACCGCGGGGGGGTTGTCAGACGGCCGGGACCCGGCGGCAGGCCTCGACGAACCTGGAGGCCAGATGGGGACTGCCGGCCCAGTGCAGGTGCAGGTAGGAGGCGGTGATCCGGTCGTCGGCGAACCCGTCGGCGCCACCGCGCCAGCGGAACAGCGGCCGGTCGGGGACGGGCTCGACCGCGGTGCGGTGGAACTCGTGGCCCCGGTAGCGCTCGCCGTCCCTGGTGAGCGGCGAGTCACGGACGGCCACCGCGTCGCGGTAGCCGAGGGTGAGAGTGCCGGTCATCCTGGCCTCGACGTCGAGGAGCCCGCACATCGGCCTGCCGTCCAGACTCCTGGAGAGATACAGCAGGCCCGCGCACTCGGCCGAGATCGGCCCCTCGAACGCGGCGACCTGGTCGCGCAGCGGCTCGTTGGCCGACAGCTCGGCCGCGTGGACCTCAGGGAAGCCGCCTCCGATCACGATCCCGCGAGTCCCCTCGGGGAGGGCCTCGTCGACGAGCGGGTCGAAGGGGACGATCTCGGCTCCCGCCGCCGCCAGCAGCTCGGCCTGCTCGGTGTAGCCGAAGGTGAAGGCCCGCCCTCCGGCGACCGCGATCCTCGTGACGGGAGCGGCGGGCGGTCCGGGAGTCCACGGGACGGCGGGCAGCGGCGGCGCGCCGCGGGCGAGTCGCAGGAGTTCCTCCAGGTCGCAGGAGGCGGCGACCAGGTCCGCGACGGCGTCCAGGGCACCGGCGGCCTGGGGGCGGCGCTCGGCGACGGGAACCAGGCCCAGGTGCCTGGAGGGGGCGGTGACGGCGTCGCTGCGACGGATCGCCCCGAGCACCGGGACGCCGCTCTCGGCGAGCGCCTCGCGGCAGACGGCCTCGTGCCGCTCGGAGCCGACCCGGTTGAGGATCACTCCGCCGAGCCTGATCCGGGTGTCGTAGGAGGCGAACCCGTGCACCAGCGCCGCGACGGAGCGGCTCTGCCTGGCGGCGTCCACGACCAGGACCACCGGGGCCCCGAGCAGCCTGGCGACGTGCGCGGTGGAGGCGAACTCGGTGGAGCCCGCGCCGTCGTACAGGCCCATCACGCCCTCGACGACCGCGATGTCCGCCCCCGCCGCGCCGTGCAGGAAGAGGGGGGCGACGAGGTCCTCCCCCACCAGGAACGGGTCGAGGTTGCGTCCGGGGCGGCCGGTGGCCATGGCGTGGTAGCCGGGGTCGATGTAGTCGGGCCCCACCTTGTGCGGGGACACCGCCATGCCCCGGCGGGCGAGGGCCGCCATCAGGCCGGTCGCCACGGTCGTCTTACCCGCTCCTGAGGCGGGGGCCGCGATCACGATCCGGGCTACCATTCGATGCCCTTCTGCCCCTTCTGCCCCGCGTCCATGGGGTGTTTGATCTTACCCATCTCCGTGACGAGGTCGGCGGCGGCGAGCAGCCGGGGGTCGGCGTCGCGGCCGGTGACGACGACGTGCTGGCTTCCCGGCCGTCCGCGCAGGGTCTCGACCACCTCCTCGACGTCGATCCAGCCCCACTTCATCGGGTACGTGAACTCATCCAGCACGTACAGGCGGAACGTCTCGGCGGCGAGGTCGCGTCTGATCTGCTCCCAGCCCTCGCGGGCGTCGGCGGCGTGGTCCTCCTCGCTGCCGGGACGCTGGATCCAGGACCAGCCCTCGCCCATCTTGTGCCAGGAGACCGGCCCGCCCTCACCGGAGTCGCCGAGCACCCGCAGCGCCCGCTCCTCTCCGATGCGCCACTTGGCGGACTTGACGAACTGGAAGACCCCGATCGGCCAGCCCTGGTTCCAGGCGCGCAGGGCCAGACCGAAGGCCGCGGTGGACTTGCCCTTGCCCGGTCCCGTGTGGACGATCAGCAGCGGCCGGGTGCGGCGCTGTCTGGTGGTCAGGCCGTCCTCGGGCACGCTGACGGGTCTGCCCTGCGGCATCGTCGCCCTCCCCTCACTGTCGTGTCACTGTCATCCGGCACCGTCATCTGGTACGGCCTTCTCGCCGTACTCACCGGCCTCGGACCTTCGCGGTCACGCGGCGCCGCGCCTCTCCCGGACCATCCCGGCCAGGTCGGTGAGTTCGTCGAGGCGTACGGTCTCCGCGCCCATCCTCGCCGCCAGGGAGGCGGCGAGGCCGAGGCGCACGGGCCCGCCCTCGCAGTCGACCACCACGCCCGCCACCCCGGCCAGCAGTCCCGCCGCGCGCTGGGACTCCTCGGCGGTTCCCGAGGTGGTCCGCCCGTCGGTGACCAGGACCACCAGCGGGCGTCTGGACGGGTCGCGCAGGCGTTCGACCCTGAGCACCTCGGCGGCCCGCAGCAGACCGGCGGCCAGCGGGGTCCGGCCTCCGGTGGGAAGCTCGCGCAGCCGGGCCGCGCCGGCCTCGACGGAGGAGGTGGGCGGCAGGACCAGGTCGGCACGGGCGCCGCGGAAGGTGACGAGCCCGACCTTGTCGCGGCGCTGGTAGGCGTCGAGGAGCAGGCCGAGCACCGCTGTCTTGACCGCGCGCATGCGCTGCCTGGCGGCCATCGAACCGCTCGCGTCCACGACGAACAGCACCAGGTTGCCCTCGCGGCCCTCGCGGACCGCCTCCCTGAGATCGCCGCGGCGCAGCAGCAGTCCTGGCCCGTTCCTGCCCCGCGCGACCTGGTACGGGGCGGCGGCGCCGATGGTGGCCCGCAGGTGGAGGGAGCCGGTGTGGCCCTCGGGGACCCTGGCGCCCGTGGTACGGCCCAGGGGTGTCCTGGCGCGTGACCGGCGCCCGGGAGCTCCGGCGCCGACGCCCGGGACGGTGAACAGCCTGTTCCCGCTCCCGGGCTCGGCGTCGACGATCTGCTCGCGGGCCGGTGCTCCCCCGGTCGCCTCCGACGGTTCCCGGGGTTTCGCGGCCTGAGCCTCCCCCGCCTCGGCGCCGGGGGTGTCCCGGGCGTCGGCGGCCCCGTGCGGGGAGGCGTCCCCGCCGTCGTGCCCTCCGGAGCCGCCCGGGTCGTCCGAGGTGGCGTCCCCGGCCTCGGAGCCGCCGGATACGGGTTCCGGGCCTCCCTCGTCTCTGCCGGGATCGGGGCCGCCGGGGTCGTCCGGCCCCTGGGGGCCGTCAGGATCGGGTCCGGGGTCGTCGGGGATCCTGTCCAGGAGATCCTGGAGCCTGGACTCGTCCAGGCCTGGCGCGTCGAAGGGGTCACGGCGACGGCGGTGCGGGAGCGCGAGCCTGGCCGCCTCCCGGACGTCGTCGGCGGTGACGGAGGTGCGGCCCTGCCAGGCGGCGTGCGCGATCGCCGCGCCGGCGGTGACCAGGTCGGCCCGGAGCCCGTCCACCTCGAAGCCCGCGCAGACGGTGGCGATCTTGAGCAACGCCGCCTCCGGCAGGACGACCTGGGCGACCCCGGCTCGGGCCTCGGCGATGCGCGTGGCCAGCGCCCGATCCTCGTCCGACCAGGCGGCGGCGAACGCGGCGGGGTCGGCCTCGAAGGCCAGACGGCGCCGGACCACCTCCGCCCGCTGGGACGCCTCCCGCGAGGCCCTTACCTCAACGGTCAGCCCGAAGCGGTCGAGCAGTTGCGGGCGCAGCTCCCCCTCCTCGGGGTTCATCGTCCCGACCAGCAGGAACCGGGCGGCGTGCCGTACCGACACCCCCTCGCGCTCGACGTAGCAGGTGCCGAGGGCCGCGGCGTCGAGCAGCAGGTCCACCAGGTGGTCGTGGAGAAGGTTGACCTCGTCGACGTACAGGACACCCCGGTGGGCGCCCGCGAGGAGACCGGGTTCGAAGGATTTCACGCCCTCGGTGAGGGCCCGCTCGATGTCGAGGGAGCCGACGAGGCGGTCCTCGGAGGCGCCGACGGGCAGCTCGACCAGGCGGGCGGGTCTGATGGACCGGGCCGCCGGCCCCTCGGGGGCCCCGTGTGACCCGTGTGACCCGTGTGGCCCGTCGGGGCAGCCGGGGTCGGGGGCGGCGGGGTCGCAGGAGAACCGGCAACCGGTCACCACCTCGACAGGCGGCAGGAGAGCGGCCAGCGCCCGCACGATCGTGGACTTGGCGGTGCCCTTCTCCCCTCTGACCAGTACTCCCCCGACGCGGGGGGAGACCGCGTTGAGGATCAGCGCGAGTTTCAGGTCCTCCAGCCCCACGATCGCGGTGAAGGGATAGCGGGGGTTGCGCACCTTGGGATCTCCTTCGCATTCACGTGGTCGGGTGGTCGCGCCGTCAGGGGAGGTGGCTGAGCCGCCAGCGCCCGCCGCGCCCGGTGAGTGCCACCCGGGCCAGCGGCGCGACGTCGACGCGCCAGAAGGAGCGGGCGGGGGCGCCAAGGACGTGGACGACCGCGGCACGGATGACCGCCGGATGGGTGATCGCGACGGCCCTGCCGGGAGTACGGACGGCGAGCCAGCCGGAAACCCTGGCGAGGAGCGCGGTGATCGACTCCCCGCCGTGCGGCGCCGCGCCCGGATCGCCGAGCCAGGAGGCGAGCGCCTCGGGCTCCGCGGCCTCGACCTCGCCGAGCGTCATGCCACTCCAGCGGCCGTGGTCGCAGTCGGCGAGCAGCGGGTCGTGCTCCGCCCGCAGGCCGAGCGCCGCCGCCGTCTGGACGCAGCGCAGCTCGGCCGGGCAGGCCGCTGAACCGGGGTCTGCCCAGCCGAGGTGCCGCGCCATCCTCTCGGCCCGGCGCAGGCCGCGTTCGTCGAGTGGTTCGTCGACGGGGAACGCGGCCCGCGCCGTCGCCGAGGTGGAGGCGTGGCAGACCAGGAGCAGGCGGGTGACCCCCGAGGGGGTCGTCACACCGGGCCGCGCCTGCGGGCGGCGAAGGCGAAGAGCGCGCCGACACCGGCCCAGAAGACCGCCTGGGTTCCTATCGAGGCGATCCGGAAGTCCCACAGGAGATCGGCGGGGAAGCCCTGGGGCACCTCCGAGATCTCCGGCAGGAGGATCCAGGCCGCGACGACGGGGACCAGGAAGGCGGCGCCCGCCGACAGCCAGCGCACCCACGGTTCACTCCGCGAGGCGTAGCGGTGGGCGGCGGTGCCGGCGGCGACGGCGAGGATCCCGATGGCCACGGCGACCAGATAGAGCACGGTGCGCTGGTCGATCGTCTCCGGGTCACCGACCGCCGGTGGGTTGGCGGGATATTTCATGAAAGGGATGAGGACGACGGAGGTGAACGCGGCGGCGGCGAGCGTGACCGCGAGCACCGGTTCCGAGCGAGGTCCCGCCCGGCCGCGTACGGCCGCGTAGACGAGGGAGAACAGGCCCCCGATCGCCAGGCCGTACAGGCCGAGGGCGAGGAAGAGCCCGAAACGCTGCCCGTCCCTGCTGACGAGGGCCTCCTCCTCACCGTGGGAGTGGGCGGCGGTCCCGGTGTCGTCGTGTGGTTCGGCCGAGGAGGCGGCCGCGGCCGCCTCCTCGAGCGCGATGGCCTGGTCGATGCGTGGTTCGCCGACGGTGTAGGCGAAGACGGCCGCGAGCAGCCCTGCGAGCAGTCCGGCGACGAGGCCCCGGACGATGAGTTTGGAGATCACCTGCGGCTCAGTGGCACGGTACGCCGAGCAGGTGACGCCCGTCGTGCATGAGTTCGTGCAGGTAGTTTCCCGCCTGGGAGATCGCCCCCTGGTCGAAGGTGACCAGATAGGCGAGAAGCAGCAGCGCCGGTACGGCGAGCAGCCAGCGGGTGAGCGAGTGCCATGGGATGGGCTGGGTGTGCGGTGCCGAGATCTGGCTCACGGCCACCTCCTCCGGGATTGACGCGTCCCTTTTCGTAGGTCGGTGGCGGCCGAGTGTGACCTGGCTCCCGGCCCTCGCGGGCCGGATTACAGTGGCGCGACCGCACCGGAATTTCACCGGATTTCCCTCGCACCGCCACAAAGCACCCGGAACGTATCCCGATTCTCCGTCCCCCGTCAATCCAGGTGTCCGGTTTGACGGGATCCGGTAGGCGCGAAGAGGGGGAGGTGGCCCGGCCGGGCCGCCTCCCCCTCTCAGGCCCTTCTCAGGCCCCGCTCAGGACGTCACTGCTCGCCGGTGAGCGCCGTCACCAGCTCAGCGGCGGTACGGCAGCGGTCGAACAGCTCTCCCACGTGGGCCTTGGTGCCGCGCAGCGGCTCAAGGGTGGGGACGCGCTGCAGCGACTCACGGCCGGGGATGTCGAAGATGACCGAGTCCCAGGAGGCCGCGGCCACCGACTCGCTGTACTGGCTCAGGCAGCGGCCTCGGAAGTAGG
Source organism: Streptosporangium sp. NPDC049078 (assembly GCF_040648855.1). Lineage (NCBI taxonomy): Bacteria > Bacillati > Actinomycetota > Actinomycetes > Streptosporangiales > Streptosporangiaceae > Streptosporangium > Streptosporangium sp. NPDC049078. The sequence goes on from NZ_JBEZEL010000007.1 coordinate 167,529, forward strand.
CCCGGGTGTCGTTGGGCGGCACCTCGATGGCCCTCTGCACCTCCTCCTCGGTGACCAGGCGCTGCATGCGGCCCCGGGCGACCAGCCGGTTGTAGAGTCCTCGGTCGGGACGGATGTCGGAGTACTGGAGATCGACGAGCTGCAGACGCGGATGCGACCAGGGAAGGCCGTCACGGGTCCGGTATCCCTCCAGAAGCTCCAGCTTGGCCACCCAGTCGAGCTCGCCGGACAGCTGCATCGGATCCTCCGCCAGGCGGGTGAGGACCGACTCCCAGCGCTCCAGGATGTCCTTGGTGGGCTCGTCCAGGCCGTTGGCGCTGCGCTCCTCGGCATACTTGCGCGCGAGCTCCAGGTATTCCATCTGGAGCTGCACCGCCGTCAGCTTGCGGCCGTCGCGCATGGAGATCTCGTACTTGAGCGTGGGGTCGTGTGAGACCGCGCGCAGGGCCTGGACGGGGTTGTCCACGGCGAGGTCTCGGGTGAAGTAGCCGTCCTCGATCATCGCCAGGACGAGCGCGGTGGACCCCAGCTTCAGGTAGGTCGAGATCTCCGACATGTTGGCGTCACCGATGATGACGTGCAGGCGACGGTATTTCTCCGGGTCGGCGTGGGGTTCGTCCCGGGTGTTGATGATCGGCCGCTTGAGCGTCGTCTCCAGCCCCACCTCGACCTCGAAGAAGTCGGCCCGCTGGCTGATCTGGAAGCCCTCGCCCCGTGAGTCCTGACCGATGCCGACCTTGCCCGCGCCGGTGACGACCTGCCGGGAGACGAAGAACGGCGTCAGGTGCCTGACGATGTCGGCGAACGAGGTGGCCCGGCGCATGAGGTAGTTCTCATGGCAGCCGTAGGAGGCGCCCTTGTTGTCGGTGTTGTTCTTGTAGAGCTGGATCGGGGCGTTGGCCGGCATCGCCGAGGCGCGAACCGCCGCGTCGTGCATCACCCGTTCGCCCGCCTTGTCCCAGATCACCGCCGCCCGAGGATTGGTGCACTCGGGTGTGGAGTATTCGGGATGGGCGTGGTCCACGTACAACCGGGCCCCGTTGGTGAGAATCACGTTCGCCAGGCCGAGGTCCTCGTCGGTCAGCTGGCTCTGGTCCGCCACCTCCCGCGCGAGGTCGAACCCCCGTGCGTCCCGCAACGGGTTCTCCTCCTCGAAGTCCCATCGCGCGCGCCGTGCCCTGGCGGCCGAGGCCGCCAGATAGGCGTTCACGACCTGAGAGGAGGTCACCATCGCGTTGGCCCCCGGCTGTCCGGGCACGGAGATGCCGTATTCGGTCTCGATGCCCATCACCCGCCGTACCGTCATGCGCACCCTCTGTTCGTCAGGGACTGTTTCTCTCCGTGGTATCTATTCCCGACCCTAGACCCTTCACTATGCCCGGTGGTCGGACAGTTATGGCACCGAAGCCTTTTCGCCCGTTGCGAGGGGGATCGAGGAGAGCGCGGGGAGCTGTGACGGAGACGGGGATGCGGCCCTTCTCCGCCGCACGGATTTGACGAACTCCTGAAGCGGACGCTCGGCCACCCGGTACACCAGATAGGAGAACGCCGTCGCGGCCAGCACCGTGACCAGGGCGGTCAGCGGGGGCGGCAGCACGTCCCGCAGCGCGGGGACGATCAGGACCGCGGCCGGGGTGTGGAACAGGTAGAGCGGGTAGGTGAGCGCGCCCAGGACGACCAGGCCGCGCCAGCGCAGCCATCCCAGCCATCCCAGCGCCACCATGGCCATGAGCACGTAGAAACCGACCACGGTGGCGACCACGGCCCACTCGGGCACGGGCATCGCGGCGTAGCCGACCTTCTCGACGCGCCCGGCCACCCGGTCGATCGCCGCGCTCACGGCCAGGCCGCCGCTGATCCCGGCCAGGCACCACAGGACGAGCCTGGGACCGAACCTCGTCATCAGGAAGAACGCCATGCCGCCGACGAAGTACGCCGCGTACTTGGGCATGACCACGAGCTCGACCCACGCCTCGTCGCTCCCGGCGAAGAACCCGGCCGCCAGCAGCCAGACGCCCATGAAGACCAGGCAGCGGTTGAGCGTCACCCCGAAGATCACCAGGATCGAGATCAGTACGTAGAAGCGGAGTTCCACCCAGAGCGACCAGTAGACGCCGTTGGCGTCGTAGACGCCGAGGGCCCGCTGGAGCATCGTGAGGTTGATCCCGTACTCGCCGAGGCTGAGCTTGGGGTCCAGGGCCGTGGCGGCGGTCAACCCGTACACCGCGGCGGTGACGGCCACGCTGACCCAGTAGGCGGGGTAGAGCCGCACCAGCCGGGAAAGGGCGAACGCCCCCAGGCTCCGCCCCCAGATGCTCATCAGGATCACGAACCCGCTGATCATGAAGAACAGCTCGACGCCGAGGATGCCGAGCCCGGAGACGGTGGAGATCGCCGGGAACAGTTCGGCAGGGCGGTCGCCCCACACCGAGGCGAAGGCGATGAAGTAGTGGAAGGCGAGCACCGCGATGGCGGCGAGGAAGCGCAGGAGATCGAGTTCGGCGAGGCGGCCACTTCCCCGAAGCGCCTCGCGAGACCCCGTGCCGTTCACCGGGCGGCCGGACCGGAATGTTCACGCACGCCACTTGGACGGCGTCTCGATCATTCGGGTTCCCCGTGACGGCTGTCTATTTCCGGCCATTTCTGGGGCGGCTGTGAAAGGAGAGCCGACCCCCCGAGGACAAAAAGGTTTAAACACGACAAAAGCCACAGGCTGTCGAGTGTGTCGCGGCAGACATGGCGACGCCGACGGCGCGGCCCCGCGAGGGGAACCGCGCCGCCGGTCACACGTGGTTACAGGTACTGACCGGTGTTGGCCACCGTGTCGATGGAGCGTCCGGCCTCCGTGCCCTGCTTGCCCGTCACGAGGGTGCGGATGTAGACGATCCGCTCGCCCTTCTTGCCGGAGATGCGGGCCCAGTCGTCGGGGTTGGTGGTGTTGGGCAGGTCCTCGTTCTCGGAGAACTCGTCCACGCAGGCCGCCAGCAGATGCTGGATCCGCAGGCCCTTCTGTCCGGTCTCCAGGAACTGCTTGATCGCCATCTTCTTGCCCCGGTCGACGATGTTCTGGATCATCGCGCCGGAGTTGAAGTCCTTGAAGTACAGGACCTCCTTGTCGCCGTTGGCGTAGGTCACCTCGAGGAAGCGGTTCTCCTCGCTCTCGGTGTACATCCGCTCGACGACCCGCTGGATCATGCCGGAGATCGTCTCCTGGCGGTTGGAGCCGTGTTCGGAGAGATCCTCGGTGTGGAGCGGGAGCTCCGGGATGAGGTACTTGGAGAAGATGTCCTTGGCCGCCTCGGCGTCCGGCCGCTCGATCTTGATCTTGACGTCCAGGCGGCCCGGCCGCAGGATCGCCGGGTCGATCATGTCCTCGCGGTTGGAGGCGCCGATCACGATGACGTTCTCCAGACCCTCGACACCGTCGATCTCCGACAGGAGCTGGGGAACGATGGTGTTCTCGACGTCGGAGGAGACGCCCGAGCCTCGGGTCCGGAAGATCGAGTCCATCTCGTCGAAGAACACGATCACCGGGGTCCCCTCGGAGGCCTTCTCGCGAGCCCGCTGGAAGACCAGGCGGATGTGCCGCTCGGTCTCGCCGACGTACTTGTTGAGAAGCTCGGGACCCTTGATGTTGAGGAAGAAGCTCTTGCCGGACTGGCCGGTCTTCTCCGCGACCTGCTTGGCCAGGGAGTTGGCGACGGCCTTCGCGATGAGGGTCTTACCGCAGCCGGGCGGCCCGTAGAGCAGGACACCCTTGGGCGGGCGGAGCTTGTGCTCGCGGAAGAGGTCGGCGTGCAGGTACGGGAGCTCGATGGCGTCCCGGATCTGCTCGATCTGCCGCATGAGCCCGCCGATCTCCTCGTAGGAGATGTCGGGCACCTCCTCCAGGACGAGCTCCTCGACCTCGGACTTGGGGATGCGCTCGTAGACGTAGCCCGAGCGTGGTTCGAGCAGCAGGGAGTCACCCGCCCGGATCGGCTGGTCCAGCAGCGACTCGGCGAGCTTCACCACCCGCTCCTCGTCGGCGTGTGAGATCACCAGCGCACGCCGGCCGTCCTCAAGGAGCTCCTTGAGCATCACGATCTCACCGAGGTCCTCGAAACCGAGGGCCTCGACGACGTTGAGCGCCTCGTTGAGCATGACCTCCTGGCCACGCTTCAGCGACTCGACCTCCACCGCGGGGCTCACGTTCACCCTGAGTTTGCGGCCACCGGTGAAGACCTCCACCGTGCCGTCTTCTCTGGCTTCGAGGAACACACCGAACCCGGATGGCGGTTGCGCCAGCCGGTCTACCTCCTCCTTCAGGGCGACAATCTGGTCTCTGGCCTCCTTGAGGGTGGCCACCAGACGCTCGTTCTGGCCGGTTACGGCCGCGAGGTTCGCCTGCACGTCATGGAGACGCTCTTCGAGAATCCTGGCCTGCCGGGGAGACTCCGTCAGCTTCCGACGCAACGCGGTGATCTCCTCCTGCAGGAAGGAGACCTGTGTTGTGAGGTCGGCGACCTCCCGTTCGCGCTGCGCGGCACGAGCTTCAGCGTCGTCGCGAGCTGCCACGGCGTCACCTCCTTCCCAGTCGAGACCGACTACTCAAAACCCTACCCATCTAAGGGCTGTCCCTTACCTGGCTGAGCGGTGTTCATGTGACTACATTAAGTGCGCGGTAATTAATCCCTTTTGGGGGTTTTAGTCCTAGAAGTATAAGAACACGAAGGTCTGCTCCCGTGTCACGCTCAGACGGACCGTCGTGGCCGAATCGTCATCATGTGGCGGAAGACGTGGAAGTCGCGGACTCCTCGCCATGTGCCCCCTTCGCCGGACGTCTACGTCGAGGTGGTGGCGTCACCCCGTCGGCCATGCGACGGGCCGTGACCAGAAACCCGGTGTGGCCGACCATCCTGTGGTCGGGCCGCACTGCCAGTCCCTCGACATGCCAGTCACGAACCAGGGTCTCCCACGCATGGGGCTCGGTGAAACTCCCGTGCTCCCGCAGAGTTTCGACCGTACGTGAGAGCTGGGTCGTGGTCGCGACATAACAGCAGATCACGCCGCCGGGCGTGAGTGCCCGGGCCGCGGCGTCCACACATTCCCACGGGGCGAGCATGTCCAGGATGATCCGGTCGACGTCGCTCTCGTCCAGAGCCTCGACGAAGTCGCCGACCACCAGGCGCCACTGCTTCATCGGACCGCCGTAGAACTTCTCCACGTTCTTGGTGGCGACCTCGGCGAAGTCCTGACGCCGCTCGTAGGAGGTGAGGGTGCCCTCGGAGCCGATGGCGCGCAGCAGGAAACAGGTGAGCGCGCCGGAACCGACACCCGCCTCCACCACCCGGGCACCGGGGAAGATGTCGGCCATGGCCACGATCTGGGCCGAGTCCTTGGGATAGATCACCGCCGCGCCTCGCGGCATGGACAGCGTGTAGTCCTGAAGGAGGTGCCTGAAGGCCAGATACTGGGTGCCGCCGGACGAACGCACCACCGAGCCCTCAGGCCGGCCGATCAGCTCACTGTGCGGGATCCCGCCCTTGTGCGTGTGGAACACGCCGTCTTCCTTCAACGTCACCGTGTGACGCTTGTTCTTGGGGTCGGTGAGCTGAACCTGATCCCCGGCCTGAAACGGCCCATGCCTGCGAAAACCCATGACCGCAAGGTTATCGGCGCGCGGCGGTGTCCTCGGCCGTCCGAGGGCGGCCCGGAACACGGCCCCCGGGCAGGACGGGCGCGAACCTCGGGGCGCCGGGAGGGCGAGACGGGAGAGATCGCAGAAGGGAGCGGGCAGGGCGGAGGGGGCGTAGGTCGTCCGCAAATTGATTCGCCGTCATAAGAGGGCACCTGGTAGCTGTTATGGGGTGTTTTCCCATGATGTGATTCCGGCCGGCCCCGTTGTCCTGAGGCCGCTCGCCCCGGCCGACGCCGAGGCGATCACCCGGGCCTGCGCCGACCCGGAGATCGTCCGCTTCCTCCCTCTCGTTCCCGTGCCGTACACCCGGGACGACGCCCTTGAGTACATGGAGCGGTGCCACCAGGAGTGGCAGACAGGAGGTGCCCCGTTCGCGATCGCGGACGCGACGACGGACGAGTGGCTGGGCAACATCGGCCTCATGGCCCGTCCTCGCGGGGGCATCGAGATCGGCTACCTGGTCGCCCCCTGGGCGCGGGGCCGCGGGGTGGCCACGGCCGCCACCGCCGCGCTGACCGCGTGGGGGTTCCGCCACGGGGTCGAGCGCGTCGAACTGCTCGCCAACGTGGAGAATCTGGCCAGCCAGCGGGTCGCCCTCGCCGCGGGGTTCCACCACGAGGGCGTGCGGCGCGGGGCCGAGGAACAGCGTGACGGCACCCGGCACGACCTGGTGGGCTTCGCGCGCCTGCGCGGCGACTCCGGCGAGCGCGTGCCGTCCCTGCTGCCGGAGTTCCCCGGCGGATCGCTCACCGACGGGGTCGTACGGCTCAGGCGGCTCACCCTCTCCGACACCGCCGACTACCTGGCGCTGCGGAACCTTCCCGACGTCATGAGGTACAGCGTCCCTTCCGAACCCTCCACATTCGAGAAGGTCGAGGAGCGCTGCCGTACCGCGGGCGCGAACTGGCTGGCGGGCAGGGGCGCCGAGGTCGCGATCCTGGACGCCGCGACGGGCGCGTTCGCCGGGGACATCCAGCTCACCGGGGTGATCCCCCCGCTGGGGCAGGCGATGACGGGCTACAGCCTGCGACCGGAGTTCCGTGGCAGGGGCTTCGCCACCAGGGCGGTGAACCTGCTGGTCGGCTGGGTCTTCGAGCACACCCCCCTGGCCAGGATCATCGCGGGCACCTCTCCCGGCAACGTCGCCTCGCACCGCGTGCTGGAACGCGCGGGCTTCACCCGCGAGGCGCTGCTGCGTGGGATGCTGCCCGGCCCGGACGGCACACGCCTGGACGACCTGCAGTGGTCTCGCCTGCGAGACGACGTCCGGCGCTAGCCTGGACGACGCCCGAGCGCCGGCCCCGATCGACCCGCGGTGATCGTCCGCCGCGGGTCGATCGGGGCCGGATCGTCACGCCCGCGACTCCAGGCACCGGCCGTGCACCGCCCCGGAGGTCGCGGGCGATCCCAAACATCCGGCCCATCAGGAAGGCCCCGGCCGGGGCTCAGTCGGCGCCGAAGCGTGCCCTGAGCTTGGCGTAGGCGGCGTCGGTGCCCTGGAGTGCCCGATCGATGTCGGCGTCGGTGTGGGCCGCGGACAGGAACCAGTTGTGCCACGGGTGGAGGTAGACCCCCTCCTCCAGGCAGGCCGCGGCCCAGAACATGCCCTTGTCCAGCGTCGCGTCGCCCTCGAAGGAGAGCCACGGGATCTGCACCGGCCCCGTCTGGTTGACCGTGAAGCCGTGCGAGGCCGCCTGGGCGGCCAGGCCCTCACGCAGGCGGGTGCCCGCGCGCTCCATCAGGGCGATGCCGTCGATGGCGCGCAACGTCTCGATCGTGGCCTTGGCCGCGGCCATCGGGGCGGCGTTGAACCAGAAGGAGCCGGTGGAGTAGAGCGTCTGGGCGGGCCCGCGCAGGGAATCCACACCGGTGACCGCGGCGATCGGGTGGCCGTTGGCCATGGCCTTGCTGAAGGCGTACAGATCGGGGCGCACGCCCAGGGGTTCCCAGGAACCGCCCAGGTCGATCCGCCAGCCCCCGCGCACGTCGTCGATCACCAGAGCGGCCCCGATCCGGTCGGCCAGGGCCCGCACCCCCCGGGCGAACTCCGCGGCGACGAGTTCCTGGTCCTCGAACGAGTCGTGCTTGAACGGCGTCACGATGATCGCGGCGACGTCGCCCTCCGCCTGGGCCGCGGCGGCCTCGACACCGGCGAGGTCGTTGTAGGTGAACTCGACCAGGTCGGCACGCTCGTTGGGGGTGGTCCCCGCCGGGCTGGGCGTGCACCACGGGTCGGCCCCGTGATAGGCGCCGTGCGCCATGAGGACCTTGGTCCTGCCGGTGGCGGCGCGGGCGACCATCAGTGCCTGGGTGGTGGCGTCGGTGCCGTTCTTGGAGAACATCACCCAGTCGGCCTGCGGGACGGTCTCCACCAGCAGCTCGGCGAGCTCCACGTAGACGGGACCGGGACCGTTGAGGCAGTCGCCCGCGGCGAGCTGTGCGGCGACGGCGCCCTCGACGGCGGGATGACGGTGACCGAGCACGACGGGTCCCCACGAGCACATGAGATCGACGTACTCACGTCCGTCGGCGTCACGTTGGCGGCATCCTTCTCCCCCGACGAAGAACTGCGGATAGGCGGGACCGTGCAGGGCCGCGTTGAGATGGCCGTACATGCCGCCGGGGACGACCTTGGCGGCCCGCTCCCTGAGTTTGGCGTCGATGGACATGCGCCGTCCTTTCGTCTCTGGTCATGTCTGGATGGGTTCGGCGGCTCCGCGGCCGAACCCCGCCGTCCGTACGGCCGCGGGGCCGGGGTGCGTGAACGGCGGGGTCACTTCTCGTCCCGTAGCTCCCTCGCACCGTCCAGACCCGCGTCCGAGCCCAGGCCCCCGGCGACCCGGGCGGCCAGCGCGGTGCCGAGCCTCGCGGCACCGGCCACGTCACGGCCGTCGACCAGACCCGCGACGAACCCGGCGCAGTAGGCGTCGCCGCAGCCGGTGGTGTCGACCACGGGGACGTCGAGGGCGGGAACGCGGGTGACGCCCTTCGCGTCGGCGATCAGGCTCCCGTCCGCGCCGAGCGTGACCAGGACGGCCGAGGCCCCCTGCGCCAGCAGTGCGTTCGCGGCCTCCTCCACATCCCCCGCCTCACCGGCGCCGCTCATCAGCAGTGCCTGCTCCTCGTTGGGCAGGAGGTAGTCGACATGAGGAAGGAAGACGCGAACCCCCTGCATGAGATCCGGCATGTTGGACAGCAGGTCCATGGTGACGATCGTGCCCGCCGCTCGCGCCTCGTCCAGCAGCGCGAAGAACGCGGGGTCGTACAGGCCCCAGGTGACGTCCATGCCGCCCAGGTGCACGACCCGCGCGCCGAGGACGGTCTCACGGGCGACGTCCGCGGTGGACAGCCCCAGGTTCGCGCCGGGAACGTGGAAGGACGGGCGCCCGCCGTCGGGGCGGATCGGCAGGATCGAGGCGGCGGTCTGCTCCCCCTGCCTGCGGACGATCCCGGTCACGTCGACCCCACGCCGCCCCATCATCATGACGAGCAGGTCGCCGAGCTCGTCGTCCCCGATCGCCCCCACCGAGGCCACCGGGACGCCGAGCGCGGCCAGGTCGACGGCGGTCGCGGCGGCGGCGCCCGCGGCGGTGACACGGATCTGCTCCAGCAGGTGGGTGTCCTGGCCGGCGGGGATCGACTCCACCGGTCTGGCGAGCACGTCCACGATGTGCGCACCGAGGGTGACGACGGTCATATCGAGTCCTCCTCATGTCTTCAGCGGATAATAGACGGGCGACCGACTAAAATGTCAACGAATCCGTTCAGGGAGGAGCGAGGTGCCGAAGATCGTCAATCACGGCGAGCGCCGCGAGGAGGTCGTGGAGGCCGCGCGCCGCGTCATCCTGCGCGAGGGCATCGAGGCCGCCACGACCCGGGCCATCGCCAGGGAGGCCGGTTACTCCAACGGCGTGCTCACCCACTACTTCACCGACAAGGACGACATCATGCTGTCGGCGCTGCGCTCCTCGCACCGGCGCATCGTGGAACGCCTGCGCGGCAAGCTGACCGGTCTCACCGGCCTGGCCGCGCTACGCGAACTCCTCCTCGACAATCTCCCGCTGGACGACGAGCGCGCCCGCGAGAGCGGGCTGGAGATCGGCTTCTGGAGCCGCAGCCTGACCAGCCCGGCGATGCTGGAGACGCAGCGCGCCGAGGCCGAGGAACTGCGCTACCTGGTACGCAGCCTGCTCGGCGCGGCGGCCGCCGACGGAGAGATCACCGCCGCCGACGACCTCGACGACGTCACCGAGCGGCTGCTCGCCCTCGTCGACGGACTGAGCGCGCACCACCTGCTCTATCCCGACAGGCTCGACACCGCGCGCCTGGAACGGATGCTCGACGCCGAGCTCGACCGCCTGCGTCCCACCGGCGGGTAGGCCCGCACGGCCTCACGGTCCTGCCCGATCCTCGGACGAGGCACCCCGCGCTCGCCGGAGGACGCGCCGGGCGGCCGGACAGCCACCGGCCCGGAACCCTCAGGGCCGGCACCCGCGGAGCGTCCCGGACCGGCGGGGACCTCCCAAGGCCGCGGGACTCTCAGGCCAGCAGGGCGTAGAGCCGGTCGGCCACTCCCCTGGCGGTGGGCCGCTTGGCCGCGTCGCCGAGGCACGCCTGGACCAGGTCCGACAGCTCCGGTTCCAGGCTCGGGTGGATCGACGGCGTCGCGCTGTACACCTTGCGCAGAGTGAGCAGCGGGTCGTGGGTGGGCAGCTCCCCGTAAAGACCGTTGCCGCTCACCGCCCAGTGCAGTGTCGCGCCCAACGACCACACATCGCCCCCGGGGGTGGGGGTCTCCCCCTGCAGCAGCGTGGGGTCGGTGAACTCCACCGAGCCGATGTCCCCCATCCCGGTCACCGTCGCACCAGGCATCAGCACCTGCGACAGGCCGAGGTCGGAGAGCTTGCCACCGTCCTCGGTGAGCAGCACGTTGCCGGGACGGATGTCGCGGTGAACGATGCCCTCCTCGTGCAGCGCCTGCGCCGCGTGGGACACGCAGGCGACCGCGCGCAGCACCCGCTCACGCGAGGGACGCTCCGCGGGACGCGCCAGCGAGCCACCCGGCAGGTATTCCATCGAGTAGTAGAACACCCCGCCCTGCTGGCCGGCGTCGTAGAGCCGCACAAGGTACGGGGAGCGCACCGCGGCGAACGCCTTCAACTCCCTCGTGGCACGGCGGAACGCGTCGCTCCCGGTGCCGCCCACCACCTTCACCGCGACCAGGTCAGCCTCGACGGGCAACCGTTCCGGCCTCTTCGCCAAGTAGAACTCGCCGTGGTTGCCCGCCCCCAGTGACCTGACGAACTCGTAATCGGCGATGCCTTCCACCAACGGTCTCCCTCCGTACCCACGTGACGTTCGCGGCGACATCCCCCACACGGTAACGTCGCCCTCGACATTCTCGGGGCTTTTCTTTGCATACGGAAAGCGTGCTCGCAAGTGCTGCACATGGATCTGCTCCTGCTCGATCTCGTCATCGTCCTCGCGGCGGCCCGGCTGTTCGGAGCACTCGCCAGAAAGCTCGGCCAGCCCCCGGTCATCGGCGAGATCGTGGCGGGCATCCTGCTGGGCCCCACGCTGCTGGGCCCCCTCATCGGTGACCAGCTGTTCGGGCCGGAGATGCGGCCCCCGCTGCAGGCGCTGGCCAACGTCGGCCTCGTGCTGTTCATGTTCGTCGTCGGCCTGGAGCTGGACCAGAAGCTGGTCAGGGGCAAGGGCCGGATCGCGGTGACGGTGGCGCTCGGCTCGACCGTGGTGCCCTTCGTCCTGGGGTGCGTGCTCGCGCTCAGCATCGCGGGCGAGCACGTGGGCCGCGACAGGACGCTGCCGTTCGTGCTGTTCATGGGGGCGGCGATGTCCGCCACCGCGTTCCCCGTGCTGGCCAGGATCCTCACCGACCGGGGAATGCAGCGCATCACGCTCGGCGGCCTCGCCCTCGCCTCCGCGGCCGTCATCGACGTGCTCGCCTGGACCGCTCTGGCGGTGGTCGTGGGCATCGCCGGGGCGGGAGAGGCCGAAGGGCAGTGGAAGGTCCTGCTCGCCCTGCCGTACGCACTGGTGATGTTCCTGGTGGTCAAGCCCCTGCTGGCCCGCCTGGTGCCCGCGTACGAGAAGGCCGGGCGGCTCACGCCCGGACTGCTCTCGCTGGTGCTCATCGGCCTGATCGGGTCGGCCTGGGCCACCGAGTGGATGCACGTCCACTTCATCTTCGGGGCGTTCGTGTTCGGCGCGGTGATGCCCCGCGAGGGAGCCGAGCGGCTCAACCACGAGATCCTGGAACGGCTGGAGCAGCTCGCCGTGCTGCTGCTGTTGCCGATGTTCTTCGTGGTGGCGGGGCTCAACGTCAACCTGCGCGAGCTCGACCTGTCCAGTCTCGGCACGCTCGCCGCGATCCTGGCCGTCGCGATCGGCGGCAAGCTGCTCGGCTCCTACGCCGCGGCCCGGACGCAGCGACTGCCCGGACGGCAGTCCTGGACGCTCGCGGCCCTGCTCAACACGCGAGGACTCACCGAGATCGTCATCCTCACCGTCGGCCTGCAGAAGGGCGTGCTCGACGACGAGCTGTACTCGCTGATGGTGGTCATGGCCCTCGTCACGACCGCGATGACCGGTCCGCTGGTGCGCAGGCTCTACCCCGACAGGCGGGTGGCCCGCGACATCGCCGACGCCGAGCGCGCCGCCCTGGGAGTGACCGCCGCCCACCGGGTGCTGGTGGTCGTACCCGATCCCCCCGCCGAGCAGGCCCCGCTCGTCGGCCTGGCCACCGCCCTGGCACTCTCTGTGTCACCGTCGTCCCCGTCGACCCCATCCGAGGTGGTCCTGGGCCACCTGCGTCCCTACCCCTCGGGACGCCTGGAGGTCGGCAGCGGCCTCTCCTCGGAGCTGGCCGAGCTGGCCGAGACCCTTCACGAGCTGGAGACACTGGCCACCACGGCCCGCGAGCGCGGCTCGGACAGCAGGGTGGTGAGCCGGTTCAGCGCGGACGTGGCGGGCGAGCTGCCGGGGCTGGTCTCCGGCGCCCATCCTGACCTGCTGGTGCTGCCCGCCGACATCCCCGGCTACGCCGATGTGCGCGACGGCGCCACCTGCCGCGTGGTGACCGTGGCCATGCCCGTGCCGCCGTTCATGTTCGAGCAGGCCGTGCCTGGCTCCGAGCCGGTGGCGGTGGCGGTGCACCACGGCTCGGGCGGCGACGCCGCCGCCCACGTGGCGCTCGGCCTCGCGACACTGCGGGGGCGTCCCCTCGTCGTCACCGGAGGGAACCGGGCCTCGGCGCTGGCCCAGCGACTGGCCAAGCTCGGGGTGGAGGCCACCTCGGGCCCGGTCCCCGAGGGCGCGCTGGTCCTCGCCGCAGACACGGCGAACGTCCCCCAAGACGTTCATCTACTGGTTCGCGCCGAGCAGGACCCCGACCCTGTCGACTGGGCCGAGGCCGTCTCCGCCCTGCGCGCCCCGATCCCGCAGCCCTGACGCCTGCCCGGCGATCCTGCCCCCGGGCTCGGAGCGCCTTCCGCTCCTGACCACATCCCCCTGAACGCGCATCGGCGGCACGGCCCACGGCCGTGCCGCCGAAGAAGGCGAGGGGTGCTCCTCAGCGGTTGCGGTGCGACTCGTAGCGCATGGTGCGTGAGACGCCGATCCGCACGGTGGTGCCGGGCAGGATCGCGACCGGCTCGTTCGGCGGGATGTCGTAGAAGTTGGGGTCACCGGGCGGCTGGATCTGGGTGCCGTTGACCGACCCCAGATCGACCAGGTTGACGTCCCAGCCGTCCAGCGCCACCCGCAGGTGACGGCGGGAGACCGAGCCGTCGGGGCTGGTGACCTTGGCCGCGCGCACCGAGCCGTCCGCCACCTCGGGAGCCCGCTCGGGGTCACGGCCCACCAGATAGTCGGTGTCGAGCCGCAGCGTCAGGCCGTCGTCCAGGAGCAGCACCCCCAGCGGCGGGCGCGGCCCCTTGTAGGGGACGAGGGTGCGCTGGACCAGCGCGATGCCACAGACCGCGCAGTAGGGGACGCGAGGGTCGTTGAAATGGTCGTTCTTGCAGTCGACCCCGTAGACCAGCGGCCGCGCCTCGGGCTCGGCCGCCGGGCCGGGCGCGGGAGCGGCGGAGGGTTCGCCTCCCGGCTGCTGCGCTCCCCCGGGTGTCAGCAACTCGTACTCGAACGGCTGGTCGCGCACGTCGATGGGATCGCCGCCGATCCCGCTCGCCATGGCGGTGTCGATGTCCTCGTGGTGGACGACCGCGGGAGCGGGCCCGGTGGAGGGACCGCCGGACTGCACACCCGGGTGACCGGGAGAGGAGAGCGGGCCCTGCGGCATCGGCTCGGAGTGCCACCCCTGCGGCTGCGGCTCGCGCCGCGGCTCCGCGGGCGGGGCGACCGGCGGGTAGGGATCGGCCGGGCCCATGGGGTAGGGCGGAGGCTCCGGGGACGCCGACCACGCGGGAGGTGCCGACCGCTCGGGCGGCGCGGACATCGGGACGGATTCGGGGACCGCGGGCTCCATCCGGGGGGCGGCGTGCTGTGCCTGCTGGGCGTGCTGCCCCTGGGGGGCGGCGGACTCCGCCCGTGGCACGGCACGCGGGGCGGCGCCCGGTTCGGTCGGGTCGCACGAGACCCCACCCGCGACGATCACCCCGGCGTCCAGCCGGGAGAGCGGGTGCGCGGCCTCCGCATCGGGCAGGCGCAGCTCCACCCGGGTCACCGGGCCGGGAACCAGCCGGTCGGACCAGGTGAGCGCGTCGCGCCCCGCGAGCTGGATCTCACCGTTCGCGCCGGTCACCGACGCGAACGCGGGGCCGCTGACCAGGACGGCCACTCCCCCGCCGACGGGGCCGGCGACGGCGCACGCCACCGGCTCACCCATCATGGCGGCGAGGATCTGGGCGACGCGGCGGGCCAGCGCCCTGCCGTCGCCGCCGGAGGCCGCGGTCTCCCGCAGCGCTCCCAGCAGATCCTCAACGACGGCCTCGGCCGCGTCGCACACCAGCAGCAGGCCACCCTCGTGGGCCACCAGCCCGTTGCCCGGAAGCGGACGCACCACTCCGAAGCCCTGGTCGGTCACAGAACTCTCCCTCCCCGGAAACGCCATCGGATGAACGGCACCCTCATGGGACCGTTCGTCACCAACCAGATGCATACCCAGACGACGGTGAAATGCGTCCAGAAGGCGGCCGGTGGGACCGGATCGATGAAATCAACCGCACCGGACCGTAGCAAAAAGTACAGCACAAGACCTTCGGGGACGAGCGTCAGCAGGCCGAAGAGAGTCGGCCAGTCCTTCTCCCATCTGAACTGCATCAGGAAGTGGTATATCAGCTCCCAGACGACCCCCAGCACGGCCACCGCCGCGATGACCAGGAGGCCGTTGACGTAGCGGCCGGAGAGCGGCCCGGAACCGGGGAGCAGCGGAACGATCAGCAGGGTGATGACCACGCCGACGGTGGCGAGCATGAGCAGGCGCGTCTGAATACGGCCCAGCAGGGTCGGAACCACGAGAACTACTCCTTACACCGGCGAGTTGCGGGCCCATTTGAACCACTGCGAGGTCGACCGTAGCGGTCCCATCTTCTTGACGAATCCCCGCTTCGCCAGGTCGTCCGCTATCTCCTGTGCCGCGATCTGCAGGCCGAGGAAGGTGTCGACGCCCGGGAAGTAGCCGCCGAGTGTGGCCGACCCCGAGGCGTAGAGGGCGCCGTCGCCGTTGGCCGTCCCCTTCACCTCGAAGTGTCGCTCCACCTCAAGCCGGCCCACCGGGTTGCGGAACGCCCCGCCGTGCTGGAGCAGGTCCGCGAAGATCCGGTGCTCGGCGATGTCGGCCTCGAGGCCCGTGCAGTCGATGATGTAGTCGGACACCGGCTCGCGGACGATGCCGTCGCTGCTGCGCACGTAGCTGACGAGCCGCCCGTCGTGGCTCTGCTCCACGCGGTCGACGGTGCCCTGCACGGGGTGGTAGTAGCCGCCGCTGCGGCCCGCCCGCATCTGCTCCTGCCAGCGCCGCCTGTAGGGGGTGTTGGTGCCGCCCATCTCCTTGTACTTCCTCGCCCGGTCGGCGCCCTCCAGCTTGCGCATCTGCGCCTTGAGCTGGCCGCCCCACACCGACTTGGGATAGTTGAAGCCCTGGTAGGCCCAGCCGTCCCCGCCCTTGCGGCGCGACCAGATGTGCGGCCCGTGGGAGCCGCTGACGAACGTGCGGAAGATGTGGATGACCTGGGTCTGCAGGTTGTGTCGCTCCCGGTCGTCGAACAGCCGCTGGAGCACCCGGGAGGCGACGATGCCGCCACCGCGGATGACCACGGTGCCCGGCCGGGTCTTCAGGAACTCGTAGACCTGCTCGTGCGGCTCGTAGGCGTTGACGACGCGCTGGTAGTCACCGTGCTTGGTGCGGAACTCCTGCAGGTCCGGCAGGAACTTCAGGCCCGGGTAACCGATCGCGATGTGCACGAAGCGCGACCGGAAGATGATGCGCTTGGTCGGCGCCGCGCCGTCGGGCGGGGTGACCACGGTGAAGTAGCCGCCGCCCGCCCTGCGGCGGACCATCCGCACCTGCCCCTTGACCAGCATGTCCCAGTAGTTGATGCGCTTGGCCTCGCGTTCGAGGTTCTCGAAGACGGTGCCGGCGCGCGGGGTCCAGTAGTCGTTCAGGAGGGGCTCGGTGAGGATCTGCCACAGGTATGACGGCTTCTTCTCCTTCCACGCCTCTTCCAGGGCGTAGGAGGGGAAACCCCACAGGTTGTCCGGGCGGGAGGAGGAGTCGGAGCGGATCCGCTCACCCCGGGGGATCTGCGAGCATCTGGTGAGGAACTCGTAGGTCTGCCACGGATGGTCGATGTTGGACACCACCCGCATCTGCGAGGTGGGAACGCCGTAGATCCTGAGGTAGTCGAGCGTCACAAAGGATCCCATGCCACCACCGACCGTGAGGAAGGGGATGTCGTACATGGGGATGCCCGCGGCCGCGACCATCTGGTCGGTCCATTCGGGGGCGCCGAGGAGATCCGGCGTCAGATCACCGGCAGGCGCCGGTGTTTGGGGGGGTGCCAATTGACGTCCCTTAAGCTACGTGGCCAGCCCATTCGCTGGCCAAAACCCTAGTCCTGGTGAGAGCCGAAGACGAGTGGGACGAACAGGTACGTTCCTCTCCTGCCATCCCCTGTCTTCGGCGAGTATCCAGTGAGACGCCTGTAAATCACCTGTGGTTCGCTTAAACCCCGCTGAACACGCGGTTCACGTCCGAGGTCGCGAGCACGCCGAAGATCTCGCCGCCCCGCTCCACCAGGAGATACTCCCCGGCCGGGGCTTCGCGCATGGCGTCGATCAGCGGCTCGCCCTCCAGGTCCGCGGCCAGCACCAGCGACGGCTCCAGGCTGCGCGCGAGCGAACCCGCCGTCACCCAGGGGCGGCGGCTCTCCGGGGTGGACTCCACCGCGACCTCGTTCACGATGCCCGTGGGACGACCCTCGTGGTCGACCACCACCATCGCCCCCGCCTGTGCCTCCGCGGCCCGCCGCAGGGCCTCGGCCAGCGGCACGTCGCCGGTCACCGCGATGGCCCGCCTGGCGAGGGCGCGGGCGTTGACCTCGGGGATCCGGGCCCGCACGCGGGCACCGCGCAGCGACTGGGTGGCGCCGAACCAGATGAAGGCGGCGAGCAACAGCGACCAGATGAGCATCAGGCCTGGCTCCTGCCCGGCCACCAGCGTCAGCCCGACGGGCAGTACGACCAGGGCGACGGCCAGCACCCGGCCCGCCCAGGCCGCCGCGACCGTACCGGAGAGCGGCTTACGGGTGATCTTCCAGACGCCCGCCCGCAGCATGCGCCCGCCGTCGAGCGGCAGCCCCGGGAGCAGGTTGAAGATCCCGACCATCAGGTTGGCGAGCCAGAGCTGGAAGACCAGGACGCCGGCGATCGTGCCGGGGTCGATGACGTAGGAGGCGGCGAATCCGATCGCGGCCAGCCCGAGCGAGAGCAGCGGCCCGGCGAAGGCCACCATGAACTCCCTGCCCGGGGTCTCCGGCTCGCGCTCGATCTCCGAGACGCCGCCGAGCAGGTAGAGCGTGATGCGCCGTACCGGCAGGCCGTACATCCTGGCCACCACGCAGTGCGCCAGCTCGTGCAGGAGCACCGAGACGTACAGCAGCACCGCGAAGACGAACGCGACGACATAGGTGAGCGGGATGCTCAGATCGGGCAGCCGGTAGGCCACCACGCTCTGGAACGAGTAGGTGATGAACGCCGCCACGATGAACCAGGTCGGCGAGACGTAGATCGGGATGCCGAACGGGCGGCCCATCAGCAGCCCTGGACTGTCCTGGCGTGGGCTGTCGCTGCTCACCGCTGCTTCACCATTTCCTTGTTCAATCCACCCTCAGTCCTCGATGGTACGCGCCATCGGGCCTCCGGTAGGCGCCACGGGGGCACCTCGGGCACAAACTGTCGTCACCGTGACCTACAGTGCGGTCATGTCACCGACCGAGCCCACGATCGTCGGAGCCCTGTCGCCGTCGCGCGCGGGCGACTTCATGACGTGCCCGCTGCTCTACCGCTTCCGGGTGATCGACCGGCTTCCCGAGCCGCCGTCGCCCGCCGCGGTGCGGGGCACGATGGTCCACTCGGTGCTGGAACGCCTGTACGACCTTCCCGCCCCGCAGCGCACGGTCTCCGCGGCCCACGACCTGCTGGAGCCCCAATGGCACAGGCTCCAGCAGGAGGACCCCTCCTATGCCGGGATGTTCACCGGCGACGACGACCGCGCCGAGTGGCTGGCCCAGGCCCGCGTCATGCTGGAGCGTTACTTCACCCTTGAGGACCCCACCTGTCTGGAGCCCGCGGAGCGTGAGCTCTACGTGGAGGCGGTCCTCGGCAGCGGCCTGATGCTGCGGGGTTACATCGACCGGCTGGACGTCGCGCCCACCGGTGAGGTCCGCGTCGTCGACTACAAGACCGGCAGCGCCCCTGGCCCCGCCTTCGAGGCCAAGGCGCTGTTCCAGATGAAGTTCTACGCGCTGGTCCTGTGGCGGTTGCGCGGCTCGGTGCCCCGCATGCTCCAGCTGATGTACCTCGGGGGCGGCGGTGAGGTCCTGCGCTACACCCCCGACGAAGCCGACCTGCTGGCCACCGAGCGCAAGGTCCAGGCCCTGTGGCAGGCGATCGAGCGCGCGCTGGAGACCGGCGAGTGGCGCTCCAGGCCCAGCAGGTTGTGCGACTGGTGCAGTTACAAGGACCTGTGCCCGGAGTTCGGCGGCACTCCCCCGCCCGTCCCCGAGCGGCAGCCGGGCGACACCATGCGCAGCAACCGGCGGTCCGCCAAGATCTCGCGGGCGGCCACCGACGAGCTTTAGCGGCTGCGCCGATCGCGACACTACGCGTCGCGGTGAGGACGCTTGAACCCGCCCAACGCGACCTGCCTCGGGAAGCATCCCTGGAGACATGCCCGTGATCTGTCCTTGAGGGACGACCCGTGAGGCCGCGCCGGGGACTGGACTGAGGAGAACGGGGTCGTGAGGAACGAACGATCCCGCTCTCCGAGGGAAGGAGCCGGACAAGAGCGGCCTCACCGCGACGCGCCAGCGTCGCCAACCAACCCGTGAGGCCGCGCCGGGGACTGGACTGAGGAGAGGGAGGTCGTGAGGAACGAACGATCTTCCTCGACGAGGGAAGGAGCCGGATCCCAGCGGCCGAACCGCGACGCGCCAGCGTCGCAACCGGCACTGAAGGAGCCGGATCCCAGCGGCCGAACCGCGACGCGCCAGCGTCGCAATCGGCACCGTCCTTCGTGGGGATGAGGGCGATATCCACCTCTGGCAGGGTGGCACCGGTGGAGGGGCGCCTACATTGATTGTGTGCGCGACACCATCGGCAGCCTGCGGGCATGGTTCCACGGGCACCCGCTGATTCCCGACGTGATCTTCGGTGCAGCGCTGGCCGCCGCCTCGGTCCCCTTCGCCCACGTGGCCCACGCCTTCGGCGATCCCGCCCGTCTGAGGGAGCCGGACGCGATGGGTCTGGGCCTGATCGTGGCGGGCTGCCTGTCGGTGGCACTGCGCGGCCACCGGCCGTTCCTGATGCTCTTCCTGGTCTGCGTGGCCGAGGTCACGCTGGCCTCCACAGGACGCAACTCCTCCCTGCTCTGGCTCGTCACCCTGGTGCTGGTCTACACGATCGCCGCCCGGCGCGGCCTGGCTCTCAGTCTGTGCGCCCCGGCGCTCGCCCTCGCCGGTCACCTCCTGTCGGCGGCGGCGGAGGGCCGGCTCGGCGAGTGGAACAGCCATCTACTGATGGCCGTCTTCACCGTCTCCCTGTGGATCGCGGGCCGGAACGCGCTGCTGCGCCGGGCCTACCAGGCGGAGCTGCGCGACCGGGCGCGGCGTATGGAACGCGTAAGGGAGGCCGACACCCGGGCGGCGAGGGCCGAGGAGCGCTCCCGTATCGCCCGCGAGCTTCACGATGTGGTCGCCCACCACGTGAGTGTGATGACCGTCCAGGCCGCCGCGGCGCGCCGGGTGCTGGCCGGCAACCCCGAGGGGGCGAGAGAGGCGCTGGCGGCGATCGAGGAGCTCGGCCGGACGGCGATGGCGGAGATGCGCAGCATGGTGGGCGTGCTCAGGACCGAGGGGGCCCTCGTCGAGCGCAGCCCGCAGCCGGGGGTGCGCGAGATCCCCGCCCTGGTCGATCAGATGCGCGAGGCGGGGCTGCGGACGCAGCTGTGCATCGAGGACGAGCGGGCCACCCCGGAGACGGCAGGAGCGGCGGAGGTGGCGGGGGTGGCGGGGACGGTGAGAACGGCAGGGACGGCAGGGACGGCAGGGACGGCAGGGACGGCAGGGACGGTGAGAACACTGCCTCCCGGTGTCGACCTGGCCGCGTACAGACTCGTCCAGGAGGCCCTCACCAACAGCCTGCGGCACGCGGGGCCGCAGGCACGGGCCTGGGTGAGGGTGCGGCACGAACCGGGTGAGCTGGCCATCCAGGTCGAGGACGACGGCCTCGGCCCGCGGGCGCGTGCGGAGGACGGGGAGGCGACCGGGCACGGATTGGCGGGTATTCGCGAGCGTGTCGCCCTCTATGGTGGACTTCTGAGGATCGGCCCGCGCGACGGGGGCGGATTCGAGGTCAATGCCCGGTTCCCCCTCAAGGACACGTGATGACGATCAGAGTGCTGCTGGTGGACGACCAGCCACTGCTGCGCACCGGCTTCCGCCTGATCCTGGAGGCCGAGGCCGATCTCACCGTGGTCGGCGAGGCCGGAGACGGCAAGGCGGCACAGGACCAGTCGCGGGCGCTGCTGCCCGACGTGGTGCTGATGGACGTCCGGATGCCGGGCGTGGACGGCATCGAGGCGACCCGCAGGATCGTGCGGGAGGCCACCGTGGGCGCGCACGTGCCGCGGGTGCTGGTGCTGACGACCTTCGACCTCGACGAGTACATCGTGGAGGCGCTGCGCGCCGGGGCGAGCGGGTTCCTGCTGAAGGACGTCCCGCCCGAGGAGTTGGTGCAGGCCATCCGGGTGGTTGCGGCGGGCGACGCCATCGTCGCGCCGAGCGTCACCAGGCGGCTGCTGGACAAGTTCGGCGCGCACCTGCCCTCGATGCACCAGCAGTCGACCCCCGCGCGCCTTGACCGGCTGACCGAGCGCGAGCTGGAGGTGCTCCGGTTGATCGCCAAGGGCATGTCCAACGCGGAGATCGCCGCCGAACTGGTGGTGAGCGAGACGACGGTGAAGACCCACGTCGGCAACGTGCTCACCAAGCTGGGTCTGCGCGACCGCGTCCAGGCCGTCGTCCTGGCGTACGAGACCGGCCTGATCACACCGGGCGCCCTTCCCTGACGCCTCTCACACGCCCGCGCCGACCCTAGGCCCACACGCCCAGGGGACCCTCACTCGGGCCCCCACGCGGCGTACGGGGAGCGGGGCGAGTGCGGTCAGCTCGAGACGGCCTGCAGAGGTGGCTGCTCCGTGGGGGCGTTCTCCGGGAAATGGCAGGCGACCTGGTGCCCCGGAGCCAGCGTCTCCAGCGGTGGTTCCACCTTCTTGCAGATCTCCTGGGCCTTCCAGCACCGGGTGTGGAACCGGCAGGCGGGCGGCGGGTTGAGCGGGCTGGGCACGTCGCCCTGGAGACGGATGCGCTCGCGATCCCTGCGCCGGGCCGGGTCCGGGACGGGCACCGCGGACATCAGCGCGTTGGTGTACGGGTGCATGGGCGACTCGTACAGCGCCTTGCGGTCGGCCAACTCGACGATCTTGCCGAGATACATGACCGCGACCCGGTCGCTGATGTGCCGGACCACCGACAGGTCGTGCGCGATGACCACATAGGTCAGGCCGAGCTCGTCCTGCAGGTCCTCCAGGAGGTTGACCACCTGCGCCTGGATCGACACGTCCAGCGCGGAGACCGGCTCGTCGGCGATGATGAGCTTGGGCTTGAGCGCGAGCGTGCGGGCGATGCCGATGCGCTGGCGCTGACCGCCGGAGAACTCGTGCGGGTAGCGGTTGTAGTGCTCGGGGTTGAGCCCGACCAGCTCCAGGATCTCCTGGACCGCCTTCTTGGTGCCCTGCTCGGTCTGGATCCCCTGGATGCGGAACGGCGCGCCGACGATGGCACCGACCGTGTGGCGAGGGTTGAGCGAGGAGTAGGGGTCCTGGAAGATGATCTGCACGTCGCGCCGGAGCGGCCGGATCTTGGACTGCGACATGTGGGTGATGTCGTGTCCCTCGAAGACGATCTTCCCGCCGGTCGGCTCGATGAGCCTGGTGATCATGCGCCCCGTCGTGGTCTTGCCGCAGCCGGACTCGCCCACCAGACCGAGGGTCTCCCCCTTGAAGACGTCGAAGCTGATCCCGTCGACCGCTTTGACCGCACCGACCTGGCGTTTGAGCAGGCCCTTGGTCACCGGGAAGTGCTTCTCCAGCCCTTGCACTGACAGAATTGGCTCGGTCACAGACTTTCCGTTCGTCGAACGCACGGCCTGGGCGACGGGTGTGTCGGCTCGCTCGCTCACGAGGACTCCAGGTTCGCTTTGATCTCGTTCTCCCAGATGTCCCGCCTGACCTCACGGGGCAGGTGGCACCGGACCAGATGGCCGCCCTCGCTCTCGACCAGCTCGGGCACCTCGGTGTTCGCCCTTCCGCCGGTACGGTCGGCGTATTCGCAGCGCGGGTGGAAGGCACACCCGGCGGGCACGTTGATCAGAGAGGGCGGAGTGCCCTTGATCGGCAGCAGCCGTTCGGTCCGCTCCCGGTCCAGGCGCGGCATCGATCCCAGCAGGCCCCAGGTGTAGGGATGCTCCGGCCGCTCGAAGATGCTCTCCGACGTGCCGTACTCGATGCCCTTGCCGCCGTACATCACCAGGATGTCGTCCGCCAGCTCCGCGACGACCCCCAGGTCGTGGGTGATGACGATCAGCGCGGCGTTGAAGTCGCGCTGCAGGTCGCGCATCAGGTCCAGGATCTGCGCCTGTACCGTCACGTCGAGGGCCGTGGTCGGCTCGTCCGCGATGAGGAGCTCCGGGTCGCAGGAGAGCGCCATGGCGATCATCGCGCGCTGGCGCATGCCGCCGGAGAACTCGTGCGGATAGCTGTCGACGCGCCTGTCCGGCTGCGGGATGCCCACCCGGCCCAGCATCTCGACGGCGTGCTTGCGCGCGACCCTCTTGCTGACCTGATTGTGGATCCGGTACGCCTCCACGATCTGCGCGCCCACCGTGTAGAAGGGGTGCATCGCGGAGAGCGGATCCTGGAAGATCATCGCCATCTTCTTGCCGCGCAACGTCCTGACGTGGTCGGCCGAGGCGGAGACGAGTTCCTCACCGTCCAGCCAGATCTCGCCGGAGATCTTCGCCCTGCCTCCCTTGTGCAGGCCGAGGATGCCCAGCGAGGTGACGCTCTTGCCGGATCCGGACTCGCCCACGATGCCGAGCGTCTTGCCGCGCTCCAGCTGGAAGGAGAGCCCGTCGACCGACTTGACGAGGCCGTCGTCCGTCGGAAAGTGGATCCGCAGGTCCCTCAGTTCGAGAAAGCTCGACGGAGCGCTCATCCAAGCCTCACCCTCGGGTCGACCACCGCGTACAGCAGGTCGACGATCAGACTGGCCAGCACGACGAAGAGCGCCGCGACCATGGTGACACCCATGATCTTCGGAAGGTCGTTCGTCACGATGGCCTGGACGGCGTAGTCGCCGATGCCCTTCAAGGAGAACGTGCTCTCGGTGAGCACCGCGCCACCGAGCAGCAGACCGAGGTCCAGACCGAAGATCGTCAGAATGGGTGTCAGCGCGGCGCGCAGCCCGTGCTTGACGACCACCCTGGACTCCTGCATGCCCTTGGCCCTGGCCGTGCGGATGTAGTCCTCGCTCATGGTCTCCAGCATTCCCGCCCTGGTCAGACGCGCGTAGGACGCGGCGTAGAGGAACGCGAGTGTGATCCACGGCAGGAGGAGGTTGTAGGCCCACTGCGCTGGATTCTCGAAGAACGGCGTGAAACTGCCGCCCGGCGCGGTGATGCCCAACCCGTAGCTGAAGACGACGAGGGAGACGATGCCGGTGAAGAAGATCGGCAAAGAGACGCCGGCGAGCGCGATGCTCATCGCCGCCCGGTCGAAGATCGTGCCTTTTCTCAGCGCGGACAGCACGCCTGTCGCGACGCCGCCGAGCAACCAGATCACCGAGGCGCCCAGGGCGAGCGAGAGGGTGACCGGGATGCGTTCCACCAGGTCGGGCCAGACAGGCTGCCTCCTGATGAAGGAGTAGCCGAAACAGGGGGCGGGGCACTCCTCGATGGAGGCGCCGGTGTCGAACTTCGAGCCGACGAAGACGCCCGAGATCCAGCGGCCGTACTGCACGGGAACCGGGTCGTTGAACCCGAGTTTCTCCGCTGTGGCCGCGATCATCTCCGAGTCGGCGGACCTGCCCATGTAGCGGCTGGCGAAGTCCTCGGCCGTGGCGCCCGCGATGCGGGGAATCACAAAGAAGATCGAGAAGGTGACCATGCTCACGATAACGAGCATGAGCAGCGCGCCGACCAGGCGGCGGATGATGTAAGTGACCACAGTCCCCCCGGCTCCAGGGGCCGGCCCAGCGGGCCGGCCCCTTCAAGCCTCGACTAACCGAACTCGACTAACCGAACTGGATTTCCGACGCTTACTGGACACCCAGGTTCAGGTAGTCGTACATGTCGAACGCACCGGTGACGAAGACGTTCGTCGCGCCCTGGGGACGGACGAGGACGCCCTTGGACCAGACCGCGGGCAGCACGTAGGCCTGCTCCATCACCCTCTGGTCGATCTCGCCCCAGAGCGCGTCACGCTTGGCGACGTCGTTCTCCTGGAAGATCTGGTCGATCTTCGCGTCGATCTCCTTGTCCTTGATGCTGAGGTTGTAGTTACCGCCCGACTCGCGGATGGTCCGGCTGTCGACGATCTGCGACATGAAGCCGAAGCCGTCGTTCCAGTCGGCGCCCCAGCCGTTGGTGGCCAGGCCGATGCCGTTCTTCTTCACGAAGTCCGGCTTGCCGGCGTAGAGCGCGAAGTAGTCACCGGTGGGGTAACCCTTGAGCGTCAGCTTGATGCCGGCCTTGGCCAGCGCCTGCTGGAGCGACTCGGCGGTCGCCTTCTCCTTGGGACGGTCGGCGCGGTAGGCCATGGTGGTCTCGAAACCGTCGGGCTTGCCGCACGCGGTGAGGGCCTCCTTGGCCTTCTCCACGTCGCCGGTGCCGGTCGGGTAGAGGTCCAGCTTCTTCCAGCCGCCGATCGACGGCGGCATCAGACCGGTCGCGATGTCACCGCCGGCGAACTCGCCGCCGTAGGCGTTCTGCAGACCCACCCGGTCGGCGGCGAAGATGATCGCCCTGCGGCAGTCCACGTTGTCCAGCGGGGCCACGTCGGAGATGATCGAGGTGTACCAGGTGCGGGCGCCGGTGGGGTTGTCCGCCCGGGCCTTCAGCGTCGGGTCGCCCAGCACGCGACCGAGCGCGGCGGGCTGGACGCCCGAGCCGGCGAGGTCGATGTGCAGGTCGCCGGAGATGATCCGGTTGTCCAGGTCGTCGGCGTTGACGCCGAGGGAGATCTCGTAGCTGTCCGGCAGCGCCTTGCGGATCGGGTCGGTCGCCGGGTCCCAGTGCTCGTTGCGGACCAGGGTGTACTGCTTGCCGGGCTCGACCTTGTCGAACTTGTAGGGGCCGGAGGCGACCACGTGCTCGCGGTACTTGACGCCGGTGTCCTTGTCCTTGGGGACCGGGATCGTGCCGGGCAGCGCCGCGAAGTTGTCGAAGCCGCCGTAGGCCTTCTTCAGGTGGAAGACGATCGTCTGGTCGTCCGGCGTCTCGATCGCGGAGTCGGTGTTGACGTCCGGGGTCTTGTAGACGCTCTTGAAGTCCTTCGGCAGGTCCAGCCAGTCGTTGAAGTACGTGGGGCCGTTGACCAGGGTCTCCTTGTCCATGGACCGCAGGACCGCGTACTTGACGTCCTTGGACGTGATCGGCGTGCCGTCCTCGAACTTCAGACCGGCGCGAAGCTTGTAGGTCCAGGTCTTGCCGTCGTCACTCGACTCGCCCAGGCTCTCGGCCAGGTCCGGGGAGAGCTTGCGGCCCTCGGCGCCGGGGGCGGGGGTGTAGGTCACCAGCGAACGGCCGTAGATCCGGATGAGGTTCCAGGAGAGCGCGTAGTAGGTGTCACCGGGGTCCACCGAGTCCCAGTCCTCGGAGATCGCCATCTTCAGGACGCCACCCTTCTTGTCGGAAGGGTTGAACACCGCCTCGAGTCCGGCGTTGAACGCCTCCGCGGCCGCCGGCGCGCCCGACGAGCCGTCGGCCGGCTTCGTCTCGCTGCCGCCACCGCCACCGCAGGCGGAGAGCCCCAGGGAGAGAGCGGCACCCGCGGCCGCGAAGGCCACTGCGGATTTCTTGTTCATTTACTTGCACCCCTTGTTAATCCGGGAGAACGGGAGGTTGAAGGTCAACGGGACGCTTTCGGGTCCAGGGCATCGCGCAGCCCGTCGCCGAAGAGGTTGAAAGCCAGCACCGTGATAAAGATCGCCATGCCAGGGAAGAACATGAAATGCGGCACGTTATAAAACTTCACCGCTTGTGAGAGCATGCCTCCCCAGGTCGCCGTGGGCGCCTGGATGCCGACTCCCAGGAACGAGAGCGCGGCCTCGAACAGGACGTTCGTGGGAATGAGCAGCGTCGCGTAGATGAGGATCGGCGCGATCAGGTTCGGCAGGATCTCCCGGAACAGGATGTACGGTCCGCGTGCGCCCAGGCTGCGGGCGGCGTCGACGAACTCGCGTTCCCGCAGTGACAGTGTCTGGCCTCTGATGATCCTGCCGATGTAGGGCCAGTTGAAGAAGCCGATCACGAAGATCAGCAGGCCGATGCGCAACGTGTCGCCCGTCACGCCGAGGCTCTGCTCGAACTGGCCGAGGACACCGACCAGGGCCATCGCGAAGACGAGGAGGGGGAAGGCGAGGAAGACGTCCATCGTGCGGCTGATCAGGGTGTCGACCCAGCCGCCGAAGTAACCGGCCATCACTCCCATGACGGTGCCGATGACCACCGAGAGCACGGTGGCGAGGACCGCGATCAGCAGCGAGATCCGTGCTCCGTAGACCACCCTGCTGAAAAGGTCGCGGCCGTTGACCGGCTCCACCCCGAACAGGAAGTCCCCGCTGATGCCCGTGCCGCCCTGGGGGGTCATGGTGGAGGTGTCGATCATCTCCTGGTGGAACTCGTTCGGCGGGTGGCCGAACACGTCCACGATCAGCGGAGCGAAGATCGCGGTGAGGATCAGCAGGACGACCACGCCGGCGCCGACAAGCGCGACCTTGTCGCGCTTCAGGCGCATCCATGCGATCTGTCCGAGCGATCGGCCTTGGATGGCTTTCACGCCCGCCCCCGCGAGCACTGCCTCCGGCGGGACCTCAGGGGTCTTGCCGGGGGCGTCGAGCGGTGCGGTCATACAGTTGGCCCCCTGGATCCCAGACGACGTCGTCCGTTAACGCGTTCCCCGGGTCGGGGTAGCGCGCCGTTAGTCTACGGGCCGTTATTAGTGGTCCCGAGGGCAGAATCTATGGGCTGAACTGCGCTGACCAGTCCCCTGAGGCGCTATGTGGCTCAACTGTGATTCACGCGAAATTCATTCGTTTTGATCTTGAAGGTAATGTCCGGACGCCGTTCCGCTTCTGTCTCGGATTCGTGACATTGAAATGAGGCGGTTACCCAGCGTCACCCGATCCCGCGGCGCTTGAGGATGTCCTCGATATCGGAGAAGTCGTCGTCGGCGGCCGGCTTCGCCGCGGGCTTCGATCCGGCTGCCCGGGAGACCGGCGAGGGCGCGGGCGTGCGCTTGGGGAGCGGCTGCGTGGCGGCCGTCGCGCCGGGCGCACCCGATGTCACGGCCTCGCTCCGCGTCGGGGCGCCCGTGGCGGACGCCGGGGACGCCCCGGACGCCGCGGCCTTGAGGCGGCGGCCACGCATGAAACCGGAGACCAGGAAGAGCAGCACGGACAACCCGGTCACCGCCACCCCGGACCACACCACGGGGTTGAACACCAGACCGGTGAGGAACCCGCCGATCGCCGTGCCGATCCGCCACACGGTCGGCAGCGCGCCGGTCAGGTAGGCGGCGATGGGCAACAGCGACCAGGCCACCGCACGCAATCCCGCCGCGGCGCCCCGGCGTCGCATCAGCAGGAAACTCAGTACCAGCCCCACACCGGTGACCCCGGCGCAGAGCGGCAACCACGCGATCTGTTCGTACGACACAGCGGACCGCCCCTCATATCGGCTTACCCGGATATCCATCCTGGCACGTCAAATCGGGACGGGCCCTCCTTCCTGAGGAGGGATCACCCCCTAAGGGATACGGCCCGGCTCGCGTGAAAGATCAGGGAGGTCCCCCATCGGACCGTCCCCGGGGTGGCCGTCCGCCCTGCCGGCCACCCGCCGAGGAGTTCTTCGTGGAGGGACTAACCGTCGGCGGGACCGGCGGCGGAGGACCCGCGGGCGGGTGACTCGGCGAGGGGCGACTCCCTGAGGGAGAGCGAACGCAGGACCGCCACGTCGACCTCCAGCAGCGAGCCGACGACGAGGCGGCCGGGCGCGGAGGGGATCGGCAGCACGCTCGGCACCGCCACCACCCGGCAGCCCGCGGCGGTGGCCGACGTCACCCCGTTCGGGGAATCCTCCAGGGCGACGCAGCGGGCCGGATCGACCCCCAGCAGCCGGGCCCCCGTCAGGTAGGGCTCGGGGTGGGGCTTGGTCCTGGTGACGTGGTCAGCGGTGACCACGTGGTCGAAGTTGTGCTCGCCGATGCTCTTCAGGCACGCCTCGGCGATCGGCCTGGCCGAGGAGGTGACCAGCGCGGTGGCCAGGCCCTCCTCGCGCACCTCCGCCAGCAGTTCCAAGGCCCCGGGCATCATCTCCACCCCGCCCGAGAGCTTGGCGATCATGCCCTCCAGCATCCAGGTCTCCACCTCGGCGCAGTCGGCGTCACCACCGGAGACCCGCAGCATGTAGGCCGCGGTGACCGCCAGGGAGCCGCCCACCGTGTTCTCCTGGTGGGCCTCGCCCCACTCGCCGCCGAGTCGTTCCATCACCTCGGTCTCCACCTGAAACCAGATCTTCTCGCTGTCGACGAGAAGCCCGTCCATGTCGAAGAGAACAGCTTCCATTTCCCGTGAATCCTCCTGGCCGATCACACGCCGGTTCGTACGGTCAGCTTCTCGGCCCTGAAGGGCCGAGCTTGTGGCTCCTCACCCCGCATGGGGTGCACGGTTCAGGCCGTGTCGCCGGCAGTGGGACTCACCACCCAGCCCGCGCACCGCGGCTTCCTCCAGGTCTGTGTCGGCAGATGCCTGAATCGGGGTACTCATCAGGTGTATCTCCTTGATCAGGACTTACACCGAAAACCACCGTACAGTCCTGGGAGTCGGCGGCGTTCGCGCGGGGAGGCGCGGGTCGGCCTGTGACGGCGCGGGCCGCAACGTCCTGATCGTCCACACCGCGCCGGGAAGGTGACGTGAAGGCCCCCTCACCACATAGGCTTAGCCGGATAGGGCGTGAGGTGAGAAGGAGGGGGCGCGTGATCGAGATCGAAGGTCTGCCCGAGCTCGTCGACCCGGTGATGATCGCCGCGTTCGAGGGGTGGAACGACGCGGGTGAAGCTTCGAGCGGAGTGATCGCGCACCTGGAGGACGAGTGGAAGGCGACCCCGCTGGTCTCCCTGGACCCGGAGGAATACTACGACTTCCAGATGACCCGCCCGATCGTCGAGATGGGTGAGGGACTGACGCGCTCCATCACCTGGCCGACCACCAAGCTGTCGGTGGCCAGACCCCCGGGCGTCGACCGCGACGTGGTGCTGCTGCGCGGCATCGAGCCCAACATGCGCTGGCGCGCGTTCTGCGAGGAGATCGTGCTGGTCTGCCGCGAGCTGGGAGTCGAGCTCGCGGTCCTGCTCGGCGCGCTGCTCAACGACTCGCCGCACACCCGCCCGGTGCCGATCGTGGGATCGGCGACCGACGAGGGCCTGGCCAGGGCGATCAACCTGGAGCTGAGCCGCTACGAGGGACCGACGGGCATCGTCGGCGTCCTCCAGCACTCGCTGGGCGCCGCCGGGCTGCACGCCGTGTCACTGTGGGCCTCGGTGCCCCACTACGTGGCCCAGCCGCCCAACCCGAAGGCCACCATGGCACTGCTCAGCCGGATGGAGGACCTGCTCGACATCCCGATGCCGCTGGGCGAGCTGGCCGAGGAGTCCCGGGCCTGGGAGCACGGCGTCGACGAGCTCGCCTCCCAGGACAGCGAGGTCGCCGAGTACGTCAAGGAGCTTGAGGAGCGCAAGGACGCCGCCGAGCTGCCCGAGGCGAGCGGCGACGCCATCGCCGCCGAGTTCGAGCGCTATCTGCGCCGCCGCGACCGTGACTCCGACGGCTGAACTCACGGCGTACGGTTACCACCGGACGCCCTTTTTCGCCTAGGTTGAGACCAGTTGATCCTGGGGTCAGGCCCGGGCCGACAGCACTGATCGGGCGCGTCCCGGATCCTCGGGGACGCCGAACGGCAAACCGGATGTCGGCGACTCCACGGCCGGGAAGGACACGACCTCCCGCGGGGGGCCGACGAACGACGCATCACTGCCACGACCACCTGTCCATGTGACTGCGCACGTTAGGGCGACCATGGCGACTCCCTACATCGACCCCTACCACAAGACCGCCGACCCGCGCAGGAACGCGCAGGACGCGCGGCTCCGCGTCCTCGAGCTGGCCGCGTTCATGAAACGCGAGGAGGCCGGCGACGCCTCGCAGCCGCGCTCCCGGGGCACCGCCTCCGGGCACGCCGTCGACATGTTCCTCGCCCTGCTGCAGGATCGGCTCCCGGTCTGGCGGCGCATTCTCGACGACCTGATGTATCTGGTCGGCAAGGGCCGGGTGAGCGAGAACCTTCTGCCCATCGCGCGAGCCGGCATCGACTACTACTGCGAGGTCCAGTCGGCGGCGCTTCCCGCCTTCACCTCCCCCTCGGTCACCGTCCGGTTCCGCGAGGCGATGCGTGACAGCGACATCGACCCGATGTCCGAGATCATCCCGATCGCCACCTATCTCGCGGCCGAGGAACGGGCGGGGCGCCTCTCCCCCGGGGTCGTCCCGGTCGCCAGCGCCAGGCTGCTGCTCGCCGGGTGCTTCCGCCACGCCTACTACGAGATACTTCTCGGCCCCGACTTCCTGCCGTCACGTGACGAGGTCGCCGAGGAGATCGTCCGGGAGCTGAGACTGGAGCCCCAGCGAGACTGATCGCCTCCCGGGACCACCGGCGCCAGGTGACCCCCTGAGCCGGGACGTTCGCGCTCCGGCGCTGCCTGGCGTGCCCCGGCCCCCGCCGCCACGGACGCACGGCGGGTCTGGCCGCCTTTCGAGGCCGCCGCTGCCAGGCGGGCCTGGTCGAACCGGGCCCACACCAGCGCGGCCAGGTCGGCGTCCACCCCCAGCGGCGCGGCGACCAGGTCGGCGCCGGACGCCGCCAGGCGGTCCTGGAAGAAGCCGGGGGCCAGGAGATAGGAGGCGAGCGCGATCCGCGGCGCGGGTCCCGAGCGCAGCCTGTCCAGGGCCTCGGCGACCGAAGGGGTGCCCGTCGCGGCGAAGGCCGCGGTGACCGGACGGGAGAGCCGGACCGACAGCAGCCGGGCCGCCGCCCGCACGTCGGCGAGCGCGGCGGGATCGGACGACCCCGCCGCCCCCAGGATCACCGAGTCGGCCGCCCTCAGCCCGGCGGCGGACAGCCGCCGGGCGAGAACGGCGGCGAGCAGCGGGTGCGGCCCCAGCGGCGGCGCCACCACGGCGTCCGGCCTGGCCGCGGCCACCACGGAGGGCAGGTCGATGTGGACGTGGTAACCGCCCGCCAGCAGCAGCGGGACCACCACGACGGGGCCGGGCAGTCCGGGAAGCATGTCGGCGAGCAGAGGTGAGCTGATCTCCAGGAACGCCTGCTCCACACGTGTGCCCCGGCGCCCCCCGCGCACCAGGTCCCGCAGGCCCGCCAGGGTCTCCTCCCCAGCAGAACTGCGTGTGCCGTGCCCGGCCAGGACCAGAGTCGTCACAGGCCTTCGCCCCGGTCACAGGCCAGGCGGTAGCCGCGCTTGACGACCGTCTCGACGATCCCCGCGGGGCCGAGGGCGCGGCGCAGCCGGGTGATGGCCATCTCGACCGCGTGTTCGGCCGAGTCGCGCGACGGACCGCCGGGGAGCACGGTCCTCAGATCCGAGCGGGCCACCACGTGTCCCGGCTTGTCCGCCAGGCGCTTGAGGACCGCCATCGGTGCCGGCGGCAGCGGCTTCAGCTCGCCGTCCACCGCGACGGCGTGGCCGCGAATCTCCAGCTGGTGGCCGCCCGCGACCAGACGGGTGACGCTGTGCTCGGGCAGGTGCCTGGCGAGGGCACGGGCCAGCGTGCCCAGGCGGGAGCGCTCGGGCTGCACGGTGGGCACCCCGCGCGCCTCCAGCGGCCCGGCGGTGACCGGGCCCACGCAGGCGGCGACGACCGGTCCGGCGAAGGCCGCGATCAGTGCGTCCTCCAGGCCGTCGGCGCGGGCGGAGTTGAGCATGGCCAGTACGGCCGGGGCACTGGTGAAGGCCACCGCGTCCACCCCGCCGGAGATGGCCTGGCTGACCAGTCGCCGCAGCGGCGAGACGTCGCGGTAGGGCAGCCACCGGTAGACCGGCACCTCGATGACCTCCGCGCCCGCCTCGCGCAGCGCGGTCACGAAACCGGTCAGCGGCTCCCCGTGCAGTTGCACGGCGATGCGGCGGCCGCGCAGGTCCTGGGCGAGCAGGTGCTGCTTGACCTCCTCGCACGACTCCGTGGGCGGGGTCCAGTGGTCGATCAGACCCGCCGCCCTGACCGCTCCGCGCGCCTTGGGCCCGCGGGTCAGCAGCCTGGCCGAGGTCAGATGCTCGGAGAGGTCGCTGGACAGCCCCCAGCCCTCGGCCGCGGCCATCCAGCCGCGGAAGCCGACGCCGGTGGTGACCACCACGTCGTCGATCGGGGCCGACAGACTGGCACGGGTCGCGGCCAGCAGGTCGGCGTCCTCCGCCAGGGGAACCAGCCGGATCGCCGGGGCGCGCACCACCCTGGCGCCCCTGCGTTCCAGCAGTGCGCAGAACTCCTCGCGCCGCCGGGTGGCGGTGACCCCGATCGTGAACCCGGCCAGCGCGTCGGGCGCGGTCTCGGGAGAGCCGATGGGACTGTCCAGAACGGCCATGCTCATCTGTCGTTCACCACTCCTCGCTCGATGTTTCCTCGGTATCCGGCCGTCCACGACTCCACGCTGCCCGCTCCGCGCCCGCCCCCGCTCACGCGGAGCCCACCTCCACCGTCGCGCCGGTGACGCGGATCGGATAGGTCGGCACGGCCACCGCGGGATCGTCCAGGCACACCCCCGTCACGAGGGAGAACACCTGCTTGTGCATGGGGGAGGCCACCACGGGCTCTCCGGCCCTGGTGCCCACGATCCCGCGGGACAGGACGTGGGCGCCGCTGAACGGATCGAGGTTGCCGATCGCGAACAGGGAGCCGTCGAAGGCGCGGAACAGCGCGATCTGCCTGTCGCCGACGAGCGCGCACGCTCCGCGCTCGGGCAGCAGGTCGGTGTAGGAGCAGACCGGGGTCCAGCGGGTCGTCTCCAGGTCTTCTCTCAGTGCTGTCATCGGTGAAGGTCTCCTCTCCTCGGGTCCTCGGGGTGCGACGGTGACGGTACGGGCGGGCAGGGCTCAGAACGGTCCGGGACCGCTCAGGAACGGACGACCTCCAGCGGGATCAGGACCGGTTTCACCTGGTCGCGCTCGGTCTCGAAGGCGATGGACGGGTCCGGGGTCCCGGGGGCGTTGACGAAGGAGACGAACCGCCGCAGCTTCTCCGGGTCCTCGATCGTGGCACGCCACTCGTCGGCGTAACCGGCCACGTGCCGCTCCATCTGGGCCTCCAGGTCGGCGCAGATCCCGAGGGAGTCGTCCAGGACGACCTCCTTGACGTAGGCCAGGCCCTGAGCCTCCAGCCAGGCGGAGGTGCGCTGCAGGCGGTCGGCGGTGCGGATGTAGAACATCAGGAACCGGTCGATGACGCGGACCAGTTCCTCGGTGCTCAGGTCGGAGGCGAACAGGTCGGCGTGGCGCGGGGTGAAACCGCCGTTGCCGCCCACGTAGAGGTTCCAGCCCTTCTCGGTGGCGATGACGCCGAAGTCCTTGCCCCGGGCCTCGGCGCACTCGCGGGCGCAGCCGGAGACGGCCGACTTCAGCTTGTGCGGTGAGCGCAGGCCCCGGTAGCGCAGCTCCAGCGCGATGGCCATGCCCACGGCGTCCTGCACCCCGTAGCGGCACCAGGTCGAGCCGACACAGGACTTCACCGTGCGCAAAGCCTTGCCGTACGCGTGCCCGGACTCGAAACCCGCGTCCACCAGGCGCTTCCAGATCAGCGGGAGCTGCTCCACTCGTGCCCCGAACAGGTCGATCCGCTGCCCGCCGGTGATCTTGGTGTAGAGACCGAAGTCGCGGGCCACCTCGCCGATCACGATGAGGCTCTCCGGGGTGATCTCCCCGCCGGGGATGCGCGGCACCACCGAGTAGGTGCCGTTGCGCTGGATGTTGGCCAGGAAGTGGTCGTTGGTGTCCTGCAGGGCGGCCTGCTCGCCGTCGAGGATGTGGCCGTTGCCGAGCGAGGCGAGGATCGAGGCGACGACGGGTTTGCACACGTCGCAGCCGCGCCCGGTGCCGTGCTCGGCGATGAGGTACGAGAACGTCGTGATGCCACGCACCCGGATGATGTCGAACAGCTCCGCCCTGCTGTACGCGAAGTGCTCGCACAGTGCCTTGGAGACCTCCACGCCCGAGGAGACGAGGATCTGCCTGAGCGTCGGAACGCAACTGCCGCAGGTGGTGCCGGCGCGGGTGCACGCCTTGATGCCGGGGACGTCGGTGAGACCGTGCTCGGCGATGGCCTCGCACACCTGCCCCTTGGTGACGTTGTTGCACGAGCAGATCTGCGCGTCGTCGGGGACCTCCATGTTCGCCGGACCGCCGGTGAACAGCAGCTCGCTCGGCGAACCCGGCAGGTCACGGCCGACGAAGGGCTTGAGGGTGTTGTACGGGGTGGCGTCGCCGACGCAGATCCCGCCGAGCAGGGTGCGGGCGTCGTCGCTGACGAACAACTTCTGGTAGACCCCGCCCACCGGGTCCATGAAGGTCACGTCCAGCGCGCCCTCCATCGCACCGAACTGGGCGACCTCCACACCGAGCAGCTTGAGCTTGGTCGACAGGTCAGCGCGGGTGAAGACCGCCTCGCCTCCCATGATGCGGTCGGCGGCGACCTCGGCCATCGTGAAGCAGGGCCCCGCCAGCCCGTAGACCATCCCCTCGTGCAGGGCGCACTCGCCGACCGCGTAGATCGCCGGGTCGCCGGTGCGCATCCCGTCGTCCACGGCGATCCCACCGCGTCCGCCGACCTCCAGGCCCGCCTGCCTGGCCAGCTCGTCGCGCGGCCTGACGCCCGCGGAGAAGACCACGATCTGCGCCTCGACGGTCTCACCGTCCGGCTTGACCAGGCCCGCGACCCGCCCGTCCGGGCCCGCGACGATCTCCTTGGCCCCCGCCTCGGTGTGCACGCTCAGGCCGAGCGCCTCCACGTGGCCGCGCAGGACGGCGCCGCCGCCCTCGTCGACCTGCCGGGGCATGAGCCAGCCGCCCATCTCCACGACGTGCGTCGCCAGCCCTAGGCCCCGCAGCGCGTCGGCGGCCTCCAGCCCCAGCAGCCCCCCGCCGATCACGACGCCGCTCGTGGCGCCCGAGGCGGCCTGCCTGATCGCGTCGAGGTCGTCGATCGTGCGGTAGACGAAGCAGCCGTCCAGCTCCCTGCCCGGCACCGGCGGCACGAACGGGCTGGAACCGGTGGCCAGCACCAGCACGTCGTACGGCTCTCGGTGCCCGTCGGCGGTGGTGACCTCACGCGCCTCCCTGTCGATGCGCACGACCCTGGACGACAGCCGCAGCACGACCCCTTCCGGCGTCGGATAGGTGAGGTCCTCGATGCTCCTGCCCGCCAGGTAGGAGGTGAGCGCCACCCGGTCGTACGCCGGCCGGGGCTCCTCCCCCAGCACCGTGATGTCGCCCGCGAAGCCCTTGGCGACCAGCGCCTCGACCAGCCGGTGCGATGTGGGTCCGTGTCCTACCACGACGAGCCGTGACATGGCCGCGCTCCTTTTTCCGTACGCTCCGCTGTCGTCTTCCCGTACGTTCCGCCGTCGTCCGCCGATCCCTCGGGGCCGGTCGTGGCGCCGTTCTTCCCCGCCCGCGGCGCGGCCGTCCCTCCCGAGGAGTAGGCGCCCTGACGTGAGGCGATGACGGTGACGGTCTCGTCCGCCGCGGCGTCTCTGCCGTACCGCGGAGCGCGGTGGGGGTGGTACGCCGTCGTCCCAGCCTTCACACGCGTCTGGGGGGGAAGTGAGACCGGCATGGATCCGATGGTGCTTTCAGGTGGTTTCACGGCGTGGTCTCCCCTGTTACCGATGTGCTACAAGCCGCTAACCGCGTTCACATACGCGATGAGGCCGATGTGAGTTGTCCGTCGGCAGGACCGGTGTCGGATGTGAGCGAAACCGGGTACCTGTCACGCCGGCGATCACACGCGCGCCGCCGCCAGGCTCGGCACCGATCCCGCGGTACGCAGGTAGCAGGCCCAGGTGATGGCCGCGCACACCAGGTAGAAGGCGGCGAAGGAGGCGAGTGCGGCACCCGCTCCCCCGGTGGCGGCGATGGAGCTGCCGAAGCCACGGTTGATGAAGAACCCACCGAAGGCACCGATCGCGGAGATGATCCCGATCGCGGCGGAGGCGTCCCGCTTCCCGACGGCCACGGCGGCCTCGTGGGCCTCGGTACCCGCCGCGAGACCCGCCACGGCCTTCGCCCGGAAGATCGCCGGGATCATCCGGTAGGTGGAGCCGTTGCCGATGCCGGTGGTGGCGACCAGGAGCATGTAGGCGCAGAAGAACAGCGCGAAGGCGTGCTGGGACAGGCCCTGCCAGACCAGCGCCGCCGCGCCCGCCATCGCGGCGAAGTTGACAAGCGTCACCCGCGCCCCGCCGAGCCGGTCCGACAGCCAGCCCCCGATCGGGCGGACCAGCGAGCCGAGCAGCGGGCCGATGAAGGCCAGCGCCACCAGGGAGGCCTGCTCGGGGAACTGGCTCTTGATGAGCAGCGGGAACGCTGTGGAGTATCCGATGAAGGAACCGAACGTGCCGATGTACAGGACCGACATGATCCAGGTCTGGGCCCGGCCGGCGACCTTCAGCTGGTCCGCGGGACTGGCCTTGGCGGAGGTCAGGTTGTCCATGAAGAAGTAGGCGCCGATCGCGGCGGCCAGGATGAACGGGACCCAGAACAGTCCCGCGGCGGCCAGGCCGAACGCCCCGATCACCAGGGGCATGACGAGCTGCACGGAGCTGACCCCGATGTTGCCGCCCGCCGCGTTGAGCCCGAGCGCCGAGCCCTGCCTGTCCTGGGGGTAGAAGTAGGTGATGTTGGCCATGCTGGAGGCGAAGTTGCCACCGCCCAGGCCCGCCGTGGCCGCGATGACCAGGAACACCCAGTAGGGGGTGGCGGGGTTGCCGACCGCGACGGCGAGCAGCACCGCGGGCACGAGCAGGAGCAGGGCGCTGACGACGGTGAAGTTTCTGCCGCCGAACCTGGCCGGGGCGAAGGTGTACGGGATGCGCAGCGCGGAGCCGATCAGGTTGGGCAGGGCGACGATCCAGAAGAGCTGGTCGGTGGAGAAGTCGTAGGAGCCGAGTTGCACGGCCACGATGCTCCACACGGTCCACAGCGTGAACCCGAGGTGCTCGGCGAAGATGGAGAAGACCAGGTTCCTGCGGGCCACCTTCCTGCCCTGTCCTTGCCAGAAGTCGGGGTCGTCGGGCCGCCAGTCGCTGATCCAGGGCTTGGCCATCGTTCGTTCCTCCTGCGATTTCGGGGCTTCGATCCCGAAATCTAAGAGGACGGCATTACGCACATTTACTATCTGTGATGGTGCGCCGGTTACGCGTAACTAACCATGGAAATACGCAATGCACAGGTCGCACCATCGCAACATTCCGGAAACACAAAGGGCTGACGGAGTAACGATTGAGTCAGGGCGGCAGCGGGAACCGTCTTCGACGTCAGTCCGTCCGCTTCGGGGAGTGCGCGTGGCCGTCCAGCCGATCCGAATGTTCGACGATCCCGTGCTCCGCACGGTGTCCGAGCCGGTGACCACCTTCGACCGCGAGCTGCGCGTCCTGGTCAAGTCGCTCCAGGCCACGATGCGCGCCGGCACGGGCCGCGCGGGACTGGCCGCCCCGCAGATCGGCGTCCCCTTGCGGGTCGTCGTCTACGAACTGGACGGCAAGTCCGGCCATCTGGTGAATCCGCGCCTTGAGCTGTCCGATCGGAAGATCGTGGCCGATGAGGCCTGCCTGTCCGCACCGGATCGCTGGTGGCCGCTGGAACGCTCCTACATGGTCACCGCCCGTGGCCGTGACATGTTCGGCAAACCCGTCACCGTCCGCGCCCTGGGCATGCTCGCCCGCGTCCTGCAGCACGAGGCCGATCACCTTGAGGGCACCCTCTTCGTCGACCACCTCCCCGAGGAGGATCGCGAGCGCTTCCTCGACTCCATTTCGTGACTTGCGCATCACTGCGACCTCGGATAGGATCGCATGGTTGCAGTCGTAGCTCTCAGTTTAGCCTTATCATCTCAAGTGCTTATGAGAAGTCCGCCGACAGCGGACGTTACACAGTTTCTCCGGATGGTTTCCGCGGGTGCATGGTAGGGTCCGCAACGCAGCCCCGTGCCGCCGACCTGGTGGTTCGGTGAGGCTCCCAATGAGGAGAAGTAGTTTTGTCTGAGGGCACCGTTAAGTGGTTCAACGCCGAAAAGGGCTTCGGATTCATCGCACCGGATGACGGCACCGCCGATGTCTTCGTGCACTACTCGGCCATCAACTCCGGCGGCTACCGCAGCCTGGAGGAGAACCAGCGTGTCAGCTTCGTCACCACGCAGGGCCAGAAGGGCCCGCAGGCCGACCAGGTTCAGGTCATCTGATCTGGTTTGACCTCAAAGGCTTCAGACTGAGCCCGCACCGCTCGCGCGGTGCGGGCTCAGTCGTCTCTTGGGCCCGGACCTCTCTTGGGCCGCCCTCCGGGCGCGGGGACCCGTTGGTGCCGGAGATGCCCGTGTCACCGGGCATCCCCCAGGCCGGAGCGGGAGTGCCCGGCACGGACGACCACCGGCCCCTAGAGTTCGACCCCGAGCAGCGCGTCCACGGTCTTCCTGACCAGGAGCGGCGCGTCCGGGTCACTGCCCCCCTCCGACAGGGCCCGCTCGGCCCAGTCGTCGACGGCCGCGAGGGCTCCGGGAGCGTCCAGGTCGTCGGCGATCCGGGCGCGTACCCTTTCGAGCACGACGCCGGCGTCGGGGCCGGTCTGCAGCCCCGCGGCCGAGCGCCAGCGCGCCAGCCGCACCTCCGCCGAGGCCAGCTGCTCCGAGGTCCACTCCCAGTCGGCACGGTAGTGGTGGGCCAGCAGGGCCAGCCGGATGGCCATCGGGTCGGTCTCCTGGCGCAGGCGGGAGACGAAGATCAGATTGCCCTTCGACTTGGACATCTTCTCGCCGTCCAGGGCGACCATGCCCGCGTGCACGTACGCCCTCGCGAACGGCCACTCCCCGCAGGCCACGTGGCCCTCGTGGGCGCCGCACTCGTGATGGGGAAAGATCAGGTCGGAACCGCCACCCGCGACGTCGAAACCACTGGACAGGTTCGCCAGGGCGATCGCGGTGCACTCGATGTGCCAGCCGGGTCTGCCCACGCCGAAAGGGGAGGGCCAGGACGGCTCCCCAGGGCGCTCCGCGCGCCAGAGAAGCCAGTCGAGCGGATGCTTCTTGCCCGGCCGGTCCGGATCTCCCCCGCGCTCGCCGAACAGGGTGAGCATGCGCTCCTCCGAGTAGCCGGAGACGGCGCCGAACTTGGGGGCCGCGGCCACGTCGAAGTAGACGTCGCCGTCGAGCTCGTAGGTGGCGCCCTTGTCACGCAACGACACGATCAGGTCGGCGACCTGGTCGATCACCTCGGTCACGGCGACGTAGTCGCGCGGGGGGAGGACGCGCAGCGCCTCCATGTCGGTCCGGAACAGCTCGATCTCGCGTTCGGCCAGGTCACGCCAGTCGACGCCGGTCCGCCCCGCACGTTCGAGCAGGGGGTCGTCGACGTCTGTGGCGTTCTGGGTGTAGTGCACCTCATGACCGGCGTCGCGCCAGGCACGATTGACCAGGTCGAAGGCGAGGTAGGTGTTGGCGTGGCCCAGATGGGTGGCGTCGTAGGGCGTGATGCCGCAGACGTACATCCGTGCCGTGGGACCCGGCTTTGTGGGGCCGACCTCTCGCGCGGCGGTGTCGAACAGCCGCAGCGGGACACCGGCACCGGGAAGCCGAGGAACCTTCGGCTCAGACCACGATCTCATGAAATGCAGCCTATCCAGCAGACAGACCACCCCGGTTGGCGCGGGGTGGTGGGCGTACGGGGCACTCACCTCAACTCCGGAAGCCGACCGGATCATTCCGTGAGGATCTCGCGGAAGGCGCCGGGATCGCGAGGGTCGGCGGTGAAGTCGTAGCGCACGCCGCCGGGTGCCAGGGCCAGCAGGGTGACGGACCCCGAGCCGAAGGTCCGTCCGTCGGGCAGCTCGTGATGGACGATCATCGTGCGGGGGTCCTCGGAGGAGATGCCCGCTCCCGTGGCGAGTTCCCGCCACTCATCCCATGGACCGTCGAGCTTCGAGGGGCGGCCCGCCCCGGCGAACAGGGGGCGGAAGAACGCCACGCGCTCGTTCTCCTCACCGCGCTCCCATCCGCTGTTGACGATCATGTGGGTTCCCGGGGGAAGGTCGTCCCTCTTCAGGGTGATCCCGTCCCAGTGCCACAGCCGAGCCCCGCCGGGATCGGCGCGTAGCAGGTGGAAGGGGTCATAGTGCCCGAGTTCGCCCTCCGTCGGCCGGTCTCCGGCGGCCGCCAGGAGAGCCAGGTCGCCCCGTGAGCGGCGGGTCTCCTCCGGAGCGAGCACGCCGAGCCCGTTGAGGAGGGCGCCGACCCTCCGGGCCCCGGGGTCGACGGCCAGCCAGGTGCCGCCTCCCAGGAGATCGCACCCGCCGATCAGGCCGGGCCGGCTCTGTGGCCAGTGCCGGGCCGGGGGAACCCAGGGGCGGGCGGTGAACTCGTCGCGCACCCCGACCACGATCAGGGGGATCTCGGCGCTCGGATCGATACTGACGACAACCGTGCACATGCCCGGAGGCTACGCCCTCGCGGGAGGCGGGCTCGGACCGGGGTCACGCGCCCACGGGAACAGCCACAGCAAGGCCACAGCAAGGCCGCGGTAGGGCCGCCGACAGGACGAGGGCGCGGGCGTCGCCGCGCGAGGGCGACAATGCCTCTCAGATCGGCGGCCAGGGGATGGCGGGCCAGTCCTTGGAGGGCACGGGGTGCAGGCCGGTGTCGAGGAGCCTGCGGACCCGCGCCCAGGTGGCCTCGACCTCGTGGAGGGTGAGGAGCTCACGGAGGCGGCGGCCGAGGCGGCCCTGCTCCAGGTCGGCCTCAAGGCGGGTCAGGGCGTTCATCGCCTCGCGGGACAAGGGCTTGCCGCGCCACTGCCAGAGCACGGTGCGGAGCTTGTCCTCAGCGGAGAAGGAGACCCCGTGATCGACGCCGTAGACATGGCCGTCGGCGAGCGGCAGCAGGTGGCCTCCCTTCCGGTCGGCGTTGTTGACGACCGCGTCGAAGACGGCCATCCGCCGCAGGGAGGGCTGGCGGCTGCGGATCAGCACCATCAGGTCGATCTCGGGGTCGGTGTCGATCCACAGCTGACACATTCCCGGGCCGAAGGGGCCGTCGCGGTAGACGGTGGGCGGCACGATCCGCCAGCCGATCGCCGCGGAGACCTCGTAGGCGGCGACCTCGCGGGCGGCCAGAGTGCCGTCGGGAAAGTCCCAGAGGGGGCGTTCGCCCCGTACCGGCTTGTACACGCAGGCCGCCGCGAGCCCGCCGAGCCGGACCGAACAGTAGAGCGTCATGTTGGTCGCCTCGACCAGGCGGCCCGCCACATCCAGTTGGCCGTCACGGAGCAGACGCGTCGCGGTCTCGTCGTCCAGCCCCGCGGCCGGCGCCGCACTCAGCGTCGGCTCGCTCTCAGCACTCATTCGCCTCCTCCAGCAGATGAAGCGCTACTACCCCGGTAACCGTTGAGCCGCACGCAGATATGCCCCTCGGCGTCGAGAGGCTGGGCGCAGAGCGGGCAGGGCGGTCGACCGGCGGCGACGAGGGCCATGGCCCGCTTGGTGAAGGCCCTCGCGGCGCCGGGACTGATGTGCACGCGCAGCACCGTGGGCTCGACGAGCGGGGACGGCTCGAACTCCTCATCCTCGGCGGTGGCCTCCTTGGCCTCGATGACCACCTGGGCGGCCTCGGAGTCCCAGGCCAGGGCCATGACACCGACGCGGAAGTCCTCGCTGATCGGCACATCGAGGGGGGCGTTGTCCGTCAACGCGGCCGGGGCGACGGCGGGGACGGCGGCACCGCCCTCACCTCGCCGCAACACCTCGTCGAGCAACTCGTCGAGACGATCGGCCAGCGCCGCGACCTGGAACTTCTCCAGCGCCACGGTGGTCAGCCTGCCCTGGCCTCGCGCCTGCAGGAAGAAGGCTCGTGAACCCGGTTGCCCCACGGCACCGGCCACGAACCTCTCGGGTGGATCGTAGTCGAAGACCGGCATAGCCTGACCCTACGTGGTTCCGGATCCGCCGCCGACTGCGGCATCGCTCCCGGTGGGATTTTCTCCCCCCTCCGCACCGTCCGAACCCTCCGGAAGGCGTAATCCGGCCACATCTCCGCCCAGGTCGTTGAGTCTGAGCACGAAGGGACGCAAGGGGGTGTAGCGAATGGCGGTGAGCGACGCCGGATCGGCGGTTATCCGCTGGAACTGGTCCAGATGGAGCCCCATGGCGTCGGCCACGATGGCCTTGATCACATCTCCGTGGCTGCAGACGAGATAGACCGCCTTCGGGCCGAGGCGCTCGTTCCACTCCCTGACGGCCGCCACGGCGCGATGCTGGACGGCGGCCAGGGACTCTCCCCCGGGGAACGTCACCGCGCTCGGGTGGGCCTGCACGACCGGCCAGAGGGGATCCTTGGCGAGCTCGGCGAGCGGGCGGCCCGTCCAGTCGCCGTAGCGGCACTCACCGAAGCGCTCGTCGGTCAGCACCTCCGCCTCCCGCCGCCCCTCGGCGACCGCCTGCGCGGTCTCCTGACAGCGTTCCAGCGGGCTGGAGACGATCGCGTCGAGTTCCAGCGAGGTGAGCCGCGCGGCGAGCGCCTCCGCCTGGGCCCGTCCCGCGTCGCTGAGGTGGACATCCGGGGTCCAGCCCGCGAGGACCGGGCCGGTGAGGTGGGTAAGGCCGTGTCTGGCCAGCAACAAGGTCGTCACGCGGGCAAGTCTTGCAGTCCTCGCTCCACTACTTTTAAGTGGCCGGGCGGTAATCTGGCCGGATCATGGAGCAGCGCTATGTGGGCCGGAGCGGCTTGTCGGTGTCCCGCCTGGGACTCGGGACGATGACGTGGGGACGCGACACCGGCGCCGAGGAGGCCGCGGCGCAGCTTCGCACGTTCGCCGAGGCCGGCGGCACGCTCATCGACACCGCCGACGTCTACACGGGCGGCGACGCCGAACGGCTGCTCGGGCGGCTGCTGCGCGACTCCGTGCCGCGTTCCGAGCTGGTGCTGTCCACCAAGGCCGTGCTCACCCCGACCGGGCGCAGGCCACGCGACGCCTCCAGGAAGCACCTGGTGGCCGCGATCGACGCCTCCCTGACCCGCCTGGGCGTGAACGAGGTCGACCTGTGGCAGCTGCACGCCTTCGATCCCGACGTCCCGCTGGAGGAGACCCTGGCGGCCGTGGACGCCATCGTGTCCTCGGGGCGGGCCGCGTACGCCGGGGTGTGCGACTACGCGGGATGGCAGCTGGCGACCGCGGCCGCGGGGCAGCGGGCGGTGCCCGGCAGGGTGCCCATCGTCGCCGCCCAGGTCGAGTACTCACTTCTGGCCAGGGAAGCCGAGCGCGAGCTGATCCCCGCCGCCGAGCACGTCGGCGCAGGGGTGCTCGCCTGGTCGCCTCTCGGGCGCGGAGTCCTCACCGGGAAGTACCGTACGGGCATCCCCGCCGACTCCAGGGCCGCGACCCCGCACTTCGCCGACTTCGTCACCCCCTACCTCGACGAGCGGTGCCGGCGGGTGGTGGAGTCGGTGGCGACCGCCGCCGACGGGCTCGGCGTCTCACCGCTGTCGGTGGCCCTGTCGTGGGTACGCGACCAGCCGGGGGTGTCCTCGGCCGTCGTCGGCGCCCGCACCCACGCGCAGCTGTCCGGGGTCCTCCAGGCCGAGGATCTGACGCTGCCCGTGGAGATCAGGGAGGCACTCGACGACGTGTCCGCGGACTGAGAGAAGGGCCGGGACGAGTACGGTCCGCCGCGAGAACCGAACGAGAATTCGTCTCGCGTATCACTAGTCGATACCGAATGGAAACTTTCCGCGGAAAAAGCGGGCCTCCCTACAAAACTGTCAACCAGGTGGCGGGGGCACCCGGATGTCGGTGAGACGC
This sequence comes from Streptosporangium sp. NPDC049078, assembly GCF_040648855.1. Lineage (NCBI taxonomy): Bacteria > Bacillati > Actinomycetota > Actinomycetes > Streptosporangiales > Streptosporangiaceae > Streptosporangium > Streptosporangium sp. NPDC049078. The sequence goes on from NZ_JBEZEL010000007.1 coordinate 212,419, forward strand.
CATGGCCGATGTCCGCCCCGGGGTGAAGGAGACGAGTGCGAGCTGCGATGGCGGCAGGCGTTCTGGCGCTGGCGCTGGGAGGTGGGGTCCCGGCGTCCGTGATCGCGCCCGTGAGCGCCGCACGGGCGAGCGCCGTCCCACGCGTGGACGACTGTGATCACACAGGGCCGCTCGGCCCCGTGACCGGCGGAGTCTGCCGGGTCGTGGACGGCGTCACGAAAAAGGTCGAGAGCGGTGTGGGCGACGTCGTCCACGATCTGGAAAAAGGTGTCGACGACCTCGGAAGCCGTGTTGAGGACGCCGTCTCCCCGTCCTCCCGCGAAGACTCCGGCCGGAGCGACGCCGGGACGAACGCCCCGGCACCGGCCGCCTCGGCGTCCAAGAGCCCGCCGGACAGGCCGTCCACCGCTCAGGAGAAGAAGGAGCCCTCCGGTGACGCACGGACGCCCCGGCCTCAGGGCACCGACGCCTGCCGGTCCGCGGCGGCCTCCACCGGCTGCGCGGAGACGTCGGCGACCACCTCTGCCGGGGAGCCCGACCAGGACACCTCGTCCAAGGTGTCACCGACCCCCACCCCTTCGGCGTCCACCTCCCCGACCCCTTCGGAGAGCCCTTCGCCGCACGAGGACGCCGCACCCGCGCGCAAGAGCCCGGTCCCCGTGCCGACCGACCGGGCGGTCCCCGAGACGGAGACGTTCTCCCCGGATGTCGGCAGGCCCGCGACCGACGTGGGTGGGCCGATGGTTCCCAGGCCGTCACCCGTGGTCGACGCCGAGGCGCCCCGGGTGGAGCTGCTGTGGCCCGCCCCGGTGATGGAGAAACTCCAGCGGCAGATGCCCGGCGAGCGGCCGGTGAAGCCCAGCCGGTCGTCCGACACCGCGAGCACCGTGCTCAGCACCGCGGTGCTCGTCGCGGCGATCCTCGCGGTCCGCCTGCTGTACAGCAGGCGCAGGTTCAGGGAGTCGATACCGTTCGAGCCCGCCCCTCCGGGACGTCAGCGGGTGGCCTAGTTCTCGGCGTTCTCGGCGTCTTCGGCGCCCTAGGCGTCCCGGCCCGCGCCGCTCACCTCGTCATGCCACGACGGAGTCGTACGCGGCCGGGCAGCGGTTCCCCGCCGTCCCGACGGCGGCACGCCCCGGACGGTCATCGACCGCCGGGACGGAAAGCACTCAGCCTCCGATGGCGTGGACGCCGCCGTCGACGTGGACGATCTCACCGGTCGTGGCGGGGAACCAGTCGGACAGCAGGGCGACACACGCCTTGGCCGCCGGGATAGGGTCGTTGATGTCCCAGCCGATCGGGGCCTTGGCGGGCCAGCTCTCCTCGAACTCGACGAAGCCCGGGATGCTCTTGGCCGCCATGGTCCTGATCGGGCCCGCGGCGACGAGGTTGACCCGGATGCCCTGCTTGCCGAGATCGCGGGCCAGGTAGCGGGAACAGGACTCAAGCCCGGCCTTGGCCACGCCCATCCAGTCGTACACCGGCCATGCCTTGGTGGCGTCGAAGTCGAGACCGACGATCGCGCCGCCCTCCTTCATGAGCGGGAGCGCGGCCACCGCGAGCGACTTGAACGAGTACGTGGAGACCTGGACCGCGGTCGCCACGTCCTCCCAGGAGGTGTTCAGGAAGTTGCCGCCCAGGGCGGTCTGCGGCGCGAAGCCGATCGCGTGCACCACCCCGTCCAGGCCGCCGAGATGCTCGCCGACCCGCTCCGCCAGGGAGTCGAGGTGCTCGGGGTTGGTGACGTCGAGCTCCAGCACCGGAGGCGGCTCCGGCAGTCGCCTCGCGATCCGCTCGACCAGGCTGAGCCGGCCGAACCCGGTGAGCACGATCTGCGCGCCCTCCTCCTGGGCCAGCTTGGCCACCGAGAAGGCGATGGAGGCGTCGGTGAGCACCCCGGTGACGAGAAGCCGCTTGCCTTCGAGAATTCCCACGTCAGTGCCCCATTCCAAGGCCGCCGTCAACGGGGATGACGGCCCCCGTGATGTAGGCGGCGTCCTCGCCGGCCAGGAACCTGACCACGCGCGCTATCTCCTCCGGGGCGGCGTAGCGGCCCAGGGGGATGTTCTTACGGATCTGCTCCTGGTACGCCTCGTCCAGCTCGGCCGTCATGTCGGTCTCCACGAAGCCGGGGGCGACCACGTTGACGGTGATGTTGCGCGAGCCCAGCTCCCTGGCGGCCGACCGGGCGAAGCCGATCATGCCGGCCTTGGAGGCGGCGTAGTTGCTCTGCCCCGCCGAGCCCAGCATGGCGACCACCGAGGAGATCAGCACGATGCGCCCGCGCTTGAGCCGCAGCATGCCGCGGGTGGCGCGCTTGGCGACCCGGTAGGAGCCGGTCAGGTTGGCGTCGATGACGTCGGTGAAGGTCTCCTCCTTCATCATCGGCAGCAGCGTGTCCCTGGTGATGCCCGCGTTGGCGACGAGCACCTCGACCGGGCCGTACTCGGCCTCGACCTTCGCGAAGGCGGCGTCCACGTCGGCCGTGCTGGTCACGTCGCAGCGTACGCCGAAGAGGCCCTCGGGAGGCTGTCCGGAACGGTAGGTCACGGCGACGTCGTCGCCTGCCTGAGCGAGTTCGCGGGCGATCGCGAGGCCGATGCCGCGATTGCCGCCGGTTACGAGAACAGATCGAGCCATGGTCAGACGGTATCGGCTACCGGAGGGTAACCCTCTTGTCCGGGAAGGACAAGATCACAGGGTTAGGATCGTTGACATGCGCCAGATCGACTCCGACTTCCTCGCCCTGCCTCTGCGCCGGCTCGCGGACGCGGCCCTGCAGCGCGCCCGGGACCTGGGCGCCGAGCACGCCGACTTCCGGCTGGAGCGCGTCCGCGGGGAGACCCTGCGCCTCTCCGACGCGGCGCTGGAAGGCTCCATCGACGCCGACACCCTCGGCTACGCCGTACGGGTCGTCAAGGACGGCACCTGGGGCTTCGCCGGAGGCATCGAGCTCAGCCCCGAGGCGGCCGTCAGGGTCGCCGAGCAGGCGGTGGAGGTGGCGGTCGTCTCGGCGGCGGTCAACCGCGAGCCCGTCGAGCTGGCGCCGGAGGCGGTCCACTCCGACGTCACCTGGGTCTCCTCCTACCAGGTCGACCCGTTCGAGGTGCCGATGCGCGACAAGGCGGCGCTGCTCGCCGACTGGTCGGGCACCCTGCTGCGAGATCCCGGGGTGGACCACGTCCAGGCGTCGCTGACACAGGTCAAGGAGCAGAAGTTCTACGCCGACACGGCCGGGACCTCCACGACGCAGCAGCGGGTGCGCGTCCATCCCCAGCTGAGGGCGACGCGGGTGCTGGACGGCCGCTTCGACTCGATGCGGACGCTCGCCCCGCCCGTCGGCCGGGGGTACGAATACCTCACCGGCACCGGCTGGGACTTCCCCAAGGAGCTGGCGCGCATCCCCGAGTTGCTGGAGGAGAAGCTTCGGGCGCCCTCCGTCGAGGCGGGACCGTACGACCTGGTGATCGACCCGTCGAACCTGTGGCTGACGATCCACGAGTCGGTCGGGCACGCCACCGAGCTCGACCGCGCCCTCGGCTACGAGGCGGCGTACGCGGGGACGAGTTTCGCCACCTTCGACCAGCTCGGCACGCTGGTGTACGGCTCGCAGCTGATGAACGTGACCGGTGACCGCACCGTCGAGCACGGCCTGTCCACGATCGGCTACGACGACGAGGGGGTGGCGACCAGGGAGTTCGACATCGTCTCCGACGGCATCCTGGTCGGCTACCAGCTCGACCGGAGGATGGCGCTGCTGAAGGGGCTGGGCGCTTCCAACGGCTGTGCCTTCGCCGCCTCCCCCGGCCACACCCCGATCCAGCGGATGGCCAACGTGTCGCTGCGGCCGGCGCCCGACGGCCCCACCACCGAGGAGCTGATCTCCGGCGTCGACCGGGGCATCTACGTGGTGGGCGACAAGAGCTGGTCCATCGACATGCAGCGCTACAACTTCCAGTTCACCGGTGAGCGGTTCTATCTGATCGAGAACGGCAGGCTCGCCGGGCAGCTGCGCGACGTCGCCTACCAGGCGACGACGACCGACTTCTGGCGCTCGATGGCGGCGGTCGGCGGGCCGCAGACGTACGTGCTGGGCGGGGCGTTCAACTGCGGCAAGGGGCAGCCTGGCCAGGTCGCCCCGGTCAGCCACGGCTGCCCGTCGGCGCTCTTCCGCGGCGTGCGCGTCCTCAACACCGTCCAGGAGAGTGGCAGTTGAGCACGCGCGGCGAGCGGACGGAAGACGGTGTCGGCCGTGCGGTCCGGCAGGAGAGGAGCGGAATGACTCCCCAGGAGATGATCGAGAGGGTTCTTGAGCTCTCCACGGCCGACGACAACGTCGTGATCGTGGAGGAGGGGTCGAGTGCCAACCTGCGCTTCGCGGGCAACACCCTCACCACCAACGGTGTGTCCCGTTCCTCGCAGCTGACCGTGATCTCCATCGTGGGCCGCGGTGTGGGCGTGGTGTCGCGGGCGGCGGTCCGCCCCGACGGGCTCGACGAGGTCGTGGCCGCCGCCGACCACGCCGCGGAGGACGCCCGGCCGTCCGAGGACGCCCGGCCGCTGCTGGAGGGCACCCGCTCCGCCGACTGGGACGCCCCCGCCGAGCCGACCTCGATCGGGGTGTTCGGCGCCTTCGCCCCCGCCCTGGGCGAGGCCTTCGCCACGGCCGAGGCGGGCGGGCGCAGGCTGTACGGTTTCGCCGAACACACCGTCACGACGACCTTCGTGGGCACCTCGACCGGCGCCCGGCTGCGGCACACCCAGCCCACCGGCCGCCTGGAGCTCAACGCCAAGTCCTCCGACATGCGGCGCTCGGCGTGGACCGGCGTGTCCACCCGCGATTTCTCCGACGTCGACGTGGCGGCCCTGGACGCCTCGCTCGTCCAGCGCCTGGAGTGGGCGAAGAACCGCGTCGAGCTGCCCGCGGGCCGGTACGAGACGCTGCTGCCTCCGACGGCCGTCGCCGACCTGATGACCTACCTGTACTGGACGGCCGGAGCGCGCGACGCGATGGAGGGCCGTACGGTCTTCTCCAGGGCCGGTGGCGGCACCCGCGTCGGCGACGTCCTCTCCGAGTCGCCGATCCGCCTGTACAGCGACCCGTCGGCGCCGGGCGTCGAGTGCTCGCCGTTCGTGGTGGCGCACGCCTCCGGCCGGGAGAACTCGGTGTTCGACAACGGGCTGCCGCTCGCCGCCACCGACTGGATCTCCGATGGCAGGCTGGCCAACCTGCTGCAGACCCGGCACTCGGCCGAGCTGACCGGTCTGCCGGTGACCCCTGCCGTCGACAACCTGATCATGCGGGGACCCGAGGGCGGGCGGTCTCTGGAGGAGATGATCGCCTCCACCGAGCGCGGCCTGCTGCTCACCTGCCTGTGGTACATCCGCGAGGTCGACCCGCAGACGCTGCTGCTGACCGGCCTGACCCGCGACGGCGTCTACCTGGTGGAGAACGGCGAGGTCGTGGGCGAGGTGAACAACTTCCGCTTCAACGAGAGCCCGGTGGACCTGCTCCGCCGCCTCAGCGAGATCGGCGCCTCCGAGCAGACCCTGCCGCGCGAGTGGAGCGACTACTTCAACCGCGCGATCATGCCTCCGATCCGGGTGCCCGACTTCAACATGTCGACGGTGAGCCAGGCCAGCTAGGTCCGGCTCCCCCTCCCCGCACCTTCCCGTACCGGGCGGGCCGTTCAGCGCTGGACGAGCGGGACGGTGTGCACCGTGTCCCAACGCCGGCCCGCCACCACGCGGGCGGTGGCGTCGGTGAGGTCGTAGACGACCGACCAGCGGGTGTGGGCCTGGGCCACCTTCCGAAGCAGGCCCATCGCGTCGCGCCAGTCGCGGGCGGCGGGCAGTCCCTCGGCGAGCGCGCGGTAGCGGGGGTCGGCCAGGCGCTGGGCGGCGGAGGTGCCGGTCATGCCGAAGTTGGTGAGCATACGGTCGTCGATCACGTTGAGCCTGCCCCCGGCGTACTCCACGACGGCCGACCTGCCCGCCGCGTCGGCGATGAGGTAGTGGACCTGCGGCCCGATCGTGAAGTCGACGTCGTAACGGCGCATGATCGCCAACGCCTCGTCCACGGTCGCCGCCTTGTCGAGCATGATCCTGATGACGCGCACGCTGCCGACGTCGGGGCGGTCGGGAGAAGCCGGGGGCAGCCCGCCCTCGGGCGACGTGGCCATACCGACGGCCAGGCCCTTCTCGTTCACCCCGTCGAAGGGGGCGAGCACCGCGTGGGCCATCCTGCGGCGGGCGGGCGCGGCGGACAGGTCCGGCGGGGTGGAGCCTCCGATCAGATGGAACAGGTCGACGACGGAGACCGAGGCGTAGCCGTCGGGCGGGTCGGCGTGCACGATCAGCGCCGGGTTGGGGTCCCAGTCGAAGTTTCTGCCGAACAGCGGCCGGTCGCCACCGAGGGCGAACAACGAGCAGGCCCAGCCGTCGGCGCGTCCCGCCAGCTCCTCCTCCCCGAGGGGGGCCTCGCGGTCGTACGAGCCGTGGAAGGTCATCTCGTACAGCGGTAGATCGTCGATCCTGCGGAGGCTGTCTATCGTCCGCGCGACGTCGGTGGCGCTCTGGCGCAGCGGTGATTCCCCTTCCGCCTCGGCCCGCGGCCCGGCGTCAGTGGCGGCGGGGGTGCTCGGTGAGACGGCCCCGGTGGCGGCGGGCGCAGCGCCCTCCGGGACGGCGCAGCCGGTCGGGAGGATCAGCACGACGGCCAGCGCGGCGCGTACCACCGTCCCCGCCGCGCCGTGCGGCCTTCCCGCCCGCGCGCGAGTCTCTTCCATTCACGCAGTCTGCGTCACCGGGCAGCCGCCGTACAGGCTCAGTCGTCCTCCAGGCGGAACCCGATCTTCATGCCGACCTGGAAGTGGGCGATCTCCCCCTCCTCGATGTGCCCCCTGATCTCGGTCACCTCGAACCAGTCGAGGTGGCGCAGGGTCCGGGAGGCCCGGCGGACCCCATTGCGTACGGCGGCCTCGATGCTCTCCCCCGAAGTGCCGACTATCTCGGTCACCCGGTACGTTCGATCTGTCATCCTCTGCTTCTTCCCGGAAAGCCATGGTTACATGACCGTTCGCACCCAGCCGATATGAGGCCTAGATTGGGAATCGTGAAGGGATGGCGCAGACGTCCGGTGGTTCATCAGGTGACGGACGCCCAACCCTCGTTGAGCGCCGACATCGGCAGGCGCGAGAAGAGTTACTTCATCAAGATGGGGATCCGGCTGATCTGCCTGGTCCTCGCCTTCACGGTGCCCGCCCCGATGCCCGTCCGGCTGCTGCTCTTCGCCGGGGCGATCTTTTTACCATACGTTGCCGTGATCGGGGCCAATGGGCCGCCGCGCGGGGTCCCGCATGCCCCTGACGTGGAAGATTCCGGACAAAACCAGATTCCACGCCACCGACGCGAGATCGGGTCGTGACTAAGTCTTGACGCACTCCAAGGGTAGTAGGTGTACGCTTTAGCCAAGTGCCCTGGTCCCCCGTCGGGGCACTGTTGCCGGCGTTCCGGGCCCCCGTCGGAACGCCGATGAAGCGACGCCGGGTGGTTTGCCCCCGTAACCACCCGGCGTCGCCCTTTTCTCAGACTTTAACAACGAAGCGCCTTTTCTTTGGCGCTATTTGTCACCCAGTGTCTCCGTTGTCGCCTGCTCCCAGCTGCGCGCCAGCGCGGTCAGTCTCTCCACGACGTCCGGCGGCGCCGTACCCGCCCCCTGGGCCACCCCGAGCAGATAGGCCGTGAGCGGCGCGGCCGGCCGGGCCACCCCGTGGGCGACCTCCCTGGTCAGATCCAGCACCTCGTCGCGGTCCACCGTCGCGGGGTCGATGCCCAGCTCCTGGCAGACCAGCGCGGTCCATTCCTTCAGCACGTTCAACTCTCGCTCCTCGTCCGCGGTCGCGTCCGTCCCATGCCGTCGTCGCTCTCGCGGCCGTCACCGGAATCCGCGGCTCCGCCGGGGCCCGGCTCCGCCGTCCGGGCCCGCTGTAGATCGTCCATGGTGTCGCAATCGAACCATGGCTGCCCGGTGAGGTGAACCGTGACCGGGCGGAGCGGGGCGAGCAGCCCGTGCAACGACCGCCCCTCGTAGCGGTCGAGCGCCCGCGCCAGGCTCCGCGTGTGCCACACCCCGGCGAGCCACTGCTCGCGCCCGCCGTCGTCGACGAGCACGGCCCCCGGCCCGCTCGTCCCCGCGGCACCCGCCCCTGCGGCGTCCAGCAGCATCCGCACGTGCTCACCGGTCAGGAACGGAAGATCGGCGGCGAGCAGCACCACCCATGGCGCGTTCACCTCGGCCAGGCCCGCTCGCAGCGCCGGGACCGGGCCACCACCGGGCGGGTCCTCACGCCGGAAGATCGCGTGTGGCAGTCCGGGGCGAGGTGGCCCGACGACGATCAGCCGTCCCGCGCCGGGCACGGCGGCGGCCACCGACTCGACCAGCGGGCGGCCGGAGACGCGCAGGCCCGGCTTGTCCCGGCCGCCGAGCCTTCGCGCGAGACCGCCCGCCAGGATGCAGGCGTCGTGACGGGCGGTCATCGGACACCTCCGGGTCTTCTGTGGCGGGGACCTCAGCCGCCGATGGCGGACATCGGGCGGGACGGCTGCAGGAAGGTCGGATCGTCGATGCCGTGACCGGCCTTCTTGATCCGGACCGCGGATCGCCAGCGCTCGGCGATCTCGTCGTCACCGGCACCCGCGCGCATCGCGGCCCTCAGGTCGGACTCGTCGGTGGCGAACAGGCAGTTGCGGATCTGACCGTCGGCGGTGAGCCGTACCCGGTCGCACGCACCGCAGAACGGACGGGTGACCGAGCCGATCACCCCTACCCTGGCCGGGCCGCCCTCGACGAGGAACAGCTCGGCCGGGGCGCTGCCGCGCTCCGCCGAGTCGGCGTCGGTGAGGGCGACATCGGCCTTGAGCGTGGCGAGGATCTCATCAGCCGTGATCATGTTCTCCCTGCGCCAGCCGTGCTGGGCGTCGAGCGGCATCTGCTCGATGAACCGGAGCTCGTAGCCCCGCTCCAGGCAGTAACGCAGCAGCGGCACGGCCTCGTGGTCGTTGATCCCGCGCATCAGCACCGCGTTCACCTTGACCGGTCGCAGCCCGGCGGCGTCGGCCGCCTCCAGCCCTTCGAGGACGTCGGACAGGCGGTCGCGGTGGGCGAGCCTCTTGAAGGTCTCGCGGTCGAGGGTGTCGAGGGAGACGTTGACCCGGTGCAGACCCGCGCCGGCCAGGGAGGCGGCCAGCCGGCTCAGCCCGATCCCGTTGGTGGTGAGCGAGACCTGCGGGGCGGGGTCGAGTGCGGTGGTGCGGGCCACGATGTCGACCAGCTCGCGGCGGAGCAGCGGCTCGCCACCGGTGTAGCGGACCTCGGTGATGCCGAGTCGCTCCACCCCGATGGTGACCAGCCTGACGATCTCGTCGGCGGTCAGCAGGTCGGGTTTCTGCAGCCATTCGAGGCCCTCGGGTGGCATGCAGTAGGAGCAGCGCAGGTTGCATCGGTCGGTGAGGGACACCCGCAGATCGGTCGCCACGCGTCCGAAAGAATCCTGCAACACCGGACGCCACCTCTCATCAGTCGCTCACCTGCCGGAACAGGGGACCAGCTTAAGGCCGCCCTCTCTTCCGGCCCCAACGGGCCTCGTTGTTCCAACATCACCATATGACGGTTGATTCCTGACATGCCGCACGATCATGACTTACGGCGCCCGATAAAATGGGTGGGATCTCATGAGGAACGTGGGCAAACTGGATCTCGCAACCAAGGAGATCATGATGCCGAACCAGCCCGCACCGAACCTGGTGTCGTGGGCCAGCGAGATCGACGAAGGTACGATCATGCAGGCTGCGCGCGCCGCCCGTCTGCCGATCGTCTCCGGACACGTCGCCCTCATGCCCGACGCGCACGTCGGCATCGGCGCGACGGTCGGATCGGTGATCCCCACCGAAGGAGCGATCATCCCGGCCGCCGTCGGCGTCGACATCGGCTGCGGCATGGTCGCGACCGAGACCACGCTCACCGCCGCCGACCTCCCCGACACCCTCGACGCGCTGATGCCGCTGGTGGAGAGGCGGATTCCCGCCGGCGTCGGCAAGGGCCACGACGACCCGTCCATGGACCGCGCGCTCGGCGACCTCGGCCGCCCGCACACCGACCTCACCTCCCAGCAGGAGAAGAAGGTGTCCCTGCAGTTCGGCACCCTCGGCTCCGGTAACCACTTCGTCGAGGTCTGCCTCGACGAACGTGACCGGGTCTGGACGGTGCTGCACTCGGGCTCGCGCGGCATCGGCAACCTGCTCGCGACCAAGCACATCGTCGACGCCAAGAAGCTGATGAGGAAGCAGGCGATCGGCCTGGAGGATCCCGACCTGGCCTACCTAGTGCAGAACACACCGGAGTTCACCGCCTACATCGAGGACATGCTGTGGTCCCAGCGCTACGCCATGGCCTCGCGTGCCCGGATGGACAAGGTGCTGGGCGACGCCCTGTTCCGGGTCGTCGGCAAGGGGCGGCGGCTTCGGACGATCAACTGCCATCACAACTTCACACAGCGGGAGACACACGAGGGCAAGGACCTGTGGATCACCCGTAAGGGGGCCATCAAGGCCGACACGGGCGACGAGGGCGTGATCCCGGGATCCATGGGGACGCGCTCGTACATCGTGCGCGGGCTCGGCAACCCGATGTCCTACAACTCCTGCTCACACGGAGCCGGCCGCAGGATGTCGCGCAGCCGGGCGAAGCGTGAGCTGACGGCCGCCTCACTCACCGAGGCGATGCGCGGCCGCACCTGGAACGCGAACCGCGCCGCCGCCCTGGTGGACGAGCACCCACAGGCGTACAAGCCGATCGACCAGGTGATGGCGGACCAGGAGGATCTGGTCACGGTCCAGCACACACTGCGCCAGGTGTTCAACTACAAGGGCTGACCCCGCGCCTCCTGGGTCCCGCCGGTGACCGGCGGGACCCGGCGTCTGCCGGGCGGGCCGGCGAGGAACGTGACGGCCGCGCCCGCCGGCCCCGATCGGTGACGGGGACGGCGGGACGCGCCCGGGGGGTCAGAGTCCGAGCTTGGGCAGTTCGTCGCTGGTGAAGGTGAGCTTCACGACCGGGGAGGTCTCGTCGCTCATGAAGGCGTAGAAATCGAGGTCCCAGAAGGGGTTGGGAGACTCACCGGGAACGGCGTCCTTCACTCCCTGGACGCCCGGTGTGCCGCTCTTGTGGCGGGCGTACCACTGGTCGACGAAGAAGCAGTCGGACCCGTAGGACTTGATGTCGCCCACATCGCCCTCACCGCGTCCCACGACGACGTAGGCGTGGCCGGCGCCCCCTGTGGTGTCGCGGAAGTTGACCAGCTCTACCTTGACGCCCGAGCCGAGCAGCTTGGGCTGGTCCGCGAGCATCCCGATGACGCAGCAGGCGAAGAGCGTGCAGTTGGCACTGGCGAGTCCGCGGTAGTTGGCCCGCCCGGTCGCGACGTACTTGCTCTTGATCTTCTCGCGCGCCTCGGCGAACGTGGACTGGGTCACCGGCCCGCCGAGTCCCGCCTCCCTGCCGATCGCCGGCAGGCGCACGGGCTTGAGGTCGGAGAACTGCTGGCCGTCGGGAATGATTTCTGGAACGTTCCCACCACCGGCCGAGACCTCCAGCTTCTTGATGACGACGTCGTCGTCCAGCAGCTGCGGCCAGGGGTTCCACAACTTGGCCGTGCTCATCTTCGTCTTGCCGATCGCCGCCTGCACGGCCGCCATCCGCGCCTGCTTGGGGGTCAGGTGCGTGGATTGACTCATGGTGATCTCCCGGTTACTTTTCGGAGGAATCACGACACTTCCACCACATTTTTCCGGCGGCAATGAGATGGCCGCATGTGGCCAGGAGAACGGCGTCGGCAAGGACCCGGGCAGACTCCCCCGGCCACGGGCACGTGTTTTCCGGCAGAGGCGCCGAAGAGGCCGCATGCCCGCCGGTTCCGGCACTACATGCGATAGTCCCAGTCGAGCAGGCCCGCGCGCAGGTCGGCGACGAGGCCGCGGACATAGTCGAGTTCGGCCCCGAGCACGACCCGCTGATACTCGGACTCCACCAGGAAGACACGGGGCAGGAACCTCCCCCCCTCGGCCAGGTCCGCCTCCAGCTCCGACAGCCGCGCCCGCAGAGAGGTCAGGCGCTCCTCGAGCGCGGCGCGGACCTCCTCGGGCGGCAGCACGAGCATGAAGGCGAGCGCGGCGGGAAACTCGGGAAACTCTCGGGCCCGCTCGGAGAGCATCGTCCGCATCCACCGCCGCAGCGTGTCGCGGCCCGCGTCGGTGGGCTCGTAGACGGTCCGCTCCGGGCGGTTCTCCTCGCGCGAGGTCTCGCGGACCGCGATGAGCCCGTCGCGCAACAGCCGGTCGATGGTCTGGTACACGCTGTTGCGCTGCGCCACGTTGACCACGTCGTCCTTGTGCCGCTCCCTGATCAGACGCTGCATCTGGTACGCGTGCATCGGCGCCTCGACGACCAGGGAGAGCAACGCCATGGCCAGGGGAGATCGCCTCGTAGACATGGCGAACATCGTAGGGGTCGCCATCCAATAGTTATTCTATGTATAGTCATTTTATGACTAAGAAAGCATTGATCATCGGCGGGGGCATCGCGGGGCCGGTGACGGCGATGGCCCTGCGGCGTGCCGGGGTGGACTCCGAGGTCTTCGAGGCCTACGACCGCGGATCGGAAGGCGTGGGCGTCTTCCTCACACTCGCGGTCAACGGGATCGAGGCCCTGCGCCTCCTCGACCTGCACGACCTCGTCCGCGACCTGGGCATGGACTCCTCGCGGATGCTGATGCTCAACGGCCGAGGCAGGCCGCTCGCCTCCACCCGGCAGCCCAGCCGGACGCTGAGGCGCGCCGACCTCTACCTGGCGCTGCGCGACGAGGCCGTACGGCGCGGCGTGCGGATCCACTACGGCAAGCGCCTCACCGACGCCTCGGTCACCGCGGACGGGGTACGGGCGGTCTTCGCCGACGGAGGCACGGCCGAGGGCGACCTGCTCGTCGGCGCCGACGGCCTCCGCTCGCGCACCCGCACCGTCATCGACCCCGGCGCACCTCGCGCCCGGCACGTCGGACTGCTGAACACGGGCGGCTTCGCGGACGGCGTCGAGGTGCCGGGCGAACCGGGAACGAACCACTTCATCTTCGGCAGGCGTGCCTTCTTCGGCTACCTTCCCCACCCGGACGGGCAGGTGTGGTGGTTCGCCAACCCTCCGAGTCCTGTCGAGCCCACCGCCGAGGAACTCGCGGCGCTCACCCCCGAGCGCTGGCGCGCCATGCTGATGGAGTTGTTCAGGGACGACACCGGGCCGATGCTCGACATCATCGGCGCGACGGACGACATTCCGGCCGGCTGGAACACCTACGATCTCCCGACCGTGCCGAAGTGGTTCAACGAACGCATGGTGATCCTGGGTGACGCCGCGCACGCGGCCTCACCCTCGTCGGGCCAGGGGGCGTCCATGGCGATCGAGGACGCGGTGGTGCTGGCCAAGTGCCTGCGTGACATCCCCGCCACTCCTGAGGCGTTCGCCGCCTTCGAGAGACTGCGGCGGGCCAGGGTGGAACGGATCGTGGCGCACGGCAAACGCAACGGAAGCGGCAAGGCGCCGGGAGCCGTCGGCGCCTTTCTCCGCGACCTCACGCTCCCCGCCATCATGCGGCAGGTGGACAGAAGGAACGCGCTGGCCTGGATACACGACTACCGGATCTCCTGGGACGACCCGGTGTCCGCGCCACCGGCGACGACTCGCTGAACCGCGAGGGGGACGGTCGCCTCGGCCGGACCTCTTCGGGAACGGACCAGGACGCGAGCCTGCCGGGAGCCGACGAGCCGGATGAGGGCCGGGTGCGGGCCGGTCAGAGTGCGGTGATGGCGGTGCCGCGCGCGAGCAGCAGGACGACGTCGACCGCGGCGACGGCGATCGCCGCGGCGAAGGGAACGCGTGAAGAGCCCCGGCCCAGTGCCAGCCCTCCGGCGGTGAGGGCCCCCGCCACGGCCAGGGCGGCCCAGCCGCCCGCGCCCGGAGGGCCCGGGGGCCCCAGCACGAGCAGGACCGTCGCGGCCAGCAGGGGCACCGGGATCAGGACGCGGACGCGAGCGACGCCGAGTCTCTGCGGCCAGCCCCTCACCCCGGCGGCGAGGTCCGCGGGGATGTCGGGCAACACGTTGGCCAGGTGCGCTCCGCAGCCGAGCAGCGCGGCGGCCGTCACCGCCCACCAGGCGGGCCACGGATGTCCCGGCAGGCCCAGGGTCACGAATCCCGGCAGCGAGCCGAACCCCACCGCGTACGGCAACCAGGACAGCGCGGTCGCCTTGAGCCCGAGATCGTAGGCCCACGCCGCGGCGACGCCGACCAGGTGGACGGCGCCGGCGGCGGGCCCCGAGGCGAGGGAGAGCGGCACGCAGAGCACCAGCGCCGCGATGGCGGCGACCCACACGGTACGGACGCTCACCGCGCCGGAGGCGACCGGCTTGCCGGTGCGGTGAGCGGCGGCGTCCCGCGCCGCGTCGACCGCGTCGTTGCACCAGCCGATCGAGAGTTGCCCCGTCGACACGGCCGCCGCCACCAGGACGCACCCGGCCGCGTCGCGCCCGCTCGCGACGGCCAGCGCGGTCACCAGGACGGTGACCGCGACGGTCGGCCCCGGGTGACAGGCCAGCGACAACCCCCGTACGGCCCGGAGCAACGGCCGGGTACCCAGGCGCGATGGACCGCTCGTCGTCACCCGTCGATCGTAGGCGGGAACCTCACGAAGCCCGAACGCGACTCCCTGCCGTACCTGAGCGCTTTGAAAACGGGCACAGAGGACTTCGTGACGCATGCAGTACACAGCAGGTGGGCAAGAGGGAGGTGTCCGCTGTTCGCGAGCCGGGGGTCAATAAATGACGCGAATCATCGCTGTCCGCGGTGCGCTCCCGCCGAACCGCCACTCCCAGTCAGAGATCACCGACGCGTTCGCGCGAGCGTGCCTTCCCGAGGGGGCCAGCCGACGGCTGCTCGACAGGCTGCACGCCTCCGCGCGGGTGGAGTCACGGCACCTGACGCTGCCGCTCGAACGGTACGCCAAGCTGGACGGCTTCGGTGCGGCCAACGACGCGTTCGTGGAGACGGCCGTGGAACTGGGCGCCGAGGCGGTGGGCGGGGCGCTGGAGGACGCGGGGGCCGCCCCCGAGGACGTGGACATGATTCTCTTCACCTCGGTGACCGGTGTCGCGGCGCCCTCGGTGGACGCCCGGCTGGCCGGACGGCTCGGGCTGCGCCCGGACGTCAAGCGGATGCCGGTCTTCGGCCTGGGCTGTGTCGCGGGAGCCGCGGGTGTCGCCCGCCTCCACGACTACCTGCGCGGCTGGCCGGACCACCTGGCGGTGCTGCTCTCGGTCGAGCTGTGCTCCCTCACCCTGCAGCGCGGTGACGACTCCATCGCCAACATGGTCGCGAGCGCCCTGTTCGGCGACGGGGCGACGGCCGTGGTGGCCTGCGGAGACGGGTGGCGGCCACGGCGTTCCGGGCCGTCCGCGACCTCCCGCGCCACCGGGGCGGGCGGCGCGTCCGCGACGACGCGGCCCGCCGGGCCCGCCGGGTCATCTCCGCCGAACAGCGCACCCGCCCCGCACCACAGGCTCCCCCTGTCCAGCCCTTCCATCCCGTCGGCGTCCTCGGGATCCGTCTCGGGATTCGTGAGGTCCTCCCCCGTGACGCACCGGCTGCTCCCCGAGCCTGCCGGTTCGTACGGAGTTCCCGAGGCGCCGGTCGCGATGGCGGGACCGACGGTGGTGGCCTCGCGCAGCCACCTGTATCCCGATTCCGAGCACGTGATGGGCTGGCACGTCGGCGACACCGGCTTTCGGGTGGTGCTCGACGCGAGCGTCCCCGACGTGGTGCGCACCTATCTGGCGGACGACGTGCACGGCTTCCTGCGCGACCACGGCCTGCGGGTCGAGGACGTGACGGCGTGGGTCTGCCACCCGGGCGGCCCGAAGGTCCTGGAGGCGGTGGCGGAGACGCTGCGGCTTCCCGAGGACGCGCTGGACCTCACCTGGCGCTCGCTCGCCGCGATCGGGAACCTGTCCTCGTCCTCCGTCCTGCACGTCCTGCGGGATACGCTCGCCCTGCGGCCACCGCCGCCGGGCACGCCGGGGCTCCTCCTCGCGATGGGGCCCGGCTTCTGCTCAGAACTCGTACTGCTGCGCTGGTAGGAGCCCGATGTCCTGGCATCTGTCGTCCTGGTATCCACTGCTCGTGCTGCTCGTCGGCCTGGAGCGCGTCGCCGAGCTGGTCGTCGCCCGCCGCAACGCGCGCTGGAGCATGGCGCGCGGCGGGGTGATGTCCGGGCAGGGACACTACCCGTGGATGGTCGTCCTGCACACCGGCCTGCTCGCCGGATGCCTGTTGGAGGCGGGCCTCGCCGACCGGCCCTTCGTGCCCGCTCTCGGCTGGCCGATGGTCGTCCTGGTGGTCGCGGCGCAGGGCCTGCGCTGGTGGTGCATCACCTCCCTGGGCCCGCAGTGGAACACCCAGGTCATCGTCGTGCCCGGCCTGACGCTCGTGGAGCGCGGCCCCTACCGGCTGCGGTGGCTGCGCCATCCCAACTACGTCGCGGTCGCCGTCGAGGGCGCCGCGCTGCCACTGGTGCACAGCGCGTGGGTCACCGCGCTGGTGTTCACCGTGCTCAACGCCGCGCTGATGGTGGTGCGGATCCGCTGCGAGAACGACGCCCTGGCCTCACTCGCCGCGGCGCCACCCGTCACGACGTCGTCCACCGCACCGGCCACCGCGCTGTCCACCGCGCCGTCCACCGGGGCGGTGACCCGGCCGTCGAAGGACGCGCCGGTCACCGACGCTCCGCCGGGCGCCGGCGGGACACCGACGTGATCGACGTCCTGATCGCGGGCGGAGGCCCGGCCGGTCTCGCCACCGCCATCCACGCCGCCATGGCGGGGATGGAGGCGGTCGTCGTCGAGCCCCGCGCCGTCCCGGTGGACAAGGCGTGCGGTGAGGGGCTGATGCCCAGCGGGACCGCCGCCCTGGGGTCGCTGGGAGTTCGGGTCGAGGGCAGGCCGCTGCGCGGCATCCGCTACCTGGACCGGCGGCACGAGGTGGAGGCGGCGTTCCGCGACGGGTCCGGCCTGGGCGTGCGGCGGACCGCGCTGCACGCCGCTCTGGCCCTGCGTGCGCGGGAGCTGGGCGTGCAGGTCGTGCCCGGCAAGGTGGACGGCGTACGGCAGGACGGCGACGGGGTCGAGGCCGCGGGCCTGCGTGCCCGATGGCTGGTGGCCGCGGACGGCCTGCACTCCCCGTTGCGCGCCCTGCTCGGGCTGGAGCTGCCGGGACGCGGGCCGCGCAGGTACGGGCTGCGGCGGCACTACCCGGTCGCGCCGTGGACGGACTTCGTCGAGGTCCACTGGGCGGCGGACGGCGAGGCGTACGTGACGCCGGTGGGCGAGAACCTGGTGGGCGTCGCCGTGCTGAGCTCGCGGCGGCGCGGCTACCCGGAGCACCTGGCGGACTTCCCCGCACTTCTGGAACGACTGCGGGGACCGGCGGCGACCCCGGTGCGCGGGGCCGGGCCGCTCCGCCAGCGGGTACGCGCCCGGGTGGCCGGGCGGGTGCTGCTCGTCGGCGACGCGGCCGGCTACGTCGACGCGCTCACCGGGGAGGGGGTGTCGCTCGCGCTGACGTCCGCGCGGTTGCTGGTGGACTGCCTGCGGGCCGGCACCCCCGGATCGTACGAGGCCGCCTGGTTGCGGCTGTCCCGGCGCCACCGGCTGCTCACCGGGGCGCTGGTGGGCACCCGCAGGTACCGGACGGCGGGACGGCTCATCGTCCCGGCCGCCCGGCGGATGCCCTCCCTGTTCGGTGCGGCGGTGCACGCCCTGGCCTGACCCTCACCGGTGCGGCGCCTACGGGAGACACCCCTAGCGCGAGACCTGGTGGACGATGCCCAGCCTCGGGGCGTAGTGGTTCGTGCCCTGGAAGCGGATCCGCCATTCACCACCCGTGCGATCGCCCACGGCCCTGGTGAAATGTCCCCGGGAGTCGGTCGTGGCACCGGCCACCTTCTTCCATTGGGCCTTCTCCCCCGGCCGGTGCAGGATCTCCACGGGCTGGCCGGGGAAGGGCGCGTAGTCGAGGTCCCCCTGGGGATCGACCCTGTTCAGCACGCCCGTCACCCGTACGCCCGAACCCTCTCTGACGGCCTCGACCCCGCCGAACCTGGTCAGGCGTTTCAGCAGGAAGCCCGTGTGCCCGGTCACCTCGGCGCCGTCCGCGCCTTTGGCGGTCACCGAGACCGTCCAGGGTCCCGCCGGGTACCAGCGGTTCAGGCTCCTCTCCGGGGCGAACCGCCAGGTCTCCCAGCCCGTTCCCGGGCGGGAGCCGCCCTCTTGGCTCGTCGCCCCGGCCGCGCCGGGGGCGAGGCGGGCGGAGGAGGCCGGGCCGGGCACCGGACCGGGCGCGAGGGCAGGGCCCCGGCCGGGCCCCGGCCGCGCGGGCGTCCCCGGGCGGGACGCGGTGACGGGGAAGGAGGTGTGCGCCGAGGCGGGAGGCGCGCCGGGCTCGACCTTGATCCTCACCCCCTCGGGGCCGGTGACCCCCCGGGCCACCACCTCTATCACCATGCGCACGGAGTCGGCGGGCCCGACCACCGGGGTCGCGGGGCGCAGGGTCACCGAGCGGATCGTCAGGTCCTCGACGGCCGGGGCTCCTGCCGGTACCGGCAGGGTCGCTGCTCCGGCCGCCAGGGAGGCGAGAAGAACTCTCATCGTCATGATCAGGACGCTAGGAGGCCGCCGGTAACAAACAGGTAGAGGACACACGCCCCGTTGGGCAAAGCGGGGACCGGCCGCCGTGACCGTTTTCCTGCAGAGCCCCGCGCCCGGGAGGGAGGGTGCCCGGCGCCCGGCGACGGCGGGCGCCGGGCGGCTCGTGGACGACCCGCGATCAGCTCTCGTACATGCCGTCGATGATCTCCGCGTACCTGGAGTGGATGACGCGGCGCTTGAGCTTCAGGCTCGGGGTGAGCTCCGCGCTCTCGGCCGTCCACTCCACCGGCAGCAGGCGCCAGCGCTTGACCTGCTGGACGCGGGCCAGCTTCTCGTTGGCTGCGGCGATCGCGCCCTCGACGGCCTTGAGGACGTCGGGGTGCTCGGCGAGGTCGGCCAGGGTGGTGAACGAGATGCCGTTGGCCTGCGCCCAGCCCGGGGCCACCTCGCCGTCGAGGGTGAGGATCGCCACCGGGTACGGCCTGCCGTCGCCGTAGGCGAGGGCCTGGCCGATGAGCGGGTGCTCCTTGAGGTGGTTCTCGATGTTGGCCGGGGAGATGTTCTCACCCCCGGAGGTGATGATGAGCTCCTTCTTGCGGTCGACGATGCTGACGAAGCCGTCCTCGTCGATGGAGCCCACGTCTCCGGTGTGCAGCCAGCCGTCCTCGTCGAGGAGTTCGGCGGTGGCCTCGGGGCGCCCGAGGTAGCCGCGGGTGTTGGCCGGGCTGCGGGTGATGATCTCACCGTCCTCGGCGATCCTGACCTCGACGCCGGGACCCGCCTGCCCGACCGTGCCGAGCTTGAAGCGCTCGGGGGCGTTCGCGGTGAACGCGCCGGTCGTCTCGGTCATGCCGTACACGTCCAGTATCCGCAGGCCGAGACCGGCGAAGAAGCGCTGGACCTCCAGCGGCATGGGCGCGGCCGCGGTGGCGAGCCAGCCCGCGTTGTCGAAACCGATCATCGACCGGATGATCGAGAGCAGGGCGGCGTCGGCCTGCTCGTAGGCGGCCAGGACCTCGGGCGAGGGGGTGCGCCCGTACTGGTTGGCCTCGACGTAGGCGAGCCCGGCGGCCATCGCCCCGCGCACGCCCTCCTGCTGCTCCTCCGGCTGGGTCGCCAGCAGTGCCTGCAGGCGGGCCATCATCTTCTCCCACACGCGTGGCACGCCGAAGAACAGCACCGGCTTGACCTGGCCGAGGGTGGCACCGAGCTGGGTGAGGTCGGTGCAGAAGTGGGTGTGGGAGAACTTGAAGAGCGGCAGGTAGAGGCTGAGCACCCGCTCGGCGATGTGCGCGTAGGTGAGGTAGGAGATCTGGGTGCCGTTGTTGGGCAGGTCGGCCATCCGGGTGGTGGCCACGACCTCGAAGAACACGTTGGAGTGGGTGAGCGGCACGCCCTTGGGGTTGCCGGTGGTGCCCGAGGTGTACAGGACGGTGAGAACGTCGTCGGCGGTCACCGCCCGCCAGCGGGCGTCGACGGCCTCGGGGTCGGCGGCGAGCGTCTCGCGGCCGAGGGCGAGGAAGTCGTCCCAGGAGAGGAAGCGGTCGCCGGCCGGGGCGCCCTCCAGCACGATGACCCTGCGCAGCCCGGGGAGTTCGTCCAGGACCGGCTCCCACCTGGCCAGGTCGGCCGGTCCGCCGAGCACCGCGATCCTCGCCCCGACGTCACCGGCCACGAAGGCCACCTGCTCCGGGGCGAAGGTCGAGTAGACCGAGCAGGACACCCCACCGGCGTGCACCGCGCCCAGGTCCGCCAGCACGTGCTCGCTGCGGTTGACCATCATGAGCGCGACCGCCTCGCCGGGCTCCAGCCCGAGGGCGGCGAAACCGGCCGCGATCTCCAGGACCCGCTGCCTGGCCTGGGAGTATGTCAGGGTGGACCAGCCCCCCTCCACCGGGTCGGAGTACGCCGGCGCGTCGGGGTTGCTCTCGGCCGCCTCCTTCAACTGATCGCAGACCGTACGGCCCGCGATCTCCCGCTCGATCGCCGCACGCTCCTCAAGGACACCGGCCATGACGTGCCTCCTGAAAGTGTTCACTTGCACGAGTGGCATGCATCGCACCACACGCCGTTCCCCTCGGACAACCCCTGCGAGAAAGAAGAAACGCCCCGTCGCACCGCCGTCTTTCCCGCACGGACAGGGGATGTACGTAGAGTTAGCCTCTGATCACGCGATGACGTTCGGGGGGACGCATGCCATCGGGGAGACGAGTTCGCGAGAAGACCTTCTTCGGGCACCCGCGCGGCCTCGCCACGCTGTTCGGCACCGAGATGTGGGAGCGCTTCAGCTGGTACGGCCTGCGGGCCATCCTCGCCACCTTCATGGCCGCCTCCCCCGCCACGGGCGGCCTCGGGCTGACCCAGCAGACCGCCCAGGCGATCATCGGCATCTACGGCGCCCTCATCTATCTCGTCGCCCTGCCCGGGGGGTGGATCGCCGACCGGATACTCGGCGCCCGCAGGGCGGTGCTGTGGGGCGGCGTCGTCATCATGTTCGGCCACATCAGCATGGCCGTCCCGGTCAGCGGTGGCGTCTTCGTCGCGCTCGGCCTGCTCCTCATCATCGCCGGGACGGGGTTGCTGAAGCCCAACATCTCCACGATGGTCGGCAAGCTCTACCCCCCGAACGACGACGCGCGCAGGGACGCGGGCTTCTCGATCTTCTACCTCGGCATCAACATCGGCGCCTTCGTCGCCCCCATCGTCGTCGGCCGGCTCGCCACGGGCGACCGCTGGCATCTGGGTTTCGGCGCGGCGGCGGTCGGGATGGCCCTGGGCCTGACCCAGTACGTGCTGGGCGCGCGCCACCTCATGGGCGTGGGCGAGCGGCCCGGCCACCGGCTGACCTCGCGCGAGCGCCGGCACTTCGCCCTCGCCCTCGTCGTGGCCGCCCTCGTGGCAGGGGGCGCCCTGGCCGCGTGGGTGGCCTCGGGCACCTTCAGCCTCGACACCTTCGCCCTGGTGATGACGCTGCTCATCGTGGCCGTGCCGGTCCTCTACTTCGGCTACATCCTGCTGGGCAGCCACAACCTGACCGACGACGAGCGCTCCCGGATGAAGGCCTACGTCTGGCTCTTCGCCGCCGCCGCCGTCTTCTGGATGATCTACGATCTGGCCCCGTCCGTGCTGCTGTTCTTCGCCCAGAACAACACGGACCTGTCGCTCTTCGGCCTGTCGATCACCCCGGCGACCACCCAGGCGTTCAACCCGTTGTTCATCATGATCTTCGTGCCGGTCTTCGCGGCGCTCTGGGTCCGGCTGGGAGACCGGGTGACCGCTCCCCACAAGTTCTCCCTGGGACTTCTCATCAACGGCCTCAGCTTCATGATCATGGCTCTCGCCGCCATGCTGGCCCAGACCGGGAGGATCTCGGTGTGGTGGCTGGTGCTGGTCTACCTCGTCCAGGTCTTCGGGGAACTGGCGCTGAGCCCGGTCGGGCTCTCGGTCACCACCAAGCTCGCCCCCGAGGCGTTCAAGAGCCAGATGCTCGGGCTGTGGTTCCTCTCCTTCTCGGTGGGCGACGCGGTGGGCGGGCAGACGGGGCGGCTGAGGAACCACATGTCGGAGCCCGCGTACTTCCTCACCCTCGCCACGATCTCCATCGTGGCGTCGCTGGCGCTGTTCGCGTTCGCCGGCAGGCTGCATGCGATGATGCGCGAGCATCGGACGCCGAGCACGGCTCCGCCACGCTGATGGCCCCTTCGATCCCACGGAAAGCCCATATGTCCGGTCATGGGATGATTTATCTGTGAATATGGTGCTCGATCTCGTCGGGATCTTCGTCTTCGCCCTCTCGGGCGCCCTCGTCGGTGTACGCAGGCGGCTCGACGTGGTGGGCATGGCCGTGCTGGCCGAGATCACCGCGCTGGGCGGCGGGATCCTGCGCGACCTGATCCTGAACGTACGGCCCGCGGCCTTCTCCAGTGTCGGCTACGTGGTCGTCCCCCTGGTGGCCACGGTGATCGTGTTCTTCTGGCATCCGCACGTCGAGCGGGTGATGCCCGCGGTGAACGTCTTCGACGCCGCGGGACTCGGCCTGTTCTGCGCGGTCGGCACCGAGAAGGCGATGTACTTCGGCCTCACCCCGCTGCACGCCGTCCTGCTCGGGGTCACCACCGCGGTCGGCGGCGGCATCCTGCGCGACATTCTCGCCGGGCAGATCCCCACCCTGCTGTACGACCGCCAGTTGTACGCGGTGCCCGCCATGCTCGGGTCGGCACTGATGGCGTCGCTCTACACCCTCGCCCTGCACGGCTGGCCGGCCACGCTGTCCGCCGCGCTCCTCGCCTTCGGGCTGCGGATCGCGGCCATGCGGCTGAAACTGCGGGCCCCGCTGGCCAGGGGCGTCACCTCGGAGTGAGCCGCGCGCCCCGCCCTGCCGCAGAGTGCCCCGCCGGCCCACTCGCCGCCTCGCGGGGATTCACAGGGCCGTTCACAGGGCCCGTTCACAGAGCGGGAGTGAGAGGCTCGGCGGGCCGGGTGCCGTACGCGCCCCTGATCCTGGCCTCGGCGATGCGCCGCACCGCCTCGACGAGGACCTGAGGTGGGTGGGTGAAGGGGAGGCGGAGTCTCCCCTCCAGGGTGCCGTCCACGCCGAACCACCGGCCGGGGGCGAGACGAACCCCCTGGCAGGCGGCCGCGTCGGCGAGCGCGGTGGCCGTGGGGCCGGAGAGCCGCACCCAGATGGAGCCGCCACCCGCGGGCAACGTGAAGCTCCAGTCGGGCATGTGCGCCGCCAGCTCCGCCGCCAGGACGTCCCTGGAGGCGCCGAGGAGACGGGCCCGCTCGGTCCTGGCCTCCTCGATGTCCTCGAACAATCCGGCCACCACCAGTTGCTCGAAGAGAGGGCTCGCGATGTCCACGGAGGCGCGGAGCATCGCCAGGTGACGGACCGTGGCGGCGGTGGTGCGGATCCAGCCGATGCGCAACCCGCCCCACCACAGCTTGGACGCCGAGCCGATGGTGATCACTCTGCCGTCGGTGTCGAAAGCGGCCAGCGGCGTGACCTTGGGCCCCTCGTCGATCGCGAGCTCGCCCCAGCTCTCGTCGACCACCAGGGTGGTGCCGTACCGCCTCGCCGCGGCGGCCAGGGCCGCCCGCGCGGTGTCGTCCATCAGATGCCCGGTCGGGTTCTGGAAGTCGGGGATGACGTACACGAGGCGGGCGGCCGACTGGCGCATCGCGCAGGTCAGCAGGTCCAGGTCACGCCAGCCCTCGTCCGGCACGCCGACCGGGACGATCCTGGCGCCGCGCATCCTGGCCAGGCCGATGACGTGCGGGTAGGTGGGCGACTCCAGCAACACCGGGTCTCCCGGCGAGAGCAGCATCGCGGTCACCAGGTGGATGGCCTGCTGGGCGCCGGTGGTGACGAGGATCTGCTCGGGCCGGGTGGCCACCCCCCGCGCGGTGTAGCGGGCCGCGATCGCCTGGCGCAGCGGAGCGATCCCGACCGGGTCGTAGCCCATGCCGAGCGTGTAGCGGGGATACTGGCCGGCGGCGGCGGCGATCGCGTCGGGCAGCGACGAGATCGCGCTCGGGGCCGCGGCGTGCAGCGGCAGCAGCCCGTCGTCCACGGCGGCGATCCACGGGTTGTCGGCGCCCAGCGAACCCGCGTCGGGCAGCGCGGTCCAGCTCCCCGCCCCCTGCCTGCTCTCCAGGTATCCCTGCTCGCGGAGCAGGTCGTAGGCCGAGGTCACGGTGGTGCGGCTGACGCCCAGGGCCTCGGCGAGGTGCCGCTCGGCGGGCATGCGCACCCGCACGGGCAGTCGCCCGTCGAGGACCAGCGACCGCACGGTCCTGGCCAGGACCCGGTAGTACGGCCTGGCCGCGGGGTCGATCGCGAGGAGGCGGGCGAGCTGGGTACCGCTGAGATACCGGTCCATGGCGGCCATCATAAAACCACTTCTCGAAATTGGCCCTTTCAATCCAGCCACGTGGACTGGACGATTAACGCCATCATGAGCGAACTCTCCCTGTCCACCGTCGCCTCCCTTCCCAACCGGCTCACCCGCCTGTACACGGGCCTCGCCCTCTACGGCGTCGGTGTCGGCCTGCAGATCGAGTCGCGGCTGGGCGGCAGCCCCTGGGACGTCTTCCACCAGGGGCTCTCCATCCACATGGGCTTCTCGATCGGCACCTGGATCATCATCGTGGGCGCCCTGGTCATGCTGCTGTGGATCCCGCTGCGGCAGAGACCGGGCGTGGGCACCCTCAGCAACGTCGTCTTCCTCGGGCTGTTCGCCGACGCGGCCATGTGGCTGCTACCGACCCCGGACGCGCTCGCCGTGCGCTGGACCTACCTCCTGCTCGCCGTCGTGGCCACCGGCGCGGCGACCGGCCTCTACATCGGCGCCGGGCTCGGCCCCGGGCCACGCGACGGCCTGATGACCGGACTGAACCGCCTCGGCCTGTCCATCCGCCTGGCGCGCACCGTCATCGAGGTCACCGTGCTGGTGGCGGGCTGGCTGCTCGGCGGGACCGTGGGGGTGGGCACGCTGGTCTTCGCCCTCGCCATCGGGCCGCTGACCCAGTTCTTCATGCCCAGGACGCGGCCTGGCGCCCGGTTTCTCCGGAGGCCGCCACGGACCGCGCGGAGGCATTAGCGTCGAGGCATGTGGATTGAGGACTACGCTCTCATCGGCGACATGCAGTCGGCGGCCCTGGTCGGCCGGAACGGCTCCATCGACTGGCTGTGCCTGCCGCGCTTCGACTCGCCCTCCTGCTTCGGGGCGCTGCTCGGCGACAGGGAGAACGGCCAGTGGTGGATCGGTCCCGCGCACGCCGAGCGGCCGCGCGCGACCCGGCGCCGCTACCGGGGCGAGTCCCTCATCCTGGAGAGCGAGTGGGACACCCCGGACGGCACGGTCAGGGTGACCGATTTCATGCCCACCCGGCACACCAACCCCGACCTGGTGAGGATCGTGGAGGGCGTGTCCGGGACGGTGCGGATGGCCACCGAGATCCGCGTCCGCTTCGACTACGGCCGCATCGTGCCCTGGGTGCGCCGCAGCGACGGCCTCCTGCAGGCCATCGGCGGACCCGACTCCGTGTGGCTGCACTCCCCCGTCCCGCTGGAGGGCGGCGACTACGCCCACCGGGCGAAGTTCGAGGTCTCCGAGGGCGACAGCATGGCGTTCGTCTTCACCTGGCACCCCTCGCACGAGCCCAGGCCCGTCGAGATCGACCCGTACGAGCAACTGGCCGAGACCGATTCGCTGTGGGCCGAGTGGGTCGAGGGGTGCACCTACCAGGGGCCGTGGCGCGAGGCCGTGGTCCGCTCGCTCATCACGCTCAAGGCGCTCACGTACGCCCCCACCGGCGGCATCGTCGCCGCCCCGACCACCTCGCTGCCCGAGGACCTCGGCGGCGTACGCAACTGGGACTACCGCTACTGCTGGCTGCGCGACGCCACCATGACCCTGGACGCCCTGATCGGCGCCGGATACCTGGAGGAGGCGGGCGCGTGGCGGTCCTGGTTGCTGCGGGCCATCGCGGGCCGCGCCCAGGACCTGCAGATCATGTACGGCGTCGCGGGGGAGCGCAGGCTGACGGAGCAGGAGCTCGACTGGCTGCCCGGCTACGAGAACTCCCGGCCGGTCAGGATCGGCAACGGCGCGGTCGACCAGCTCCAGCTGGACGTCTACGGCGAGGTGATGAACTCCCTGCACCTGTCCCGCATCTCGGGCCTTGAGGCGGATCATCGGGCGTGGACCCTCCAGTACGAGCTGATCGCCTACGTCGAGAAGCACTGGGAGGACGCGGACGAGGGGCTGTGGGAGGTCCGCGGCCCGCGCAGGCACTTCGTCCACTCCAAGGTCATGTGCTGGGTCGCCGTCGACAGGGCGATCAAGCAGGTGGAGTCCTTCGGCAAGTCCGCCCCGCTGGCGCGCTGGAAGGAACTGCGCGACCGCATCCACGCCGAGATCTGCGACAAGGGCTTCGATCCGGTGCGCCGCACCTTCACCCAGTCGTACGGCTCGCAGGAGCTGGACGCGGCCCTGCTGCTCATCCCGATCGTCGGCTTCCTGCCCCCTGAGGACCCCCGCGTGGTCGGGACGGTGGAGGCGATCCAGCGCGAGCTGATGGTCGACGGCTTCGTGCTGCGCTACCCGGTCTCCCCCGACAACGACGTGGACGGCCTGCCCGGCGGTGAGGGCGCGTTCCTGGCGTGCAGCTTCTGGCTGGCCGAGGCCCTGGCGATGATCGGCCGCAAGGACGAGGCCGTCGAGTTGTTCGAACGCCTGCTGGCACTGCGCAACGACGTCGGCCTGCTCGCCGAGGAGTACGACCCCCGATACGGCCGGATGGTCGGCAACTTCCCGCAGGCGTTCAGCCATGTTCCGCTGATCCACGCGGCCCGCGCGCTCAGCTGAGCCGACACCCCTCAAGCCCTTTCATCCCAATTCATCCCTTTTGTTCCGAATAAGTCGTGACGGACAGCCGACTTTTCGGAAATTTGCTAAGAAATCTGGGATCGGGCTGCAACAATCCGGTGCGATCGTGACTCTCACCCGATGTAACACCACCGGAAAGGAACGAACCAATGAGCGATTTCGACGTGACCACCACCGATCTGGTCGACTACGACGGCGACGGGAGCACCGACGCCCAGCTGATCGACGTCGACGGTGACGGTCTCGCCGACGAGGAGCGCTACGACATCGACGGTGACGGCGTCACCGATGTCGTCTACCTCGACCACGACGGTGACGGCTACATCGACGAGACCCGCGTCGACCTGGACGGCGACGGGGTCGCCGACTACACCGAGACCGTGGGCCCCTTCCCGACCGTCTGACCGAAAGAGAACGGCACGAGCCCGTGTGATCTCACCGAGAGGGGACCCGGATCCGGGTCACACGGGCGGGCCGACGAGGAAGGCTTGCGATGAGGACGCGACCCGCGTTCCCTCCCCCGTTCCCGGTCCGGGCGACACCCGCCGAGAGCGGGAACACGCCGGGCGGCCGGGACGGTGAGGTGTGAACACCGGACCGGCGGACCTGCTGCGCCGCCTGTGCGACACCACCTCGGCCAGGCTTTCCGGCGCCGAGCTGCGCGAGCGGGTGGGGCAGGTGCGCGCCGGCCTCGACGCGCCGCTGCGGGTCGCGGTGGCGGGCGCGGTGAGCAGCGGCAAGTCGACGCTGGTGAACGCGCTGCTCGGGCTGCCCGTCGCCCCGGTGGACGCCGGTGAGTGCACCTTCGTGGTCACCCAGTACGAGTACGGCGAGGACGACGGGCACATCACGATCGAACTCACCGACGGCGGAGTGGCCCACTCCCGGCTGCTGCCGGGGCACCGGCTCCCCTCCGAGTTCGGCGTCGACGTGGCCGGGATCCGACGCCTGCGGGTCACCCTGAACCTGCCGTCGCTGCGCACGATCACCATCGTCGACACCCCCGGTATGAACACGGTGACGGCCGCCAACGAACGGGCGGCCAGAAGCATGCTGTTCGGCTCGGGAGACGAGGACGACCGCGCGCAGGCGATGATCTACGTGCTGCGTTACGTCCAGAAGTTCGACGACACCACCCTCGCCGAGTTCCGCGGGCTCACCGACGCCTGCGGAATGAGTTGTGTCAACACCCTCGCCGTGCTCGGCCAGATCGACCGGCGCGGCGACGAGGACGACCCGTGGCCGACCGCGAGGCGGCTGGCCGCCAAGGGGTACGCGGACCTGCGCACCTCCGTCTTCGACGTGGTCCCGGTGATCGGCCTGCTCGCCGAGACCGCGCGGGCCCGCCCGCTCGGTGCCGAGGAGACCGAGGCCCTCACGGCGCTGGCCGGGCTCGACGAGGACGACCTGGAGGACTACCTCCTGGACCTGGACGACTTCCGCTCGGCGCCCGAACTGCCCGTACCGGCCGAGGTGCGGCACCGGCTGGTGGAGCGGCTGCACCGCTACGGCATCACCAGCGCGGTGGACGCGGTGCGCGCGACCGGGTCCGCCGCCCCCGAGGCGCTCTCCGCCCACCTGCTGGAGCGCTCGGGCTACTCCTCCGCCGGCCGGGCCGCGACCGGCTCGGTGGCCGCGGGCATCGCCCACTTCGCCCGCCGCGCCGACCAGCTGAAGGCACTCGACGCGCTCACCCGGCTTCGCGCGATCGCCCGCACACCCGCGATGGGGGCCGACCGCGCCACCCTGGACGCGCTGGCGGCCCAGCTCGACGAGAACCGGCCGATCGCGACCTCCCTGGGCGGCCTGCGGATCTTCACCGCCGCCGAGGCGCTCGGCCGCGGCGCGCTCGTGCTGAACGAGGAGATGACCGCCGAGCTCCTGCGCCTCGCCCGCCACGACGACCCCGCCGAACAGCTGGGCCTGCCCGCGGGAGCCCCGGCCGCGGAGATCGCCGCCGCGGCCACGGCGGCGGCGATGCGCTGGCGCACCCTCGCCATGATGAGCGAGGGCAGGACCGGCGGGCACCGGGCCAGGGACGTGCTGACCGTCCTGGAGGATCTCGTCTCGGCGGCGCTGGACGAGGTGGCTCTACAGGAGGCGGCTCTGGAGGAGGCGTCGAACGGGGCCGCGCGGGACGGGCGGGCGTCCTCCGCGAGTGCCGGGGGCGGCGAACCGCTCCCGGTGGTCCGGGTGGACCCCGCCGCGATCGAGGCGCTGCGGGCCTCCCCGATGGTCCCCGCCGACGACCGGCGGGCCCTGGAACTCCTCCTTTCCGGATCCGAGCTGGCCACCCAGCTCGGGGCGCCGCCCGGGGCACCGCGCGCCGAGGTCGCGGGGTACGCCGCCGCCCTCAGTGCCCGGTTCCGCACCCTCACCCACCGGCCGCTCTCCCTGCGGCAGCGGCGGGCGGCCGAGACGCTGTGCGAGGCGTACGAGACCATCTGGTCGCACTACGGCGACGGTTCCTGAGTACGGCCCCGGCCCATCCCCCGCGACACCCGACCATCCCCGACAGGAGAGCACGACCATGACGACCCCCGACCCGGCAGGCCCCGTGGCCAGGTTGCTGCGCTACGCCAACGAGGTCCACGCGCTGGCCGGGCAGTGCGGCAGGAAGGACCTCGCGGAGGTGCTGGCCGCGTGCGCGGGCCGATGGAAGGACGAGTGCACCGACATCGTGGTCGCCGGGGCACAGAAGCGCGGCAAGAGCCGGCTGCTCAACACGCTGGTGTCCCACCCCGACCTGCTGCCCGTCGACGCCGACGTCGCCACCAACTGCTTCCTGTCGCTGCGGCGTGGCCCCCGGCTCGCCGCCGTCGTGCACCGCGGCACCGACGCGGGGCCGGTCGAGATGCCGATCACCATCGAGTCGATCCCCGACTACGCCTCGATGCGCGGCGACGCGGGCAAGCGTCGCGACGTCGTCAGTGTCGACATCACCCTCGACAACCCGCTGCTCGACGGTCTGCGGCTGCTCGACACCCCCGGCGTGGACAGCCTGACGGTGGGCCACCGGCAGGTGACGGTGGCCATGCTGCAACGGGCCGACGCGCTGTTGTTCACGCTCAGCGCGCAGGACCAGCCGGTGCTCAGGCACGAGCTGGAGTTCCTCGCCGAGGCCGCCGAACGGGTCCAGGCGATCGCGTTCGTCCTGACGAAGGTGGAGGACTCGGCCAACTGGCGCGCTCTGCAGGAGGAGAACAAGACCCGCCTCGCGACCTTCGTCACCGAGGCGATCGCGGCGGACCCCCGCAGGGCGGCGACGCTCGCCCCGCTCCTGGAGGCGCCGTGGATCCCGGTGAGCGCCAAGCTCGCCGAGGCCGCGGAGGCCAAGCGGCGTGAGGGACGCACCGAGCGCGCCGACACGCTGCGGGCGCGCAGTGGCATGGACGTGCTGGAGCGGTACCTGCGCGGCTTCGCCGAGGGCAGGGACTCCGCGCGGGGCGCCACGGTGGTCGCCGCCGCGCTGTCGGTGCTGGCCTCGCTCGCGACCGGCGCGAAGGACGACGTCGCCGCGGGCTCCGACGACGAGGGCGACGTCACGGCCCGGCTCGCCGAGGTGGACGCCGGCCTGGCGGAGCTCGCCGAACTGGCGGGGCGCCGCAGGGCGGGCGCGGTGGCCAACACCTTCCTCGGGCGCGAGGTGGCGGGCATCGTGGCGGCGCGGGTGTCCGAGATCCGCCAGCCGTACGAGAACACGATCGCCACGCTGAAAAAGCAGGCCCAGATCGACCAGTACATGGCGGAACTACCGGAAAGCGTGCAGCGCTCGCTGGAGGCGGCGTGGTCGCAGATCGTCTACGACGTGGAGAAGCTGTCCAGGACCACGCTGGACGCCTTCGCCCGCGATCTCGGCCTCGACCCGGTCGACCTGGCCACCGACGGGCGCGCGATGCCCAGCCTGTCGCAGGTCCAGGTCAGGGGCGATCTCGCCGCGGACGACCCCGGCAGCGTGGATCTGGTCCGCGACGTGCTGCCCTCGGCCTCGATCGGGTTGTCCCTGGGCGGATTCGCCACGGCCCTGCTCGGCCCGGTGGGCTTCATCCTCGTCGCCCCGGCCATCGGGGCTGCCATCTTCATGGGGCGGCGCTCGATGGAGAAGGTGCAGCGCAGCCAGGCGGCGATCAGGGGAGCGCTGCGCGACCAGTTCTCGGTGGTCGCCAGGGAGATGACGCTCGACCTGGAGCGGATGGTGGCGACCTGGCGGGTGGGCGTCGAGCAGACCGCGGACGAGAGCCTGGCACGGCGCCGCAGGGAGCTGGAGACCAGGCGGGCCGAGCTGAAGTCCGCCTCCGCCCGCTCGGCCGCCGAGCGCCTCAAGGCTCGCAAGTCGGGCGAGGATCGCATCGCCGCGATCGGCACCCTCACCAAGCGTGGCGAGGAGCTCCGCAAGGAACTGGCCACCGCGGTGGCCGCCCTGGGCGCGGAACGGCCGGTGCCCGCCGCGACCTGACCGGGCATCTCCCGGTCGCGTGATCGCGGCCGGGGATCGTCCCGCCGTCCGTCCGTCGTTCCGGTGGCCGCCGGAACGACGGGCGACGCCGCCGCGGCGGTCTTCGTCCCGTCCGGCCGGGGGCCGCGAACGATCAGAGCGGCAGGTGCACCAGGGTGGCGGGCTGGTCGCGGGTGGCGCCGGTCGCGTCGGCGGGGCGGTGCAGGCAGAGCAGGCCGGTGGGAACCCGGGCGACCGGCTCGAACACCCCCGGCGTGCGGTGCACCTCCCGCGCCCCCGCCGGGGTGATGTGCAGCAGCCTGCTGCGCCCCGCGTCCAGCATGGTCATCCACATCGAGTCGCCGTCGGCGACGAACCTGGGGCGCTCCCAGCGATGCCGCGAGGTGAGGTGGCCGGCCAGGGTCGCCGACTGCTTGCCCATCAGGAACTCCAGCGTCTGGGAGCGCTGGTCGAAGATCCCGACCGACCATCCCCTCGCGGGGCTCACCTGGTCGGTGCCGACCGCGTAGATCTGATCGCCCGCCGGGAACCAGCGCAGCGCGCCACCCCGGGGCCGCGGCATGATCAGCCTGGTCCTGCCGTCGGCGGTGTCGGCCTCCAGCCCCGCCGAGCCGGAGGTGAACCACCTGCCCCGGTGCAGGACCACTTGATGCAGCCAGCTCCGCCCCGGCTCGCGCACCGTCGGGCGCACGACACCGCCGGGGTCGACCAGGCACAGCACCTGCCACGGCCTGAAGTCCTGGTGCCTGTTCTGGAACATCGGCTTGTTGCTGCTGAACTGCCCGAGCACCACGGTGCAGCCCGGCGCGCCCACCGAGGGCGACGGCTCGCTGCCGCTGGGTGCCTCCTGGTCGAGCAGCCGGCGCAGCCTGTTGTCCTCGTTGAGGAACCACTGGGCGTACGGGCCCAGCTCGCGCGGCTGGGGGGCCTGGAACGCGAAGGTCCCGCCCAGGTCGAGCTCGATCACGGCCAGGCTGCCGGTCTCCCCCCAGGGCAGACCCATCGTGGCGTCGACCGGGACGGGCTGCCGGGAGTTGAAGAAGACCCACGCCGTACGGCCGTGAACGATCACGGTCGGGTCGTCCCACATCTGTGCCGGGTGGGTGGCGCGAACGGCCAGGTCGGGGGTGAGGGTGCGGACCAGCACCTGCGCGGGCCCCACCTGTTCCACGGCCACGACACCTTCACCGGACGCGGCCCACTCCACGAGCCTGCCGAAGCGGAACTCCCTGTCGTGGCGGCCCCCGGCACCGTCGAGCCTGCGCAGCAGGTGGCCGCTCTCGAACGCCTGGTGGACGAAGACCCGGCCCGCCTCCGCCCGCGCCTCGAGCACGGCGTCCATGACCTTCTCGATCCCCTGGACGGTGGGCCCGCCCAGCGTGCCCCCCGTGCCCGCGGCCGAGCCGGTGACGGCCCGGTGGCCGCCGGTGGCGCTGCCCCCGGGGCCGGCGAGCACCCGGTGGTCCCCGGTGGCACCGCTCGCCGGGCCGGTGAAGGCCCGCTGCGCCGCGGCCGGGGCGGCGACCGACGTCCCAGGCAGATCGCCCCCGGCCCCGAGGGCGGCGCCACCCGCGAGGACCGGGGAATCCGCCACCTGGCCGGGGAAGGACCGCTGCCCCGCGCCGGAGAGCCGCCCGGCACCGGGAGGGACCGGATGACCGCCGGTGGCGGGCGAGACCGGATGACCGCCGGTGGCGGGAGCGGAGCCCTTGCCCGGCTCGCGGTGTTCGACCTTGAGCTTCCAGGCCAGCTGCGCGGCGCCGTACGCGACCACGATCTTCGGGTCGTCGTAGGTCCTGACCCGCTCGCCGAAGCGCTCACGCACGGCCTTCTGGACCAGCGGCATCCTGCTGGGCCCGCCGGTCATGAACACCGCGGCCAGCTCGTCCATCTCGACCCCGGCGCCGCGGATCGTCTCGTCGAGGACGTCCACCGTCCTGCGGATGTCCTCGCCGATGAGATCCTCCAGGTCGGCCCTGGTGATGTGCACGTCCTCGTTGATGCCCACCACGTAGTGGGAGGAGGTGTCGAACTTCGACAGCGTCTCCTTCGCCTCCCTCGCCATCTTGAGCAGGTCGGCGGCGTAGCTGACGTAGCGACGCTCGGGGTTGGTCGTCACCTGCTGCCACCAGTCGGCGTCGATCCGCTCGATCTGGGCGCCGAGGAACGCGAAGACCTGCTCGTCGAAACCCTCGCCGCCGATCTCGTCACTGCCCCCCGGCTCGCCGACGACCGCGAAGTCACCGCCGTCCACAGTGAGGACGGCCGCGTCGAACGTGCCGCCGCCCAGGTCGTAGACGGCGAGCCGCGACCCGCCGACCGCCCGCCCCGCGGACGCGAAGTATCGGGCCGAGGCCACGGGCTCGTCGATGAGCGCGATCCGCACCCCGCTCACGACCTTCCTCGCCGCCGCCAGCAGCACCGCCTTGCGGTCGGCGCCCCAGGCCACCGGGTGGGTGAGCGCGATGCAGTCGGGGTCGGCGCCGTCGAACCGCCGACGCCCCTCACTGACGAACGGTTCGAGCAGCGCCGCGAGGGCGTCGGCCACGTCCACCGGGACGCCTCCGAGCAACATCCGCTTCCGGCCGACATAGCGCTTCGGGTTGCGCTCGACACGCTCGGGATTGGTCGCGATGCCCCGCTGGGCGACCCTGCCCGCCACGAGCGTCCCCCGCTCGTCCAGCATGACCGCGGAGGGAATGCGCCGCTCTCCCTCGACTTCCAGGACGTCGAAGCGTCCTTCCGCCGCTATCACCCCGGCGGAGAAACTCGTCCCCAGATCGACACCGAGGCACCACTGCGCCATGTCCACTCCTTTTGAACTCCTCCCCGGCCGGATCGACCGGAGACTCTCCCCTCACGTCGCGGTCAAGCGGCGCGAGGGGGTTCACGCCGCGCGGACCGGACAACCCCGGGGTCTCCGCGTCCCGACACCGGCGTTCCGACGGCGTTCGTAGATCCAGAACCCATCATTCCGCATCCGGCGACGACGGTCGGAGCACGAAAGGAAACGTTCGGGGACCGGAAAGGCGGGGCGGTCGCGTCCCCATCCTCTCGCGACCGCGCCGGTTCCGTCTCCCGCACGGTTCGCCGCGGCGCGAGTCTCCCGCACGGTTCGCCGCGGCGCGAGAGGGCCCCGGAACGCGAAGGGCCGGGCGCGGGTGACCGTCTTCGCGGGGATCAGCCGCCGATGCCGCCGTCGGGGCGGACGGCCAGGGCGGCGATGACGCGGGCGAAGTCCGGCGGGGGCGCGACCACCAGCCGGGTCTGCCCGTCCTGACTGACCAGGTCGGCTCTGATCAGGGAGAGACGGCCGGCGTGCCACCAGTAGACCTGAGGGCTGAGCGCCCCGGCGCGCATGTCGAACTCCCGCTGGGCGAACAGCCGAAGCCGCTCGATCGCGCGGACCACGCCGATGCCCTCGACCGGGTGGACGATGAGCGTCGCCGGGTCGGGCAGGGCGACGAGGACCCCGTCGGAGGGAACCGGCAGGTAGTCGCCCAGCCTGCGAAGGTGGGCGGCGGCGCCCTCGGTGGGACCGGTGAGCCTGCGCACGGCCACCCCGCCGAGATCACCCTCGGTGACCGAGAGCCGCTCGTCCCCGCGCGCGTTCTCCAGGGCCAGGTCGAGGGCCTGGGCCGCGGTGATCGGCCAGCAGCCGACCTCCTCGGGGCGGACCGGGCGCCCGGCGTCGCCGTCACCGACGGTGAGCACCTCGACCAGGTCGGCGGTGAGGTGGCGCCCGACCACGCGGGCCGGATCCAGGTCGTCGTCGAGCTGGATGCGGGTGCGCAGCAGCGGGCGTACCTGCTCCAGGTCGCAGGCGTCGAACGGCTCGTCCACCGTGGCCAGGGTGTGCGACAGGTACGCGGAGACGATCACCGGCCAGTCCTCGCGGGAGCGCCTGAGAGCCTCGGCGCGCAGCCCGGCCAGGCGCACCACGACCCGGCGCGGGCCGGTGAGCGTGAGGGTCCCGCCGCCGGGGTCGAAGGAGCAGGCGTAGCCGAGATTGTCCGCGACCAGGGCGAGCAGGGAGTCGAGATCGACCTCTTCGACCGGACGCCTCGGCGTCTCGGTCCGCCGGTCACGGTGCCGCCGGAACAATCTCACGCGTGCGCCCCCTCTGCCGGTTTCCTCCTAGGTTCGCACCTAGAGTGCCTTGCCGACGCCCCCTGTTGAGTAGGCCAGAGAGCACGATTTTGCATCAATAGCACCAAGTGCCCCGAGCAATACAGAGAACTGTGGCTCCCCATGCCCTATCGGAAGCCCTGCGACAACGGGCACCCCGAGCGGTGCGAGCAGCTCCTCCAGCACCGGGTAGGGGTCGCCGCAGCCGACCCAGGACCCCAGGACGAACCCGGCGGCCCCGTCGAGTGCCCCGGTCTGCAGCAGCTGGACGAGCATCCTGTCGATCCGGTACGGCGCCTCGGCGACATCCTCCAGCAGGACGATCCGGCCTCGCGCCGACAGCGCGTACGGAGTGCCGCAGAGCGCGGCCAGCAGGCTGAGGTTGCCGCCGGTGACCGGCGCCGTGACGTCGCCGGGAACGATCACCCGGTCGCCGGTGATCGTCGGCGGGGCTCCGGCGAGCGCGGCCGTGAAGTTCTCGAAGGTGCGCGGCTCGGGCCCCTCGGGGTCGCTGATCGTGGAGCAGGCCGGCATCGGCCCGAACCAGGAGGCGAGGCCCAGTTCCACGGCGAACGCGCTGTGCAGGGCGGTGATGTCGCTGGAGCCGACGAGCGCCTTGGGACCGGCGGCCCGCATGGCGTCCCAGTCGAGGTGACCGAGGAGACGGGTCGCGCCGTAACCGCCGCGGGCGCAGAACACCGCGCTCACCGCGGGATCGCACCAGGCGTCCAGCAGATCGGAGGCGCGGGCGGCGTCGGAGCCCGCCAGGTAGCGGTCCCTGTCGAGGGTGTGGGCGCCGATGACGACCTTCAGCCCGAGCCCTTCCAGGACGCGAACGCCGCGCGCCAGCCGCTCGGAATCGGGAGGTCCGGACGGGGCCACCACCGCCACCGTGTCGCCGGGACGAGGCGGAGGCGGGACCGGTATCCCGGCGGCCGGTTCGTTCACTCCGCAAACGGTGCCACACTGGGCTTTCATATGCGACCTCCGCCCCACATCCTGGTGGTCAACGGCATCAAGGTCCGCAGGCCGGTATTCGTGCTCGCCGCCCCGCACTCCGGCGCGGATCTGCTGGCCCGCGCCCTGAAACGCTCCCCCGGGTTCCACGTCACCATGGGGCGGGCGGCGGTGGCGCACGTCGTCTACGCCTTCGCCCGGCGGCCCTCGATCGCGGGACGGGGCATGGGCGCGACCCGCGTGCTCCGCGACGCCCTGGCCGAGTCCTGGCAGATCGTCCCCGGCGCCTGCGGGGAGTGCCCGCCCACCTGCCGGGAGGCGGGCGGCGTGACCGGGGCGGGCCCCTGCGCGGCCCCGGGTTCCGTGGTCCGCTTCGGAGACGCGAGCCCCGACCTGCTCTACAGTGCCTCGGTGCTGTTGCAGGCCTTCCCCGACGCCCGCTTCGTCCAGCTCATCAGGGACGGCCGCGACGTGGCCGCCGACATGCTGGCCGACCCCGAGTCCCTGAGGTGGTTCAAGCCGGCTCTGCTCAGCGACGAGACGGAGTTTCCCAACCCCTTCCTCGGCGTCAACTCCGGCGAGCACCGCGAGCGCTGGAAGGCGATGCCCACGGCGGGCAAGTGCGCGCTGCGCTGGCGCAGCGCGGTGCGGCTGTCGGCCTCGCTCCACCAGGAGCTGCCCCGGGAGCAGATCCTCACCCTGCGCTACGAGGATCTGGTCTCCTCCCCCGCCGAGTCCCTCGACGGGCTCTGCCACTTCCTGGAGACGCGGGTCCCGAAGATCGCCCTGCTGGGCAGGAGCGTGCCGAAGGTCGGTGTCTGGCGCACCCGCCTGCGCGGCCAGGACGCCGAACTGGTGTCCAAGGTCGCCCGCGAGGAGCTCACCCGCCTGGGCTACGCGTCATCCTGACGTCGGCGCCGGCCGAGGACGCCTCCGGCTCGCCGGGCGAGCCGGAGCCGTCGTGCGCGCTCCGGCGGCGAACATCTCCCGCCGCCGGCCGGGCACGGCCGCACCCTGCCGTCGCCGCCGTCCGGCCGGTTACCACGGGCCTCGGGGCGCGGTCACCAGTTCGGGATCTCGAACGTCGCGCCGGGCCGGATGTCCCCCGGCCGGCGTACGGGGACCGCGACGGCCGTGGAACAGGTGCCGGAGGTCGGGGCACCCTCGCCGGTCCGCAGCGTGTCCAGGATCGTCTCCCAGGTGCCGTCCACCGACCACCGGCGGTGCCGGTTGTAGACGGTCTTCCAGTTGCCGTAGGCCTCCGGCAGCTTGCGCCAGGGGCAGCCGGTCCTGCTACGGAAGAACACCCCGTCGATGATCGTGCGGTGATCGGCCCACCGGTTTCCCCGCCGGGCGTGAGCGGGCAGCAACGGCGCCAGCCGTGCCCACTCGTCGTCGGTCAGGTCATCGCGTTTCAACCGGTCGTCCACGTTCTTATGATCTAACACCATCCGTACCGGAAGATCCACTCGGCGACGCGGCGCCGGGCATCAGGAGGTGTGGCTGAACTGGGTCCGGTAGAGCTCGGCGTAGACCGCCCCCATGGCCAGAAGCTCCTCATGGCGGCCCCGCTCGACCACCTGACCGTCCTGGACCACCAGGATCTGGTCCGCCTCGCGGATCGTGGACAGGCGGTGGGCGATGACCAGCGAGGTGCGCCCGGCCAGCGCGATCTTCAACGCCTGCTGGACCGCGGCCTCGGACTCGGAGTCGAGGTGCGCGGTGGCCTCGTCGAGGACGACCACGCTGGGCGCCTTGAGCAGCAGCCTCGCCAGGGCCAGCCGCTGCTTCTCGCCGCCGGACAGCCGATGACCACGGTCGCCGACCACGGTCTCCAGGCCGTCGGGGAGGTCGAGGACCAGGTCGGAGATCTGGGCGGCGCGCAGGGCGTCCCAGATCTCCTCGTCGGTCGCCTCCGGCCTGGCGTAGCGGAGATTGGCCCCGATGGTGTCGTGGAACAGGTGGGCGTCCTGCGTGACGACCCCCACGGTGTCGTGCAGAGAGGCCAGGGTGGCGTCGCGCACGTCCAGGCCGTTGACGCGGACCGCGCCCTCGCCGACGTCGTAGAGGCGCGAGACCAGACCCGTGATGGTGGTCTTTCCCGCGCCCGAGGGGCCGACCAGGGCGACCATCTCGCCGGGGTGGGCGGTGAAGGTGACTCCGCGCAGCACCTCCTGGCCCGGCCCGGTGTCGGGGCGGGCCACCGCCTCCAGCGAGGCGAGCGACACCTCCGAGGCCGACGGGTATCCGAACCGGACGCCGTCGAACTCCACGGAGGCCGGGCCGGCGGGAACGGGCCGGGCGTCGGGGCTCTCGGCGATCATCGGCTTCAGGTCGAGGACCTCGAAGACCCGGTCGAAGCTCACCAGCGCGGTCATCACGTCCACGTGCACGTTCGACAGGCTCGTCAGGGGGCCGTACAGGCGCATCAGGAGGGCGGCGAGCGCCACCAGGGTGCCGATCTCGAAGACGTCGGAGACGGCCAGCACGCCTCCCACGCCGTAGACCAGGGCGGTGGCCAGCGCCGCGACCAAGCCGAGCGCGACGCGGAAGACCGTCCCGTACATGCCGACGGTGACGCCGACGTCACGCACCCGCCCCGCCCTGCCCGCGAAGGCGGCGGCCTCGTCGGCCGGGCGGCCGTACAGCTTGGCGACCATGGCCCCGGCGACGTTGAACCGTTCGGTCATCATGGTGCTCATCTCCGCGTCGAGCTCCATCTGCTCGCGGGTGAGCCCGGACATCTTCCTGCCGACCCACTTCGCGGGAAAGATGAAGATCGGTAACAGCACGAGGGCGACGAGGGTGATCTGCCAGGAGAGCACCAGCATCGCGCCGAGGACCAGCACCAGCATGACCACGTTGGACACCACCGACGACAGGGTGCTGGTCAGCGCGCGCTGGGCGCCGATGACGTCGGTGTTGAGCCGGGAGACGAGGGCACCGGTCTGGGTGCGGGTGAAGAAGGCCACGGGCATGCGCTGGACGTGGTCGAAGACCTCGGTGCGCAGGTTGTAGATGAGGCCCTCGCCGATTCGCGCGGAGAACCAGCGCTGGGCCAGGGTGAGCGCGCCGTCGGCGACCGCCAGGCCCGCGATGACCACTGCGAGGGCGATCACCACCCCCTCGCGCTTGGGGATGATGCCGTCGTCGATGATCGCCTTCATCAGCAGCGGGTTGGCGATCACGATCACCGAGCCGACCACGACCAGCGCGAGGAAGGCGGAGATGTGCCGCGAGAAGGGGCGCGCGTAGCGGGCGATGCGTCTGACCGTGCCCGGTGCCAGACGCTGCTTGGTCACCGACCTGTCACGCCGGAACGAGAACATCGCCTGGGGACCGAGTCCCCCACCCATCATCGCCATACGGCCTCCTCTGCCGATGCGAGCACCGGGAGAAGCGCGATCATTCCCCTGTCAGCTCGGGGCGAACACCGTCGTCCTTCGGCGGGCGCCCCGACGTGGAACGGGCGCTCCGGCGTGGAACGGGCGCGGCGAGTCGAAGACGGGTGCCACGGGTTCGGGACAGGCGTCGCGGCCCCCAGGACGAGCACCGTCGGCTTGGTACGGGCACCGACAGTCCGAGGTGGGCGCCCTCGGCCCGAGACGGGCACCGCCGGTCTGACGGGGAACCGTCGTGGGATGGACGCCCGCGGCCCCCCCTGGGCGGGACGGCCTACCCGAAGAGCGCCTTGACGCGCTTGGCCTGCTCGCGCGCCTCGGCCGCGCTCTGTTCGGCCAGCGTGCGCCCCGAAGCCCCCTGAAGCAGCCGCTTGGTCGCCGTCGCGGCGTCGCGGTCGGTCGCCAGCAGCGCGTCGGTCAGGTCGCGCACGGCCTGTGTCAGCTCGTCGGGCGCGACGACCAGCTCCGCCAAGCCGATCCTGGCCGCCTCCCGCGCCCCCACGACGCGGGCGGTCAGACAGATCTCGATGGCCCTGGACAGGCCCACCAGGTCGACCAGCGGCTTGGTGCCGGTCAGGTCGGGAACCAGCCCGAGGGCGGGCTCCTTCATGCACAGTTTGGCGTCGTCCGCCAGGACCCGCAGGTCACAGGCGAGCGCGAGCTGGAATCCCGCACCGATCGCGTGGCCGTGAACAGCCGCCACGGAGACGATGTCGGGACGCCTCAGCCAGAGGAAACCCCGTTGGGCCAACGCCACCCGCTCGGCGAAAGAAGCCTCGTCGAGTGTCGCGGAGGACGCGAACGACCCCTGCCCAGGAACTCCCTCCGGTGTGAACATCCTCAGATCGATCCCCGCGGAGAAGGACGGCCCCTCACCTCTGATCACGACGACCCTCACCTGCTGCGGCAGGCCGTCACCGATATGAGCCAGAGCCGACCAGGTAGCGAACGTCTGAGCGTTTCGCTTCTCAGGACGGTCCAGCGTGATCGTCGCGATCTCGCCGTCCACCTCGCAGCGCAGACCGACCTCCTCGAGAGAGATCTCCTCCGCACTCCCCCCGAACATCGCTTCCACCATCGCCTGTTCTCCCACCTTCGGTATCCGCCTCGCCCGAGCCTATCGATTCCCCAGAATGAGGTTCTACAGGATCGGGCGGGGGCGGCGTCAGCGTGGGGGACGGCGGCTGCGGTCGCGCGTTCCGAGGCGGGGTCAGCGCTTGGACTTGCCTCGGGTGGCGCCACCGCGCCCGCGCAGAGTCACACCGGACTCGCTCAGGATGCGGTGGATGAACCCGTACGACCTACCGGTCGAAGCGGCCAGGGCGCGGATGCTCTCACCCGCGCTGTAGCGCTTCTTGAGATCGGAGGCCAGTTTTTCACGGTCGGCCCCGGTAACCCGGGTGCCCTTCTTGAGAGTCTCGGCCACGAGTACCTCCTGTAGTGCCAGACTTCCGCAGCGTTACACACGCCATGATCAGTCATTTCAGCGAGATCGGCTACCTACTCCACGGGAAAAGATCCGTACCCGCTCAAATTAAGATCAGGCAAGTGCCACAAGATCGGAAAATTCGTCGCTCCACGCGTCTTCAACTCCGTCAGGCAGCAAGATCACCCTATCGGGTCGTAGAGCCTCTACAGCACCCTCATCATGCGTGACAAGCACAATTGCCCCAGAATAGGACGTTAGCGCCGAAAGAACCTGCTCTCTGCTCGCCGGATCGAGGTTGTTCGTGGGCTCGTCGAGGAGGAGGACGTTCGCCGCGGACAACACCAGCGTGGCCAGCGCCAGCCGCGTCTTCTCCCCGCCCGACAGCACCCTCGCGGGCTTGTCCACGTCGTCCCCGGTGAACAGGAACGAGCCCAGAACCTTGCGCAGTTCCACGTCGGGAAGCTCTCCCCCGGCCGAGCGCATGTTCTCCAGCACGGTGCGCTCGGGGTCGATCGTCTCGTGCTCCTGCGCGTAGTAACCCAGCTTGAGCCCGTGTCCCGGCTTGACCGCACCGGTGTCGGGCTCCTCGATGCCGCCGAGAATCCGCAGGAGAGTGGTCTTGCCCGCACCGTTCAGGCCCAGGATGACGACCCTGCTCCCCCTGTCGACGGCCGCGTCGACGTCGGTGAAGACCTCCAGGGAGCCGTACGACTTCGACAGCCCCTCCGCCATGATCGGGGTGCGCCCGCACGGGGCCGGCTGGGGGAAGCGCAGCTTGGCGACCTTGTCGCCGCGCCGCTCCACCTCCAGGCCCGACAACAGCCGCTCGGCACGGCGCTGCATGTCCTGCGCGGCCTTCGCCTTGGTGGCCTTGGCCCGCATCTTGTCGGCCTGCGACATCAGGGCCGAGGCCTGCTTCTCGGCGTTGGCCCGCTCACGCCTCCTGCGCTTCTCGTCGGTCTCGCGCTGGGCCAGATAGGCCTTCCAGCCGACGTTGTAGGTGTCGATCACCGCGCGGTTGGCGTCGAGGTGCAGGACGCGGTTTACCGTCGCTTCAAGAAGCGAGACGTCGTGGCTGATAATGATCAAGCCGCCCTGGTGAGATCGTAAAAAATCACGAAGCCACCCGATTGAGTCCGCATCTAGGTGGTTTGTCGGCTCGTCAAGCAGGAGAGTCTCCGCCCCGCTGAAGAGGATCCTGGCCAGTTCCACCCGCCTGCGCTGCCCCCCGGAGAGGGTCTCCAGCGGCTGGCCGAGCACCCGGTCGGGCAATCCCAGGCTGGAGGCGATGGAGGCGGCCTCCGACTCCGCGGCGTATCCACCCAGGACGTGCAGCCGGTCCTCCAGGCGCCCGTAGGCGCGGACCGCGCGGTCCCGCGTGCGGTCGTCGGCCGAGGACATGCCGAGCTCGGCCTCACGCAGCTCACGCAGCACCTGATCGAGCCCCCGCGCCGACAGGATGCGGTCGCGGGCGAGGATGTGCAGATCACCCGTACGAGGGTCCTGCGGCAGGTAGCCGACCTCGCCGCTGATGGCGACCGTGCCCGAGGCGGGCGACCCCTCTCCGGCGAGGACCCGGGTCAGCGTGGTCTTCCCCGCCCCGTTCCGGCCGACGAGCCCGATCTTGTCACCGGGGTTCACCCGGAAGGACGCGCCCTCGATGAGCAACCGGGCCCCGGCCCGCAGTTCGATGTCAGAAGCTACGATCATGGTTGGAGAACACTCCCAGCAGGAAATACACAGGCTCACATCACTGTGGCCGAACCCGCCGCGCCCTGTGTCTCCCGGCTCTCGG
This sequence comes from Streptosporangium sp. NPDC049078, assembly GCF_040648855.1. Lineage (NCBI taxonomy): Bacteria > Bacillati > Actinomycetota > Actinomycetes > Streptosporangiales > Streptosporangiaceae > Streptosporangium > Streptosporangium sp. NPDC049078. The sequence goes on from NZ_JBEZEL010000007.1 coordinate 255,779, forward strand.
CTCGGCCGTCTCGCCTTCATGGGGACGACGGTCAATCGGGAGTGCGCATACCGATCAGTGTACGGCGCGGCACCGGCCGGCTTCTCCACGATTATGTGAGCCCAGCTCAAGCGGGACCGGCTCGCGCGAGAGCCGGTCCCGCCCTCACTCACGCCTGCTCCCTGTCACCACACCCGCCTCACGGGCCCCCGTGGTGTCCCCTCACGCGACGCCCGCTCACGCGGGATCCGCTCACCGCACCCGCCTCGCGGCACGCCCGGCCACATCCGCCCGGTCAGAGGGGGTCGCTCACCCTGATGCGTACCGCGCGGAACTGGGCGGGGGTGTCCTTGAGGATCACCAGCCGAGGATCGGGGACCGTCAGAAAGGGCTCGGTCTCCAGCGCGAAGACCGGGGCGAGCCTGCGGTCGGGCCGCAACGCGTCCATCGCGCGCCGGTCCCCGCCCAGCACGACGGCCTCCAGCTCACCCACGTGCGGGCCGAGGACGCGCAGCGCCACCTCCGCCGCCGCCTCGTGCGCCTGGTCCACCTGCTTCTCCCTGCGCCGGGCGAAGCGCCGCTGTGACCAGCCGCCCGCCGCGCTGCGCCCGTGGACCTGCCGTGAGCCGACCTTGGAGGAGAGCAGCTCCTCGCCCTGGAAGATGCCCGCCGCGTGGCCGCCCAGCCGTACGAGCAACACACCGATCCTGCGCTCGGTGCGCACGTGGGTGACCAGGCGCGCGATCGGACCACCCCCGGCACCGGTGAGCGGAGGGAACGGCACCTGGCACTCGGCGACCGCGCCGTCCGCGCCGTCGAGGCGTACGACGGAGGCCGAGGCCGTCACGCTCGGCGGACCGTGCCGGTCGACGAAGCCGTCGATCCAGCGGTTCAGGCGTTCGGGCGCCACGGAGACCCAGCGGCCTCCCCCCTTGGCCGGTCGCGACGTCATGGAACGCGACACTACCGGCCGACCTCGCCGGACACACGATCCCCCCGGTCAAGTCCAACGAACGGCGAAAAGTCGGTGAACATCACAGTGCGTTACTTATGCACCGTCAAAGGATGCCCCATGCTCGGAACGTGACCACCAGAGCGCGAGCCGTCCCGCAGTCCTCCGCGGCAGGCACGGGTGTCACGCCTGTCGTCGATCTCGACACCGGAGGCGTCATCGCCTTCCAGGCCGACGGCGGAAGCCGCGGAAACATCTCCTCGACCGTCCAGACGGTGCGCGAGGTCGCCGCGAGCGAGATCCTGCTCCCCCTGGTGCTCACCCTGCCGGCGGCCGCGGTGATCGGCGGCTCGGCCGCGCTCGCGCCGCTCCACGAGGCCCTGCGCGCCTCAGGCCGGCGGCCCCGCGAGGTGATCCTCACCGTACGAGGCGACTTCGCCCAGTTCGAGCGCCGCTCCCTGCTCACCGGGCTGGACGGCCTGCGCGCCATCGGCTACCTCATCGCGGTCGGCGACCTGGGCACCGGGCACGTCCCGCTGGACCTGGTCGCCGACGCGGCGCCCTACCTGGCGGTGATCTCACCGGACCTGATCGCCCAGGTTCCCCACGACCCGCGTCGCGCAGCGATCGGCGAAGGCCTGGCGAGGCTCGCGCGGGGGACGGGGGCGCACGTGCTGGCCCCGGGGGTGAGGGACGAGGCGCAGCTCTCCGCGATCCGCGGCTGGGGGGTGCGGCTGGCCCAGGGCCCTCTGCTGGTCCCCGGCCCGTCGGGGCGGGTGCACGTACCGCTCCCGGTCGTCGAGCAGGAGTCCTCCCGGCTGGTCCTCGGGCCCCGGGTCCACGAGTTCCTGCTGCCCGCGGTGACCCTCCCCTACGACGCCACCGCCGAGGCCGTGATCGACGCCTTCGGCAGCGAGCCGTCCATCACCAGCGTGATCCTCGTCGACGAGTACCAGCGCCCGAAGGGCAGCCTCGACCGCAGTCGCTTCCTGCTGTCGATCGCCGGGCGCTTCGGCCACGCCCTGCACGGCAGGAAGGCCGCCGGACGACTGGCCGACCCCGCCCGCACGGTCCCCAGGACCACCCCCGCCATAGCGGCCATGCAGGTCGCCGGCCGCGACGCCGAGCGCGTCTACGACGACCTGGTCGTCACCGACGAGGTGGGGCGCTGCATGGGCGTCGTCCGGGTCTCCGACCTGATCCGCCAGGTCGCGGCCATGCAGAGCTGAGGAGGTCGCGTCCGCGGGCGGTGCGATCCCTCTCGACCCGGCCCGACGCCTTTACATTGTAGATCTTAATATCCGTCGCGCCCTCTTGGCAGGCGGGCATGATCACGATAGGAAGGGGCACAGGGCGGGACGACGGCGAGGGGTGCCAGATGGGCGAGCGCGGACCTCGGGTCGGGCGGCGAGGGCTGCTCGGCGCGGGACTCCTGGCCGGAGCCGGGGCCGCGCTGTCCGGCTGCACCCCGGGCGAAGAACCCGCCGCCCCCACCGCGTCACGGCCTCCGTCGTTCGACCCCGCCAGCTGGGAGTCGGTGCGGGCCCAGTTCCCGCTCGACCCCTCCTACGCCCAGTTCGCCGCCTACGTCCTCGCCGCCCACCCCGCCCAGGTGCGGCGGGCGATCGAGGAGCACCGGCGCGGCCTCGACACCGACACCGACGCCTACCTGCACGGTGAGAACAGGGAGCGGGTGGTGCGCGAGGCCGCCGCGGCCTACCTGGGCGCCGACGCACCCGACGTCGCCCTCACCGACAGCACCACGATGGGCCTGGGCCTGCTCTACAGCGGCATGCGCCTGCTCCCCGGCCAGGACGTGCTCACCACCGAACACGACTTCTTCGCCACCCACGAGAGCCTGCGGCTGCTCGCCGCGAGGACCGGCGCCAAGGTCGGCAGGGTCCGCCTGTACGACGACCCGGCCAAGGCCTCCGCCGACGAGATCGTCTCCCGGCTGAAGGCCGCGCTCACACCGAGGACCCGGGTGGTGGCGATCACCTGGGTGCACTCGGGCACCGGGGTGCGGATGCCGGTCAGGGCGATCGCCGACATGGTCGCCGAGGCCAACCGCCCCAGGGACGTCGAGGACCGGGCGCTGTTGTGCGTGGACGGGGTGCACGGCCTGGGCGCGACGGCCGACGGGGTGGAGGAGCTGGGCTGCGACTTCTTGGCCGGCGGCACCCACAAGTGGCTGTTCGGCCCCCGGGGCACCGGCGTCCTGTGGGGAAAGGGGCAGGCCTGGGGCGCGCTGCTGCCGGTGGTCGCGAGCTTCTCCAACGTGACCGTCGACCCGGGGACGGGCGACGAACCGTACGGCCCGGGCGGGCTCCTGCACACCCCCGGCGGCTACCACAGCTTCGAGCACCGCTGGGCGCTGAACGAGGCGTTCGCCTTCCATCGGGCCATCGGCAAGGAACGGGTGGCGGCCAGGATCGCCGAGCAGGCCACCCAGCTCAAAGCGGGGCTCGCGGCCCTGCCCAACGTACGGCTGATCACCCCGGTCTCCCCCGAGTTGTCGGCCGGCCTGATCTGCTGCGCGATCGACGGCGTGGACGCCCCCGCCGCGGTGGGCAGGCTCCGCAGGGACCACCGGATCATCACCAGCGCCACCCCGTACCGGGACGTCTACCTGCGCTTCGGGACCGGGATCGTCACCACCCCCGAACAGGTCGACCAGGCGGTGAGGGCCGTCGCCACGCTCCGGTGACATATGGTACGAGTTAGGTTCACCTAACTTAGACCCTCACGGAGTGACATATGGCAGACGAGAAAGCCGAGCGCCGCAACCGGAAGGTGACGAGCGGCCTGGTCCGGCGGGTCGAGCGGCTCACTCCCCACATGATCCGGGTCGTGGTCGGCGGCGAAGGACTCTCCGGGTTCCGCACGGACGGCTACACCGACCACTACGTCAAGCTGTTGTTCGCCCCGGCCGGGGTGAGCTACCCCCGGCCGTTCGACATGGAGGCGATGCGCGCCCTGCCCCGCGAGCAGTGGCCCACCACCCGCACCTACACCGTGCGCCGCTGGGACGCCGAGGCGGGCGAGCTCACACTCGACTTCGTCCACCACGGCGACGCCGGCCTGGCCGGACCGTGGGCCGACCGGGTCCGGCCCGGTGAGGAGGTCCACTTCTTCGGCCCCGGCGGCGCGTACGCGCCCGACCCCGAGGCGGACTGGCACCTGTTCGCGGGGGACGAGAGCGCGCTGCCCGCCATCGCCGTCTCCCTGGAGAACCTCCCCGCCGGCGCCCGCGCCTGGGCCTTCATCGAGGTCGCCGGCCCCGAGGAGGAGCAGAGGATCGACTCCCCCGGTGACGTGAAGATCGTCTGGCTGCACCGGGGTCCCGCCCAGTACGGCGAGAGGCTGGTCAAGGCCGTCCGCGAACTCGACTTCCCCGAAGGAGACGTGCACGCCTTCGTCCACGGAGAGGCGGGCTTCGTCCGCGATCTCAGACGCCACCTGCGCACCGAGCGCGGTATCCCGCTGGCGAGACTCTCCATCTCGGGCTACTGGCGCCTGGGCCGTGACGACGAGGCGTGGCGCTCCTCCAAGCGCGAGTGGAACGAGCGGATCGAGGCCGAGGAGGCCGCGGCGCTCTCCTCGTGAACCCCGCTCAGAGCCAGCCCTGGGTGCGGGCCCGCTCGACCGCCTCGATGCGGTTGCGGGCGTGCGTCTTGCGGATGGCCGAGGAGAGGTAGTTGCGGACCGTGCCCTCCGACAGGTGCAACCGTGCGGCGATGTCGGCGATACCGGCTCCGCCCGAGGCCGCGACCAGGACGTCACGCTCGCGGGGCGACAGCGGGTTGGGGCCTGCGCTGAGCGCGGCGGCGGCCAGGCCCGGGTCGATGACGCGCTCGCCGCCGTGCACCCGCCGGACGGCGGCGGCGAGTTCACGGGCCGGACTGTCCTTGACCAGGAAGGCCGTCGCGCCGGCCTCCATCGCCCTGCGCAGGTAGCCGGGGCGGCCGAAGGTCGTCAGGATCATGACCCGGCAGCCGGGCAGCGCCTCGCGGATCCGTGCGGCGGCGACGATGCCGTCGTCGCCGGGCATCTCGACGTCGAGCAGCGCGACGTCCGGCCGGATCCGCAGGGCCACGGCGAGCGCCTCGACGGCGTCGGCGGCCTCCCCCACCACCTCGATGTCGGGCTCCAGGCCGAGGAGCGAGGCCAGGGCGCCCCGCACCATCGCCTGGTCCTCCACCAGCAGCACCCTGATCACCGACTCCCCTCCTTCGCCGGCGGGTGAAGGATGCCGGTGTGCGGCACCGTGACCAGAAGGACGAAACCGCTCGGCCGCGGCCCGGCGGACACCGTGCCACCGGCCGCCCGTACCCTCTCGGTGAGCCCGGTCAGCCCGCTGCCCTGCCCGTCCGTGGCCGTGCCGCGCCCGTCGTCCGCGATCTTCAGGGTCGCGGCCCTCTCGTCCATCGTCACCTCGATCTCGCACCGGGTCGCCCGCGCGTGCCGGATGACGTTGGTGACGCCCTCCCGCACCGCCCAGCCCAGCAGCTCGTCCAGTTCCTCCGGCAGTGGGGGGCCCGCGAGCCGGATCGTGAGCCTCGTCCCCGCCGCCTCCAGGGCGGCGCGGGCCCCGTCCAACTCGCCGGAGAGGCCGCGCTGGCGGTAGCCGGTGACGGTGTCGCGCACCTCGACCAGCGCCTGCCTGGCCACCGACTCGATGTCGCGGATCTCGGCCACGGCCCGCTCCGAGCCGCTCTCCGCCAGCCGTCCGGCCAGCTCGCTCTTGAGCACGATCAGTGACAGGCTGTGGCCGAGCAGGTCGTGCAGGTCCCTGGCGATGCGCAGCCGCTCCTCGCTCGCGGCGAGCCGCGCCACCTCCTCCTGTGCCTGGCGGAGCCTCACCACCAGCATCCGGGTGTTGCGCACCCCCATGAACAGGACGCCGAGTGTGATGACCTGGAAGACGAGCACCAGGGTCGCACCGGGGTCGTTCTCCTCAAGCAGGCCGATCAGCGCGACGGCGAGGCCCATCGCGAGGACACCGATCACCGAGAGCCTCGGACGCAGCGCCATGCCGTAGACCACGGCCATGTAGATCGGCAGGGTCAGCCAACCGCCGCCGAAGGCCACCGCCAGGCCGACCCCCAGCAGCGTGGTCACCCCCAGCAGCCAGTACGTCAGGCGAGTGGGGTCCCCGAAGTTCCTCGGGCTCAGCACCGTGGCGATGTAGAGGGCGACGAAGGCGGCCAGACCGGCGCCGCCCCAGACGGCACCGGCTCCCGACAGCTCGCCGGTGACGATCTCCAGGACGGGAAAGCACAGGTAGACCAGGCCGACGGAGATCCCCAGCAGACGCCGGAGGCGGGACGGGCGCTCGCCCGTCCCGCCGAAGGTGAGCGCGGAGACGCGGATCATGCCCGGACGAGTGCCCTGCGGTAGGCGAGCACCGCGGCGGTGCCGAGCGCCGCGGCCCAGAGCGCGACGATCACCATCTCGGACGGCGGCGCCGCGTCGCCGGCGACGAGGTGGTGGCCGATGTCGACGTAGGAGAAGGAGGGCATCGCGTGCACGACGCTTCTCATGGCCTCGGGCATGATCTCCACAGGGAACCACAGCCCACCCAGGATCGCCAGCCCGAACGCGCTGATCATCGCGGCCGACTGCGCGGCGTCCGCGGGCAGCAGCGAACCGATGAGCAGGCCGAGCGCGGCGAACGGCAGGGCACCGATCCACAGAGCCGGGACCAGCGTGAGCCACTCCCCCACCGGCAGCCGGACGCCCTGGGTGAGGATCGCGGCCAGGCAGACCAGCGCCATGGACGGCAACACCAGCAGCAGCGCGGCGACCAGCTTGGTGACGATGATCGCCCAGCCGGGCAGCGGGGTGACCCGAAGCTGGCGGAGCCAGCCGGACTGCCGCTCCTGCGCCCACGGCACGGCGGTGCTCATCAGGCTGGCCGCGATCGCCCCGTACGCGGCCATGGAGACCATGAGGACGACCGCGGCGCTCACCCCGCCGGAATCCGGCTCGGCACCCCAGATGCCGGAGAAGATCAGGTAGAACACCGTGGGGAATCCCACCACGAAGATGATGTAACGCCTGTTGCGCAACATCCGCAGAACCTCGATCTTGACGTAGTTCGGCATCAGGGCTCCCGGGTGAGGGCGAGGAAGGCGTCTTCGAGGTCGGCGCCGATGATCCTGAGGTCGCGGATCTCCAGCGAGGTGCTCCGGTACAGGGCCGCCACGGTGGCGTCGGGGTCGGCGGTGCGCATCGTGGCGACCCCCTGGGAGATCTCCGCGGCGAGGACACCCGGCAGGCCGTCCAGCCCCGCGACCGGCTGCCCGCCCAGGGTGAAGCGGACGACGTGCTCGCCGATCCCCGACGTGATCTGGGCGGCGGTGCCGTCGGCCACCACCCGGCCCCGGGTGATCACGATGACCCGGTCGGAGTTCTCCTCGGCCTCCTCCAGGTAGTGGGTGGCGAACAGGATCGTCCGGCCCTCGGCGGCGTAGTCGCGCATGCTCTTCCAGAAACGCAGCCGTGACTCCACGTCCATGGCCGCGGTGGGCTCGTCCAGCACCAGCAGTTTGGGCGCGCCCGCGATGGCCAGGGCGAACCTGACCCGCTGGGCCTGCCCGCCGGACAGCGCGCCTGCGCGCCGGCGCGCCAGTTCGGTGAGGTCGGCCACCCGCAGGATCTCGTCGAGAGCGAGCGGCTCTGGGTAGAGCCGCCGGACGAAGTCGACGAGTTCCCTGACCGTGAGCTCACCGATGAGCTCGCCGCTCTGCGGCATGGCCCCGATCTCCCCCCGGGCGACGGCCGCCTCGGGGGAGCCTCCCAGGATCTCGACCCGGCCGCCGCTCGGGCGGGTCAGACCCAGCATCATGTTGATCGAGGTCGACTTGCCGGCCCCGTTGGGGCCGAGCAGGGCGACGGTCTGGCCCACCTCGACGGAGAGGTTCAGGCCCGCTACGGCGAGCACGTCGCCGTAGCTCTTGCTCACGTCTGTGAGGGCGATGGCGTCCATGCCCTCAACGCTAGGAGCGTCCGGCGGGAACCCTCAGTGCCGCTCCTCCTGGTTTGGGGATGACATTTGTCAGGTACGCCGGCACCGCCACCGGGTGGGCGTACCGGTGGCGCGGAAGATCACGGACGACGGGTCAGAGACGGCAGGCGAAGATGGCGGTCACCAGGATGGCCTTGGCGCCCATCTCCCAGAGCTGGTCCATGATCTGCTGGTGTCCCTTGCGGGGGACCATGGCCCGGACCGCGACCCAGCCCTCCCGGTGCAGCGGGGAGACCGTCGGCCCCTCCATGCCCGGGGTGAGGGCGATGGCCTCCTCGATCCGCTCGGCGCGGATGTCGTAGTCCATCATCACGTAGTCGCGCGCCACCAGCACGCCCTGCAGGCGACGAATCAGCTGCCGCAGGCCCGCGCTCTCCTCGGTGCCGACCCCCTTGATCAGCACGCCCTCGGAGCGGGCGATCGGCTCGCCGAACACCTCCAGGCCGATGTTGCGCAGCGTGGTGCCCGTCTCCACGACGTCGGCCACCGCGTCGGCCACGCCCAGCCGGATCGCGGTCTCGACCGCGCCGTCCAGCTTGATCACCCGGGCCTCGACGCCCTGCTCGGCGAGGTACGCCTCCAGCAGGCCCGCGTAGGCGGTGGCGATGCGCCTGCCCTTGAGATCGGCGACGGCGTCGAACTCACCGGGGTTGGCGGCGAAGCGGAAGGTGGAACGGCCGAAGCCGAGCGGGATGATCTCCTCGACCCGCGCCCCGGAGTCGTGCAGCATGTCGCGGCCGGTGATCCCGGCGTCCAGGGTTCCCTCGCCGACGTAGACGGCGATGTCCTTGGGCCGCAGGAAGAACAGCTCGCAGGAGTTCTCGGGGTCGACGACCACGAGCTCCTTGCTGTCCTTGCGGACGCGGTATCCGGCTTCCTTGAGGATCGTCTGGGCACCCTCGGTGAGGGCGCCCTTGTTGGGTACGGCGAGACGCAGCATGGCGGGATTTCCTTACGTGTGGACGAGACTGCCTACGAGACCGGGAGCCGGGCGCACCGGCTCACAGATGCTTGTAGACCTCGTCCAGCCCGATCCCCTTGGCGATCATGAGGACCTGCACGTGGTAGAGGAGCTGGGAGATCTCCTCGGCCGTCCGCTCGTTCGACTCGTGCTCGGCCGCCATCCAGCTCTCGGCGGCCTCCTCCACGACCTTCTTTCCGATGGCATGGACCCCGGCGTCCAGCGCGGCCACGGTGCCCGAGCCCTCGGGCCGGGTGCGCGCCTTGTCGGACAGCTCGGCGTACAGCTCTTCGAAGGTCTTCATCAATTATCTCCAGCGTGGAGACCCGGCCCTTCAGGGCCGGGAGGAAACGCGGCACGGTGCCGCGCTTCTGGGTGGGTGGTGTAGCCATAGCCGTCTGCTCGTTGGAGCAGCCGGACGTGGCGATGGTGAATGCCCTGCACCATGCCGTGCCGGGTGGTGATGTTGAAACTACCGGTACTGCGGACCGCGACCCGGCCGCGGTGGACACCGGTCTTCTTGCCGCTCGGTACGACGGCGCGGACCAGGTCGCCGGTGGCGAACCCCTTGACCTGCTTGGTCCGGGGCAGCCTCAGCCGGGGGAAGCCGTAACGGTCGGTGCGAGTACGGGCGTAGGTGCCGCGGCCGGTCGCCTTGACCACCAAGACCATCGAGGGCCAGGCGGTGACACCCCCCAGAGGGCCGACGTGCAACGCGTCAAGAGTGTGCGACTTCGGTGCGCCGGTGCGAGAGCGGTTCCACTTCGTGTGACCTCCGGAGGAAGCGGCCACCAGCAAAGTGGTCGCCAACAGTGCTCGCCATAGCGCCCATCGCGTGGTGTTGACAGCAGCCGCGTCGCACAGCGGAGCCTTCACCTGCTTAAGGATCTTCGCCAGGAGGGCGGGCCTGCCTTTCAGGAACTCCTGCACCGGGGTGGCGTTCTTGGCCTGGTTACAGTCGATGCACGCCAGGGTGAGGTTGCTGATCCGGTCCGAGCCGCCCCGGGAGCGCGGGTGGATATGGTCGAGGTTGAGCGACACGTCCTGCTTGCCGCAGTAGGCGCATACCCGACCCCATTTGGCCAGTAGGTATTCGCGGACCTCGTATCCGGCGAGGGTGCCTTGCTGGTATTCCACCCCTTTCAGGGGTTTGCCCGCGCTAAGGGCATGGGTGTCGAACGCGACCCGCTCCACGTATATGGCGGTGACCGGCGTCCACCGGGTGAGCCGTGCCACCCACGACAAGGTGGTGTCAAGGCGGTGGCGAAGCGACGGTGCGAGCCACCCCTTCGGTTTGGTGCGGTTGGAGAAACGGGGTGCGCGATACCGCAGGTTTTTACCGCGGCGTCGGCGTCGATACCGCGAGCGGACGGCGAGCTTGTCACGGATCGCCGCGCCTCGGTGGTCGAGCTGGATCGTATACCTACCGGTCCGATTGCCGTCGTGGTCGGTGAACACGGCCAGGCCGGTGTGCTTGGAGCCGGGGTCGATGCCCACTCGCACACCTGCCACGGTGGAGTCGGCGATCGACCGGTCCTTGATGCGGATGACGAACGGGGTGTGGCGTGCCACCACCGCCCGCCCGGCCGCCAGCAGGCGACGGGCACGGGCGGGATGGCAGGGATCCAGCGGGTGGCCGTACCTGTCCAGGACGAACACGGCCGGATCAACCTCACGGTTGGCTCCCTCGGGCGCCGAAGCGTCCTCGGGGTGACGCCGGCGCGGCGGTGCGGCCGGACCGGTCTCCCCTCGCCCAGGTTGAACACCCGTTGCCTTACGGCGTCCACGTCCCGTTTCGTCCCCACCTCGGGGGGTGTCTGCTGACGCGGATTCGAGGGTCCGGAGCTGAGGAAGCACTCCGGAGTCGGTCTGCTGACGTGTGTTCAACGTAGCCATCTGGATCACACCTCCAGTTCGTGATGGCTAGGGCTGGTCAACATGGGGCTTCAGGCGCGCGGAACCGCACCTCAAGCCCCGGCTCTCAGGCCAAGGTCGTTGACGATCTCTCTCGGAATCGTCGGATGTGCCCGTCAAGCCTAACGGGCCACCGGCCCCGCCGCGCGCAGGTCCACTCTCTGGGACACGCGCCGCCCGCGCTCAGTCGTTGACGCAGCGCAGCACCGGGCGGGTGACGAGGGCGGCGGGGTCGGGCGAGCCGGTGACGTGCAGGGTGACGCTCTCGCCGGGCAGCAGGGTGATCAGCATGTCGTCGACCGAGGAGGCCGGATCGAGGCGGTCGGGGAAGAGGGCGAGGTCGCGCAGGAGGGTGCGGGCGGTGACGGTGACGTCCAGGCCGCCGCCCCGCGCGGGGGTCACCTCGGTGTCGTAGACGGCGGCGGGGAAGGCGACCCGCGGATCCTCGGCGAAGAAGCGGATCGCGCGGTGCCCGTCCAGCCGTACGGACAGCAGCTCGGCCGACGGGTCGCGAGGGACGGCCACCGGGTCCGGGAGGGGGATCCTCGCCACCGAGCGGGGCGCCACCTCGACCTGGACGCTCTCCTTGGCCAGCGGCTCCCCGTCCAGGGCGAGTCGCCGAAGCTCCAGCTCACCCTTCCAGGGCTGCGGACCGTCGTTGACCACGGCCACCGCGCCGTCCTGGACGGTGAGCAGGCGGTCGGCGTAGACGCGGCGCAGCGCGTACCACAGCGGCTTGCGCCGTCCGCGCCCGTCGACGGCCGACCAGGAGACGACCGGCCAGCAGTCGTTGAGCTGCCAGACGATCGTGCCCGCGCAGTAGGGCGCCAGGGAGCGGAAACGCTCGATGCCGAAGGTGATGGCCCTGGCCTGGTTGAGCTGGGTCAGGTAGTGCCAGTCGTCGTAGGTCCGCGGGGCGGGCAGATGCTCGCCGAGACCGCGCAGCAGCTTGGCGTTGCCCTCGTGCGCCTTCTGGTGGTGCAGGACCAGGGGCGCGTCGGGGGTGAGTTCGCCGCCGACGGCGTCGCGCAGGGTGCTGTGGGCGGGCGGGCCCTGGAAGCCGAACTCGGCGACGAAACGGGGGCGGTAGGCGCCGTAGCGGGTGTAGTCCTCACGGTTCCACACGTCCCAGATGTGCGTGGTGCCGCGCGAGGGATCGTTGGGCGCCAGGTCGGGGCTCCCCGAATAGGGGCTGCCCGGCCAGTAGGGACGGGTGGGATCCAGCTCGGCCACCAGGGCGGGCAGCAGCTCGTAGTAGAAGCCCGCTCCCCAGGTGCGTCCTTCCAGGCCGTCCTGCCAGCCCCAGTCGGCGTGGCCCTCGATGTTCTCGTTGTTGCCGCACCACAGCACCAGCGAGGGACGCCAGGACAGCCGGGTGACGTTCTCGCGCGCCTCGGCCTCCACCTCCGCGGCGAACGGCTCCTCCTCCGGATAGGCCGCGCAGGCGAACGGGAAGTCCTGCCACACCAGCATGCCGAGCTCGTCGGCCAGGTCGTAGAAGTCCTCGCTCTCGTACAGGCCGCCGCCCCAGACGCGCAGCAGGTTGACGTTCGCGTCGGCGGCCTGGCCGAAGCGCTCGGCCAGCCGCTCACGGGTCACCCTGGCGGGGAAGCAGTCGTCGGGGATCCAGTTGGCGCCGCGCACGAAGACCGGCACGCCGTTCACGACCACGGTGAAGGCCTCGTCGGTGCGGTCGAGACGGACGTCGCGAAAGCCGATCCGCCGCGTCCACGGCTCCCCCAGCGCCTCGCCGGTCCGCTCGGACAGGCGTACGGCCAGCTCGTAGCGGTCCTGACCGCCGTAACCGCGCGGCCACCACAGCCGGGGGCCGGGCACCCGCAGCGCCAGCACGGCCTCGCACTCGCCGGGGGCCAGCGTCGTCTCCACCAGGATCCCGGCCACCTCCGCGGTCAGCGTGAGGTGCATGTCACGGTCGGCGCGCTCGACCGTGACGTGCACCTCGACCCGCTCGTCCCCGCTCACCAGCGGGCGCACCGACGCGAGCCTGGCCACGCTCCAGCCCTCCAGGCCGATGGGGCGCCAGATGCCGGAGGTGACGACGGCCGGTCCCCAGTCCCAGCCGAAGTTGCAGGCCATCTTGCGGATGAACTGGTAGGGCGCCTCGTAGGCGCCCGGCCGGTCGCCCAGCTCGGCCCTGCGCGCCTCGGCGTACTCCACCGGCGAGTCGAAGCGCACCCGCAGCGAGTTCTCGCCCTCGCGCAGGAGCTCCCGCACCGCGAAGCGGTAGGAGCGGTGCTGGTTGGCGACGCGGGCGACCTCCACGCCGTTCAGCTCGATCGCGGCGATGGTGTCGAGGCCCTCGCAGACCAGGTCGGTGCGGTCGTGCCGGTCTGCGTGCCAGGCGAAGACCGTCTCGTAGTCCCAGGCCGAGCGGCCTATCCAGGTCAGCCGGTTCTCGTTGTCGTCCAGGTACGGGTCCTCGGCGAGCCCGGCCGCCAGCAGATCGGTGTGCACGCACCCCGGCACCGTGGCCGGGACGCCCGAGAGGTCCCCGCCCACCTGGTGAAGGGTCCAGCCGTCGTGTAGTTCCCTCAACTCACGCTCCCGCGGATGCCGTGGATGTGCCCTCGCCCCGCCGGACGAGGTGACCGGGTTCGGCCTCCACCAGCGTGGAGGGTCCCTCTCCTGTGTCCCCCGCGGGGGCGGTGGCGGGTTCGCCGTCCCACCGGGCGGTGAGTCTCGGCACCGACGACAGCAATTTGATCGTGTACGGGTGGAGGGGGTTGCCGAACACCAGGTCGGTGGGACCGGACTCGACCACCTGTCCCCGGTACAGGACCACGGCCCGTTCGCTGATGTAGTTGCCCAGCGACAGGTCGTGGGTGACGAACAGCACCCCGAGGCCGCGCGACTTCAGGTCGGCGAGCAGGTTGAGGACGTCGATCCTGGTGGAGGCGTCGAGCATGCTGGTGATCTCGTCGGCGACGAGGTATCTGAGGTCGAGCAGGAGCGCTCTGGCGATCAGCAGGCGCTGCAGCTGGCCGCCGCTGAGCTGGTGCGGGTAGCGGCCCAGGATCTGCCCGGGGTCGAGGCCGACGTCCTTGAGTGAGGTGTCGATCCTGCCGGCCCACTCGGAGTCGGCGACGCCGGGGAAGTACTCGTTCCTGATCATCTGGAGCACCCGGTCGGCCTTGAAGACCGGGTTGTAGCAGCTGAACGGATCCTGGAACACCCCCTGCACGTGCCGGTAGTAGGCCTTGCCCGGCCTGGCCGGCTCGCCGTCGAGGGTGATCCGGCCCTTCGTGGGGCGGACCAGCCCGAGTACGGTCTTGCCGAGGGTCGTCTTGCCGCTTCCGCTCTCACCGATGAGGGAGACCACCTCCCCCGGTGCCAGGTCGAGGCTCACGTCGTCCACGGCGGTGAGGGTCGCGGTGCCGAAGGCACCCACCCGGTAGGTCTTGGTGACCCCTTCGAGGCTCAACATCGTCCGAATCCTTCGGGTCAGGCCTTCCAGCAGGCGACGTGATGGCCGGGGGTGACCTCGACCGGCGGTGGGTCCTCCGCGCACCGCTCGAAGGCGAGCGGGCAGCGGTCCCTGAAGCGGCAGCCCGAGGGCGGGTCGAGCAGTGAGGGCGGCCTGCCGGGGATGCCCGACAGCCTGCGCTCGGCGTGGCGGACGCCGACCTCGGGCAGCGAGGAGATCAGCATCCGGGTGTACGGATGGCGCGGCTCACCGACGATCACGCCCGCCGGCGCCTTCTCGGCCAGCCTTCCCGCGTACATGACCATGATCGTGTCGGCGATCTGGTAGGTGAGCGAGATGTCGTGGGTGATGAAGATCATGCTGCGCACGAAGCCCCGGTCCCTGAACTCCACCAGGGTCCTGGCCACGGCCTTCTGGGTCGACACGTCGAGCGCGGAGGTGATCTCGTCGGCGATGAGCAGGGACGGGTCGAGCAGGGTGGAGACGACCATCACCATCCGCTGCTTCATCCCGCCCGACAGCTCGATCGGGTAGCGATCCAGGACGTCGCGGGGCAGTTCGACCAGGTCCAGGCGTCGCTCCAGCTCGGCGACGTCGAGGCGCTCGCCCCGGGAGGCGAGCAGCTCGGTGACCATCCGGCCGATCTTCCTGGTGGGGTTCAGCGCGCTCATGGAGTACTGCGGGATGAGGGAGACCCGGCTGAAGCGGAAGGGGTTCATCCGGCGGTCGTCGCCGATCGGCAGCTCCTCGCCGTCCAGCTCGACCCCGCCCCCGGCCAGCCGCATCCGCCCGTCCATCCTGATGAGGCTTTTGCCGAGGGTCGTCTTGCCGCAGCCGGACTCGCCCGCCAGGCCGAGGATCTCGCCGTCGCCGACGTCGAAGCTGACGCCGTCGAGCGCCTTCACCTCGCCGCGCAGGGTCCTGTAGTGGACCCGCAGGTCGTTCACACGCAGAGTCATCTACAGCTCCCGCAGTTTCGGGTTGAACACCTCGTCGAGGCCGACGTTCATCACGTAGAGGGCTCCGACGATGGCGGTGATCCCGGCCCCCGGCGGGATGAACCACCACCACATGCCCAGGTGAAGGGCGCTCCAGCGAGCCGCGTTGTTGAGCATCAGGCCGAGCGAGACGCCCTCGCTCGGGCCGAGCCCGATGAAGTCGAGCGAGGCGGCGATCAGGATCGACCCGCCGAACAGCAGGATGAAGGTCATGAAGAGGTAGGAGCTCATGTTGGGGGCGATCTCCCTGGCGATGATCTTCCAGGTGCGCACGCCGCTGAGCCTGGCCAGGTCCACGAAGTCGCGCGAGCGCAGCGAGAAGGTCTGGGCCCTGATCGCCCTCGCCGCCCAGGGCCAGGAGGTGAGCCCGATGAAGAGCGCCTGCACGCCGACGCTGCGTACACCGAGGTAGGCGTTGACGATCAGCAGCACCGCCAGCGCGGGCAGGACCAGGACGATGTTGGTGATCATGTTCAGCACCTCGTCGACCAGCCCGCCCCGGTATCCGGCGGTGAAACCGACCGCCATGCCGATGATCGCGGCCAGCCCGCCGCCGAGCACCCCCACCTGGAAGGTGAGGCTGAGTCCGTAGACGAACTGGGCGAAGATGTCCTGGCCGAACATGGTGGTGCCGAACCAGTGCTCGGCCGAGGGCGGCGAGGCGGGGGCGGCGACGTAGGCGTTGGGGTCGCCCCCGACGATCACGGGGGCGGCCACGGCGAGGACGAGCAGCGGGACCAGCACGGCGAGCCCCGCCAGCAGTTTTCCGTTGCGCATCGCGAAGTACAGACCCTCGCGGCGCCTGGCGGGCACGGCCGTCACGACGGCCTTCCCCTCCTGGCGCGGGTCCGCGGGCACGGCGGTCACGCGGCCTCCCCTCCCATCCCGGTCCTGGTACGCGGGTCGACCAGGACGTAGACGATGTCGATGATGAAGTTGGCGATCAGCACTCCCACGACGATGAACAGGAAGGTCCCCTGCAGCAGGAAGAAGTCCTGGTTCTGGATCGCCTTGAGGATGAGGTGCCCCAGTCCCGGATAGGAGAAGACGATCTCGGTGACGAGTGCCCCGGCCACGAGCACGCCGAGTTGCAGCGCCAGGCCGGTGATCTGCGGCAGGACCGCGTTCCTGAACGCGTAGCGCCGGATGAGCCGCTGGGAGGCCCCGAGCGAGGACAGGTAGGTGGAGTAGTCGGCCTCCAGCTCATAGATGATCATGTTGCGCATCCCGATCGCCCAGCCGCCGAACGCGACGAGGAAGAGCGAGACGAACGGCAGGAACCAGTGCAGCGCCAGGCTCCCGAGAAACTCCCACGACCAGTTGGGCCGCATGGAGAAGCTGTAGCCGCCGGAGACGGGGAAGATCCCGGCCACGATGCCCAGTCCCCAGGCCATCAGGATGGCGAGCCACATGTAGGGCGTGGCGGTGAGCACGTACCCGATCGGCAGGGCCGTGTTGTCCAGCCACTTGCGTCTGGCCGCGAAGGCGCCGAACCTGTTGCCCGCCCACCAGCTGAGCAGGATGGAGGGGATGAGCAACGCCAGCGTGTACGGCACCGCCCGCACGATGACGTCGGTCACCGGGGTGGGGAACAGCCAGATGCTGGTCCCCAGGTCGCCCCGGAAGAGCGCCGCCCAGAAGTTGGCGTACTGCTCCCAGAGCGGCAGGTCGAGCCCGAACAGGTTCGAGTAGTGGGCCCGCATCGCCTCCACGGCGGCGGGCTGTGACACGTTCGCCCTGGCCAGCATGCTCTGGACCGGGTCGCCAGGCATGAAGCGCGGGATCATCCAGTTGATCGTGACGGCCACGAGGAAGGTGAGCCCGTACACGAGCAGCTTCCGGCCGAAATAGCGTCGCACGCGATCCTCCAGAATCGGCGAGATGGGCCCCTCCCCGCGCGGCCACGGAACCTGGCCGGCCGGTCGTCCCGCCCCGGGTGGGGCGAGGGCCGGGCGGGCGGCGCGGGAAGGGGGGTGAGGATCGCGGGGATCAGCCTCCGGCGGGCTTCAGCTCGGTCAGGGTGAGCACCCCGCCCAGCTCAAGCCAGTTGCGCCACATGGTCGGCGGGCTCTTGGGCGTCGCGGCGTCGGAGGAGGGCCAGTTGGTCCAGACCGCGTTGCTGGTCTGCGCCCACAGGCCGTTGTACCAGAGCGGGATCACCGGCAGATCGTCCAGCTGGATCTTCTGGATCTCCGAGGCGACCTGCTTCATGCCCTCGAGGTCGTCGGCCTTCTTGCCGTCGAGATCCTGGACCAGGTCCCAGACCTTCTTGTTCTCGTAGCGGCCGAAGTTGACGGTGTTCTGCTGCTTGTTGATCGGCAGCCGGAACATGTAGTCGTAGTACATCCAGGGGGTGTTGGACAGCTGCCGCTCGTTGTTGAGCAGCAGGTCGAACTTGCCGGACGCGCGCTGGTCGACGAGCGCGTTGTAGTCGGGGAACTCGGGGGTGAGGTCGATCCCGGCCGCCTTGGCGCCCTCGGCGATCACCCGGCTCGCCTCCATCCAGTCGGTCCACCCCGCCGGGACGATGACCTTCAGCGAGACCTTGGAGCCGTCCTTGTTCTCCACGAACCCGTCGCCGTCGCCGTCCTTGTATCCGGCGTCGGCCAGCAGCTTCTTCGCCTTCTTGGTGTCGAAGGAGAAGCCCTTCTCGCTCACCACGGCCTGGTCGACGTACTTGTCCCACTGGGGCAGCAGCCCGGTGGGGCCGGCCGCCTTGACCAGGTTGCCGTAGACACCCTCGACGATCTTCTTGGTGTCGACGGAGTTGGCGATCGCCTTGCGGAAGGCGGGATCGTCCAACGGCTTCTTCTTGGTGTTGGGCACCAGGAAGGCGGTGTTGGCCGAGAGCATGTAGGGCGGTTCGGGATAGTAGGTCTTGATACCGAAGTTGCCCTTGACCAGGTTGGCCACCCCGGGCAGGAAGTTGTTGCTGAGGTCCAGGCCCTTCTGCAGCAGCAGGCCCATCGCGACCTCGTTGCTGGAGTTGACGATGTCGACGACGTACTTGGGCTTGACGTCCTTGCCCAGCGCGGCGGTGGCCCACCAGCCGTCCCGCTTGACCAGGGCCATCCGGTCCTGGTCGTGGCTGTGGTAGGCGTACGGCCCGGTGCCGACCGGCTTCTCGTTGACGCCGTTCAGCACCTCCTCCTCGGAGCGGCCCTCCCAGATGTGCTTGGGGACGATCGCGTTGCCGTAGACCCAGTTGGCCCACTGCTGGTAGTTGGCCTTGGAGAAGGTGAACCTGACCGTGCTCTGGTCGACCGCCTCGACCTTCTCCAGCCAGTCCCACAGGTTGGCGTAGGGGATGGTCTTCATCTTGCCGAGCTCGACCGTGAAGACCACGTCGTCGGCGGTGAACGGCTTGCCGTCGGCCCAGGTGACCCCCTGCCTGATCTTGAGGTCGTAGGTCTTGTCGTCCGTCCAGGTGCCGCTCTCGGCCAGCCAGGGGGTGAACTCGTCCGTCTGGGGGTCGTACAGGAACAGGGTCTCGTAGATGAGCCCCTTGGTGCCGACCGCCGAGTCCCAGGTCCGCAACGGGTTCCAGTTCGCGGGGGGACCCCACTGGGTGCCACTGGTGTACAGGGTCTCGTTGCGGGGGAACGCGGCGTTCGCGTCGCCCGCACCACCCGCACCGCCGGACGGGGCCGCGGCGCCGGAACCCTGCGGCGCCGCACTCGGGGCGGACGGCGTCGTGGATCCTCCGGTGCACCCGGTCGCGACCATACAGGCCGCCAATCCGAGGATCGCGAACCTTCGTCGAATCCGCATCGACAGTCTCCTCTCCAGCATGGGAGCGCTCCCAACCGATCTAGACGCGACCGCATGCGCTGGTGAACCGGATAAGTAACGTGACCGTAAAGTCAATGTGTCGGCACTGTCAATAGGCGGCTGGACCGGTTCAGTTACAATCACCCCGATCGGGGAGAGTGACATGAGAAGACCGACGATCACGGATGTCGCCAGACAGGCCGGGGTCTCCAAGGGCGCCGTCTCGTACGCCCTCAACGGGCAGCCCGGCGTCTCGGAGAGCACCCGCGCCAGGATCCTGGCGATCGCCGAGGAGATCGGCTGGCGTCCCAACAGCGCGGCCCGCGCCCTGAACGGTGCGCGGGCCCACACCGTGGGCCTCGCCCTGTGCCGCCCGGCCCGCACCCTCGGCATGGAGCCCTTCTTCATGGAGCTGATCAGCGGCATCGAGAGCGAACTGTCGGCCCGTTCCTACGCGCTCACGCTGCAGGTGGTCACCGACCACAGGCAGGAGGTCTCGATCTACCGGCGCTGGTGGGCGGAAGGCCGCATCGACGGCGCCATCCTGGTCGACCTGCACGTGGACGACCCGCGCGTCCCCGAGTTCGAGGCGCTGGACCTGCCCTCCGTGGTGGTCGGTCATCCGTCGGGGGCCGGGTCGCTGGTCTCCGTCTGGTCCGACGACGACGGCGCCGTTCACGAGACGGTGGGATATCTCGTCGCGCTCGGCCACCGCAGGATCGCGAGGGTCGCCGGGCTGCCACGCCTGCTCCACACCGTGCTACGCGACCGTGCCTTCGCCCAGGCCTGCGAAGGCGTCGCCGAGCACGTGACCGTGCACACCGACTACACCGGCGAGGAGGGGGCCCGCGCCACCCGGCGACTGCTCAGCTCCGCCGACCGGCCCACCGCGATCGTCTACGACAACGACATCATGGCCGTCGCCGGGCTGTCGGCCGCCCAGGACCTGCGCCTGGATGTGCCGGACGACCTGTCCATCGTCGCCTGGGACGACTCCCCCCTCTCCCGCGTCGTCCGCCCGCCGCTCACCGCCCTGAGCCGGGACATCTCCGCCTACGGCGCCCACGCCGCCCGCAGGCTCCTCGCCCTCGTCACCGGGGAGGCCGGGGAGGAGGCGGGCCCGTACGAGGACGAGACCGCCCGCCTCACCCCCAGGGCCAGCACCGCTCCCCCACCCTCCGAGGTCCGCTGAGCGACCTCCGCGTCGGGGCCGCGAGCTCTTCTCAGCGCCTGGTCAGGATGACGAGCGGCGCCGGATGCTCCATACCTCGACATACCTCGACATACCTCGGCGCGTTCGAAGCCCGTGCTCGCCGCGAAGACACGCCCGTCCCCCTTCCCGCACAGGATCCGGCGGCCGCCCCCGCCCGGTGACAGGGAAAGGGCCGGTACGACGGATGTCGTACCGGCCCTTCAGGGGCTCGCGCTGGAACCCTCAGGTGCTACTTGGTGATCAGCGCCCGTAGCGGCCGCGTGCGGAGGAGCCGCGACCGTCGGCGCGGAACTCCCCGCCGCGGAAGCCGCCCTGGCGCTCGCCGCGGAACGACTCGCGCTCGCCGGCCGGACGCTCGGAGCGGTGACCGCCGGCCGAAGCCGGACGGTCGGCGCGGAACGGCTCGCGCCGCTCGCCACCGCGGTAGCCACCGGCGGGACGCTCGGAGCGGAAACCGCCGCCCGAGGGACGCTCGGAACGGTAGCCGCCACCGGCGGGGCGCTCGGAACGGTACTGGCCGCCGCCGGAGGCACCACGGTTGTCGTCACCGAAGGAACGCTCACGGGACGACTGGCCCTCGCCACCGTGGGCGGGACGGTCGGAGCGGAAGCGGCGCGGGCCACGCCCACCACCGTTGCCACCGAAACCACCGCGCCCCTGACGCTGCTTGGCGGCCGGCGCCGAAGGCTCCCAGACCGGGATCGGCTCGCCACTGGGCATCCGCGCGCCGGCGACCTCCTCCAGGCGCGGGTGGCCCGGGGTCGCCTTGAGACGGAACGGCTTGATGCCCGCGCGGCGGGTCATCGCGTCGGTGGAGCGGCGCTCGTTGGGGAGCACCAGCGTCATGACGGTGCCCTTCTCCCCGGCGCGGGCGGTACGGCCACCGCGGTGCAGGTAGCTCTTGTGGTCCTGGGGCGGGTCGACGTGCAGCACGAGGCTGATGTTGTCGACGTGGATGCCTCGGGCCGCGACGTCCGTGCAGACCAGGACGTTGATCGCGCCTTCCTTGAACTCGGCCAGGATGCGGGTGCGCTGGTTCTGGCGCTTGCCGCCGTGCAGGCCGCCGGCACGGATGCCGACCTGGGCGAGCTGCTTGCACAGCCGGTCGACCCCGTGCTGGGTGCGCACGAAGATGATGGTCCGGCCCTCGCGGTTCGCAATCTCGGCGGTCACCGGGAACTTGTCGTCGCGGTGCACCTCCAGCACGTGGTGCTCCATGGTGTCGACCGAGGAGGCGGCCGGAGCCATGGAGTGGGTCACCGGGTTGGTGAGGAAGCGGCGGACCAGCTTGTCGACGTCGCCGTCGAGGGTGGCCGAGAACAGCAGGCGCTGGCTGTCTGCCGGGGTCTGCTGCAGGATCGCGCTGACGACCGGGAAGAAACCGAGGTCGCACATGTGGTCGGCCTCGTCGAGGATCGTCACCTGGACCTCGTCCAGCATGCACTCACCCTGCTGCATGAGGTCGGTGAGACGGCCCGGCGTGGCGACGACGACCTCGACGCCGCGGCGCAGTGCCTCGATCTGGCGGCCCATGGACATGCCGCCGACAACGGTCTTCATCCGCAGCGACAGGCCGCGGCCGAGCGGCTCGAGGGCGTCGGTCACCTGCATGGCGAGCTCGCGGGTCGGCACCAGGACGACGGCGAGGGGGTGGCCCGGACGGGCCTTGGCGCCGGCGATGCGGGACATCATGGGCAGACCGAAGGCGAGCGTCTTGCCGGAGCCGGTCTGGCCACGGCCGAGAACGTCGTGACCGGCGAGAATGTCGGGGATCGTGGCCCGCTGGATGGGGAAGGGACTGTCGATGCCCGCACGGGAGAGACCGGTCACCAGCGGCTTCGGCAGACCGAGGAGGGTGAACTCGGACGGACCTGCGGGGGCCTGGGAAATCTCGGTGATGTCGGTGATTTCGGGCAGAACAGCGTCAAGCATGGTCACGAAGACTCGTGCCTTTCGATAGAAGAACGGGGCACGTCACTTCTGCGAAAGGACGAGCCTGGAACGCACGGCCTGAGGCCGCGCTGGATCAACACCCACATGAAGGGCGGTAGTGCGGTGCAAGTCGAGGCGCACCGCACGGGGCGGGTCTAGCTTACCCGCACGCAGTCAAACCACGATCAAGCATACCCGGCGTTCGCAGTGCCGGGTTCGGTCGGGGCGTCCGGCATAGGCCGGCCGCTTGTCCGTCGGTTGGAGTCAACACTCCGAGGCCGGGTTTTTCTTCCCGGCCTTGGAAATCCTCTCACACAATTGGCCACAGCCCGAACCGAGGGGGTGCGAGCCGTGCCGCGAAGTGCCGCTCAGACGTTGAAACCCAGCATCCGGAGCTGCTCGCGACCCTCGTCGCTGATCTTGTCCGGGCCCCACGGCGGGAGCCACACCCAGTTGATCTTGACGTCGGAGACCATGCCCTCCAGGGCCGAGTGCGCCTGGTCCTCGATGACGTCGGTCAGCGGGCAGGCCGCGCTGGTCAGCGTCATGTCGATGGTGGCGACCGGCAGGGCGGCCCCCTCGCCGCCCTCGGCGCCCTCACCGGCCCCCTCGGCGGCGTCCAGGTGGAGCCCGTAGATCAGGCCCAGGTCGACGACGTTGATGCCGAGCTCGGGGTCCACGACGTCCTTGAGCGCCTCCATGACCTCGTCATGGGTGGCGTCACCGTCGTACGCCGTGGTGGGGGTCTCTACAGCCTTGCTCATTTGGTGCTCCTCACGACCGCGTCCTTGTAGGCCATCCACGCCAGTAGCGCGCACTTCACCCGGGCGGGGAACTTGGCGACCCCGGCGAAGGCGACGGCGTCGCCCAGCACGTCCTCGTCCGCCTCGATCTTTCCCCTGCCCTGCATGAGCCGGGTGAACTCCTCCACGACACCGAGGGTCTCGTCGACGGTCGAGCCGGTGGCCAGCTCGTGCAGCACGGAGGCCGCGGCCTGGCTGATGGAACAGCCCTGCCCGTCGTAGGAGACGTCCTCGACCTTGCCGCCGTCGCCCAGCTTCACGCGCATGGTGATCTCGTCACCGCACGTCGGGTTCACGTGGTGGACCTCGGCGTCGTACGGATCGCGGAGCCCCCTCCCCTGCGGGTGCTTGTAGTGCTCCAGGATCAACTCCTGGTACATGGACTCGGCGATCATAGGGTCGTGCTCACCTTCTCGTTCGCTGCGCCGTGCGCTCGTGCGTCGCCGGACGCCGTGCGGCGGGCGTCCGCCGCCCGCCGTCCGCCCGTACGCCGTCTCGACTGCTCGGGCATGGCTAGGCGAACACCTTCCGCACGTGGTGGAGGCCGCGGACCAGTGCGTCGATCTCGGCCGGTGTGTTGTAGAGGTAGAAGGACGCCCGCGTGGTCGCGGGAATCCCGAACCTGAGGTGGAGCGGGCGTGCGCAGTGGTGTCCCACGCGCACGGCCACCCCGAAGTTGTCATCCAGGATCTGCCCGACGTCGTGCGGGTGAATCCCCTCCAGGGTGAAGGAGACCGTACCGCCCCGGTCGGCGAGGTCCAGCGGGCCGACCACCCGCAGCCCGGGGATCTCCCCCAGCGCGCCGAGCGCGTACGCGGTGAGCTCGCGCTCGTGGCGCACGACGGCGTCCATCCCGATCTCCGACAGGTAGTCGACCGCGGCGCCGAGGCCGACGGCCTCGACGATCGGCGGGGTGCCCGCCTCGAACTTGTGCGGCGCGGGCGCGTAGGTCGAGCGGTCCATCCAGACCGCCTCGATCATCTCGCCGCCGCCCATGAACGGGGGCATCGCCTCGAGCAACTCGCCACGGGCCCACAGCACGCCGATCCCCGAGGGGCCGACGACCTTGTGACCGGTGAAGGCGAGGAAGTCGACGCCCAGCGCGGCCACGTCCACCTGCTGGTGGGGCACCGACTGGGAGGCGTCGAGCATCATCAACGCGCCGACCTCGCGGACCCTGGCGAGCACCGGGGCGACCGGGTTCACCGTGCCCAGCACGTTCGACTGGTGCACGATCGAGACGATCTTCGTGCGCTCGGTGACGAGCTCGTCGAGGTTGGACAGGTCAAGGCGGCCCGAGTCGGTGACGGAGAACCACCGCAGGGTCGCGCCGGTGCGCTGCGCGAGCATCTGCCACGGCACGATGTTGGAGTGGTGCTCCATCTCCGAGACGACGATCTCGTCGCCGGGGCCGAGCCGGAAGCGGGGGTCCTCGCCGACGGGGTTGCCGAAGGCGTACGCCACCAGGTTGATCGCCTCGGAGGCGTTCTTGGTGAAGACGATCTCGTCGCGGTCGGGCGCGCCGATGAAGGCGGCGACCTTGTCGCGGGCGTTCTCGTACGCCTCGGTGGACTCCGCGCCCAGCACGTGCATGGCCCGGCCGACGTTGCTGTAGTGCATCGCCATGTGCTCGCGCATCGCCTCGACCACCTGGGTCGGCTTCTGCGCGGAGTTTCCCGAGTCGAGGTAGATCAGCGGCCTGCCGCCGGGAAGCTCACGGGAGAGGACGGGGAAATCCTTCCTGATCCTCTCCACGTCAAGGCCGGTGTCCATCAGGCGGACGCCTTCGTGTAGGCCTCGTAGCCCTCCGCCTCGAGCTTCTCCGCGAGCTCGGGGCCGCCCTGCTCCACGATCCGCCCGGCGGAGAAGACGTGGACGAAGTCCGGCTTCACATAGCGCAGGATGCGGGTGTAGTGGGTGATGAGCAGCACACCGGTCTCGCCGGAGCGGAAGCGGTTGATGCCTTCGGAGACCACGCGCAGCGCGTCGACGTCGAGGCCCGAGTCGGTCTCGTCCAGGACGGCGATCTTCGGCTTGAGCAGCTCCAGCTGAAGGATCTCGTGGCGCTTCTTCTCACCGCCGGAGAAGCCCTCGTTCACGTTGCGCTGGGCGAAGGCCGCGTCGATGGACAGGGCGTCCATGCCGGACTTGAGGTCCTTGGCGAACTCGCGGAGCTTGGGAGCCTCGCCGCGGACGGACGTGACGGCGGTGCGCAGGAAGTTGGAAACGCTGACGCCGGGGACCTCGACCGGATACTGCATCGCGAGGAACAGGCCGGCGCGGGCGCGCTCGTCGACCGTGAGCTCCAGCAGGTCGACCCCGTCGAGCAGGACCTGGCCGCTCGTGATGGTGTACTTGGGATGGCCCGCGATCGCGTACGCGAGCGTGGACTTGCCCGAGCCGTTGGGACCCATGATGGCGTGGGTCTCGCCGGCCCGCACGGTCAGGTTCACGCCGCGCAGGATCTCCTTGTCGGCGACGGTGACGTGCAGGTCGCGGATCTCCAGGGTGGACCCCGAGGGGACTCGGCTCGTGTCAGACACTTTATGACTCCTTCGAGAGCGAGACGAGGACGTCATCGCCGTCGATCTTCACTCGGTATACGGGAACGGGCTTGTTGGCGGGCGGGCCGGTGGGCTTGCCCGAGCGCAGGTCGAAGCACGAGCCGTGCAGCCAGCACTCCAGGGTGCCGTCGTAGACCTCCCCCTCGCTGAGTTTCACCTCGGCGTGGGAGCACACGTCGTGCAGCGCGTGGACCTCCTCGCCCTGGCGGACCAGGGCGACGGGGGTGCCGTCGACCTCAAGGCCGATGACACCCTCGTCGGGGATGTCCGCGAGCTTGCAGACCTTTTCGAACGTCACTTCTCAAGCTCCGCCTCGACCCGGGCGAGCACCCGCTCGCGAAGCTCGGGGACCTCGATCTTCTCCAGCAGCTGCGCGAAGAATCCCCTGATGACGAGCCGGCGCGCGTCCTCGTAGGGGATGCCGCGGGCCTGGAGGTAGAAGATGTGCTCGTCGTCGAGGCGGCCCGAGGCGCTGGCGTGGCCGGCCCCGGCGACCTCTCCGGTGAGGATCTCCAGGTTGGGCACCGAGTCGGCGCGGGCGCCGTCGGTGAGCAGCAGGTTGCGGTTGAGCTCGTAGGTGTCGGTGCCCTCGGCCTCGACCCGGATGATGACGTCGCCGATCCAGACCGCGTGGGCGTCGGTGCCCTGCAGCGCGCCGCGGTAGTCGACGTTGCTGCGGCAGCCGGGCTTGGAGTGGTCGACGAGCAGGCGGTGCTCCAGGTGCTGGCCGGCGTCGACGAAGTAGAGGCCGTTCAGCTCGGCGTCGCCGCCGGGGCCGGAGTAGGCGACCGACGGTGACAGCCTGACCAGGTCGCCGCCGAGGGTGACCACGAAGCCGCGGAAGGTCGCGTCCTTGGCCAGCAGGGCGTGGTGGTGGGAGACGTGCACGGCGTCGTCGGCCCAGTCCTGCAGGCTGACGACCTTGAGCGTGGCGCCCTCGCCCACGACGAACTCGACGTTGTCGGCGTAGACGGCACTGCCCTGGTGGTCGAGCACGACCACGGCCTCGGCCATCGGCTCCAGCCGCACGACCGTGTGGCCGTACGCGGTGCCCTCGCCGGAGCCGAGGAAGGTGATCACGGTCGGCTTGGAGGCGACCGCCTCGCGCGAGACCGTGAGCACGGTGGCCTTCTCGAAGGAGGAGTAGGCCTGGGCACTCACCCGGTCGGCGGGCACGTAGGCCTTACCGACCCGCTCGTCGTCGCGGCCGACGGTCTCCACGGTGACCTCGGGGGCGGCGTCGACGTGCACGACCACGTTCGCCGAGGCCGCGGCGCCCTCGTGCAGACCCTTGAGCCGGGAGAGCGGGGTGAAGCGCCACTCCTCCTCCCTGCCGGTCGGTACCTCGAAGTCGGCCACGTCGTACGAGGCCTTCTCGTGGAGGGTCGACAGGGGCTTTCCTGTGTCGAGACCCATCAGCCGACGGCCCCTTCCATCTGCAGCTCGATCAGGCGGTTCAGCTCCAGGGCGTACTCCATCGGGAGCTCGCGGGCGATCGGCTCCACGAAGCCCCGGACGATCATCGCCATCGCCTCGTCCTCGCCCAGACCGCGGCTCATCAGGTAGAAGAGCTGGTCGTCGGAGACCTTGGAGACGGTGGCCTCGTGCCCCATGGAGACGTCGTCCTCGCGCACGTCCACGTAGGGGTAGGTGTCGGAGCGGCTGATCTGGTCGACGAGGAGCGCGTCGCACTTGACGGTGCTGGCGCTGCCGTGAGCGCCCTCCTCGATCTGGACCAGGCCGCGGTAGGAGGTGCGGCCGCCGCCGCGGGCGACGGACTTGGAGATCACCGAGGAGCTGGTGTTCGGCGCGAGGTGCACCATCTTGGCCCCGGCGTCCTGGTGCTGGCCCTCACCGGCGAAGGCGACGCTGAGGGTCTCGCCCTTGGCGTGCTCACCCATGAGGTAGACGGCCGGGTACTTCATGGTGACCTTGGAGCCGATGTTGCCGTCGACCCACTCCATGGTCGCGCCCTCGTACGCCACGGCGCGCTTGGTGACGAGGTTGTAGACGTTGTTCGACCAGTTCTGGATGGTCGTGTAACGGCAGCGCGCGCCCTTCTTCACGATGATCTCCACGACGGCGCTGTGGAGCGAGTCGGAGGAGTAGATCGGCGCGGTGCAGCCCTCGACGTAGTGGACGTAGGAGTTCTCGTCCACGATGATCAGGGTCCGCTCGAACTGGCCCATGTTCTCGGTGTTGATCCGGAAGTAGGCCTGGAGCGGGATCTCCACGTTGACGTTCGGCGGCACGTAGATGAAGCTGCCGCCGCTCCAGGTGGCCGTGTTCAGCGCGGCGAACTTGTTGTCGCCGACGGGGATCACGGTCCCGAAGTACTCCTTGAAGATCTCCTCGTGCTCCTTGAGGGCGGTGTCGGTGTCGACGAAGATGACACCCTTCTCCTCAAGGTCCTCACGGATCTTGTGGTAGACCACCTCGGACTCGTACTGGGCGGCGACGCCGGCGACCAGGCGCTGCTTCTCCGCCTCGGGGATGCCGAGCTTGTCGTAGGTGCTCTTGATGTCCTCCGGCAGGTCCTCCCAGGAGGCGGCCTGCTTCTCCGTCGAGCGCACGAAGTACTTGATGTTGTCGAAGTCGATGCCGCTGAGGTCGGAACCCCAGTTGGGCATGGGCTTCTTGCCGAAAAGGCGCAGCCCCTTCAGACGAAGGTCCAGCATCCACTCCGGCTCGCTCTTCAGCGCGGAGATGTTGCGGACGACCTCTTCGGACAGGCCACGCCGGGCCGTCGCTCCCGCGGCGTCCGAGTCGGCCCAGCCGAACTTGTAATTCCCGAGGCCTTCCAGCTCCGGGCGGTCGGTGACAGTCACCTTCCGGTCTCCTTGCTCGATGTGTCGATCGTTTCGTGGATTGCCGGCGATCGCGCCGGATCGGGTGCCGGGGAGTCTCCTGCGCCCGGCCCCGGTGTTCTGTGGGGGCTGACGTGCGTGGTGCACACGCCGTCGCCGTGGGCGATGGTCGCGAGCCGCTGCACGGGGGTGCCGAGGATGCGCGCGAACGCCTCCGTCTCGGCCTCGCACAGCTGCGGGAACTCCGCGGCCACGTGCGCGACCGGGCAGTGGTGCTGGCACAGCTGCTCGCCGCCGAGGCTCGCCTTGCTCGCCGAGGCGGCGTAGCCGTCGGCCGACAGCGCCTCGGCGAGGACACGGACCCGCTGGTCGGCGGGGACCTCGCTCATCCTCGGTCTCAGGCGGTCGACCAGGCCGGCCACCTGGGAGTGGGCGAACTCGGCCACGGCCTCGGGACCCACGCGCTCGGCCAGGAAGCGCAGCGCGCTCCCGGCGAGGCCGTCGTAGGCGTGCTCGAAGGCGCTGCGGCCTGCGTCGGTTATCGCGAACAGCTTCGCCGGTCGCCCGCGCCCGCGCTGGCCTCGCGGCCTCGCGGTGCGGGCCTCGGCCATCCCCTCGGCCAGCAGGGCGTCGAGATGCCTGCGGACGGCGGCGGGGGTGAGGCCGAGCCGCTCGCCGAGGGCGGCGGCGGTGATGGGCCCGTGTTCCAGGATGAGCCGGGCGACACGCGCTCGCGTGCTGCGCTCGGCGGACACGCCGGAGGGCCGCGCGATGGCGGCTCCCTCGGTGTCCTGCATCCCGGTCACGTATTTCACAACATCAGTGTGCCGTAATTGCTTCCCGAGTTACAAACCCGATGTACGGTCGTCCGGAATGTGGTTCATCACGCAGGTAAGGCTTACCTAAGCTGGGGAAACGCTCCGCGCGGTCCCACGCAGCCCGGCGAAGGCGGCGAGCGCGGCGAGGGTGAAACCGGCCAGCACGACGGCCATCGGCAGTGCGGATCCCTCCCCGCCCAGCCCCACCAGCGGTGCGGCGACGGCGCCGAGGGCGAACTGCAGCACGCCCGTCAGCGCGGCCGCGCTCCCGGCGATCCGCGCGGGCTGACCGGCCAGGGCGAGCGCGCCGCTGCCCGGCAGGACGAGGCCCGCCCCGCACATCATCGTGAACAGCGCGGTGACCAGCACCGGCAGCGGCAGGTGGAACAGGGCCGCGGCGAGCACCCCGGCGGCTCCGGCCACGCCCAGGAACAGCCCGGCGAGGATGAGCCGGGCCGGGTCCAGGCGCCCGGCGAGGCGCCCGCCGACCTGGGCGGCGATGGTCAGGCCCAGCGCGTTCAGCCCGAACACCAGCGAGAAGGTCTGCGCCGAGGTGCCGTAGACGTCCTGTAGCACGAAGGGCGACCCGGAGATGTAGGCGAACATGGCCGCGAAGTTCAGCCCTCCGGCGAGGGTCGCGGCCATGAAGGGGCGGTCGCGGAGCAGGTGCCAGAAGGTGGTGAGGGTGTGCCTGAGCCCGCCCCTCTCACGCCGCTCGGCGGGAAGCGTCTCGCGTACCCCGGACAGCGCGAAGACCAGCATCAGCAGGCCCGCGACGCTCAACGCGACGAACACGCCCCGCCAGGAGGTGTGGGCGAGCAGTTGCGCGCCCGCGATCGGGGCGAGGATCGGGGCGAGGCCGGTCACGAGCATGAGGGTGGCGAAGATGCGGGCGATGGCCGCCCCCTCGTACAGGTCGCGGACGATCGCGCGGACGATCACCAGCGCGGCGCCGCCCGCGACGCCCTGGAGCAGGCGGAAGCCGACCAGCCCGTACACCGAGGGCGAGAAGGCGCACAGCAGGGAGGCCGCGGCGTAGGCGGCGATGCCGATCAGGAGCGGGCCCCGGCGTCCGCGCGTGTCGCTGATCGGGCCCGCGACGACCTGCCCGACCGAGAATCCGATGAGGCAGGCGG
Organism: Streptosporangium sp. NPDC049078; assembly: GCF_040648855.1. Lineage (NCBI taxonomy): Bacteria > Bacillati > Actinomycetota > Actinomycetes > Streptosporangiales > Streptosporangiaceae > Streptosporangium > Streptosporangium sp. NPDC049078. Next base: position 286,102 of record NZ_JBEZEL010000007.1, read on the forward strand.
TGAGGGTGAGCTGCACCTGCGCCTGCCCGCTGCCCAGGTCGGCGGCGATGGAGGGAAAGGCGGGAAGATACATGTCGATCGCGAGAGGGCCGACCGCCGACAGCGCTCCCAGGATGGCGAGCAGCAGTCCCCTGCGCCGTACGATCGGCGCCACCTCCGGCTCGACGGCGGCCGCGGTCATACCCGTATCCCCTTTTTCGCAGGCCACGCCCCCACTGACGGGCGATGACGGCCCACAGGGGCCGAAGCGTCCCAACCAACAACCGGTCATCCGAATTCCTGCTTTTCGGAAATTTCCTCGAAAAAACCTTTAGGTGTGAACGGAGGGCGGCCGGGCGCCGCGCGGGAAACGGGTTCCCGGCGGCCGCGGACGCGTGGTCCGGCAGCGTGACCGGCGGGCACGGTCCCTAAACTCGTGGCCATGGACTCCCCAGCCGTCGAGATCGTCGACCTGGTCAAAAGATACGGCGGGACGACCGCGATCGACGGCCTGACCTTCAACGCCGCCCGCGGCGCGGTCACCGCGGTGCTGGGCCCCAACGGGGCCGGCAAGACCTCCACCCTGGAGATCTGCGAGGGGTTCCGCCGGGCCGACGGGGGCACCGTGCGAGTGCTCGGGCTCGACCCGTCGAGGCCGGAACTGCGGGCCAGGGTCGGGGTGATGCTCCAGGCGGGCGGCGTTCCCCCCGCGTCCCGCTGCGGGCAGTGGCTGCGGCTGATGGCCCGCTTCCACGCCCACCCGCTCGACCCCGCGGCGCTGCTGGAACGGCTGGGGCTGAGCGAGCACGCCCGCACCCCGTACCGCAGGCTGTCGGGCGGCCAGCAGCAGCGCCTGTCGCTGGCCGGAGCGGTCATCGGCCGCCCGGAGCTGGTCTTCCTCGACGAGCCGACCGCGGGCCTGGACCCGCAGGCCAGGCACGCCTGCTGGGAGCTGGTGAAGGACCTGCGTTCCAGCGGGGTCTCGGTGGTGCTCACCACCCACCACATGGACGAGGCGGAGAGACTCTCCGACCAGATCGTGATCATCGACCGCGGCAGGGTCGTCGCCGAGGGCACGCCCTCCTCCCTCACCGGCGCCGAGCGGCAGCTGCGCTTCCGCGCCCGCCCCGGCCTCTGCCTGGACGAGTTGCTCGCCGCCCTGCCCGCCGGCAGCACGGCCAAGGAGTCGCCGGCCGGGCACTACATCATCGAGGGGCAGGTCGTACCCGGTCTCCTGGCCACGGTGACGACCTGGTGCGCCGCCGAGGGCGTGACCGCCGACGACCTCAGCATCGAGCGGCGCACCCTGGAGGACGTCTTCCTGGAACTGACCGGGCGTGAGCTCCGGTGACGCCCTCGAAACCCAGACCGCAGGAGAGCCCAATGATGACGACCCTGGACCTCACGCCGGCCCCCGGAGCCGCGCCGCTGGGCCGGATGGTGGCGGCCCAGGCTGGAGCGGAGATCCGGGCGATGCTCCGCAACGGCGAGCAGCTGCTGCTCACGATGATCATCCCGGTGCTGCTGCTCGTCGGCCTCTCCTCCGCCCCGATCATCGACGTGGGCGGCGGTTCCCGGATCGGCTTCATGACCCCCGGCGTGCTCGCGCTCGCCGTGATGTCCACCGCCTTCACCGGGCAGGCCATCGCGACGGGCTTCGAGCGCCGCTACGGCGTGCTGAAGCGGCTGGGCGCGACCCCGCTGTCGCGGACCGGGCTGATGCTGTCCAAGACGCTCGCGGTGATCGCGGTGGAGGTCGTCCAGGTGACGGTCATCTGCGCGGTGGCGCTCGCCCTGGGCTGGCACCCCACGGGCTCGCCGCTCGCGGTCCTGGCGCTCATCGTGCTGGGCACCGCCGCGTTCAGCGGGCTCGGCCTGCTGATGGCGGGGACGCTGCGCGCCGAGGCCACGCTCGCCGCGGCGAACCTCGTCTACCTGCTCCTGCTCGCCTGCGGCGGGGTCGCCTTCCCGCTGGCGAGGTTTCCCGAGGCGGTGCGGCCGGTGCTGGAGCTGCTGCCGATCTCGGCGCTGACCGGAGGGCTCCGCGCGGTCCTGAGCGACGGCACGGGAGCACCGCTCGCCGCCGTGGCGATCCTCGCGGCGTGGGCGGCTGTGTCGCTCTTCCTCACCTCCCGGACGTTCCGCTGGGAGTGACCCGCCCGGAAACCGGTTACCAGAGATCGCCTAAATCGGGAATTTCTCCACCTATCACCGCAAAAGATCAACCAGAATGATCTCCAAGATCTACCATCCTCCAGGTGATCATTACCGGAACGCGATCTTCATCCCGTCCGGCGACACGACATACGGGGCGAATCTGGCCAGCTCTGGCCATGGGGATCGTTGCCACGCTTGTCTCCGTCGCAGGCTCGTCCACGGTCTCCCAGTCGGGGGACGAACTCGCCACTCTCAGCGCGGCCCGCCGCGGCGCCGCGGGACTCTGGGAGCTGGCCCAGCACATCGACGGGCACTTCCTGCCCTACTACGCCTTCATGCACCTGTGGCTGGAGTTCGGGCAGGCCGAGTGGTGGATGCGCCTGCCCTCGGCGCTCGCGACCGGCGCGGCCACCGCGCTCATCGCCGACCTGGGCCGCCGGCTGAGCTCGCAGCCCGCCGGACTGGCCGCCGCCGCCGTCTACGTCTTCCTGCCCTCGGTCTCCTACCACGGGCAGAACATCCGCTCCTACGCGTTCGCCGCCGCCGCGGCGGTCCTGGCCACCTGGACGCTGTACCGGGCGATCGAGGAGCCGGGACGGCGCGGCGCCTGGTGGAGATACGCGGCCGCCGTCGCGCTGCTGGGCTGCACGCAGGTGTTCGCGTTGCTCGTCCTCGCCGCCCACCTGCTCGCGGTCGGGTCGTACGGGCGGGGCGTCCTGCCCAGGGTGCTCGCCTGCATGGCCGTGGGCTGCGTCCCTGGGGCCGTCTGGACGGCGGTCGGCTTCGCCGAGCGGCACGCGATCAGCTGGATCACCCTGCCGGGACCCGACGTGTTCCTCGCCCTGCCCAAGATGGCCGGGGGCACCGCCCTGGCCGGGTGCGTGGTGCTCGCCGTCGCCGCCGCCGCTCCGTTCCTGGGCCGGAGACACGGCGCCGACCGGCTCTGGATCGTCCTGCTCGGCTCCTGGGCGACTCTGCCGCCCCTGCTGCTGTTCACCCTCTCCCACCTGGTCTCGCCGGTCTACGTCGACCGCTACCTGTTCGCGACGGTGCCCGCGTACGCGCTGCTGGCCGGGCTCACCCTCGCCGCGCTGCCTCACCTGGTCACCGGGATCGCGCTGGCGGGCGTCCTGGCGGCCGGGCTCCCCGGCCAGCTGGACCTGCGAGGGGAGGACGGGCACCACGAGAACTTCCCCCGGGCGGTACGGATCCTCGCGAGCGAGGGCCGGCCGGGGGACGCCCTCCTCTACGGACGTTCCTCCCTGCGCGAGGGCTTTCGCTACTACGACCGGACGCGGCACGGCGGTAAAGGGCTGCCCGACGACGTGCTGCTCGCCGGGCCCGCGCCCCTGTCCCACTCCTTCGGTTACCCGGAGCGCTCCGACGTGGCCACCGCCGTGGCCGGGCGCGAGCGGGTCTGGGTGATCTGGCGGGGCGGGGCGGAGGCGGCCTCGCGCGTCGGCCGGGTGATCACCCTGGTCAAGGAGGGATTCGTCCGGGCCAGGTCCTGGCGGACGGGTCGGGTACCCGGCATGACCGTCGCGCTCTACACCCGGACGCCGGACGCCGGACGCCGCACGACCGGCGAGACCCCCCTTCCCTGACAGTGAGGATGGAGGTGAACGCCTCCCGGTGAGGTCCGGCTCGTCGCCTGACGAACCATGGGAGCGTCCTTCCGGCGGAGGGCGAACCGCCGGAAGCCCCCCACGGGGTCGTCGCACGCCCCGGCCCGCCACCGATCAGGTGCCGTCTCACATCACGGACAGCCGTGAAAACGACGACCTCGACAAGTAAGGTGTCATATGTCGTTTTGCGCATGACCAAGGAGAGTCGTGACCGCCGATGCCCTGCACGGGCCCGCCGAGCCGTACAAGCCGAGGCTGCCCAGGCCCGGAACGCTGCTGAGAGCGGCCTCCGACGCCATCCCGCCGTCCGGTCTGGTGCTGCTGGCCATCATGTCGGTGCAGGTGGGCGCGGGCCTGGCCAAGGACCTGTTCTCCCAGCTGCCGCCGAGCGCCGTGGTGTTCCTGCGGATCGCGACGGGTGCCCTGATCCTGGGCGCGGTCGTCAGACCCCGGTTGCGCGGCCTGTCCAGGGCGGACATCGGCGCCGGGGTGGCGTTCGGCGTGACGCTGGGCGTGATGAACCTGTCGTTCTACGAGGCGCTGGCCCGGCTGCCGATGGGCATCGCGGTGGCGATCGAGTTCCTCGGCCCGCTCGGCGTCGCGGTGGCGGCCTCGCGCCGCCGCCTCGACCTGTTCTGGGTGGTGCTCGCCGGGTCGGGCGTGGTGCTGCTCGCCCCGTGGGGCGGGACCGCCTCCAGGATCAGCTGGGCCGGGATCGCCTTCGCCCTGGTGGCGGCGGTCTGCTGGGCCGGCTACATCCTGTTGTCGGCCTCGGTCGGCCGGCGCTTCCCCGGAACGAGCGGCCTCGCCCTGGCGATGATCGTCTCCTGCCTGCTGGTCGCCCCCGTCGGGATCGCCTCGGGTGGCGCCGACCTGCTCCAGCCCGAGCTGCTGCTGATCGGGCTCGGGGTGGGACTGCTGTCGTCGGTCATCCCCTACTCGATCGAGCTGGAAGCGCTGCGCAGGATGCCCAAACGGGTCTTCGGCATCCTGATGAGCCTGGAGCCCGCGATGGCCGCGCTGGCCGGGCTGCTGCTCCTGGGCGAGGTGCTCCAGATGCGCGAGTGGGCCGCCATCGGCTGCGTGGTCATCGCCAGCGTCGGCGCCACCCGCAGCACCGGCTGAACTCTCGGGTCCCACGCCACCGATTCGGTGACGGCGCCCCCACGGCCCTTCCGACCCGCCCCGACGCTTCTCCGGACCATGGCCCCGGCGCAGAGGTGAGACGCCGGTGGAGCCGGTGCGATGCCTCGACGAGAATCCTCTCGGGCGGGCCACCGGAATGAGGCGGGCCCCCTCACGGGCGACCGCGGACCCCCGCGTTCACGACGTTCACGAGGGAGAGGATGTCAATTCTCGGGCTGCTCGGGCCGGCTCGCCCAGATGCCGCGGACGTGCCGGATGTGGTCGCGCATCAGCCGCTCGGCACCGCTCGCGTCCCCCTCCGACAGCAGCGCGAGCAGCGTGAGGTGCTCTCGGGCGGAGTCGGCGAGGGCACCTTGCCGGTGCAGGGAGGACAGGCCGTACAGACGGGCCCGGTTGCGCAGGTCGCGCACCACCTCCACGAGGCGGGAGTTGCCCGCCAGGGCGAGCAGGTCCAGGTGGAAGCGGATGTCGGCGTCGACGTACGCGAGCAGGTCGCCACGCTCGGCGGCGTCGACGATCGCCTGGGCGAGCGGGCGCAGTGTCTCGAAGCTCGGTGCGCGCCCGGCGTCGGCCAGCTGGACCACCGTGGGCACCTCGATGAGCCTGCGGATCTCGGTCAGCTCGTCCAGATCCCTGTCGGACAGCTCCGTGACCCGGAAGCCCTTGTTGCGTACCGCCTCGACCAGGCCCTCCTTGGCCAGGTCGAGCATGGCCTCGCGCACCGGGGTCGCCGAGACGCCGAACTGGGCGGCGAGCACCGGGGCCGAGTAGACCATGCCCGGCCTCATCTCGCCGGTGATCAGGGCCGCCCTGAGCGCGTGGGCCACCTGCTCCCGCAGGCTCTGCCGCTCGCTCACGAGCGGCAGGTCGAGCCGGCCGTCCGCCCTAGGAGCCATACCGGAGCCTCTCGCGTCGCTCACGTCCACGCCTGATCGGCGGAACCCGCCACCCTCCCATCCTCCCAGGCCGTCCGCCTGCCTCCGAACACCCGGGGGCCGATCCGCGGGGTACGGCGCCGACGGCGGATCCGCCGGTCACCCGCGTTCGCTCCCCCCGGTTCCGCCGAGGTATGCCTCGACCACCCGGGGGTCCCGGCGCAGCTCGGCGGCGGGCCCTTCCAGGACGCACCTCCCGCTCTCGATCACGTAGCCGCGGTGGGCGATCCCGAGGGCGGCGACGGCGTTCTGCTCGACGAGCAGCACCGAGGTGCCCTGGGCGTTGACGCCCGCGATGAGCTCCATGATCGAGGCGACCACCAGGGGCGCCAGCCCCATGGAGGGCTCGTCGAGCAGCAGCAGCCGAGGGCCCGTGACGAGCGCCCTGCCGATCGCGAGCATCTGCTGCTCACCGCCCGACAGCGTGCCGCCCTGCTGTGCGCGCCGCTCGGCCAGGCGCGGCAGCAGTTCGTAGACGCGGTCGATCCGCGCGCGGATCTCCGCCTGGTCGCGGACCAGGTAGCCGCCCAGCTGGAGGTTCTCGTGGACGCTGAGCGTGCTGAAGATCCTGCGGCCCTCCGGCACGTGCACCAGGCCGCGCGCGGTGATCCTGTGCGGTTTCCGCCCGGTGATCTCCTTCCCTTCGAAGAGCACCCTGCCGCCACTGGGCCGCAGCAGTCCCGAGACCGCGCAGAGCGTGGTGGTCTTGCCCGCGCCGTTGTTGCCCAGCAGCGCGACGATCTCGCCTTCGGCGACGCCGAGGGACAGTCCGCGCAGGGCGTGTACGCCGCCGTAGTGGACGTCCAGCCCGTCGATGTCAAGCATCGGCGCCTCCCCCGGCCGCGTCACCCGTCGCGCTGTCCTTCTCGTTGTCCTTCGCGCTGTTCTTCGCGCTGTCCTTGTCCGTGCCCTCTTCGACCGCGCCGTCCTTCTCCATGGTCGTGGCTTCGCCGGTCCCGTCGTTCGCGGAGGTGTCGCCACCGAGGTATGCCTCGATGACGGCCGGATCTCGCCGGACGTCCTCGGGACGGCCGTCGGCGATCTCCCTGCCGAAGTTGAGCACGACCACGCGTTCCGAGACCTCCATGACCAGGCCCATGTCGTGTTCGATGAGCACGATCGCCACCCCCAGCGCCTGGATGCGCCGGATCAGGTCGAGCATCTCGGCCTTCTCGCCGTGGTTGAGCCCGGCCGCGGGCTCGTCGAGCAGCAGCAGGTCGGGGCGCCGGGCGAGGGCACGGGCGATCTCGGTGCGGCGCTGCTCCCCGTAGGGAAGGTTCCTCGCCTGTCCGTACCTGTCGCCGCGCAGGCCGACGAAGTCCAGCCAGTGATGGGCCTGCTCGGTGCACTCGCGCTCGGAGCGCCGGTAGCGCGGGGTGTGCAGCAGGGCGTCCAGGACGCTCTGGCGCAGCCACAGGTGCGATCCCGCGCGTACGTTGTCCAGGACCGACAGCTCGCCGAACAGCCGCAGGTTCTGGAAGGTCCGCGCGACGCCCAGACCCGCGATCGCCGAGGGCCGCAGCCCCGGCAGGTCCCTGCCGCGCAGGGTGATCCGGCCCGAGGTCGGCCGGTAGAAGCCGGTGACGCAGTTGAACGCCGACGTCTTGCCCGCCCCGTTGGGCCCGATCACGGAGACGATCTCCGCCTCGCGCACCGAGAACGACAGGCCGTCGATCGCCACCAGCCCGCCGAAGGTCAGGCGCAGGTCGGTCACGCTCAGCAGGCTCACGGGACCTCCTTGGAACGGGCCGGCCAGATCCCCTGCGGCCGCAGGATCATGAAGGCGATGAGCAGCACGCCGAACAGGAAGAACCGGTAGTCGGCGAGGTCGCGCAGGATCTCCGGCAGGATGCTGATCACCACGGCCCCGACGACGACGCCGGGCGTCGATCCCATGCCGCCCAGGACCACGGCCATGAGCACCAGCGCCGACGACAGGAAGGTGAAGCTGCCCGGTGAGACGGCCGACAGCTGCGCGGCGAACAGCACCCCGGCCATGCCGCCCCAGACCGCGCCCGCGATGTAGGCGGCGAGCTTGACCCGGTAGGTGTGCACGCCCATCGCCTCGGCGGCGTCCTCGTCCTCCCGGACGAAACGCCAGGCCCTGCCCAGGCGGGAGCGGCCCAGCCGCGCCGCGCCGAGGACGGCGAGCGAGACGACGACCACGGTGAGGTAGTAGAAGAGCACCGGGCTCTCGACCAGATGCGGGATGCCGTAGATCCCCGAGGGGCCACCGGTGACGTCCAGGTTGTTGGCGGTGATCCGGATGATCTCACCGAAGCCGAGGGTGACGATGGCCAGATAGTCGCTGCGCAGGCGCAGGGTGGGGGCGCCGATCACGATCCCCGCGATGACCGTGGCCACGAGCACCGCGGGGATCGTGGCCGGCAGTGGCAGGTCGAAGCGGGTGGCCAGCACGCCGCTGGTGTAGGCGCCGACCGCGAAGAAGGCGACGTACCCCAGGTCGAGCAGGCCGCAGTAGCCGACCACGATGTTCAGCCCGGCGGCGAGCATCACGGCGATGGCCGCGCTGGTCATGACCGACAGCGCGTACGGCGTGGCGTTGACGAAGGGCGCCAGCAGCGCGATCAGCAGCCCGGCGAGCCCGGCCCACCGGTTCTGCATCAGCTTCGACGCCCTGCTGGGCGGTGAGTCGGTGCCGAGGCGGCGGACCTTGGTCGTCGTGGCTCCCGCGGGCCCGGCAGTCCCAGCAGGCCCGGTGGGTTCAGCAGGTCCGGTGGGACCGGTGGTCCCGTTCATACGCGCTCCGTGACGCGCTCGCCGAGCAGGCCGGTGGGCCGCACCGTCAGGAACAGGATCAGCACCCCGAAGGCGAACACGTCACGCCACTCACCACCCAGCCAGAACGTGCCGAACGACTCCAGCAGGCCGAGCAGCAGACCGCCGAGCATCGTGCCCGGGATGTTGCCGATGCCCCCGATGACGGCCGCCGTGAAGGCCTTGAGCCCGATCAGGAAGCCCATCATGAAATCGATCTTGCCGTAGTAGGCACCGGCCATCACGCCCGCGGCCCCCGCGAGCGCCGAGCCGATGAAGAAGGTGCGGGAGATCACCGCGTTGACGTCGATGCCCATCAGCGCGCTGGTGCGCGGGTCCAGCGCGATGGCCCGCATCGCCCTGCCCTCGCGGGTGCGGGTGACCAGCAGGTTGAGCCCGGCCATGAGGAGCACCGCCACGCCGATCAGGACGATCTGCTGCACGGTGAGCCGGGCCCCGAGGATCTCCAGCGAGGTGCCGCCCAGCCGCACCGGGTAGACCCGCGGGTCGGCCCCGGCCACCGCGCGCATCCCGTACTCCAGCGCGAAGGAGGCCCCGACCGCGGTGATCAACAGGGACAGCCTCGGGGCGCGGCGGAGCGGGCGGTAGGCGATCCGCTCCAGGGCCACCCCGGCCAGGCCGGTGGCGACCATGGTCGCCAGGAGCACCGCGAGCAGCAGCGGCAGTGCCATCGAGGAGGACACGCCGCCGACCGCGCCGAGGATGGCGAAACCGGCGAACGCGCCGAGCATGTACAGGTCGCCGTGGGCGAAGTTGAGCAGCTTGATGATCCCGTAGACCATGCTGTACCCCAGGGCGACCAGGGCGTAGAACGAGCCGACGAACAGCCCGTTCCAGACGAGCTGCGTCATTTAAGGGCGTCCTGCAGGGCGAACTTGTCGTCCTTGACGACGAGGATCTGGAAGCCGCCGTTCGCCAGGGTGTGCTCGGGGGTGAACTTCAGCGGCCCGGAGAACATCGAGAAGCCGTCGATCGCCTCAAGCGCCGCGATGACCTTGTCGCCGTCGGTGGCGCCCGCCTTGGTGACCGCCTCGGCGGCGAGCCGCACCGCGTCGTAGGCCTGGTTGGAGTACGGGCCCGGCTCGGAGGAGTACTTCTTCTGGTACGCCTCGATCCAGCCCTCGGCGCCCTGGAGGGTGTCGGGCGTCTGGGTCATCGTCGCGTACAGGCCCTCGGCGGCCTCGTCTCCGGCGATCTCGACCAGCTTGGGGGAGACCGAGCCGTCGCCCACCATGATGGAGTCCTTGTATCCGGCCTGCCGGAGCTGACGCGCGATCAGGCCGCCCTCCTGGAAGTAGCCGGTCCAGTAGACGAAGTCGGGCTTCTTGGCCAGCACGTTGGTGATGTTGGCGCTGTAGTCGCTCTCCTTCGGGGTGACCGCCTCGGTGATCACGGCCTCGGCTCCGCCGGGGGCCTCCAGGAGTGCCTGGGTGCGCAGCGCGATGTCCTTGGAGTAACTGGTGTTGTCGTGCATGAGCGCGACGCTCTTGGAACCCTGCTTGGTGATCCACTTCTCCGCGGCCGCGGCCTGCTGGGAGCCCGTGCCGTTGATCAGGAAGACGTGCTTGAGCTTCTGGTCGACCAGCTCCTGGGAGTTGGCGGCCGGGATGATCATCGGGATCCCCGCCTTGCCGAAGATCGGCAGGGTGGGGAGCGTCGCACCGGAGCAGTAGCCGCCCACCGAGACGTCGATCCCCTCGGTGACCAGCTTGTTCGCGCCCGCCGCCGCGGACTGGGCGTCGCAGGCGTCGTCGGCGGTCTTCAGCTCCAGCCGTCGGCCGAGCACACCGCCCTTGGCGTTGATCTCGTCGATCGCGAGCTGCGCCGCGTTGCTCATGTAGGGGCCGATCGCGGCCTCGCTGCCCGACTGCGGGATCAGCATGCCGAGGACGATCGGCTCGTCCTTCTCCGCGGTCGCCTGACCCGCGCCTCCGTCACCGAGCAGCCCCTGGCCGCATCCGGTGACCAGGAGACCGAGGACGGCCAGCGACGTGAAGCACTTCAGGGGGGTGGCACGCATGTGCGGCTCCTCACATCTAGTGATGTGTGATATTGCATGTGTAATGCAGGGACACGTCAAGGGCCGAAACAAGACCGTTAACGTTGGGACGCCGTTTCCCCGCGATGCGGGACCCGGCGCGGGGAGCATCGGAAGCGGAGACGTATTCGCAGTTCAGATGGCATGGATCGGTCCTGTGCCCCCTCTCGGTGAAACCCGGTGCTCTCGGGACGCCGATCGTGGGCTCCTCACGCGGAGTGGCCTCCGACCGGCGGGATCGGCGGATCCGGGCGAAGACACCGCGGCCGGTCAGGCGATGGTCCGGATCCCCCCGGGAGGCGTTCGCCGGCATTCCCACCGTCGGACGGCGAACCGGATCCCTGCCCGGGTCGAAGTCGTCAGAGGAGGAAACCTCCGGGGAACGGGTCGCGGGGGTCGAGGAAGTACTGGGCGGTGCCGGTGACCCACGCACGCCCGGTGATCGTGGGAACCACCGCGGGCAGGCCCCCCACCTCCGTCCGGGCCACGAGCCGCCCGACGAAGCGGGTGCCGATGAACGACTCGTTCACGAAGCCGGTCTCCAGAGGAAGCTCGCCCCTGGCGTGCAGCTGGGCCATCCGGGCGCTGGTACCGGTGCCGCACGGCGAGCGGTCGAACCAGCCGGGGTGGATCGCCATCGCGTGCCGCGAGTGCCCGGCGTCGGAACCTGGCGCGACGAACTGCACGTGGTGGCAGCCGCGGATGCCGGGGTCCAGCGGATGGACGGGCTCGTCCCGCTCGTTGATCGCCTCCATGATCGCCAGGCCCGCGTCGAGGATCCGCTGCCTGTGTGCGCGGTCGAACGGCAGGCCCACCGACTCGATGGGCAGGATCGCGTAGTAGTTGCCGCCGTAGGCCAGGTCGTAGACGACCTCCCCGAGGCCGGGCACCTTGACCGCGCGGTCCAGCCCGGCGCTGAAGGAGGGCACGTTGGTGATGGTCACCTCCGTGGCGGCGCCGTCCTCGACCCTGACCTCGGCGACGACCAGCCCCGCCGGGGTGTCCAGCCGGATGACGGTGACCGGCTCGGCGACCTCGACCATCCCGGTCTCGACCAGGACGGTGGCGACGCCGATGGTGCCGTGCCCGCACATGGGCAGGCAACCGGAGACCTCGATGTAGAGCACGCCGAAGTCGGCGTCCGGCCGGGTGGGCGGTTGCAGGATGGCCCCGCTCATCGCCGAGTGACCGCGCGGCTCGTACATGAGCAGGGTGCGGACGTGGTCCATCTCGGCGAGGAAGTGCTCGCGCCGCTCGGCCATGGTCGAGCCGGGGATGACCCCCACTCCCCCGGTGATCACTCGGGTGGGCATGCCCTCGGTGTGGGAGTCCACCGCGTGGAAGATCCTCTTCGTTCTCATCGACGCTCCTCACGGGAAGGGATGTGGGGGCGCCCCACCGGACCGTCACACGACCTTGCCGGGGGAGGGCAGATCCTGCGGGAGCCGGTCACCGGGCGGCGATACCGGGGCGACGTTCGGGGACGGCCCACTAACGCAGTCCCTCGGCGAGGGCCTTCTCCGTCGCGGCGCGTACGGCGGCCTCCTGTTCGGGCACCAGGGCGAGCCTGGGCGGGCGGCACGGGCCACCGCGGCGGCCGGCCAGGTCCATGGAGAGCTTGATCGCCTGGACGAACACCGGTCTGGAGTCCCAGCGAAGCAGCGGGTGCAGCGCGCGGTAGAGCGGAAGCGCGGTGGCCGTGTCCCCCGCGGCCGCCGCCCGGTACAGGGCGACGGTCGACTCGGGCAGCGCGTTGGGGAATCCGGCCACCCAGCCGACCGCCCCGGCGGTGACCAGCTCCAGCAGTACGTCGTCGGCCCCGGCCAGCACGTCCAGCCCGGGGGCGAGCTCGGCGATCTCGTAGATCCGCCGGACGTCACCACTGAACTCCTTCACCCCGACGATCAGGCCCTCGGCGTGCAGGGTGGCCAGCAACCGGGGGGTGAGGTCCACCCTGGTGTCGAAGGGGTTGTTGTAGGCCACCACCGGCAGACCGGCCGCGGCCACCTCGCGGTAGTGCTCCACCACGGTCCTGTCGTCGGCGCGGTAGGCGTTCGGCGGGAGCAGCATCACCGCGCGGCACCCGGCCTCACCCGCCTGCTCGGCCCAGCGGCGGGCCTCCAGGGCGCCGTAGGCCGCGACACCCGGCATGACGCGGTCGCCGCCCACGGCGGCGACCGCGGTCTCCACGACCGACGCCCGCTCCCGGGAGGTGAGCGTCTGGTACTCGCCCAGCGATCCGTTCGGCACGACGCCGTCGCACCCGGAGGCGACCAGCCACCGGCAGTGCTCGGCGTAGCCGTCCAGATCGACGGAGAGGTCCTCGCCCAGGGGCAGCGCGGTGGCCACCGTCACACCGTGCCAGGGCTTCGCGGGGGTCGTCATCGTTCGTCCTTCCGAGGGGGTTCGGGCCGATCCGCCGCCGGGACCGGCGGAGGTTCCGCATGTGCCGGACGCGGGAGAACCTCCGGTGCGCCCGTCTCCGCCAAGCTCTCCGCCTCCTCCGGAGCCGGCAGGGCCTCCCCTCGGCCGGGGGAGGCGGACGTCGCCGCGGCGAGGTCGCCGAGCCTGACGGGCTGGGCGATCGGGCGCCGGGGCGGCGCGGGGTCCTCCCCGGCGAGGCACGCGACCGCGTAGCCGCACATCCTGCCCTGGCACCACCCCATCCCCGGGCGCGCGAGAAGCTTGACGGAGCGCGCGTCGGCGGCCCCCATGGCCTGTGCCCGGCGTACGGCCGACAGGGGCACCTCCTCGCAGCGGCACACGAGGGTGTCGTCGCGGAGCCAGTCCTGCCAGCCGGCCCGTACCGGGTAGGCCTCCTGCAGGGCGTACGCGAAGGCGGAGAGCCTGGCCGCGCGCCGGGTCAGGGCCGGATCCGGAGGAACCGGGCGGCCCAGGTCGGCGGCGGCGGACCGGCCCGCGACGCGTCCCTCCACCTCGGCGAGCACGGCCCCGCCGACACCGGTGGACTCCCCCGCCGCGTAGACGCCGGGCACGCTGGTGCGCATGCCCGCGTCCACCGCGACGACCGGGCTGCCGTCGGGGTCGCGGCGGGTGGCGCAGTCCAGCTGGACCGGCAGGTCGAGCTGGGGGACGAATCCGTAGCCGCAGGCGAGGGTGTCGCACTCGACGGTCCTCGTCGCCGTCGGCCGCCAGTCGCCGTCCAGGCTCGCCACCGTGACGTGGGTCAGCGCGGTGTCGCCGTGCGCGGCGACCACCGCCTCGCGGCGGCGGTACGGGATCCGGTGGCGGGCCAGGCGCGCCCCGTACCCGAGGGCCTCCCCCACCCGGCCCGCGGCGAGCAGCGGGTGCCTGGCGAGCCCGAACCCGCCGTTCGCCTCGTGGACGCCGAGCACCCGCGCCCCGGCGTCCGCCAGGCCCGCGGCGACGGGCAGCAGGAACGGGCCGGTACCGGCGACCACGACCCTGCTTCCCGCACCGACCAGGTCGCCCTTGAGCAGTGCCTGCGCGCCGCCCGCGGTGAGCACCCCCGGCAGGTCCCAGCCGGGGAACGGCAGCGGCCGGTCGTACGCGCCGGTGGCGATCAGCAACCCTCGCGCGGTCACCGTGCGGGGCCGCTCCTCGCGGTCTCCCTCCAGGCACCGTACGGTGATCGCGCCGTCCGCGCGCTCGACCGCCCAGACCCGGTGGCGCAGGAGCACCTCGGCGCGCTCGCGAAGCGTCTCCCACTGGCGGGTGAACCTGTCGAGCCCGCGGTGCAGCGCGCCGGGCCGCTCGGCGCGGAAGCCCTCGGCGGGGCGCCGGAAGTACTGGCCGCCCGGCCTGGCGGCCCCGTCGACCAGTACGACGTCCAGCCCTGAGAGGGCCGCGGTGAGCGCGCCCGCGACCCCGGCGGGACCGGCACCGATCACGGCGAGATCGTGAATCCGCGTCATCGGCCGCTCATCCCTCCCTCCGCGTGTCGGAGACGCCGGGAGCACGAGAAGGGTGCGCGCCCGGGATGTCCTCCTCTGTGCCGGAGGTGCCGGAATCATGGGAGACGTCCGCATCCGGAGCGTACGCCCGCTCCCCCGGTCCGGCTCCGGCTTCTTGCCCGGGGTCTCGCGGGGCCTCCTGCGCGCCCTGGGACGGCGATGGAGGACCGCCGGTGGTCACCCGGTCTCCCGGGAGCGCCTCGGTCAGGCAGGCGCGCAGGGAGGGGGTTCCGTTCACCGTGACCAGGCAGTCGAAACAGACCCCGATGCCGCAGAACAGCCCGCGCGCTCGCCCGGCGAACCTGGTGGTGCGCCAGGAGCGGATGCCCGCGCCGTGCATGGCGGCGCCGAGGCTCTGGCCGGGGATCACCGGGACGGGAACCCCGTCCACGCTGATCTCGAACTCCGGCTCGGGCCGCGCCCCCACCAGACGGTACGGATCCCTCATCGGGCACCTCCGTGGGAGGGATCCCGGTGGTGGCTCCGGTTCGGGTTCGGGCTCCGCTCCGGCTCCGGACCTCGGCTCGGGTTCCGGTCCAGGCTCGGGGAGCAGGTCAAGACGCCTCCCGGGTGAAGCGGTCGGGGCGGAAGGGGGTGAGGTCCAGGTCGGGGCCGAGGCCGATCAGGAGCTGGGCGATCAGGTGGCCGGTGGCCGGGGCCAGGCCGATGCCCGCCCCCTCGTGACCGCAGGCGTGGTAGAGCCCCCGAACTCGGGGATCCTCCCCGATCACCGGGAGATGGTCCGGGCAGTAGGGGCGGAAACCGCAGTAGGCGCGGATCACCCGGTATGCCGCCAGGGCGGGGAACAGCTCCACGGCCTGACGGGCGAGACGTTCGAGCACCGGGACCGACATCGTGCGGTCGAAGCCGACCCGCTCGCGGCTGGCGCCGATGAGCACGGGCCCCGCCGGGGTGCTCTCCACGACGGCGGACGTCTGGAGCCCCTCCGAGTCGCTGGCCACCGCGGTGACGTAGGCGGCGGTGTAGACCTTGTGCCTGATCAACGGCCCGGCGAGCGGCTCGGTGACCAGGACGAAGCCGCGCCTGGGCAGGATCGGGACGTGCGCGCCGGCGAGCGCGGCGAGTTCGCCGCCCCAGGTGCCCGCGGCGTTGACGACGGCTCCGGCGAGGATGTCACCGTGGTCGGTGGTGACCCCGGCGATCCGGTCGCCGCCCGTGACGAAGCCCGTCACCGTGACGCCCGTGCGCAGCATCAGGGCGCCGCGGCCGAACCGTTCCGCGCCTCTCCGGATGAGGGAGGCCGCCGCCAGCATGGGCTGGACCTGGGCGTCCTGCGGGTAGAACACGCCACCGGCGAGCCCTTTCGCCAGGTGGGGCTCGTAGTCGCCGAGTTCCCCCGCGGCGACGGCGACGTGCTCGACCCCCTGTTTTCCGGCCAGGTCGGTGAGCGCCGCCAGGATCTCGTCCGTCTCGGCCACCACCAGGCCGCCCTTGGCCTCGAACTCGAACCCGCCGCCCGTGACGGGCCGGTCCACGACGCCCGCTCCCGCACCGCCCGGTCCGGCGTCGACGCGCTCGTCCCCCGGCGCGCCGTTTCGGGCCCCGCCCTCTGGCGCGGCCCCCGCCAGGTCACGCCAGAGCCGGTTGGAGAGCAGTGCCAGGTCGAGTTCGGGTCCCGGCTCCTTGTCGGAGACCAGGATGTTGCCCTCGCCCGCACCGGTCGTACCGCCCGCCACCGCCCCCCGGTCGACGACCACGACGTCCAGGCCCGCGCGGGCGGCGTAGTAGGCGCAGGCGGCCCCCACGACCCCGGCACCGACGACCACGACGTCCGGCATCTCTCACCTCGTTCCCGCACCTCGGGCCCGTCAGTACTATGTCACATACCTTTAAACGGATCAATACACCTAAACGGACATCACGCGCAAAACTTCGGCTCAAGCCCACCTCTACCCTCAGGGGCGTACGGCACGCCGTCCCGTGGTACGCGCCTCGCGCCCGGTGGCCGCCACCCGGGGTCCGCCGGGGTCCGCCGGGGGCCACGGTGGGACCACCCCCCTCGCCGCCTAGCATGTGAGCCGTGAACCACCTCCTTGACCAGGCTCGCCGGTATGCCGCCGGATCGGCGCGAATCGTGGGGCCGCCGACCTTCCTCACCCTGCGCCGCTGGGCGCTGGCGGCGGTCGTCGTCAACGTCGGGATCACGGTGACGGGCGCCGCGGTGCGGGTCAGCGGATCCGGCCTGGGCTGTCCCACCTGGCCACGGTGCACGCCGGAGAGCTTCATCCCGGTGGCCCACGACGAGATCTCACCGCTGAACATGGCGATCGAGTTCGGCAACCGGCTGCTCACCTTCCTGGTGCTCGCGGTCGGCGTCGCCTGCCTGATCGCCGCCCTGCGGCTACCGGCCCGCCGCCCCGACCTGGTGAGGCTGGCCTGGCTGCAGCCGATCGGCGTGGCCTTCCAGGGACTCTGGGGCGGCCTGGTCGTGCGCAGCGCGCTCAACCCGGTCACCGTGAGCGTGCACTTCCTCGCCTCCGTCGGCATGATCGCCGCGGCGTACGCGCTGTACGCCCGCACCGGCCGCAGCGAGAGCCCGGGCGACGGCTCCCCACCCCGGCAGCGGATCCACCGCCATGTCCGCACGCTCGTCTTCGGGCTCGTCGCCGCCGTGTTCACCCTGCTCGTGGTGGGCGTGGTGGTGACCGGCACCGGGCCGCACTCGGGCGACGAGATGGCCTCCAGGTTCGGCTTCGACATCGAGACCGTGGCGAGGATCCACGCCGACGTCGCCTACGTGGTGATCGGCCTCACCTTCGCGCTGGCGTTCGCGCTGCACATCACCGACGCGCCCGGGTACGCCCGGCGGGCCGCGTGGACGCTGCTGGGCGTGGAGGCCGCGCAGGGGGTCATCGGATACGTCCAGTACTTCCTGGGCGTGCCCGCGGCCCTGGTCAACCTGCACGTGCTCGGCGCGACCCTGGTCTGGGTCTGCACGCTGCGGGTGGTCTTCGCGACCGGCTCACCCGGGCCGCGGGACGCCTCGGAGGCGATCACCGGCGAGCTCGACGCCGTCCGCGTCTGAGGCCCTGTGACGCGGACGTGACGCGGACGTGACGCGCCCCCGCGGACGAGGGCCGCGTCCCCCATCTCCCCGCGCATGAGCCGACCGTGACGCGCGCCCGCGTCCGAGCCGGTCCGAGGCCCGGCCCCGCGCTCCGATCCGGTGCGGGAAAGGGATCCTCCACACCGGATCGGACGCGGCCACCGACCCGCGACGACAGGACGGATGTCGCGGGTGCGAACACGCCCGGTGGAACCAGCCCGGTGGAACTAGTGGAACGGCCCGCCCGGCGGCGGGCGACCGGGACCCCCCTGAGGATGACCGGGGAGGCCACCCTGCGGATGAGGAGGGCCGTCCTGCGGGTAGGACGGGCCGGAGGCGTGGCCGGCCGGAGCGTTCCCCGTGACGGGCGGCCCGGAAAACTGGGCGCGGGCACCGGCCATGCACTCCAGCAGCGCCCGCTGCTCCTCGTTGAAGGTGGGCTCGTCGATCACGTGGCCCCTGGCCCGCTCGTGGAGCAGACCGAGCTCGGTGGCCGCGAGCTGGTAGTCGCTCATCGCCCGCAGAGCCGTCCTGCCCCCGTGCTGCTTGGCCCACTGCCGGGCGTGGCGGCGCCCCTGCAGGGAGGAGAGCATCACCACGTCGCCCGCGGACACCAGCCCCGTCGCCCAGTAGGCGGGCAGGTAGGTCTGGATGAGCCCGATGATGCGCTTGCGGTCGCGGAAGATGATCCAGATCAGCACGAACAGCACGACCATCAGCAGCAGGTAGGCGACGGCCAGGCCGCCGAGGCCGGCGTAGGAGACGAAGCCGTTCCAGATGCCGTGCAGCAGCATCGCGCCGACCCACCCGGCCGCGATGACGAAGAGCCGCCCGGGCCCCCGGCGCTGCGCCGCGTAGGCCACCGCGACACCGATCATGGAGGTGAACAGCGGGTGGGCGAACGGCGAGAGGACGCCGCGCAGCACCACGGTCACCGCCAGGCCCTGTGCGCCCAGCTCGTTGAGCGCGGCCACGTAGTAGCTGACGTTCTCGCTCATGGCGAAGCCGAGGCCGACCATGCTGGCGTAGATGATGCCGTCGGTGGGCCCGTCCAGCTCGGCGCGCCTGAACCTGAGCAGGCCCAGCAGGACCAGGCCCTTCATCGTCTCCTCGACCACGGGCGCGCCGAAGGTGGCGGCGATGTTGCGCGCGTAGTCGTAGCCCAGCTGGACGGTGTTCTCGATGTAGACGAGGTTGAAGGAGTTGATCACTCCGGCGACCAGGACCGCGACCCCCGCGCCCCAGGCGAACGCGAAGATCAGGTTGCCGCGCGGCTCGGGCTCGATGCGGTCGAGCGCCAGCACCGCGGCCAGCAGCACCGGGACGGGCGCCAGCGCGAGGCACAGGGCGATGAAGAAGTAGACCGGATCGCCGTTCAGCACGTCGAAGGAGAACGACACCAGGGCGCACACCCCGGTGAGGACGAGCCCGACGATCAGTCCGACCGACGGACGGTCCCTGAGCACCCAGCGGGGGTCACGGCCGGCCATGTGGCCACCGTAACCCTTGGTGTCCACCCCACGACTCGAATCGGGAGATTATCGGCCGAAGGTTGCCACACCTCGCCCCGCCACCCCTCGGCCGCCCCCCGCCAAGAAACGGACGAGGCCGGACGGGAAACTCGAATCCGTGGACCGTGCCGGGCGATGAGCCGCGCTCGCGGCCGGAACCGGAATCAGGCTCCCGGGATTTACCGAAGACCACGAAACACCCTCCCCACGGTCAGGCCCACCCCAGGCCGGTCAAGAGAACATCTTCCCCCGGGAGACGTCTCCCCCGTCGCCGGGGCACGGAAACGGGCACCGTCCGAGGAGACCGCGCGAGACGATCCGGGTCTCAGACGAGCATCGAGTCGATGGCGACGGCCAGGAAGAGCAGCGCCAGATAGGCGTTGGACCAGTGGAAGAAGCGCATCGGGCGCAGGTCGACACCGGTCTTGCCCGCGTTGACCCGGGCCAGGAGGCGGTGGACCTCCCACAGGCAGGCGGCGCCGAGGACGACGGCCACCGCGGGGTAGAGAAGGGTGGTCCCGGCCACCGGCCACAGCAGCAGCGAGCACAACACCGTGGCCCAGGTGTAGACGATGCTCTCCAGCACCACGCGGCGCTCGGTGGCGACCACGGGGAGCATGGGCACCTTCGCCGCCGCGTAGTCCTCCCGGTAGCGCATCGCGAGGGTCCAGGTGTGCGGCGGCGTCCAGAAGAACACCACGCCGAAGAGCACCACGGGGGCCCAGTCGAGGCGGCCGGTGACACCCGCCCAGCCGATCAGCACGGGCATGCAGCCGGCGAGGCCTCCCCACACCACGTTCTGCGAGGTCCGGCGCTTGAGGATCATCGAGTAGACGAGCACGTAGAACAGGTTCGCGGCCAGCGACAGGCCGGCGGCGAGCCAGTTCACCGCCAGGCCGAGCCCAACGGTGGACACCACGCCGAGGATGAGCCCGAAGATCAGCGCGTTCGTCGGCGGCACCAGGTCGCGGGCGAGCGGGCGGCGCCGGGTGCGGCGCATGGCGGCGTCGATGTCGCGGTCGATGTAGCAGTTCAGCGCGTTCGCGCTGCCGGCCGACAGGGTGCCGAACACCAGGGTGTTGACCGCGATCCACAGCGGCGGCAGCCCCTTGGCGGCCAGGAACATCACCGGCAGCGTCGTGATCAGCAGCAGCTCGATGATCCGCGGCTTCGTGAGGGCGACGTAGGCCTTCACGACGTCGCCGAAGGAGCGCGGCGCGGCCTCGGTGGCCGTGCCCGCCTCGGGCGGGGCCGTCGATTGCTTGTCGGTGAGCACCATCTAAGGTGCTTCCAGCACGTGCGGGGTCAACGCGTAACCTCTGATTAGAGCGGATCCGTGAATGCGGGCACCAGCCGGCCCTGAGGACTCACTGTAGTTGCAGGGGAGGCCGGTCCCGGCACGGGGTGCGGAAGCGGCGCGAGGGGACTCCCCGCGGGGGAGGCGCGCCGCCTGCCGACCCCCGGACCCGCCTCGGGCCGACCTACGCCCCGGTAGCCAGGTCGAACCCGTTAGGGTCCGGTGTGGGCGGGAAATACCAGACCGGCGCCACCATCACACGATTAGATCCGGAGATCGAGCACTTGAGCACTGAACTCGTGCCAGCCCTCGAATGGAGCGACCTGGACCGCCGCGCGGTCGACGTCGTACGCACCCTGGCCATGGACGCGGTAGAGAAGGCGGGATCGGGTCACCCCGGCACCGCGATGAGCCTGGCGCCGGCCGCTTACCTGCTGTTCCAGCAGGTGATGCGACATGACCCGTCAGACCCCTCGTGGGCGGGCCGTGACCGCTTCGTCCTTTCGGCTGGTCACAGCAGCCTGACCCTCTACATCCAGCTCTTCCTCTCCGGCTACGGCCTGAGCCTGGACGACATCAAGGGGCTCCGCCAGTGGGAGAGCCTCACGCCCGGCCACCCCGAGCACGGCCACACCGTCGGCGTCGAGACCACCACGGGCCCGCTCGGCCAGGGCCTGGGCAACGCGGTCGGCATGGCGATGGCCGCCCGCCGCGAGCGCGGCCTGTTCGACCCGGACGCCGCTCCGGGCGCGAGCCCGTTCGACCACAACATCTGGTGCATCGCCTCCGAGGGTGACATCGAGGAGGGCGTCAGCCACGAGGTGAGCGCACTCGCCGCCCACCAGAGGCTGGGCAACCTCACCGTCGTCTTCGACAGCAACCACATCTCGATCGAGGACGACACCCAGATCGCGCTGAGCGAGGACATCGTCGCGCGCTACGAGGCGTACGGGTGGCACACCCAGACGGTCGACTGGACGCGGACGGGCGAGTACGTCGAGGACGTCCAAGCGCTGTACGAGGCCCTGGAGGCCGCCCGCGCCGAGACCGGCAGGCCGTCGTTCATCCGGCTGCGCACGATCATCGGCTGGCCCGCGCCCAACAAGCAGAACACCGGCAAGATCCACGGCTCGGCGCTGGGCGCCGACGAGGTCGCCGCCACCAAGAAGGTCATGGGCTTCGACGTCGAGAAGAGCTTCGACGTCCCCTCCGAGGTCCTGGAGCACGCCCGCGAGGTCGTCGAGCGCGGCCGGGCCGCGCGGGCGGAGTGGGACAAGCTCTACCAGAGCTGGCGCGAGGCCAACCCCGAGCGCGCCGCCGAGTTCGACCGCATCTCCGCGCGACGGCTTCCCGCCGACTGGACCGGGGCGCTGCCGACCTTCGAGATCGGCTCCTCCGTCGCCACCCGCAAGGCCTCCGGTGAGGTGCTCAGCGCCCTCGCGCCGGTGCTGCCCGAGCTGTGGGGCGGCTCGGCCGACCTCGCCGAGTCCAACAACACCACGATGAAGGGCGAGCCGTCCTTCATCCCCGAGGAGTTCCAGACCAAGGACTTCCCCGGCGGCCCCTACGGCCGCACGCTGCACTTCGGCATCCGCGAGCACGGCATGGGCGCGATTCTCAACGGCATCGCGCTGCACGGCGGCACCCGCCCCTACGGTGGCACGTTCCTGGTGTTCAGCGACTACATGCGCCCGGCCGTGCGGCTGGCCGCGCTGATGAAGCTGCCGGTCACCTACGTGTGGACGCACGACTCCATCGGCCTGGGCGAGGACGGCCCGACGCACCAGCCCGTCGAGCACCTGTGGGCGCTGCGCGCCATCCCCGGTCTCGACGTGGTCCGCCCGGCCGACGCCAACGAGACGGCCGCCGCCTGGCAGGTCGTGCTGGAGCACAACGACCGCCCGGCCGCGCTCGCGCTCACCCGCCAGAACCTTCCGGTCTACGAGGGCACCCGCGACGCGGACAAGGTCGCCCGCGGCGGCTACGTCCTGCGGGACGCCTCCAACGGGCAGCCCTCGGTGATCCTGATCGGTACCGGCTCCGAGGTCGAGCTCGCCGTCGAGGCCCGCGAGCTCCTCGAGGCGGAGGGCATCGCCACCCGGGTCGTGTCGATGCCGTGCGTGGAGTGGTTCCAGGCCCAGGACGCGGCCTACCGGCAGACGGTGCTGCCCACGGCGGTGCGCGCGCGCGTGGCGGTCGAGGCGGGAATCGCGCTGGGCTGGCGGGAGTTCGTGGGAGACGAGGGCGCGGTGGTGAGCCTGGAGCACTTCGGTGCCTCGGCCCCCTACAAGACCCTCTACGAGCAGTTCGGCCTGACCGCCGAGCGCGTGGCCGCCGCCGCCAAGGCGAGCCTCGCCAAGACCGGAGCCGACAAGGGCGAGACGACGGGAAACTGATCATGAGTGAGATCCTGAAGAAGCTCTCCGAGCAGGGTGTCTCCATCTGGCTGGACGACATCAGCCGCGAGCGCCTGCGCACGGGCAACCTGCAGTCCCTGATCAACGACAAGCACGTGGTCGGTGTCACCTCCAACCCGACGATCTTCGCGTCGGCGCTGAGCAAGGGCGACGCCTACGACGGCCAGCTGCACGACCTGAAGATCCGCGGCGTCGACGTGGAGGAGGCCGTGCGGGCGATCACCACCTACGACATCCGCTGGGCCGCCGACGTGCTGCGGCCGGTCTACGACGCCACCGGCCAGGTGGACGGCCGGGTGTCGATCGAGGTCGACCCCCGCCTGTCCAGGGAGACCGACAAGACCGTCGCCGAGGCGCGCGCGCTGTGGTGGATGGTCGACCGGCCCAACCTGTTCATCAAGATCCCCGCCACCGTCGAGGGTCTGCCCGCCATCACGCAGGCGATCTCCGAGGGCATCAGCGTCAACGTCACGCTGATCTTCTCCCTTGAGCGCTACCGCGCCGTGATGGACGCCTGGCTGACCGGTCTGGAGAAGGCCAAGGAGGCCGGCCTGGACCTGTCGGCCATCGAGTCGGTCGCCTCGTTCTTCGTCAGTCGCGTGGACGGCGAGATCGACAAGCGCCTGGACAAGATCGGCACCCCCGAGGCGCTCGCGCTGAAGGGCAAGGCCGCGGTCGCCAACGCCCGCCTCGCCTTCGCCGCCTTCGAGGAGGTCGTCGCGTCCTCGCGCTGGCAGGCGCTCGCCGCGGCCGGTGCGCGGGCCCAGCGTCCGCTGTGGGCCTCCACCGGGACGAAGAACCCCGACTACCCCGACACCCTCTACGTCGACGAGCTGGTCACCTCCGGCACGGTCAACACGATGCCGGAGAAGACCCTGGACGCCACGGGCGACCACGGCAACATCACCGGCGACACGGTCCGCTCCTCCTACGAGGACTCCTGGAACACCATGGCGGCGCTCAAGGACGCCGGCATCGACTACGACGATGTCGTGCGCTTCCTGGAGGAGGACGGCCTGAGCAAGTTCGAGGCCTCCTGGAAAGAGCTGCTGGAGACCGTCTCCTCCGAGCTGAAGAAGGCGTGAGGACCATATGTCAGTGTCCGTGACGTTCAGCGAGGACGACTTCACCGAGCAGGCCGCGGAGACGGCAGGACAGCTCGCCGCCGAGGGGGTCCCCCAGGCCCTCGCCTCCGGCGACCCCACCCTGTGGGGTCCCGAGGCCGAGGCCGAGGCGGCGATCCGGCTCGGCTGGCTCAACCTCCCGCTGACGAGCAGGCAGCTGCTTCCCGAGATCGGCGCGCTGGTGGAGCGGGCCCGCGCCGAGGGCCTGGACCACGTGGTCCTGGCCGGCATGGGCGGCTCCTCCCTCGCGCCCGAGGTCATCACCACCTCCGCCGACGTGCCCCTCACCGTTCTCGACACCACCGACCCCGGCCAGGTGCGCCGGGCGCTCGAGGACCGGCTGGAGAGCACGATCCTGGTCGTCGCGAGCAAGAGCGGCGGCACGGTCGAGACCGACAGCCACCGGCGGATCTACGAGAAGGCCTTCCGCGACGCCGGGATCGACCCGGCGAAGCGGATCGTCGTCGTCACCGACCCCGGCTCGCCCCTGGAGGCGAGCGCCCGCGAGGCGGGCTACCAGGTGATCCTCGCCGACCCGAACGTGGGCGGCCGCTACAGCGCCCTGACCGCGTTCGGCCTGGTGCCCAGCGCGCTCGCGGGCGCCGACGTCGAGCGGTTGCTCGACGACGCGGCCGAGGTGGCGCCGCTGCTGTCGCGGACCGAGGGCAACCCCGGCCTCGACCTCGGCGCGGCCCTGGGCGCCGCGGCCGCGGCCGGGCGCGACAAGCTCGTGATCGAGGACAGCCTGTCGGAGATCAACGGACTGCCCGACTGGATCGAGCAGCTGGTCGCCGAGTCCACCGGCAAGTCCGGCAAGGGCATCCTGCCCGTCGTGGGCGCCGACCCCGGTGACGCCGACGACGAGCTGCTCGCCGGGATCGACACCGACGGCGTCGTGACCGTCGCCGGCCCGCTGGGCGCGCAGTTCCTCGTCTGGGAGTACGCCACGGCCGTCGCGGGCCGCGTCCTCGGCATCGACCCGTTCAACCAGCCGAACGTGGCCGAGTCCAAGGAGAACACCGCCAAGCTGCTCGACCAGGCCGAGCTGCCGGTCGGCACCCCGATCCTGGTCGACGGCCCGGTGGAGGTGTACGGCGAGTTCCCCGGCTCCGAGGACGTCAAGGACCTGTCGGACGTGTTCACCCGGCTGCTGGAGGCGATCCCCGAGCGCGGCTACCTCGCGGTGATGGCCTACCTCGACCGTGAGGCGGCCTTCGACGCCCCCTACGCCGAGGGCGCCTCGTTCGAGGAGATGACGGACGTGTGGAGCGGCGCCGACCCGGCGACGCTGCGCGGACTGCTCGCCGTCCGCACCGACCGCCCGGTCACCTTCGGCTGGGGGCCCCGCTTCCTGCACTCCACCGGCCAGTACCACAAGGGCGGCCCGCAGAACGGAGTGTTCCTGCAGATCACCGGCGCGGTCGAGGAGGACGTCGAGGTTCCCGGCAAGCCCTACACCCTGGGCCGGCTCCAGCTCGCCCAGGCCCTGGGCGACCTGGGCGCGCTGGCCAGCCGCGGGCGTCCCGCCGTACGGCTGCACCTGACCGACCGCGCCGCCGGAGTCGCGCGCCTGCTCGCCGCCTCGCGGGAGGTCTGATGGATCGCCGGAGGTTCGCATGAGCAAGGGGAGCTCCCGGGCGGGCGACGCGGCCGGCGCCCCGGCGTCGGCCGCCGACACGGTCGTCCCCGCGACGGACGCGCAGGGGGACAACACGCCCACGACCATCACGGCCACCGACGTCGCGACCGCCGGTGTCACCGAGGCCATGATCGAGGCCAACCCGCTGCGCGACCCCAGCGACAAGCGCCTGCCGCGCGTGGCCGGGCCGTGCGTGCTGGTGCTGTTCGGTGTGACCGGCGACCTGGCGCGCAAGAAGCTGCTGCCGGCGATCTACGACCTCGCCAACCGCGGGCTGCTGCCCCCTGGCTTCTCCCTGGTCGGCTTCGCCCGCCGCGACTGGAAGGACCAGGACTTCGCGCAGCTGACCCACGACGCGGTCAAGGAGCACGCGCGGACGCCGTTTCGCGAGGAGGTCTGGAAGCAGCTGTCGGAGGGCATCTTCTTCTGCCGTGGCGAGTTCACCGACGACGGTGCGTTCGACACGCTGGCGATGATGCTCAAGGAGATCGACCAGACCCGGGGCACCGGCGGCAACTACGGCTTCTACCTCTCGGTGCCGCCGAAGTTCTTCCCGGTCGTGGTCCAGCAGCTGAAGCGGACCGGCCTCGCCGACGGCCCTCCCGGATCCTGGCGCCGGGTGGTGATCGAGAAGCCCTTCGGGCACGACCTGCGAAGCGCCCAGGAGCTCAACGCGATCACCAGCGCGGTCTTCCCGGAGAGCTCGGTGTTCCGCATCGACCACTACCTGGGCAAGGAGACCGTCCAGAACATCCTGGCGCTGCGGTTCGCCAACAACCTGTTCGAGCCGATCTGGAACCGCGGTTACGTCGACCACGTGCAGATCACGATGGCCGAGGACATCGGCATCGGAGGCCGGGCGGGTTACTACGACGGCATCGGCGCGGCCCGCGACGTGATCCAGAACCACCTGCTGCAGCTGCTCGCCCTGGTCGGCATGGAGGATCCGACGTCGTTCGGGGCCGACTCGCTGCGCAGGGAGAAGGAGAAGGTCCTCAAGGCGGTGCGGCTGCCGTCCGACCTGTCCCAGGCCACCGCGCGCGGCCGCTACGGGCCCGGCTGGCAGGGCGGCGAGCCGGTGATCGGCTACACCCAGGAGGAGGGCATCCCGCCCGACTCGATCACCGAGACCTACGCGGCCATCAAGCTGGAGATCGCCAACCGGCGCTGGGCC
Organism: Streptosporangium sp. NPDC049078; assembly: GCF_040648855.1. Classification (NCBI taxonomy): domain Bacteria; kingdom Bacillati; phylum Actinomycetota; class Actinomycetes; order Streptosporangiales; family Streptosporangiaceae; genus Streptosporangium; species Streptosporangium sp. NPDC049078. The sequence goes on from NZ_JBEZEL010000007.1 coordinate 312,945, forward strand.
GGGGTGCCGTTCTACCTGCGCACCGGCAAGCGGCTCGGCCGCCGGGTCACCGAGGTGGCCGTGGTGTTCCAGCGGGCGCCGCACCTGCCGTTCAGCAAGGACGACACCGAGATCCTGGGGCAGAACGCACTGGTCATCCGGGTTCAGCCGGACGAGGGCATCACGGTGCGATTCGGCTCCAAGGTGCCGGGCACCGCGATGGAGGTGCGGGACGTCTCGATGGACTTCGCCTACGGCGAGTCGTTCATGGAGTCCTCCCCCGAGGCCTACGAACGGCTGCTGCTGGACGTGCTGATCGGCGACCCGCCGCTCTTCCCGCACCAGCGCGAGGTCGAGCTGTCATGGAAGATCCTCGACCCGATCGAGGACTTCTGGAGCTCCCAGGGCCCGCCGGAGGAGTATCCCTCGGGCACCTGGGGGCCGGCCTCGGCCGACGAGATGATGGCCCGCGACGGGCGCGTCTGGAGGCGGCTGTAGATGACCAGCTTCATGCTCAGCGGCACGACCGCCTCGAAGATCTCCTCGCAGCTCACCCACCTGCGCCACCAGATGGGCACCCCGGCGGTCGGCATGGTGCTGACCCTCGTGGTGGTCTGCGGCGAGAGCGACCAGTACGACGCGGTCCGGGCCGCGACCGAGGCCGCCAGGGAGCACCCCTCCCGGATCCTGGTCGTCATTCCCCGCGACTCCGAGGAGCCGAACCGGCTCGACGCCGAGATCCGGTTCGGTGAGTCGACCCCGGGCGAGGTGATCCTGCTGCGCCTGTACGGGGAGCTGACCAGGCACGCCGACTCGGTCGTCAGCCCGCTGCTGCTCACCGACACCCCGGTGGTGGCCTGGTGGCCCACCGACGGCCCCGAGGTGCCGTCCAAGGACCCGATCGGCATGCTGGCCCAGCGTCGCATCGTCGACGCGCGGTCGGCGGCCGACCCGGTCAAGGCGATCGTCGGCAGGGCCCGCGGTTACGTGCCCGGCGACACCGACCTTGCCTGGACCCGGCTGACGACGTGGCGGAGCCTGCTGGCCGCCGCGTTCGACCAGCCGGTGGGCAAGGTCAAGCGGGGCGCCATCGAGGCCGTACCCGGCCATGCCAGCGCCCTGCTGCTCGCGGCCTGGCTCGGCGAGCGTCTCGACGCCCCGGTGAAGGTCTCCGACTCCAGCGGGCCCGGCCTGACCATGGTCAAGCTGATCGCGGCGGACGGCGACATCACCATCACCCGCCCCGACGGCCGGCTGGGCACGCTGTCGCGTCCCGGCCAGCCTGACCGCAGGGTCGCCCTGGCCCGGCGCCCGACGTCGGAGCTGCTCGCCGAGGAGCTGCGGCGGCTGGACCCCGACGAGATCTACGCGTCGGCGATCCAGCGACTCGCCCGGACCCACAAGTCCTGAGCCGTGAGCGCCCCGCGGCGATCGCCGCGGGGCGCCTCCTTTCGAAAGAGAAGCCCCGTGAGCGTTCCCACTGTGATCACCCACCGCGACGCCGACGTGCTCGCCAAGGCCGTCGCCGCCCGGGTGATCGTCCGACTCGTCGACGCCCAGTCGGCCAAGGGCTCGGCCCACCTGGTCCTGACCGGCGGGAGTGTCGGCATCGCCACCCTCGCCGAGATCGCCGCCTCCCCCGCCAGGGACGCCGTCGACTGGCGCAACGTGGACATCTGGTGGGGCGACGAGCGTTTCCTGCCGGACGGCGACCCCGAGCGCAACGAGACCGGCGCCCGCGAGGCCCTGCTCGACCAGCTTGACCTCGACCCCGCGCGGGTCCACGTGATGCGCGGCCCCGACTCGGGCATGACCGCCGAGGAGTCGGCCGAGGCCTACGCCGAGGAGCTTCGCAAGGCCGCCCGTCCCGAGGACCACGGCCCGGCCCCGTCCTTCGACCTCATGATGCTGGGCATGGGCCCCGACGGCCACGTCGCCTCGCTCTTCCCCGGCCTGCCCGCCCTGCACGACACCCGACCCGTGGTGGCGGTGCACGACTCCCCCAAGCCCCCGCCCACCCGTATCTCGCTCACGCTGCCGGTGATCCAGGGCGCCCGCGAGGTGTGGGTGATCGCCGCCGGCGAGGAGAAGGCCGAAGCGGTACGGCTCGCGCTGTCGGACTCGGGGACGATGCAGGTCCCCGCGGCCGGCGCCCGAGGCAGCCGGAACACCCTCTTCCTGCTGGACAGAGCCGCCGCCTCCAAGATCCCTTCCCCCTGAGCCGTATCTCCCCCGCTGAGCCCGGTCCTTCACATCCGGCCACGCCGAACACCGTGCTCACGGTGTGCGATCGAGCGATGACCGCTACGGTGGCCATCGGAAGGGCCGCACGCACACCGCGGAATGGAGGGGATGGTGTCCGAACCGTCCGACGTCACGCTGATGCCCGCCGAGCAGTTCGACGAGCTGGTCGCCTCACTCGACGAGCCGGACGAGGCACCCGTGCTCCGCCAGGCCGCGCGGCGACGGCGCGTCTATCGCGAATCGGCATGACCTGACGATCGCGATCTTCGAGACGGCCGTCGCAGGCTGTCAGGGTGCCGTCTCGGAGTGCCGGGCGGCGACGGTGTCGATCTCGGCGAGGATCTCCTGCTTGCCCGCCGGATCCATGGACGAAGCCTCGACCGCGTTGCGGGCCAGGGTGGCGAGGGTGGCGTGGTCCAGGCCGAGGTGGTCGGCGGCGACGCGATACTCGCGGCTCAGCGTGGTGGCGAACATGGGCGGGTCGTCGCTGTTGAGGGTGACGAACAGGCCCTCCTCGATCATGCGGGGCAGCGGGTGCTCCTCGATGCGGGCGACCTGGCCGGTGCAGACGTTGGAGGTGGGGCAGACCTCCAGGGGGGTCCGGGTCTCGCGCAGGTGGGCGACGAGGCGGGGATCGTCCATGCAGGCGATGCCGTGGCCGATCCGCTCGGCGCCCAGGAGGTCGAGGGCCTCCCAGATGGTCTCCGGGCCGGTCATCTCGCCCGCGTGCGGCAGGCTGCGCAGCCCGGCGGCGGTGGCGGCGCGGAAGGCGTCGGCGAAGGCGTCCCGATACTTCGGGCGGTCCTGTTCGATGCCGGCCAGCCCGAAACCTACCAGCGCCTGGGGAGGTTCGCCGAGCGCGTGGTCCAGGGTGACGCGGGCCGCCTCGGCGCCGTACTCGCCGGGGATGTCGAACACGTACGCCATCCGCACCCCGTGCTCCTCGTGGGAGCGGCGGGCGGCGAGGTCGAGCGCTTCGGTGACCTCCCGCATCGGCATGCCCACGACGTGGTGCGCGTACGGCGTGACGGTCAGCTCGACATAGCGGCCGTTCTGCCCCCCGAGGTCGGAGGCGAGGCCGAGCACCAGGGTGGCCACGTCCTCCGGCTCGCGGACGAGGGCGTTGATCGCCTGGTAGATGCGGGCGAAGTGCGGGAAGTCGGTGAACCTGTAGAAGGCGCGCAGCTCCTCCTCGTCCGTGGGGACGCCGCCGCCGGGGTGGCGGCGGGCGAGTTCGAGCACGGTGGGCACGGAGGCGGAGCCGACCAGGTGGACGTGGAGCTCGACCTTGGGGAGGGCGTCGATGAAGGTGTTGATCGTCATGCGGGGACCCTACGCACGCCGCCCCCGGCCACGAAAGCCATTTACCACGAAGCTGACACTAAAATGTCATTTTTCCCCGGGAGAGGTCGAGGCCGCGCACCCCGACCTCTCCCGAGGAGGACTGTGGCTCCACGGAGAAACCGAAAGGTGCGACCTCCCCGCTTCGGGATCCCTGAGCGATCTCGAAACGGGAAGGTCGCGTGATGGGGCTCAGCTCGGGGATGCCGTCGCCATCACGCCCACGGCCAGCCTGGCTTCCACCACGCCGGGGTCCTCGGTGTAGCTCAAGGTCGCGCCGAGCGAGATCAGGAGCCTGCGCATGCGGATGTTGTCGGACAGCAGCGTCGCCCTGACCTCGGCGAAGCCCAGGTCGCGGGCCTGGCGGACGAGCATTCCCGCCAGAGCCGTTCCCAGCCCCCTGCCCTGCCAGCGGTCCTCGATCAGGAACGCCATCTCGGCGGTGCCCGGGTCGGAGGTGAACATCAGGTTGGCGAGACCGACGACCTGGCCGTCGTGTCCGGCGACGACCGACTGCCCCCGGGCCCGGTCGCAGAGCCGCTCGAAGACCTTCGGCGGCAGTACCGGCGCCGAGGTGAAGTAGCGGAACCTGCGGGCCTCGGGCGAGCAGCGGTCGTGCAGGTCGCGTACGGCCTCGCGGTAGAGGCGGGTGAGCGGGCGGACGTTGACCTCGACGCCGTCGGAGAGCGTGATGTCGCGGTCGGCCCCGGACTCCTCCACGGGTGGCTGCGCCAGGCGGACGAAGGAGGCCGCACGGGCGGCCTCGGTCAGTGTGAAGGGCAGCTCGGCCCTGCGGACCCTGATCGCGCGGCGCGGAGCCACGGGCACGGTCAGCAGGGTCGGGTCCGGAAGATCACTCATCTCCGCACCGTAGACCCAGCGGGAGTCGTCGGCGCGCAGCAGCTCTCCCAGCAGCTCCGGCAGGCGCCAGGGCGTCATGCGCAGCCGGGAGGCGAGCAGCAGGACGCGGGTGGGCTCGTCGGTCAGCTCGTGGGCGGTGGCGGCGACGACCTGGACCTGCCGTCCCCCGGCGGCCTCCAGCGCCTCGCGTACCGCCTCGGCTCCGGCGGGGATGTCCGTGACGAACTCGTCGACCGTGCCGTCCACGTCGGTCTGCACGCTCAGGCCCAGAATGTTGCCGCCCTTGGCGGCGAGCGCGGCGGTCAGCGAGGCCAGCCGTCCCGGCCTCTCGTCAACGGTCGTACGAATCCTCAGAAACCCCATCAGAATGCCCCTTCCGTCAGGGCATAGCCTGTCCTGGAGCTGTTACGGGACTGCTACACATGAGTGAGCCCATCGTTACGTCTGAGAAGATCACTCATTACGCGGCCGGACGGCGTTTCTGCAACGGTTTCCGTTGACAGGTGCACCCAGATAGACGGATACAGCAGAATGTGAGGCCATGAGCACGCGCGTTCCCCTGGCCGGGGACTTCGTCAACGGAGACGTCTCCTTCTGGTATCGCTCCCTCGGCATCCCCTCCCCCGGCGCCCCTCTCACCGGAGACCTCGACGCCGACGTCGCCATCGTCGGCGCCGGATACACGGGCCTGTGGACCGCCTACTACCTGAAGAAGGCGAGCCCCGGTCTGCGGATCGTCGTGCTGGAGAAGGAGTTCGCCGGATACGGCGCCTCCGGACGCAACGGCGGCTGGCTGGTCGGCGAGCTGGCGGGCACCCCCGAGCGCTACGCCAAGACGCACGGCGCGGACGCGGCCAGGCGGCTGCAGCGGGTGATGTTCGACACGATCGACGAGGTCGTCGCCGTCGCCAAGGACGAGAACATCGACGCCGAGATCGTCAAGGGCGGTGTCACCACGGTCGCCACCAACGCCGCCCAGGACCGGCGGCTGCACCGGCTGCTCGCCCACGAGCGCCACTGGGGCTGGACCGAGGAGGACGTGCGGCTGCTCGACCCCGCCGAGCGGGAAGGGCGCCTGCGGGTGAACGGCGCGGTCAGTGCGATCTGGAGCCCGCACTGCGCCAGGATCCAGCCCGCCAAGCTGGCCAGAGGTCTGGCCGAGACCGTGAGGAGGCTCGGGGTAGAGATCTTCGAGCGCACCCCGGTCACCGAGATCGCCCCTCGCGAGGCCCGCACGCCGCAGGGGACGGTCCGCGCCGAATACGTCATCCGCGCCACCGAGGGCTTCACCGCCGAGCTGAGGCAGTATCACCGGACGTGGCTGCCGATGAACAGCTCCATGATCGTCACCGAGCCGCTGGGCGCGCTGTGGGACGAGATCGGCTGGGAGGGCAACGAGCTGCTCGGTGACATGGCGCACTACTACATGTACGCCCAGCGCACCGCCGACGGCCGGATCGCGTTCGGCGGGCGCGGCAAGCCCTACCTGTACGGATCCCGCGTGGACGACCGGGGCCGCACCCACGAGTGGACGATCGAGGCGCTCTGGGAGCTGCTCACCGGGATGTTCCCCGCGGTCAGGGCCTCCCGCGTCGCGCACGCCTGGTCCGGCGTGCTCGGTGTGCCCCGCGACTGGTGCGCCACCGTGCACGTCGACCACACCACCGGCATCGGCTGGGCGGGCGGCTACACCGGCCACGGGGTGACCACGACCAACCTCGCCGGCCGTACCCTGCGCGACCTCGTCCTGCGCGAGGACACCGACCTGACCTCCCTGCCCTGGGTGGACCGCAAGGTGCGCGGCTGGGAGGTGGAACCGCTGCGGTGGATCGGCGTGCACACCATGTACGACCTCTACCGCCGGGCCGACGCCAGGGAGAAGGCCGGGCTCGGCCGCACCTCGGTGCTGGCCCGCGTCGCCGACTCCATCACCGGACGCTGAACGCGGGGCGGACGCTCCTCGGGCGGCCCCGGACGACACCGCCCCTCGAACACCGAACGTCGGCGTACGTCGATGAGTGTCGGCGGACGTCGGTGAACGGGCAGCGACGGGTGGTGGAGGGGGCGGCGGCCGTCGGTGAGTGTGGGCCGACGTCTCCGTACCTCGGCCGACGCCGGGAGAAAACTCATGCTGGACCTCGGCCGGTCGAGCGTGCAATGTGGTGATCAAGCGGCATTCCGTGGCCTCAGCGGCCTTCGGGACATCGGCAAAAGGATGGTACGAAAGTGAGCGACCTGCTCTTCCGGGGCGGCCGGGTCTTCCTCGCGGCGGACGCCTTCGCCGAAGCGGTGCTGGTCCGTGACGGCCGGATCGCCGCCGTCGGCACGCAGGCCGACGTCGCGGGCCTCGCCGCCCCCGGCCACGAGGTGGTCGACCTGGACGGCCGCCTGCTCACCCCGGCGTTCACCGACGCGCACATCCACCCGGTCCAGGCGGGCCTGGAGCGGGCCAGGTGTGACCTGTCCGGGGTCTACGGCCTGCCGGAGTATCTGGAGCTGATCACCGCCTACGCCGACTCCCACCCCGGCCACGAGTGGATCGACGGCGGCGGCTGGGACATGTCGGCATTCCCCGGCGGCCTGCCGCACCGCTCCCAGCTCGACGTCGTCGACCGCCCGGTCTACCTGATCCAGCGCGACCACCACGCCGCCTGGGTGAACAGCCGGGCCCTGGAGCTGGCCGGGATCACCCGCGACACCCCCGACCCCGCCGACGGCAGGATCGAGCGCGACGCCGACGGCACGCCGAGCGGCGTGCTGCACGAGGGCGCGATGGACCTGGTCGGCCTGCTCACCCCCCGTCCCAGCGCCCAGGACATGCACCAGGCGCTGCTCGCGGCCCAGGACCACCTGTTCTCCCTCGGTATCACCGGCTGGCAGGACGCCATCGTCGGCTCCTACGCGGGCTACGACGACCAGCTGCCCACGTACGTCTCGGCGGCGGCCTCCGGCGCGCTGCGCGCCCGCGTCGTGGGCGCGCTGTGGTGGGACCGGGCACGCGGCGCCGAGCAGATCCCCGAGCTGCTGGAGCGGCGCCGCTCCGCCGAGGGACTGGAGCGGTTCCGCGCGACCTCGGTGAAGATCATGCAGGACGGCATCGCCGAGAACTTCACCGCGGCGGTGATCGAGCCCTACTGCCGCTGCGGCGGCACCGGCCTGTCGTACGTGGACCCCGTGCTGCTGAAGGAGTGCGTCGCCGAGCTGGACCGGCACGGCTTCCAGGTGCACTTCCACGCCATCGGCGAGCGGGCCGTCCGCGAGGCGCTGGACAGCTTCGAGGGGACCGACCCGGCCAACCGGCACCACATCGCGCACCTGCAGATCGTCGAGCCGTCCGACGTGCCGCGCTTCGCCAAGCTCGGCGTGACCGCCAACCTGCAGCCGCTCTGGGCCACCCACCACGCCCAGATGGACGAGCTCACCCTCCCCTTCCTCGGCGAGGAGCGCTCCAGCTGGCAGTACCCGTTCGCCGACCTGCTGCGCCACGGCACCCTGTTCTGCGCGGGCAGCGACTGGCCGGTCTCCGAGGCCGACCCGATCCAGGGCATGCACGTGGCCGTCAACCGCACAGAGCCCGGCGGTTCGCTGCACGCGGGCTACCCGACGGCGCAGACCCCGTTCCTGCCCGGCCAGAGACTCACGCTGGCCACCGCGCTGACCGCCTACACCGCGGGCTCGGCCAGGATCAACCGCGACGACGACGCGGGCACCATCGTCCCCGGCAACCGCGCCGACCTCGTCGTCCTTGACCGCGACCCGTTCACCGAACCGGAGTCCGACATCTGGCGCACCAAGGTCGCGATGACCTTCCTCGACGGCGAACAGGTCTACCAGCGCTGACCTCGCGAGCCCGGTCGCCTACGGACCGCCCCGTATGAGGCGTTCGACATCGCGCCAGAATTTGTCAAAGGAAGGCGCGTTCTTGCGTGCCTGTGCCATGTCGAAAATCGCGGTCAGGGCCGCTTGATCAGCCGTTGGGCGGTAGGAGGTGCCATCGGTCTTGCGGGCCGAGAGCCATCCCTTCGCATCGCGGGGCCCTTCAGGATCAGCGGGTGGTTCGAGGGGGTCCGCCAGCCCTCGTCGGCCCGCGAGCGACGTGGCTGCGGCAAGGAACCACGCCTCGAACTCCCGATTGGCGAGGACCATCGAGATCTCCCGATCGTCCCGCGCCCGTCGGGCCCGCTCCAGGAGCGCCGGACCGGTCGTCGCGGGACAGTCGTCATCAGCGTCGATCAGTAACAGGATCCCACCTCGCCCAGCGACCTGGTAGGAGGCCTGAAGTACGGCGCTCTCGATCCCTCCCGGAGCGACCAGCTTGGAACGCGGAACCCGGCGCGGTGTCGGAATCCGTACCGCCCAGGCCGAGAGTTCCTCCGCGATCCTGCGGAGCAGGACGGGGAGCGCGGCGACCTCTCCCTCCCCTTCGACGATGGCGGCGATGGTGACCGCCTCGGTCATTCGGTCTCCCCCGTGCTGGGCCGAAGCTGGTTGCCCCGCATCAGCTCTCCGATGGTGGCTCGCCGGTCGTCGACGAGGCGGCGGCTGATGTCGTCGATCTCACCGATCGTGGTGAGCCCATCCGTCATGGTCACGACGCGTACGGATGCCGGATCGAAGTCGTCTCGGTCGAGCAGGTCCGCGCTCTGCGTGGTGACCACCACCTGGACGTGCTCGCTCGCCTCGCTCAGCGCGTCGAACAGCACCCCTGCGGCTGCCGGGTGCAACGAGGTCTCTGGTTCTTCGAATCCCAGCAGGGTCGCCTCGCCTTCGAGTACGGCAGGCTGGAACAGCGCGGCCAGCAGCCCCGCCGCACGCAACGTCCCCTCGGACATGGCCTCAGGGCCGAACACCATCTCGCGATCCGCGTGACGGGTGAAGAGCTCGACGGTGGAATAGGGGTCCAGAAGCCGCTCATCGATCCCCGCGGCCCCGGGAACGATGGCGCCCATGTAGTCGTCGATCCGTGCTTTGAACGCCGGATACCGCTGCTCGAGGGCCCCGAGTACCGATCCCAGCTGCTTTCCTGCGTCATCCAGCGTGATGCCGGCGGACCTGGACTGAACCTGCCGCATCAGGCCCACATCCAGGTGATAGAAGAGCATGCGGCGCAGACTGCGGTAGACCTCACTGAAAACGCCCTGGGTGGCGGCCAACGGGAGGTATAGCCGGTCCGGCTCGACACCCCCCGCTCCCTTCTTGTTGAAGAAGCCATGGGTCATCACGAAGCCCGCTTCTTTGAAACTCGACTGCGGCCGCGTGCCCCGGACGAGACACTGCTCTCCGAGCACCAGAAGCGGACGGCGGACGGCGGGGTCCCGGCTGATGGTGAAGCTGTACGTGACCGACAGCGGCTCTTCATCCGGCTGGATCACGAACTCCAGCAAGATACCGAACCCCTCCGTATCTCCCTGCCCTCGTCGGCTCACCTCATCCAGGCCACCGCGCCTCATCAGGGCGTCGGCCGGCGTCGTCTCCAGCGCGTCCGCCACGAAGCTGAGCGCATCGAGGAAATTACTCTTCCCCGCCGCGTTGGGACCGAGCAGAACCAAGAGGGGCGTGAAGGTGACGTCACACGACGCGATGCTCTTGTAGTTCTCCACCTTCACACGTCGCAGAAACGGTACAACCTGCCCCATCACACCCCGCCATGTCGATCTGTCCTGTGGCAGCGACCGTGACCGGCGCCCACCTGCGTTCCGCCAGGAAACCGGCGCCACCACGATAGCGGTTCGACCGGTCCGGAGATCGGCATGGCGGTCTGCTTCCAGGCGCCCTCAAATCTCCGGGAGCGATACGCGTGGGATCAGGGGACACGGTTGCGTCCATGGAGGTGGTGTACGGGTTTCCCCAGGTAGTGAGCGTGGCGTCGTGAAACGAGGACGGCCATCGCGTGATTCTTCGAGTGCGAGGCAACAAGAGCGATGAACCATCAACCCATTGTCAATGACAGCGGTCCTCACACCTAGCCCGCCGATGGAAGCGACCGGAAAACGACCAGCCGACACAACGCCCCCCGCGACCGGCGACGACGACGTCACTCCCTTACGCTGCACCGGGCAGCGCAACGACGGCGACTACCGTAAGACAACGACGCCTTACCATTCCCCGCCAGCCGATCAGCGGAGGCCGCCGTGAACGATCTGCCCATCTGCGTCACCTGCGGGGTCCAGTACGCCGAGGCGCGGGACGACTGCCCGATCTGCGAGGACGAGCGGCAGTACGTCGGCTGGGAGGGCCAGCGCTGGACCTCCCTCAACGAGTTGCGCGACAGCGGGCACAGGGCGCACCTCGCCGAGGAGGGCACCGGGGTCGTCGGCATCGGCACCGATCCCGCCACCGCCATCGGGCAGCGCGCCCTGCTGGTCCGCACCCCCGCGGGCAACGTGCTGTGGGACATGGTCACCCACCTCGACGACGAGCTGATCAGGCAGGTCGGCGAGCTCGGCGGGGTCGACGCCATCGCGATCAGCCACCCGCACTTCTACGGCTCGATGGTCGAGTGGGCACACGCCTTCGACGCGCCGATCCACATCCACGCGGCCGACCGCGACTGGGTGGCCCGTCCCGACGAGTCGGTGCTCTTCTGGGAGGGCGACACCCACGAGATCCTCGAAGGGGTGACGCTGGTCAACGCGGGCGTGCACTTCGACGGCGGCCAGGTCATGCACTGGCGCGACGCCGAGGACGGCCGGGGCTCGCTGTTCTCCGGTGACATCCTCCAGGTCGTCCAGGACCGCCGCTGGGTCAGTTTCATGTACAGCTATCCCAACCTGATCCCCGAGCGCCCCGCGACCGTCCGCCGCGCCCTGTCGTTGCTGGAGCCGTACGCCTTCGACCGCGTCTACGGCGGCTGGTGGAAGCGGATCGTGCGCGCCGACGGCGCCGAGGCCGTCCGCCGCTCCGCCGACCGCTACCTCTCCTTCGCCCTGGACGAATCCCCCAATACACCCTTTTAATCATTGGGAAGCTCGCCCGGGATGCGCGATAGTCACCCCGTGGCACAGGCAGGAGGGCTGGAGGGCGAGGGCGGGCGCCCGCTGTGGCGCGACCGCAACTTCAACGTCTTCTGGGGCTCCCAGACGCTCTCCGTCGCCGGGGACTCGTTCGCCTACATCGCCATCCCGCTGCTGGTGCTGAACGTGACCGGGTCGGTCGCACAGATGGGCCTGCTGACCGGCGTGGCCGGTGCCGCGTCGGTCTTCGCCGGGATCTTCGCCGGCATCCTGGCCGACCGGCTCGACCGGCGCACCCTGCTCATCTGCTGCGATCTCGCACGCCTGGCGCTGTACGGGCTCATCCCGCTCGTCTGGGCGTTCGGCCCGCAGGTCTGGCTGCTGTACGTGGTGCTGCCGCTCAGCGAGGCGATCGGGATGGTCTTCCAGGTCACCTACGTGACCGCGGTGCGCAACCTGGTCGAGGGCGACCGCATCACCGAGGCGAACGGGCGGCTCTACGCGACCGCGGCGGCGGCCGGTGTCGGCGGCCCGCTGCTCGCCGGAGTGGTCTCCGGGCAGTTCGGCCCGACCGCGGCGATCGCCGTCAACGCGGCGAGCTTCGCGCTGTCGGCGGCGGGCCTGTACTTCGTCCGGTTCAGGCGGCCCGAGGCCGGCGCGGCGGCGCCGCCGCGCCAGCGGCCCTGGCAGGAGATGCTGGCCGGTGCCCGGTTCCTCTGGCGGCACCCGGTGCTGCGCTCCCTGACGGTCCTGCTCTCCTTCTTCATCTTCTTCACGCTCGGCATGACCGACGTGCTGATCTACCACCTGAAGCACGACCTGGGCCGCTCCGACGGCACCGTCGGCACGGTCCTCGCGGTCGCCGCGGTGGGCACGATCGCCGGGGCCGTGCTCGTGGCACCCGTCCGCCGCAGGCTCGGTTTCGGCGTGACCTGGATCGGCGCCCTCGCGACGAGCGGGCTCGCGATGGCGGGCGTCGGACTCTCGGGCCGCGTCCCGGTGATCGCCGCCCTGATGGCCGTCTATCTCTGCGGCGTCAGCGTGGCCGGGATCTGCTCGATGTCCCTGCGCCAGCAGGTGACCCCCGACCATCTGCTGGGCCGCGTCACCTCGGCGTTCTGGACGATCCACTTCTCCCTGGGCCCGGTGGGCGCGGCCGTCCTGACCTGGGGCGCGGGCGGCTACGGCGTCACCGTGATCTGCCTGCTCGCGGGCACCGCCTGCCTCCTGCTCGCGACGGTCGCGCTCTTCACCCCCATCCGCCGGCCCGCCCCCGAACGCCCGGGGCCCGCCACCTCATGAGGCATGCTCCCCTCGACAGGGCGATCTCGCCCTGTCGAGGGGAGCGACGGATCAGCCGTTCGCCGCGGTGAACGCGGTCGCCCCGCCGACGAGCGGCAGCGTGACCGTGCTCTTCGTCGTGTCGAGGTGCAGCTTCGCCCCGGGGGTGGGCCGGATGGTGTACTCGTAGTCGCTCGACAGCAGCACGACGCCGATGCGGTGCCCCGCCGCGAACACGTAGTCGTGCGGCTGCATGTCGAAGTCGAGGCGGTACGGGCTGCCCGGCTTGACCGGCTCGGTCTTCGAGATCGACTTGCGGTTCTGCGGGTCCGTCCAGCCGCGAGTGATGATCTTCGCCTTGCCGTTCTGGTCGTAGTCGACGAGCAGCGCCGTGACGTTGGCGGCCGGCTGGCCGAAGGACATCCGCAGGGACACCTGCGGCGTGCCGCTGAGCCGGACCGCGTCGGTCAGCGCCCCCGACTTGTAGGCCAGGCGGTTGGGGGACGTCACCGCGTCGGCGAGGGCGAGCGCCCGCTTCGAGGCGTCGTCGACGATCGTCTCGGTCACCGGCTTGCCCTGGCGGGTCTTGTCGGCGGTGAGGACACCGGCGGTGCCGTCCGTGCTGGGCGCGAGGTTGAGCTCGGTGTCCGCCGAGGTCGGTTCCGGCCACTCGGGGTATTCCACCAGCGTCCTGTTCTCGCGCTGGATCAGCGCCCGCTGGTCGTTCTCCACGCCGTTCTGCTGGCCCCACAGGTAGCGGGTGAACCAGCGGTTGAGCACGTTGACGCTCGGGGAGCCGCCGTGCCCGCCCTGGTGCAGATAGATCTTGTGCGGCACTCCGCGCGCCTTGAGCGCCTCGTACCACTGCGCGGCGTGCTTGGTCTTGACGTTCCAGTCGTTGAGCCCGTGCGCGACCAGCGTCGCGGCGCGGACCTTGTCGACGTCGTTCAGGTAGTTGCGCTCGTCCCAGAAGGCGCTGTAGTCGCCGGTGACCCGGTCCTGCTCCTTGGCGAGCTCCTCGATGACGCTCCGGCACGCCTGCCTGTCCGCGCGGGTGTAGACGTACTCCGCGAGCACGTCGGCGTCCTCGCCCTGGTAGCCGCCCGGCGCGACGACGGCGCCGTTCGCGCGGTAGTAGTCGTACCAGTTGGAGATCGCCGAGATCGGCACGATGGCCTCGAGACCCTCGACGCCGGTGCTCGCGACCGCGTTGGGCAGGGTGCCGTTGTACGAGGTGCCGATCATGCCGACCTTGCCGGTCGTCCAGGTGGCGCTGACCTCTCTGCCCGCGGCGTCGTACGCCTTCGCGCGACCGTTCAGCCAGTCGACGACCGCTTTCGCGCCGATGGTCTCGTTGCGCCCACCGGTGGTGGGACAGCCGTCGGACTTACCGCTGCCCAGCGACTCGGCGTGTACCACCGCGAAACCGCGAGGCAGCCAGTTGGCCTCGTGGCTGGTGCTGATGACGGGCTGCGGCCCGGTGCCCGTGACGGCCTCGTCACCCCTGGCCGCCTCGGCCACACCGGCGGCGGCGAGCCGCTCGTCGGCCGCCGGGTCCTTCGTCGGACCACCGCGGTTCATCCAGCCCTTGCCCGGGCGGAGCGCCTCGTGGAGCTCGTGGTCGACGTTGTGGTTCGCGACCGCGTTGCCGCCCGCGTAGTAGGGGCTCACCTCGTACACGACGGGTGATTTCAGACCGGCGGTCTCCGTCTCCCGCAGCCGGGTGACCTCGGCGTGTACCCGGTCGTTCCGCCCGTCGCCGTCACTGTCGCTCGAGGTCTCGACCCACATCTCCTCGCGGATCCAGTCGTTGCGGTTCGTCGAGAACACCGGCTGGGCCATGCCGTCCACGAAGACCGGTCCGACGGTGGGGTCGGCGGCCGCGCCGACGGAGGCCGAGGGCGCCGCGACCCCGGCCAGGGTCATGGCGACGGCGAGACCCAGCGCCGCCGCGCCACGACGCGTCGATCTCGAACTGCGGAGGTTGGCCGGCGCCCCAGGGCCCGTCGCCAGAGGTGGTACAGACATCAAAAACCTTCCAGAACGATCAGTTCGGGGCGGGAAAAAACCCCGACCAAAGTTCAAGGGACAGTAAAGACTGCCCCAAGAAGGCTTGATGTTATGGGTCGGAAGTACGAAATGTCTATGGATGAGCACCCTGTCTTGATCAGGATAATTTCGACATCTATCGAGCTAGATATCGGTGAATCGACCACCTCCGGGGAGATCAGGAACCGGGCGCCCCCGGGACATCACAGGGCGCACGGCGAGCCCCGGACCATCCGACAAGCGAGCGAGACCCGGCCCGGCAGGCCGCCCACCACTTCCCGGACTCAGGGGCGGCACCCCCGATCCGGTGATCGGGGATGCCGCCCACAGGACGGGACGATCAGCCGCGCAGACCCTTCAGGCATCCGTAGACGGCCACGGCCAGCACCGCCTGCGGGTCGGTCAGGTCCGTGCCGAACCTGTTCCAGACCTCGCTCACGGCACCGGTGGCGCACCTGCCCGCCTTCCACCACACCCACTCGCCGGCGGCCTTCGCCGCGTCGACGATCTGGCGCCAGAACCTCTTGACGAACGCCACGATCGCGCTCCAGGAGCGGGGGGCGTCCTGGAACTCCTCGTCGGGGAAGCGGTACTCGTCCTGCGGGTCGCCGCTCACCAGCGACATCGCCATGGAGCGGGCCGTCGCCTCCGAGACGCCCGCGGCCCGCGCCGCGGCCGCGAGCTCCCGGGAGAACGAGGTCGCGCCGGCGGGAGCGGGAGCGGCGGTGACCATCACCGCCGCCGCGATCACCGCCGCCACGATCCCGGTTACGCGCTTGAACATGAGATGCCCTTCCTGTCGCGTGAGGATCAGCGGGACATGTCGCCCCGCCGTCACACACCGTTCCGCGGGCCACTCACTCGACGGTCACTTCGTGATTACCCAGAGTCACGGTTGACCTTCGCGGGAGCCTGTCACGCCAAGCGATTGCCGCGCATTCAAGGCGCATTTGACGTACACTCCTGATCACGAACGGCGATTTTATGATTACATTGAGTAATGGAAACGAGAGGCTCGGATCTCGAGTTCAGGATTCTGGGGCCGTTCGAGGTGCTGCGGGACGGCGTCCCGGTGCCGATCCGGGCGGCCAAGCTCCGGACGTTGCTCGTCTCGCTGTTGCTCGACGCCAACAAGACGGTCTCCGTCGAGACGTTGACGAACCATCTGTGGGGAGACGACCCGCCCACAGGGGCGAGAAACACCCTGCAGAACTACGTGTTGCGGATCAGGCGCCTGCTGGGGTGCGCCGGGGACGAGGGTCCGCTGCTCACCTGCCCGCGAGGTTATCTGCTCAGGGTGGCCGACGACCGGCTCGACCTGCACCGCTTCGAGGCCCTCACCCTCCGTGCCAGGGCCGCCTTCGCCGCGGACGCGACGGAGCGGGCCGCCGCGCTGCTGGCCGAGGCCCTGGGGTTGTGGCGCGGGGAGCCACTGCAGGACGTGCCGTCCGAGACCCTGCGGCGGGAGGTCGTGCCCGTGCTGGCCGAGCGCGGGCTGGACGCGCTCCAGTCCCGCATCGAGGCCGACCTCGCACTGGGCCGCCACGAGGAGGTGCTCGCCGAGTTGCGCCGGCTGACCGCCGCGTATCCGCTCAGAGAGCGGTTCTGGGCGCAGCGGATGCTCGCGCTGTGCAGGTCGGGACGCCAGGCCGAGGCGCTGCGCTGCTACCAATCCCTCAGCGAGGTCCTCGCCGAGGAGCTCGGCGTCGACCCCGGCACCGAGGTGCGGAAACTGCACCAGCGGATTCTCGACGACGATCCCGCGCTCACCGCCAGGAGATCTTCCGGCAACCTCCCCGGCGAGATGACCACGTTCGTGGGCAGACAGCGGCAGCTCGACGACGCCGCGCGGCTGCTGGAGACCAGCCGCCTGGTCACGCTGACCGGGGTGGGCGGAGTCGGCAAGACCCGGCTGGCGCTGCGACTGGCCGCGCAGGTGTCGCCCACCTTCCCGGGCGGAGCGTGGCTCGCCGACCTCGCCCCGCTGACCGACCCCGCTCTGCTCGACCGGACCGTGGCCCAGGCTCTCGGAATCCGCGACCACTCCGCGCGCCCCTGCCTGGACATCCTCGTCGAGCACCTGAGCGACAGCAGGACACTGCTGGTGCTGGACAACTGCGAGCACCTGGTGAACGCCGCCGCGACGCTGGTGACCGCGCTCCTGCGCTCGGCGCCCGGTCTGCGGGTGCTCGCCACCAGCCGGCAGCGGCTCGGCGTCCAGGGCGAGCACGTCCTGCCGGTGCCGCCCCTCTCCGTACCGCCCACGACATCGGCGGACACGGACGCCGAGCCGGCGCTGACCCACTACGAGGCGGTGAGACTGCTCGCCGACCGCGCCGCGGCCTCGGCACCGGACTTCCGGATCACGCGGCACAACCGCGATGTCGTCGCGCAGCTGTGCGGACGGCTGGACGGCGTGCCACTCGCGATCGAGCTGGCCGCGGTCCGGCTGGGAACGCTCTCCGTCCAGGAGATACTCGACCGGCTGGACGACCGCTTCCGGCTGCTCGCCGACACCGACGCCGAGAACTCCCCACGCCACCACCGGACCCTGGGCGGCGTCGTCGACTGGAGCCACGACCTGTGCACCGAACACGAACGGCTGCTGTGGGCCCGGTTGTCGGTCTTCGCCGGTGAGTTCGACCTGGAGGCGGCCGAGGTGGTGTGCTCGGGGACGGGCATCGACCGCCACGACGTCCTCGACCTCCTCACGGGCCTGGCGAACAAGTCGATCCTCGTCGTGAACGGCCAGGACGGCAGGACGCGCTACAGCCTGCTGGAGACCATCCGCCGGTACGGCAGACGGCGCCTGATCGACCTCGGCCAGGAGACCGTGATGCGGCGGCGTCACCGTGACCACTTTCGGAGCACCGCCGCACGGGCCGCGGCCGACTGGTGCGGCCCTCACGAGGTCGGATGGCTGTCACGACTGCGGCAGGAGCTCCCCAACCTGCGGGCGGCGCTGGACTTCTGCCTCACCGAGCCCGGCGAGGCGCGGAGCGGTCTGGAGATCACCGTCAATCTCACCAGGACCCGGTTCTGGTTCTTCGACAGCACCATCGGCGAGGGCCGTCACTGGCTGGAGCGCGGGCTCGCGCTCTCCCCCCGCCGGCCGGATCCCCTCCAGGTCGGCGCGGTGGCCATGGTCGCCTGGATCGCCCTCTGCCAGGGCGACAGGCAGGGTGCCGACGCCTTCATGGCCCGCTGCCGCCGCCTCGCCGCACAGCTCCCCGACACCGACGTCCCCGCCGCCGTCACCTGCGTCGAGGGCGCCCACGCGATGCTCGTCCACGGCAGCCCTCGCTCCATCCCGCTGCTGGCGCAGGCGAGAGACCGGTTCCTCGCCGACGGCGCGATCGGTGACGCCCACATGGCCACCATGCTCTGGGCGATGGCCTGCGCCTTCCTCGGAGACCGGGAGCTCGCCGTCACCGCCGCCGAGACCTACCTCGCCGACGCCGAGGCCCTCGGCGGGACCTGGGCCCACTCCTGGGCGCTGTGGGGCCTCGGTCTCGCCGAGTCGCGCCACGGCGACCCGGTACGGGCCGCCACCCTGTTCCGCGACTCGCTGCGCCGCCAGTACGACATCGACGACCGCTGGGGACCGGTGTGGGGCCTTGAGACACTCGCCTGGACCGTCGCCGCCACCGGCCGTCACGACCGCGCCGCCGAGTTGCTCGGCGCCGCGCACCGGCTACGGCGTACGACCGGGGTGGCGCTCATCGGCCTGCGGCCGTTTCACGACGCCCACGCCGAGGCCGAACGGCTGATGAAGAACGCGCTCGGGGCGTGCGGATACTCCCTGGCCTTCGAACGGGGGGCGAGGAACACCGACGTCATCGGCCTCGCGTGCGCGCCCCCGTGAGCCGGCACGGCCGACGGCCACCACGGCGACGAGCGGTGTCGTCTCCGCCCCGGATCGATGTACGACAGGCGGCAGGTCCCCTTCCTGGCCGGTCTCGGCTCAGACGAGTCCGCCGTTGACCCGCAGCACCTGGCCGTTGACCCAGCGGGCGGGACCGGCGAGGAAGGCAACCGCCTCGGCGATGTCCGTGGGCAGGCCCAGCCGCTCCAGCGGCGGCTGGGCGGCCAGCCTGGCGACGGTCTCCTCGTCCTTGCCCTCCAGGAAGAGATCGGTGGCGGTGGGCCCGGGGGCGACGGTGTTGACCGTGACGTCCCTGCCGCGCAGCTCGCGGGCGAGGATGAGGGTCAGCCCCTCGACGGCGCCCTTGGATGCGGCGTAGGCGCCGTAACCGGGAGCGGCCAGTCCGATCACCGAGGTGGAGAAGGTGATCAGCGCGCCGCCCTCGCGCAGCCTCCTGGCGGCCTGCTGGGCCACGGCGAAGGTGCCGCGTACGTTGACGCGGAGCACGCGGTCCAGCACGTCCAGGTCGAGTTCGGCGACCGGGGTGGGCGGGTTCATGATCCCGGCGGCGTGCACGACGACGTCGACGCCGCCGAAGGTCCGCTCGGCCGTGTCGAAGAGCTCCGCGACCGCCCGCTCGTCACCGACGTCGGCTCGGACCGCGATCGCCCGGCCGCCCTCGTCGGCGATCTCCGCGACGACGGCCTTGCCCTCGGTGTCGTTGCTCGCGTAGTTGACCACGACCGCGTATCCGTCGGCGGCGAGCCTGCCCACGACCTGGCGCCCGATGCCGCGTGAGCCTCCGGTGACGACGGCGACGCGAGCTGTTGTGCTGCTCATGATCGGTCACTCCTCCAAGAACTTATGTACACTATGTATATATACGAATGTAAACACAATGTCCATATATTCCACGGAGGTGGACGGTGACGCAGCAATCCCCCGCACCCGAGCGTCGCGGGCGCGGACGCCGCCCGGCCGCCGAGGTGCGCCGCGAGATCCTGCGGGCGGCCGGCGAACTCCTGCTCACCGAGGGGATGGCCGCCTTCACCATCGAACGGGTCGCAGCGCTGGCGGGCGCGAGCAGGGTGACGCTCTACAAGTGGTGGCCGTCCAAGGGGGCGCTCGCGCTGGACGGCTACTTCGCCGCCGTCGGCCCCACCCTGGCCTTCCCCGACACCGGCGACATCGCCGCCGACCTCACCGCGCAGTTGCGGGCCTTCGTCCACCTGATGCGCGACACCCAGGCCGGGCGCGTGATGCCCGAGCTCGTCGGCCACGCCCAGACCGACCCCGAGCTGTCGGCGCTGCTCCGCGAGCGCTACTCGGCACCGCGCAGAGCACTCGCCGTCGAGGCGCTGGAGCGCGCCAAGCGGCGCGGGCAGCTACGCGAGGACGTCGACCCCGAGGTGGTCGTCGACCAGCTCTGGGGCGCCTGCTACCACCGCCTCCTCATCCCCGACCAGCCTCTCACCGACGAGTTCGCCGAGGCCCTCGTCCGGAACCTGCTCGCCGGGATCGGCGGTGCCCGATAAAACGGCTTACCGGAAACATCAGACCGATAATGTACGTTTCGCGGCCCCGACAATGAGTCCAAGATCCCGGAGCGGCATGGGCGCTCTGACAGGCTGACCCGCCATCCGCAAGTGTGCGACAAGTGGGGGCCGTCAGGCTGGGCATCGGTCGCAGGCGGAAGAGGGGCATATGTTTGGGATCGTTCGCCCATGCAGGCACGGGATGTGCGGCGGGCTGTTCAAGGAGTGGATGGCGCACCTGTGCGGGCTCTGCCTGGCCCTGCGGGATGAGCACGGGCACGCCTCCCGGCTGGTGACCAACTACGACGGCCTGCTGGTGTCCGTGCTCACCGAGGCACAGGCAGCGGCCCCCTCCCCGTACCGGCGTGCGGCCGCCTGCGCGCTGCGCGGGTTCAAGGGCGCCGACGTCGCCCAGGCCGAGGGGGTACGGCTCGCCGCCGCGGTCTCGCTGATCCTGGCCGCGGGGAAGGTCAAGGACCACGTCGAGGACGGCGACGGCGTCTACGCCCGCCGGTTGGTGGCGGCCGGCGCCGGGCGGGTGGCCGCGCGCTGGTCGGCCGCCGGATCGGGTACGGCCGCCGCCCTCGGCTTCGACCCCGCCCCGCTCCTCGGCGCGGTCGAGGAGCAGACCCGGCTGGAACGCCTGCCGGACCCGAGCCTGCTCCAGCTCACCGCCCCCACCGAGGCCGCGGTCGCCGCCGCCTTCGGGCACACCGCCGTCCTGGCCGGCAAGCCGCACAACCGGGAGACCCTGCAGGAGGCCGGACGCTACTTCGGCCGCCTGGCACACCTGCTGGACGCCGTCGAGGACCTCGCCCGCGACCACGAGCGCGGAGCCTACAACCCGCTGACGGCCTCGGGCACCGACCTGGCCGCCGCGCGGCGGCACTGCGACGACGCCGTGCACGGGCTGCGCCTCGCGACGGCCGAGCTTGACCTGGAGCGACGTCGCCTGGTCAACGCCCTGCTGGTCACCGAGACCGGCCGTGCCGTCGACCGGATCTTCGCCGAGGCCGAGCGGGAGAGCCCCGAGGCCCCCTCTCGTGACCCACGACTGAAGCCGGATCCCGGTGGGTTGCTGTCGCTGCTGTGCATGTCGGCGGCCTGCTGCACCTGCGGCCTGTACCGGCCGCCGTGGGACGAGGACCGCTACCGGTCGTGCGGCGAGCGCTGCGACCCCACCGGCTGCGACGCCTGCGGGCAGTGTTGCAACGGCTGCTCCGGGTGCTGCGACTGCTGTGAGTGCTGCAACTGCGACTGCGGCTGACCGCACCGGCGAACTCGCCGGATCCACTTCACCTGCGGTGTCGTCGCTTTTCGACGCCTCCGCCCGCTCGGCGACCCAGTCCGTTCCCGCCAGGGAGGCGAGCCGGATGAGCCACCGTACGAACTTTTCCGCCGCCGTGGAATCGAGCCCGAGGTTCTGGGCGGCGTAGGCGATGAGGTCGGTGCCGCACATCGGGACGTCCGCGGAGATGCCGCTCAGCAGCAGCCGGTGGTGAACATGCCGGTCCGCCGCGCGCTCCCCGGCGAGCAGCATGGTCAGCGTACGACGGGCCAGCTCGGCTTCCTCGTCGTGGATGAGAAGGTCCTCGGGCGACGGGCTCGACGCGGGAGACGACTCGGTGAAGAACGCCCCCCGCTCCAGGTGAACGGTCACGTTGACCTGGTAGAAGTCGGGCCGCAGCGCGCGGAGTCTCTCCAGCGCGGCGCGAAGCGAACGCACCGCGATGAGCGGGTCGAGTCCGTGACGACCGACGGGGATCTCGTAGGGGTCACGGGCACCGTTTCGCAACCGGGTCAGGGCGTCGACCAGCAACTCGAAGGCGACCTCGTCCTCACGCAGCGGCGAGGCCCACTTCGACGTCCTGAGATCCCGTTCCGGCTTGGCGGAGGCGCCACGGCTCACCGCGATCTCGCGCCGTACGCGTGCCTCCAGGCTCTTCAGCGGATGGTGAACGAGTTGGGCGCGGGCCGCGCGAAGCCCGGCCGGCTCCCCGGCGGTGGGACGCCCGCGAAGACGGCGGGCCGCGGGACCGACCTCTTCGGTGATCGCCTGGGGCGAGGTGAGCCATTCGACGATCAGCTTCATCTCACGCACCGGCTCACCGGACCGGGTCAGGAGCGGCGAGCCCGCCAGGGCCTCGCCCAGCCTGGTGTGCACGCCGAGCAGGATCTCGTTGATCGTCACCTCGCACTCGTCACACCAGCGCGTCCTCCCTTCGACTCCGGCACAGTGCCCACCGTCGTGGCGAGCCCGGCGCAGCGGTCCGCGCGCGAGGTCACGCACGGCGGGAGCGACCAGGGCGGAGAAGGCGGGAAACGAGATCTCCGGGTGAGGGGAGGCGACGGCGGCGAGGTTCATCATGCGGCCCTTCCGAGGCGTGGCGGAAGAACGCGCCGTAAGACGCGTTCTCATCACATCGGCCTCGAAAACCGAGGCCCTCAGAAGGAGCGGTCATGAACCACTCAAGCTCGCGGGCATCGCCGTTGAACGGAAACCAGGCTGTCAGGAGGTGCGAAGAGGGTCAAGCGGTTTCCCGATACATGGCATCAAGCGCGTTTATTACCGATTCATGGTGAACAATGAGTGCGTTGTCGTTTTCGGCCGGCCCTCCCAGCTCCCGCACCGCCCGCTGTAGCAGGTCCCGAACGTCCGCGTGGCCGCGCGCACGGTGCTCCCCGCGCTCTCGCTGGTCCAGGGCATGCCCCTGCAACGCCCCGTTCGCCCTCCTTCCGAGGTCCTTCAGGGCGGGACGCTCCTTGCACAGGCGTTTCCACGCCTCCCACCCGAAGAGCGCGGGACGCAGGGCCGCCACCGCGAGGTACGCGGCCAGCGCCGGGCGGTCACGCCACACGTCGGCGACCAGCAGCAGCCGCCGCCGGGCGACGGCCGACAACTCTCTTTCGCTCCAGCCGTCCTGCCTGGGGCCGAACAGGTCGTTCTCCAGCCTCGCCAGCGTGGGCAGCACCTCGCGCAGCGTGTCCGAGCCGCGCTCGATCAGGCGGCGGGCCGTGCGCAGGTCCAGCCGTCTGACAGCGTCGGCCGCCAGACCGGCCAGCACCCGGTCCGCGCCGAGACGCGCCACCACTGGCTGGCCGCTGCGCAGCTCGGACCGCCCTACCTGGCTGCGGACCAGCTCCGTCACCCAGAGCGGGCACGCGGCGGTCAGCGACCACTCCACCGCCGCCGCGATCATGCCGTAGTTCGTCAGCGGCAGCCCGGGGTTGAGCACCAGCACCACCTCGTCGACGTCACGCAGGCTGCCGGAACCGGGCCGTCCGGTGGGGGCCGCCTCGGATCGCAGCGCGGCGACCAGGGCGTCCCTGATCGAGCCGAGATCCTCCGAGACGATCTCGATCACCCGCACATCCACGTCCGCCGCACCGTCGAAGGACGCGGCGAGCCGGCGGGCACGTTCCACGGTCTCGGCGCTGGCCAGCAGGCGCAGCCGCAACCTCCCCCGGTGCAGCAGCGACTCGCGCCGGGCGTGCAGCTCATTGAGGACCGTCGTCACCGCCAGCCGGTCCTCGCTCTCCCTGCCCTGCCGCTCCAGCCCGACGGCGAGCAGGCCGAGGACGTCGCCGCTGCCCAGCAGGGGCCAGCCGACCCTGCCCGTCTCGGCGACGAGTTTGACCCCGGGGTCGCCCCGCTCCCACTGGGCCGCCGCCTCCAGCAGGGTCGGCGGCAATGGCCCGGCGTCGAGGCGTTCCGGCTTCAGGTGCGCCCGATGGCTGGAAGCCGCCCGGTACAGCGAGGTGAGCTCGGCGTCTTTGATCATTCTGGCGCTGGCGCTGGTGATGTCGCTCATGACGGCGCGAGCCGTCGTCGCGATCCGCTCGGCCAGCCTGCCCTCCCCCTTGGCCCGATCGCCCAGGTCGGCGACGAGGTCTCCGATCTCCCGCTCGGTGTGCGGTGACAGGACCTTCCTGCCCCGTTCGTCTCTTTTCTCCTGCTCGACCTCGAACAACCTCCGGAGATGCTCGGCGAACCAGGCGCGGAACAGACCGTAGTCAGCGGCCTCTCCGCGGCCGAGTCGTTCGAAGAGCGCCGCCCGCACGGTGAGCCACGGCCTGGTGAAGTCATCGATCTTTCCCGGGGTGAGACCCGGCATCTCGGGGACCGAGGGGCGTTTCTTCAGTCTTCTGGCGGTTTCCGTGTCCCCGGCCTGCCTGGCCGCGAGCAGTTCCCAGAGCGTTCGGTTGGCCGGGTCCACCTCGGCCAACGCGTCCCAGAACCGGTAGCGAAGCAGCCAGGACTCCAGATGCGCGTCCATGTCCCGTGGCCGGTCCAGCGAGTACGGTCGCCCCGGATCGTCGATGTGCACGATCCGTGCCGGACGGCGGGTCTCCAGAGCAGCGCACAGAGCGCCCGTGCTGAGCGCGAACGCCCCCGAACCGCAGGTGACCAGGATGTCCTCGGGATGACGCTCCGCCAGCCAGCGGCTCAGCGCCTTCGAGGTCTCCTTGAGCCGGGGAGCCTCGACCCGGACGATGAAGACCGCCTCCGGGTCGAAGCGCGCACCGCACAGTCCCGTCTCCGAGACGAGCCGCGCCCGGATCTTGTCGGCCCAACCGGCGAAGGTCTCGCCTCCGGAGCCGTACGTGTTGGTCGTGCCCAGCAGGACGACCATGGAGACCGGGAGGTCCGCCGCCGCCAGACCTTCGAAGATCTTCCGCAGCGGACGGCGGTCCTTGCCCGACGCGCCGGGGTCGCCTTCGAAGTCGGGGGTGACCCCGGCGAGGTTCCGCTCCCCCGCGAACCCCAGATCCCCGCCGCCGATCGCGTGCACGAGCAGCGTGCCCTCGGTCTTGTCCACCAGCGCGTCCCCCTGCGTAGCAGGCAAAAAGGAACCAACCGGGTTAACGGTAAGTCATCTCCGATGGAACTCAGGGTGAAATCGTGAGATAAACAGCGATCAGCGGCGAATGTTGTCCATGGGATTTCTCACCCATCGGTCCGGTGGACGTGATCACGAGTGGTACTGAATGTCAGTACCGTTTCCTGCCACCGCTTTTCTGCCCTTTTTCTCCCCATTTGTAATGAGAGGCGCCTTTGCTGGTCCTATTTCCCTTCTTCGGCTGCTCGTCTTCCTTTTTGACCGGGTAGACGACCAGCGGCGTGGCGGCCTCGCCCGGAGCGGGCAGCGACCGTCCCCTGTCCGGGGCGATCCTCCTGCCCTCCGATCTCTCGTTCTCGGTGAACCACGCGTAGTTGCCACCGCGCGGATCCGGCGGCGCGGGAACGCCCTCCTGAGCCCAGTCAGGGCGCGTACGGGGATAGTGCACCGGGAGTTTCGGATTACCACGCGCAACGGCGAGCATCGCGTCACAAACCTTCCTCAGGGAGTCCACGCCCTCGACCATCCGGTTGAACGTCTCCCCCGCACCGATCAGCCTTTTCACGCCGTCGGTGTCCGGAAGGGTGTCGGAAAGGCTCCGGTAGTGGTCCGCGTACTCCGCTCCGGAGTGCAGTTCGGTGCTCTCCTCGTCGATGTCGAGCCGTACGCTGCCGAACCCGAGCGGCCGGCCGAGCCCGAGCCGATGGAAGTGCCCGGGCGGCAGGGTGAGCAGCCAGGCGAGCGCTCCCAGCTCGTGGTCGTCGAGATCGCGGACCTCGACGACGAACCTGAAGGTCGTGCCCGGCCGCACCCATCCCTTGATCGACCGGTTCTGCGTGTCACGCTGCTGCTCGGTCTCCTTCGTCCGGTAGCGCTTCCCGTCGGGAGTCGGAGTGCCTTTATCGTCGTACGGGGCGCGGGGGCGCCGGTATTCGCGGTAGTAGCCGTTGATCCGGACCTGCGTGGGGTCGTGCGTTCCCTGCCCCTCGCTCCAGTGATCTCGCCGGTTCAGCCCGGCGTGGTGCCAGTACACCTTCCGGCCACGCAGTCCATGGCCGGGCCGATACAGCTTCTCCTTCGGTGTCCCGTCCTTGATCGGCCGATCGGGCTCCTCCATCGACTCCGCGAGATAGAAACGTCCCTGCTGGGGCTTGGGCCGCCCCAGGATCGCCAGCGGCAGCCCGTCGCCGCCGAACCGCTCCACCGCCTCGTCGGTGTCCTGCTCGCAGGTGACCGGGCCGACGCGCAGCCGCCCACGGTAGGCCGAGGGCCGCACGCCCTTCCCGTCAGGTGCGACCCAGCCGAACACCCGATCTGCAGGGGAGAGCTCGCCGATGTGGGCGGCGGGGGAGAGCGACTCGTCCAGCAACTCGGCCGGGGAGACGGGGTAAAGGTCTCGGGGGATCAGGACCGGGTAGAGCCGGTCGACGCGGCCTTCTTTCCTGAGACGGTCGGCGCAGTCCCTGTTACCGCCGTCGCATTCGAGGCGACCGGCACAGCGCCGCTCAGCGCGGTCATCGCACACGAGACGGGCATAGCAGAGCCTTCCGCCCTTTATGTCCTTCCTGCTCTCGTCGTGCAGGTGAGGGCTCCAGGCGAGCTGGCCGGGACCGTCACCGATCCGCTCCCCCGGTCCCGCGATGCTTCCGTCGGGTCGCTCGCGGTCGTACAGTTCGGCGGGTTTGTGCGCCTTTCCGTAGTCGGCGATCAGGTCGTTCCACTGCTTTTCGATCTCGCTCCACGCCCTGGCCGGCGGAATCCTCCGCGGCTCCGGCCCGTCCAGATAGAACAGCCGCTCGGAGGTCTTTTTCTCGATGTTGGGGCCGGTGATGAAGGCGATCCCCTCCACCACCCGTTCCCCGTCCGCCACGACCAGCTTCTCGGGACCTCCCTTACGGACGAATCGCACCACGCTGGTCGCCCCTCCCTTGCTCCTGATCACGGCTTGGAGCCGCTCCAGATGCCGGGGGACTTCCTGGCCGTCACGGGGATAGACGCTCTCGCCGGAGTCACGGTCGTACATCTCCAGGGCCGCCTGCTCGAACCCGTACACCATCCCGCCGGATCCGACGAGCACGGGCACCATGCCCAGCGCGTAGTCCGCGCCACGACGGAAGCCCAGCCGCGTGTCATGTCCGTCGAAGACGCCGAACCGGGAGTTGGTGACGGCCTCGTACGCGGAGCGCAACATGCCCTTGAGCGAGGTCGCGGCCAGATGGGGACGCCCCCCGCGCACCTGGACGGGATAGACCCGGTGGGCGTCCGCCCCCTCGGACAGCGCCGTCCTGCGCGCGGTGTCCAGCAGGAGCAGCGGCGTCTCCACGATGAGCCTCACCCCGATCCTCCCGGTCCAACGGTCCGGGTGCAGCCGCCCCCTGGCCACCTGCCCCGCCTCTCCGCCGAGCGGCGATCCGTCGCCGAGCGGCTCCGGCAGTCCTTTCCTGGGAAACGCCGGGACGAATGTGTAGGGATTAAGAAATTTCATGTCATCGCTCATCACGCGTCCTCCTCCGGCGCGTAAGGTTCGAATCCCATCAGGCGTTCCTCCGCGACATAGGCGTTGCCGTGCACCTCGTCCGCGACGACGTACTCGCGGGCGACCAGCCGCACCCGGTTCTTCACGGGGAAAGGCGCCATGGGCACCGTCAGGGTGCCGATCCGGGCACTGCGAAGCGTGACCCAGCCCTGCGCGGCGACCTCCGCCTTCCCCGAGACCCGTCCGGAATCGCGCCCGCCATCTGAAGCGGGCGCACCGACCTCGCCCCAGAGCAGGTAGTGGGCATCCGGGGTCGCCACGGCGGACAGGGGTGCGACCGATTCACCGAAGAACGCGGGCAGCAGGCTCCGATCCTCGGTCAGCAGGACCGCGTACCCGGCCTCCACCCAGCGCAGCTCCACCTTCGGGGTGAACACCCGCGCCTCGTAGACGCAGGACAGGTCGACAGGACCGGTCGGGGTCGCGCAGCCATGCTCCTCGACCCTGGCCACGTGGTGGGCCGAGGGCGCGGTCAGCAGGGCGCATCCCCCCACCAGCCCGGCCGCCTGGACTGCCCGTGGCAGCGTGGCGCCGACGGCGGCGCCGCCGTACAGGATGGTCATCGAAGTCCCTCCCGCGCGGAGGTCTCCACGAGCTCCCGCGCCAGGTAGTCGGTCCAGGCCTGGGCGATGGCCGAGATCTCCGGGGAGCCCAGTGCCCCGGAGAGCGTGACCGGCTCAGGCCACGGGCCACCGGTCAGGATGATCTCGGTGACGTCGATGTCGCCGAACCCCCGGTTGGTGAGGGCACCGAGTGGGATCCGCCCGGCGGCGAGGTCCCTGAGGGTGAGCAGCAGCAGGGCCAACGCGCTTTCGCGCTCGGTGTCGAGCCTGGTGAGATCGATGCAGAGCCGGATCGGCTCCCAGTTCACCGCGTGCGGTTCCAGCACGCTGAACAGGCGTCCGTCGGCCGCTCCGCCGGTCCAGCGGTCGAGGGCGACGTGGTCGGCCTGCGCCATGCCCAGGTCCTCCAGCCGGTCGTGCACGGACTCGGTCAGCTCGGGGTGTCGACCATTCGCTTCCGCAGGTCCCTCGGCCCCGGTGACCAGGTCCCAGAGCGCTTCGGAGACGATCGTCTGCGCGATGCACTCCTCCGCGCGCAACGCGCCCGCCCGCCGGTCCGCGCCGTCGTCGCGGGCCGAGCCGAACAGCGCCCGTACGGCGGGCAACTGGTCGAGCTGCGCTCTGAACACCGCGCTGTGCCTCCCCGCCGAAGCGCCGGGATCGGCGGAAGGCGCGTCGATTCCGCGCGCCGTGCGCTCCACCAGTTCGGAGTGGCCGCGCAACGCCCCCTTGATCGATCCGCCGGGCAGCACCAGCGTGAGATGACGGCGATCGACGCGCGTGGTGAGCGGCAGAGTGTCGACGACCAGACCTGCCGAGCTCGCCCGGACCATCACCGGCGCCCTCGGGCTCCACACCACGCGCACGTCGAGCAGTTCGCGCCGCGCCGGGAGCCCCGCGTCGCCCGACCGCAACGACGCCACCGACCGGACGCGAACAGGATCGTTCCTGAGGACCGCGAGCAGGCCCGCCGGCGAGTCGAACCGCTCCACGACCAGCTCGAACGGGTCGTCGAGCAGCCGCACCGCTCCCAAACCCCTGCCCGTCGCCGCGCCGATCCGCACCTCCCCCGCGCACAGGGCCTCGATCAGGGCCCCCATCCTGGCCTCGTCGGCGGGACCGTCCTCGCCGGACTCGATGTCCATCTCCAGCCTGAGATGACACCCGGCGGGCACGACGGCCCTGCCGTACAGGAACTCCTGCGCCGCCGCACCGGTCGTCCGGTCGATGCCGACCGACTGCCGCAGCTCCAGGCGGGCCGGGTCCAGCGGGCTGGCAGGCAGGCCACGATCGTCCAGCCTGGCGTCGGAGGTGATCAGGGCATCGGCGACGACCACCCGGCTGGCCCGGCCTTCGTCGTCCCTGCCCTTGAATACGAAGCCCCAGAGCGAGTCGAGGTCCGTGGACTCCGGATCGGCGCCGCGCGACCAGTTCCGCAGCACCCCGGCCAGCGTGGTCCCGGGGACGTAGAGACGTCCCAGACCGTCCACCGCGATCGGGAGCGGTTGCGAGGGGTCATGGCCGAGACCTCCGACATGCAGCGGCGACTCGGTGCGCAGCCAGCCGCGCGCCCGGACCCTGCTGGTCACGCGCCGTCCCACCCTGATGCTCATCTCGTGCTCCTCACCGTCGAGGCACCCTCACGACCGCGCCCCGCTTCACCACTAACGGGTACGAGACCGACGTCACCACCGATCTCATGACCGTTCTGTCCTGTCCTGGCACCGGCACCCGCGGCCTTGTCACGGCTGTGCGCTGCCAGGCACGCGGTGACCAGCACCCGTACCGCCTCGTCGCGGAGTTCGGCGCGCAACGTCGTGACGCCATCCGCCGTCACCGTCAGCTCCTCCTCGGGAAGGCCGAGCAGCGTCCAGATCGGGTCGGCGTCGACGAGCAGTGCGCGCAGCCGCTCCACCGCCTCATCGGGCCAGGCCGGTCTGCCGGCCCTGTTCCCTGCGAGTCGTTCCAGACGTCTCCCCGCCCGTCCGGAGGGGAGGTCAGCGACGATCTCTCGTAGCGCGTTGAGCTGGGTGTTGGACACCCTGTCGGGAATGATCCGCCTCCGCGTCCCCCGGTTCCCCCTGATGCGTTCGCAGGCACGGTGGATCTCCGTCCGCCAGGCCGCCCGCTCGAAGATCCGCGCGTTCTCGTACCCTTCCTCGTTCGGCGCGATGGGCTGAGACGTCCCGGCCGCGACGTGCGGAACCGAAGAGGCGTCAGGCGAGCCGGTCCCGATGACACCGTCCGCGTCAGCGCCGAACTCCTGCCCGGCGGCGGCACCGGACCCCGTATCGGCCGAGTCGGAGGCCGCGACGGGCCGCAGCAGCAGGTCATGGTCGAACTCCACCTGCCCGAACCCCTCGGCCCTGCGCTCCCCCACCCCTGCGGCCCGCACCTCCGCGAGCGCCTCCGGATCGATGGGCCCGCCGGTCACCGTGAAGGTCAGGCAGCTCCCGGCGGCCAGCCCGTACAGGGTGGAGCGAGGCAGGCCCCAGCCCCGGTGCCAGCTCTCCGTCCGGTGGACGCCGAGCGCGACGCTCACTCGCCCGTCCCTCGGCTCGGTCACCGGAACCAGGCGCACCCCGGCGGCTCCGGCCGCGACCAGTGCCCGCTCCAGCGCCCGCCCGACGTCGACGACCTCCGTACTGGGACGCAACCGCACATCACGGACCAGCAGGTCCGACAGCAGCCACACCCGAAGCAGGTCGCCCTCCGCACCGGGCCGCCGCCGGTCGGCGGCCGGACGCGCCTTCACCTCCACCTGCCCGTAGTCGTCCTTGGAGGACCGGCCGACCCGCCATCGCCCGTCCAGCCGCCGTTCCCACCCCTCCTCAAGCATTCCCGTCCTGACCCGTACCTCGGCGCGGAGCACGGTCCCCGCGGCGAGCGCCCGATAGACGTAGACGCCGCCGATCTCCCTGATGGGCCGCTGCACTCTGTCATCGACGCTGTTGTGCATGCGCACTGTGAGCGCCGGGTTCACCGCTTCGGGAAACCTCTCTCCCTCGACGGCGACGTACCCGTCCCGGTACGGCTTGCCGGACGCCTCGGCCTCGGCCATCCGGTTGCCGACGATCGCCGTCCCGCCCTTCTCGTGGACGAGGACCCTGGGCACCGGCAAGGTCCGCCCGCCCTCTCCTGACTCTGGGGTGGCGGCCGTGACCAGCAGGTCCCCGGTGCGGACCAAGGCGTGCGCGGCCCCGCCGAGCCGCCGGGTCACCTCCGGCATCAGGCACCAGCCGGGAATGTGGGTCGCGCCCTGCACCACGTTGCCCATCACGGTGGCCGCGACGAGCACGGCCTCCCTCACCGTGATGACCAGCTCCGCGCGCTCCCAGCCCGACCGTGCCGTCCGGTCCGCGGGCACGGGCCGGTCGGCGACCGCGTACGGAGAGACCGACGGGGGCGCCTCAAGCTCGTCCGGCATTGTCCAGCCGGGAGCGAAGCCCTCCCCTTCGACGGTCATCCTGCATCGCCCCGCCCCCCGGCGCCGCTTGCCGCCGACACTCTCCAGCAGCCGCGCCCCCGCGTCCAGCAGCGCGACGGCGATCTCCCGCTGGGCCTGGCTCAGCTCCGCGAACCCCTCGATCCGCCCTCGGCCCCTCAGCGTGACCCCGGCACGGGCCATCTCCTCGAACCGCAGCATGTCCGCCCTGGCGGTGCCGGTACGGGCGTCGATCGCCACCCCCGGCTTGCGGAACGTCGTCGCCCTGGAGACCAGGGGCTTCTCCCGCAGCAACTCGGCCAGCCTCTCGGGAAACCTGAGCGGTCCCTCGACGACGAGCGCGGCGGGCCGCAGCGCGCCCGTGGCCGTGGCGTACTGCCCGCCGAACAGAAATCCCAGCCAGTCGTGCCACACCCCTGCGGGCCCGCTGTCCAAGGCGTGCGCCGCCAGCTCGCAGGAGTCGCGCCAGACCCCGATCAGTGTCTTGGCCGGAACGATCGGCGCGGCGAGTGCCCGCGCATCCTTGTCCGCGTCCTTCCCACCTCGGCGCACGGAACCCGTGTCTCGGCGGACGACACGATCCGCGTCCCGCTGGATGAGACGGTCGGTGTATCCCTGGATGCCCGTTCCGGTACCCACCCGCCAGTCACTGATCATGAACAGCGAGATGTCGAACTCGCCGATCTCGCGCGTCTCCCGCACGTCACCGTCCCTCATTCCCTCTCACTCCCGGCCTTCTCGCTCCCGGCCGTGAGGAACTGCAGCGCCATCATCGCGTCCGGCAGCCCCGTCACGGCCCCCTTCCTGCCGTCCAGGTCATCGAGCCAGAGCGACCCGCCTTCCTTCTCCAGCAGCTTCAGCAGCACCTCCGTACGTTCGCGATCGCCCTCGAACCGGCGGCGCAGCAGCTCCAGCCTGGAAGTCGCGACCTCCGCCCCCAGGTGCAGTCCTTCACGCAGGTCGTGGGCGACGCCACGAGGGATGAGCAACTCCCCCGATTCGGGATCGCGCCGATTCAGCGCGCCGACCCGCCGCTCAAGGTCCTCCCAGCGCCGTCCCGACGCCCTGTCGTCGGCGCTTCCCGCCCCCACCAGGTAGGGCGAGGCCGACCCACCGGCGCCGCCCGCCTGCCGGATCCGCTTCAGATCGGGGGCCGAACTCTCCAGCAGCACGGCGAACGCCAGCGCCGAACCCCACTCCTTGACCCGCTTGGCCTCGGTGTCGATCAGCTCCTCGGCCAGGTCGTAGGCGAAGTGGAACGGGTAGTTCCGCTTGACGATCGCCACCCCGGCACCCGCGCCCAGCCTCTTGAGACCCAGCTTGCCCAGCACCGGCGTGAGCCTCGCGTCCCTGGCCGTCTCCTCCTCGAACGCCTCCAGGTAGTGCCGGGTGAAGGGCAGCGCCACCTCGCCCTCGCACAGCACGGTCAGATCGTCACCACCGATCACCAGCGGCAACACCGCCGGAGGTACACCCTCAGCGGGGATCCCGGCACTGTTCCCGCCGACGGGCCGATCAGCGGTCTCGTGAGTGGTCTCACGGGCGGTGCGACGCAGCGCCTCCCTGAACGCCTTCTTCGCGCACTCGTCGGCGGCCTGGGAGACGCTTCTCAACGTCTCCACGTAATCCCGATCGTTCCCGTCCGCGACGACTGCGTCCAAGCCCTTGAAGATCGCACCGAACCCGTTGCCGTCGGCGTGGACCACTCCGACCCAGGAAGCCTCCAGGCCCAGCCGATCGACGATCTCCCGCATCCTCCGCCGGCCGACGCTCCTGTCCGGCTTCCGCCGATCGAGCCAGGCGATCTCGGCCATCCTGTCGAGCGCGCCCGGACAGGCATCCAGCTTCGCCCTCGCAGCCGCCGACCTCGGCCTCGGCTGCTCCTCGCCCTCACGGCGGATCACCTCCGCCGGCAACCCGCTCGACCCGCAGTCCTCGACCGGTGGCAACCGCAGAAACCTCGCCTGCGGCCCAGGCCGTGACTCCCGTACGGCGGCCAGCTCCTTCCGTACCCCGCCCATCTTCTTGGCCAGCGTGCCCGGCTCGTACTCGACCACCACGCCGCAGACATCCAGGCCCGGCGCGTGAAGCAGCGCGAGGGCGGTCAGCTCGGTCACCAGCCGCCGCCCGGCCTCCCTATCCTTGGTCAGCACGATGACCCCGCCCGCCCCCGCGACCACCAGCTCCGCGTCATGGGTGTCGAGCCGCCAGGTCGCCCGCTTGAAACCGGGGAACGCCTTCTCCAGCGCTTCGTCAGCCCAGGCTCCGTCCACCCGGGTGATCAGGTCGGACGCGCCGACGATCTCCTGCCGCTTGTTGGAGGAGAAGATGTACCGCTGATTACCCGCCGTATTGATCACGACGACGTACATGACTCTCCTTGTCTCGTCTGAACGAATCTCTTGGGGTGCGTCTCTTGGAAGGCACCCCTTATGAGCGCGTCCCGTCACGACGCACCCCGTCGTGGCGCGTCTCGTACGGATGCGGAACCACCCGCACCTCGTGGCCGATCAGCCAGCCCAGTGCGAAGGCGACACTGGCCGGAGCGGTGATGAACAACCGGGTGCGCAGCTCGGCGTACCGTGGGTGAGCCACCATCCAGGCTCGCCAGGCGGCGTAGACGTGCCGGACGACCAGCTCGAAGTCGGCGGCCGTCTCGGGAAGGTTGGACGGCCCGCCGTCGATGACCAGTGCCGCACGGCACCGCTCCCATCGCCCACCGGTGTCCGCGCAGCCATCGGCCGCGGCCCGCAACGCCTGGGCTACCATCATCGGGTTGTCCGCCAGATGCACCACCAGGGCGACCGCCGTTCCCTCGGCATCCCCCTCGAAGTCAGGCTCCTCGACCACCCTCGCCAGCTTCACCGCCCGCACCGCCTCCGCCGAGGTCAGCGGATCCTTCAACCGGCTGCTGATCCTCACCGACGGAAAGAAGT
This sequence comes from Streptosporangium sp. NPDC049078, assembly GCF_040648855.1. Lineage (NCBI taxonomy): Bacteria > Bacillati > Actinomycetota > Actinomycetes > Streptosporangiales > Streptosporangiaceae > Streptosporangium > Streptosporangium sp. NPDC049078. The sequence continues at coordinate 347,374 of NZ_JBEZEL010000007.1, forward strand.
CCGACTGCGCCCGCTCCGACCGCTGCGGCAGCACCGGCCCGGCACCCCCGCCGAACTCATCCGGCCCCGCTACGGAACTCCCACCGAGTTCGTCAGACTCCGCTACGGATCGCTTCAATCCGAGATCAGGGCTGATCCCCCTCAGATCCCGTTGCACGTTGAACTTGAACTTCGCCCCCAGGTCGAAGGCGTCGGGCAGCCCAGCGTTGACGTAGAGCGACACCGGCGTGGACGGGTCCGACTCCGACAGTTCGGTCAGCCGCGCGCTCACCAGCTCGTAGGCCAGCTCAAGCGCATCCTCGCGGGCCTCCCGCGCGGCGATCCTGGTGGCCGGATCGGCGCCGAGCACCGCCACCTCGATCTCCCGCCGTACGACGAAACAGGAATCGTGACCACGCCGAGCGTGATTGACGGCAGCGCTGACCCACTGATCACTCCACGGCCCCCGCCAGTTCTCCCTCGGCAGGGCGATCACGATGCCCACGCCCCTGCTGCGCTGCTGCCACAGGTTGATACCGGCGAACACCGCCGCCGCGGCCACGCAGAGCACCGTCAGGAACCATTTCTGGTCCCCCATCCACCCCTTGATCACATCCGGCACGGTCCCCGCGGCCACTGCGGCCGCCACACCCGCCAGCGCCGCCACCGACCACCCCGACGCCCCTTCCCACAGCGCCCTCGCCCGACCACTCCCACCCCGAGAAAGCCGCATCCGCCCTCCTGTCCACCGTGTTTTCTCTTCGCCCATCTACAGATGGACGAAAAGAAAACCCCTGGTAGGAGCGATGAGGATTGAGAGTGAGCGGGTCGGGTGCGTCCGGGATCCGGGGTTCCGACCCCTTGAAGGGGCGATGAGGACGATGCTCCGCCCGTACGTGCAGGACCACGTCCTGGAGTTGCGATCCCTCGAAGGGGCAATGAGGACCTGCCCGGCGGGCTGCTGGTGTTCCCGCCGCAGGCCACGTTGCGACCCCTCGAAGGGGCGATGAGGACGGGGACGTCACCCAGGTGATGTCCGGGGAGGGCATGTTGCGACCCCTCGCAGGGGCGATGAGGACCCACGAAGGACCGCTACGCGCTGGCGACACCCGCGATGTTGCGACCCCTCTCAGGGGCGATGAGGACATTCCGGTAACCCTGGTAACCGCCAGCATCAAGTGGTTGCGACCCCTCTCAGGGGCGATGAGGACGATGGCATCTACGGTCCCAAGACGAAAGCCGTGACGTTGCGACCCCTCTCAGGGGCGATGAGGACCTGATCATGCCGATCCGGCTGAGCGCCTGACCGGCTTGTTGCGACCCCTCTCAGGGGCGATGAGGACCCTCCACGTTGCGGCGGGCGTACACCTCGTAGCCGTGTTGCGACCCCTCTCAGGGGCGATGAGGACTGTCGCCGCTTAGGAAACTCATGGGGCCGTAACGTTGCGACCCCTCTCAGGGGCGATGAGGACCCCAAGGTAAAGCCTGAGGTCAGAGCCCTGTTTTCCCAACGGTTTCAGCGCTGTTTTGCAGTGAACCTCCGGTAGTGCAGAAAACCCGGGAGGTCTGCTGCAAAACAGAATGATCACCATGATGCCACGGCGTCTGCGAGGCGTCCTGTTTTGTGGTGGAGGTGGTGAGCGTCGTGTTCACTGCGGACGTGACAGTGCGGAAGGAGTGTATAGGTTCCGTTGCGGACATCGTGATGATCAAAGGGCGGGGTCGCTGGCAGGTGACGGCATGAGAATGGTGCTCCGCTTCGAGCCCAGGCGGCGTTTTAGCCGTCCCGGTCGTGTTCAACTGCGGCAGAGAGATCCGTCAGGAGGAGGCGGGCTGAGCGGCGGCCCAGGTGAAGGAGGGGTGGGCAGGTCAGGCGAGTTCCCGCAAGGGTGGGAAGGGCGAAGGCGATGGCCTTGGCGGGGGTGTTGGCGATGAAGGTCGTGGTGACGTAGGCGCGACAGTGCCCCTGGGAGAGTTCGCGGACCAGGATCAGCCCTCGACCGTTCTCGGCGAACAGGTCCAGGGCGGTCTGCGGCCGGGAGTGGTCAAGGACCGCGGGAATCCACCCCAGATCGGGGTCACTGTCGACGACCTCGCACCAGGTCGGGACGCCGGCCAGGTTGAAGAGACGGAGTTCGTACGGCGGGCGGGCATGCCTTTCGCAGTTGGCGGCGAGCTCGGCCACGATTATCTCCGCGTCGGTGACGTCCCCATCGAGTACGCCGCACTCCTGGAGCGCCTGGCGTACGACCGCGCACGCCTGGCGAGGGGCGGAGCCCGGATACAGGATCGCCACCAACATGCTGACGTCGGCGCGGGCGTCTCCTGAGAGGGCTCCTCCGGCGGCGAGTCCCTGGAGGAGGATCGCCGAACGGTTGGCGCGGTCGCCGGTCGGGCTCGCCGGGTCGTAGGGAGTTGGCCGCATGTGTGCACTCCATCGCTTTCGGTGACTGTGTCCAGCAGGAAACGTCACCTGATGGATCCGACACAGGCCCAAGCGTCGGCGTTTCCACACCCGGCGCGAGACGCCGAAAGGAAAGATCCCTCCGACTCACCCCCATGGGCGACCTTGCCAGCTGGTCGTTTCCTGGTCGTTTTGACGGACGAACGGAGATCGAGAGGCACACTCGTTGACAATAAGTTGACGGCTCGTAACCCTGGGTGACGGAGGGTGTTATGGACGATGTGGATCAGAATGCGGGACGCCCGGAGTTGGTACGAGCCCGTAAGCGGATGGGAATGAGCCAGGATCAGATCTCGGCGGCGTTGTGGGTGTCGTCGACGACGTGGAGCCGCTGGGAGCGGGGCCATCAGGACATCCGCCCGGTGTATCGGGCACGGATGGCCGAGGTGTTCGGGGTGGACGCGGCCGAGGTCGACCGATGGATCGAGGGCACGGATCCGGTCGATACGGAAGCCTGGCTGCTGCCGGACTTCAGCGACCTGTCGCTCGGGGCTACCGTCGAGGCCGCCGGACGACTGTGGAGGTGCGACGTGGACCCGGACCGCCGTCACATACTGGCCGCGCTACCGTTCGTACCCGCCGCGCTGGGGGGATGGCTTTCGGAGTGGAGCTATGGCACCCCCATCGCCTCAGTGGCCTATCAGGGGTCCGGCTCAGCCGTGGGACTCTCCGATGTCCGACGGATCACAGAGACGCGGCAGGCGTTCAGTCAGATGGACCACCGATTCGGGGCCGGGATGATCCGTCCGGCGGTGGTGGACTACCTCTATGGCACTGTGGAGCCGCTGCTGCGCGGCCGTTACAACGATCAGGTCGGGGCCGCGCTGATGACAGCTGCGGCGGGGATGACCTTGCAGGCGGGCTGGACCGCTTTCGACCTGGGACATCACGGCCAGGCCCAGCACTACTTCGGCCAAGCACTCAAACTGGCCAAGGCCGGCGACGACTCACTGACGGGCGCCTGGATACTGACCACCATGACAATCCAGGCGATCTACCTGGAACAGCCTGCCTGGGCGGTACGACTCGCCCGGGCCACTGTGGACACCGCCCAGCGGGCCCAGGCTCCACCGCGCGTCATGGCCCAACTATTGAGCAGAGAAGCCTGGGCGACGGCCCTCCAGGTCAAGATGAGCGAGGCAGGCGACGGTCACGGCGTCAAACGAGTTGAGCAACTCCTCGGCGAGGTCGAGCGGCTCTACGCCCAGGGCAGCAGCGACCGTGATCCGTCCTGGGCTGAGTGGTACGAGTCAACCGAGCCCGTCGCAGAGGCAGGTATCTGCTGGTCCCTCATCGGCGAACACCGACGCTCTGTCGATTGCGTGGAGGCCGTCCTGCGTGATTACGGTGAACGCCGCTTCCGTTCAGCCCAGCTCAGCCGGGTCAGCGTCGCTGACGCTTACCTGGGCCTGGGCGAAATCGAACAGGCCGTGGACTCCGTACGAACCGCCATCCCGATGGCCAGATCGTTGGCCTCCCCTCGCCTAGTCGGCCGCATCCGCAAGTTCTCCGACCGCCTGGAACCGTACGCCACAACCATCCGGGTCAAAGAGTTCCGCGCCTACCTGAACAGCGAACTCACCTCCTGAATGTTTTCTCAAAAACACCGTTGTGATCCCCCTCATGGGCGATGAGCACCAGGACTCCGCTGATCCGGGCCAGTGCGGGCGCGTTGTTGCGACCCCTCTCAGGGGCGATGAGGACCGGCGCTGGCCTGGCGGCTGCTGCGCGGCGGCGATTCGTTGCGACCCCTCTCAGGGGCGATGAGGACGCGGTGGCCAGTGAAGCAGCCGATCCTCCCCAACGCGTTGCGACCCCTCTCAGGGGCGATGAGGACTTGGCCGTGTCCACGGATTCATCATTCTGGATAGCTTGTTGCGACCCCTCTCAGGGGCGATGAGGACGACCCCGCGCTGGCGCCGTGCCGGGGAGACCGGCGTTGCGACCCCTCTCAGGGGCGATGAGGACGACCCCGCGCTGGCGCCGTGCCGGGGAGACCGGCGTTGCGACCCCTCTCAGGGGTGATGAGGACCCAAGCCGGGATGCGCATCCCTGACAAAAAGCGGCGTTGCGACCCCTCTCAGGGGCGATGAGGACCCTGGTTCAACAGCATGGCCGGGGGCCTGGAGTACGTTGCGACCCCTCTCAGGGGCGATGAGGACACGCCATCGCCCGGTTCAACTCCCTCGGCGTCACGGTGTTGCGACCCCTCTCAGGGGCGATGAGGACTGTGGCGTAGGTCACATGTAAACGCCTTGCCTGTCGTTGCGACCCCTCTCAGGGGCGATGAGGACCCAAGGTAAAGGCGCAGGTCAGCGACCTGTTTCCCGAGGGGTTTCAGCGCTGTTTTGCAGTGAACCTCCGGTAGTGCAGAAAACCCGGGGGGTCTGCTGCAAAAACATGATCAAAACATCTCGGTTCTGGCGTGCGCCTGATGCTGCATGCAGACTAACCCGATCTTTCCCTCGAAGACCACGGTTCTGTGGCCCCATATGCACTCCACCCCGCTGACCAGCACGGACACGGACCAGAGCTCTTCGTCCATCTGTATGTAGTGCAAGCCGAAACAGATCGGAGGAACACGGTGAGGGTGCGGATCGAGGTCGCCACGGCGGCTACCGAGCTCGCGTGGACCAAGGTGCTCGCGCCTGGACGGTCCCTGGTGTACGACCTGCTCGCCCGGGAGGCGCCGGAGGTCGGGAAGCGATTCCACGGTGAGGGGGCCGGGCCGTACGGGATGGTGCCGCTGGGACATGGGGCGCCGGTGTTCCCGCAGGCGACGCGGCGGCGGGGGGCGTACGCCGTGGGTGGGAAGGGGTGGGTGGAGCTGGGCAGCCCGCTCTTCGAGGTGGTAGCTGTGCTGGCCCAGGGGGTGAAGCGGCGTGAGCTGCTGGACTGGGGCGGGGCGGCGTTCCGGGTGCTGAACGTCGTGGCCGTGGAGCCTCCGGGGTTCGAGTCGGGGCGGGGCCGGTTCAGGACGAGTACGCCGGTGGTGATGAAGGGCACCGGCCGCGAGGAGTCGGGGCAGCGAACCACCCGGCAGGCGTGGCTGCTGCCGACCGACCCGGAGTTCCCGGTGTTCTTCCAGCGCAACCTGCGGCGCAAGGCCGAGACCCTGGGCCTGGATCCCGAGGTGTCGCTGACGGAGATCTCCTGGGTGGGGGCGAAGCGTTCCTTCACGGTGGGTCAGGGTGCGAAGCCGGGTGCTCCGATCGAGGTGGAGCTGGCCGGGCCGCCGGAGACGCTCCAGGCGATCTGGAGCTGGGGCCTGGGCCAGGCCAACGCGGCCGGCTTCGGCTGGATCGCCGCGTGAGCGAAACGGTCGGTGTCATAAGCGAGCCGCATCAGCGCGTAGAACCAGGCCGGCACGTGGACGGAAGCGACGACGAGCAGTCGCGACCGGTGCTCACCGCCCATCCGCTCCAGCGGATCGGCGCCTACGCCCTGGCGTTGCTCGGCGAGGCGTCGTCGCCGGAGAAGCTCACTCCCAAGATGTTCGGAGACGCGGTGGACAGGGTCACCGAGGACGCCGTCACCGCGGCCCTGGTCCGTGACACGAAGAGCGACCGGGGTTTCTGGCTCAAGTCGAGTCTGTCCTTCTTTCCGAACTCCAAGATGAACCACCTCAGCAACGCGAAGAAGGACAAGGGCACCATCGAAGGTGCCGTGCGGGCCTGGCGGACGCGGCCCGAGGAGAAGACCTGGCCGACGGCGGCGTGTGTGCTGTGCGGGCGTGGCGCGGTGGGGTTCTTCGGGAAGGTGGATGTGCCGCTGGCGGAAAGCGACCTCTACCGCAACAACACACCGCGCGGACATGCCGGAATGGCCCTGTGCTGGCCGTGCCTGTGCAGTTTCTACGCCCTGCCGTACGGCTGTCGTCTGACGGGTGGGCCGTCGACCGCTCTGCACAGTTGGGACGAGCGGTTCATGGCGCGGACGCTGTCGCGGCGGGTGGAGCGCAATCGGCAGTTCATCGCTCTGGGCAGGGCCGACCCCCAAGGGGTTCCCGCACGGGAGGTGCTGGCGCTGCAGGCTCTGCGGCACCACGAGGACCGGCTGACGGCTGGGGTGGATCTGCTGGTCTTCGGCAACAACAACCGGGGCCAGACGCTGGAGATCCAGTCGATGGAGCAGCCCGTCGCCGAGTGGCTGCGGCGCTCGTCGCGGCCTCCGCGTAGGCGTGGCTTTCCGGCTCTGCTGCGTGCGCATGCCACGGCCGACAGGCCGGGCGTCGTCGGGCTGGCCCGTAACGCCTTCCGGTCGCCGGAGCGGATCGCCGGAGCCTGCGGCCGGTATCTGGCCGCGCGGCTGGACCGGGGCGTGATCGGTGACGACACGGCCGACCTGGCCGAACTGTGCTTCTCCCTAGTGATCGAGGTGATGCGGATGAACCAGAACGAGGTAGACGAGGTCAAGGCGGCCGGGGCGCAGGTGGCGGCCTGGTTGAACGCCGAGAACTCCGCGGGGCAGCTCCGGCGGTTCAACGCGACGTTGAAGGAGCAGAAGCAGATGCGGCACTGGCTGATGCGCCGCAACATCGACGCCCTGCTCGACGCAGAAAGCGGGATCGACGGCCCGCTGATCACCGAGAACCAGTTCCGGCTGCTGTTCGACCCCGAGGTGGAGGACGCCTGGTTCCACCGGCAGTTGCTCCTCGTCTCGGTGGTCCAGCGGCTTCACGAGCTGAAGTTCAACCCCGGGGACCGGGCCGAGGTCGCCGCCGAGATGGCGACCGAGGAGAAGGACCACCCGGAGGACATCGAGTACATGAAGGACGAAGCATGAGCTACCTGGTAGGAAAGATCGTTCTGGATGTGGTGGCCGGGGCGCCGAACAACGGCCTGGGCGAGGACAACGTCGCCAGGGTGAAGCAGTTGCGCGTCGGGCGTGACACCCATCCGTACGTCTCGGCGCAGGCGTTCCGCCGCTGGGTGCGCGACTCGCTGCCCGCCTCCGAGCCGTCCTCGCCGGTGATCCGGTCGGGCAGCGGCCAGAAGCAGCAGGCCTACACCAACGGCCGTCCCGATCTCTACCTCGACGACGATCTGTTCGGCTACATGGTCGCGGTCAAGGGTGACAAGACCAAGACCTGCCAGCGGGATACGGTGCTGGCCACCGGGACCTTCGTCTCGGTGGTCCCGCGCCGGCCCGAGCGGGACTTCGGCACGATGAGCCGGGGCTTCGGTGCCGGGGAGAACCCGGTGCTGCACGGTCACGAGTTCTACAGCGCGGAGCTCGCCGGAGACGTACTGCTGGACCTGCCGAGGGTCGGTGTCTTCGAGACCGACGGGACCGGGGTGAAGGTCGCCCTCCCGGAACCGGCCGCGAAGGAGGCTCAGGACAACGGCGCGGAGCCGGTCGTCTTCAGGGGGTCCTCGGCGCTGCGGCTGGGAATCGCCGAGCGGCGCCGCCGGGCCTCGTTGCTGCTGCGGACGCTGACGGCGGTACGCGGGGGTGCCAAGCAGTCGATGCACTACGGGGACCGCACCCCGGCGCTGATCCTGCTCGCGCCGGTGAAGGGCGGCGTCAATCCCTTCACCCGGGTGCTCGGTGTCCGGGGCGAGCGGGCTCGGTTCGACGCGGGCGTGTTGCGCGCCGAGATCGAGGCGTGGGCCGACGAGCTGGACGGGCCTGTGCTGCTGGGCTGGGCTCCGGGGTTCCTCGGCGAGCAGCGTGACCAGGTGCGCGCCGAGCTCGCCGACCTGATCACCGCGGGAAGCCTCGTCGTCGACCATCCCCGGGTGCTGCTGGGCGGCCTGGCCGAGCAGATCGAACGCGGCGAGCGAGACGCCTGGTTCGAGGACCCCAAGGTATGACGGCCGACCTTTCAGCGGCGCCGCGGGAGGCTCTGGAAGTCACGGTGACCGCGCCGATCGCCTCCTTCCGCAATCCGCTGTACGCGGGAGTCCAGGTGGCGCTGCCCTGCCCTCCCCCTGCGACGGTGGGCGGCATGCTCGCGGCCGCGACCGGAGGCTGGGAGGCCGTCGACGAGCGAACCCGGTTCGCGATGGCGTTCCACGCCCGTGGCATGGGGAGTGACCTGGAGACCTATCACCCACTGGACGCCACCGGCAAGAAGGCCGATTCGACCCCTCGGGAGCGCGGGTTCCTCGCCGATGTGACGCTGACGGTGTGGCTCACCGAGGACGTCGAGTTGTGGGAGCGCAGGCTGCGCAGGCCGGTGTGGCCGTTGCGGCTGGGCAGGAGCCAGGATCTGGTCGGACTGGCGACCCGGCGTGTCGCGCTGCTACCCGGTCCCGGCCGCCAGGGCTCCGCCCTCCTGCCCGAGACGATCACCCCGCCACCGGTCGGAACCCTGCTGCGGCTGCCGACCTCGGTCTCGCTCGACCGCCACCGGACGCGCTGGGACGGCTACCACTTCGACACCTCCGGGCGAAGTGACCTCATGGTCACCTGCGACTGGGCGGACGAAGAGGGCCGGGCGGTGGCGCTTCTCCCCCCGGTCCATCCCGGCCGGCTCGCGACCATGGAGGCGTGATCGTGGCCCTGGAGAGAATGCTGGCCAAGAGCGCGCCGAAGGAGAGGCTCACCGCTCACCTCGCCGCCACGCTGGCGGGCGCCGTCGCGCTGCGTCGGCGGGTGGGTCGGGTCGCCCTGCTGGACGAGGTCACCGACGGGATGTTCTGGCCCACGGTCTGCCTGGCCGCGCTGTGTCATGACGCCGGGAAGATCCCGGACGGCTTCCAGGCGATGCTCAACGGCCTCATCAGATCGTGGGGTGAACGCCACGAGGTCGTCTCGCTGGGTTTCCTGCCCGGTCTGATCGACGACGAGCGTCTGCTGCTCTGGGTGGCCGCCGGTGTCGCCACCCACCACCGCTCGCTGGAGGGCGGGCGCGGTTCGCTCAGCCTGGCGTACGGCGGTGCCGGTGAAGAGGAGTGGCGGGAGCGATTCCAGCCGATCCCGGGGGACGTGGCCGCCGAACTCGCCGACTGGCTCGTCTCCACCGCGAGGTCGGCGGGGCTGCCCGTCATACCCTCGCCGCCGCAGGAGCCTGATGTCGCTGGGGAGGCCCTGCGGATGTTCGCCCGGCTGCTGGACGAGTGGGAGCTTCCCTCGGAACCGGACCGGGGACTTGCGGCGGTGCTGGTGCAGGGGTCCGTCACGCTGGCCGACCATGTCTCCTCAGCTCACGGAACGTTCCACACCCGTCAGCCTTTCGACGCCGCCTTCCGGCCGTTGCTGGAGAAGACGTTCGCCGAGAAGGGCCACACCTTGCGTCCCCACCAGGTGGAGGCGGCCGCGGTGGACGGCCATCTGTTGCTGCGGGCGCCGACCGGCTCGGGCAAGACCGAGGCCGGGCTGCTGTGGGCGGCGGCGCAGACCGTCGCGATCGCCGGGGAGACGGGCGGTGTGCCGAGGGTCTTCTTCACGCTGCCGTACCTTGCCTCGATCAACGCGATGACCGAGCGGCTGGGCGGCCTGCTGGGAGACGGCACGCTGGTGGGGGTGATGCACTCGCGAGCCGCCTCCTACCACCTCGCGACCGCCATCTGCCCGCAGGACGGTGAGGACGAGCAGGCGGAGGCCGCAAGGAAGGCCGTCTCCCGGGCAGCGGCGACCCGGCTTTTCCGGGAGACCGTACGGGTGGGCACGCCGTACCAGATCCTGCGGGGCGTGCTGGCCGGTCCTGCGCACTCGGGAACGTTGGTCGACGCCGCGAACTCGGTGTTCGTGCTGGACGAGTTGCACGCCTACGATCCTCGGCGGCTCGGCTACATCCTGGCGACGGCCCGGCTGTGGGAGCGGCTCGGCGGGCGGATCGCCGTACTGTCGGCCACGCTGCCGGACGCGTTGATCCACCTGTTCCGTCAGGCGCTGGAGCAGGATGCTCACCTGGTCCAGGCCGCGACCGAGGGTGCTCCGCTGCGTCACCGCCTCTCGCTGCGTGAGAGGCACCTGACCGACCCCGACTCCGTCGAGGAGATCAAAGACCGGCTCGCGGACGGCGCATCGGTGCTGGTGGTGGCGAACAACGTGGCCGACGCCCAGCACCTGTTCGCCGAACTGGCACCGGAGACGGACGAGGAGGCCGCGTTCCTGCTGCACTCGCGGTTTCGTCGGATGGACCGGAGCGTGCTGGAGAAGGGGATCGGTGACCGTTTCGGCGCCGGCCGTCCACGGCTGCCGGGGCTGGTGGTCGCCACCCAGGTCGTCGAGGTGAGCCTGGACGTGGACTTCGACTGCCTGTTCACCTCGGCGGCGCCGCTGGAGGCCCTGCTGCAGCGGTTCGGCCGGGTCAACCGGGTCGCGGCCCGGCCACCCGCCGACGTGGTCGTCCACCCGGCGACCTTCGCTCCCCGGCGCAGGGGCGGCGACCAGGAGTACGCCGACGGCGTCTATCCCCGTCTTCCGGTCGAGGCGGGCTGGAACATCCTGGCCCGCCACGACGGCGACGAGGTCGACGAGGGGCACGCACGCGCCTGGCTGGACGAGGTGTACGACACCGCGTGGGGACGGGAGTGGTCCGCCGAGGTGCTGGAAAACCAGACGAGGTTCACCGACGCGTTCCTCGGCTTCGCCCACCCCTTCGTCAGCCGGGACGAGCTGACCGAGCTGTTCGACGAGTTGTTCGACGGCACGGAGGCGGTTCTCGCCCAGGATCGCGACGCCTACGAGGCGGATCTTCGCCAGGTGACCGGTGACAGGGCGGCCGGACGCCTGCTGGCCGAGCGCTACCTGATCCCGATGCCGCACTGGGGCACTCCCCTCACCTCCTGGGAGAGGAAGCTGGGCCTGCGGATCGTCAACGCCGACTACGACGGACGGCTGGGCCTGGGCGAGATCCACGGCCGGGCCGCCCAGGTCTACCAGGCGGGTGAGGTGCTGTGATCGGCGCCGAGGACGTGGGCGGCGTCCACGTCAAATACCTCTACCACTGCCGGCGTCAGCTGTGGCTGTACGCACGCGGGATCCGCCCCGAGCACCTGAGCGCGACCGTCCAGCTGGGCGAGGCCGTCCACGAGACCTCCTACACCCGTAGCTCCCCCATCGATCTCGGTGCCGCGCAACTGGACCATCTCGACGGCGCGGCCTGGGTGCACGAGGTCAAGTCGTCCGCCAAGCCCAGCAGGGCCGACGAGGCCCAGGCGATGCACTACTGCTACCGACTGCACGCCATCGGAATCGCCGCCCAGGGCGGCATCCTGCACTATCCCAAAACCCGCCGCACCAAGCGGCTGCCGTACACCCCCCAGGCCGCCGAACAGGCCGAGGCCGACATCGCCGAAGTCCTGGAGGTGGTCTCCGCGACCACCTCCCCGCCCCTCCTCGCCCGGTCGGGCTGCCGGGGCTGCTCCTACACCGACTACTGCTGGAACGAGTAAATGCCGACTGCCGCCCGGACCTACTGGCTCACCACACCCTGCCGGATCCGCCGCAAGGACCAGTCACTGCGGATCGAGCGGGTCGACGGCTCCCCCGTGCACATCCCCATCACCGACGTCCGCGACATCGTGGCCTGCGAGTCTGTCGATCTCAACACCGCCGTGATCAGCCTGCTCAACCAGCACCGGGTCAACGTCCACTTTCTCAGCCACTACGGCGACTACGCCGGTTCGCTGCTGACCTCCGACACCAGCACCTCGGGCCAGACCGTCATCGCCCAGGCCCGGCTCGCCGACGACCCCGCGGCCTCCCTCGTCATCGCTCGCGCGATCGTGGCGAGCACCGCGGCGAACGTACGGCGGGTGATCGACCGCAAGCTGCTGGCCCGGCCGATGTCGGTGCTGGAATCCTCCATCGCGGAGGCGGCCACGCGCGAGGAGCTGATGGGCATCGAAGGCACCTTCCGCCGCTCGGCCTGGGCCGTCCTGGACACCCGGCTCCCCGAATGGCTCCGGCTGAACGGCCGCAGCCGCCGACCACCGCTCAACGCCGGGAACGCCTTCATCGGCTATGTCAACGGGATCACCTACTCACGACTGCTGTCGGCGGTGCGGCTCACCCCGCTGCACTCGGGGGTGGCGTTCCTGCACAGCAACATGGAACGCCAGCGTCACTCGCTGGTCCTGGATCTCGCCGAGGTGTTCAAACCGCTGTTCGCCGAACGGCTGCTGCTCCGGCTCGCCGGGCGAGGCCAGCTCAAACCAACCCACTTCGACGTCGGCAGCAACCAGGCGATGCTCAGCGACTCCGGCCGCAAACTCGTCGTGCAGACCGTACGCGATGAATTGTCGGTGACCGTCCAGCACCGCACCCTCGGCCGCAACGTCGCCTACGACGAGCTGCTCTACCTCGAAGCCCTCCAGCTCACCCGCACCTGCCTGGAGGGCACCCCGTACAAGCCGTTCAAGATCTGGTGGTGAGGTCGCGTGTACGTCGTGGTGGTCTACGACACCCTGGCCAAACGCAACGCCGCCATCCTGCGACTGTGCCGGCAGTATCTGCACCACGTGCAGCGAAGCGTCTTCGAAGGCGCGCTGAGCCCGGCACAACTACGCCGGTTCCGGCACGAGGTCGAGGGGGTGATCGACGCCGGATACGACAGCGTCCTCGTCTTCAGCTTCCCGCCCGGCACCACACCCCAACGCCAGGAATGGGGCATCGCCCAACCCGCCCCCAGCGACATCCTGTAATCTCCGTGCCATCGCGGTGATCACACCGTTTTGCAGCAGACCCCCCGGGTTTCCTGCACGACCGGAGGTTCACTGCAAAACAGCCCCGAATCCACTCGGCAAACAGGCTACTGACCTGGGACTTTACCTTGGGGGGTCCTCATCGCCCCTGAGAGGGGTCGCAACTCATACCTGTGAGCGGACGGTCCGGCTGCGCTGGGCGGGTCCTCATCGCCCCTGAGAGGGGTCGCAACGCGATGTCGGCGGCGAGCTTCTTGGCCTGCTCAACGGGTCCTCATCGCCCCTGAGAGGGGTCGCAACCTGAGCGTGCAGGCGACACCGGACACGGTGGCGCCCGGTCCTCATCGCCCCTGAGAGGGGTCGCAACATACAGGTATCCAACCAGTCGGGGTACCCGTAGTCGCGGTCCTCATCGCCCCTGAGAGGGGTCGCAACATACAGGTATCCAACCAGTCGGGGTACCCGTAGTCGCGGTCCTCATCGCCCCTGAGAGGGGTCGCAACTCCCAATAGATGACCGCCTGCTCGACGGCACCGTCGGTCCTCATCGCCCCTGAGAGGGGTCGCAACGGCATCACCGCCTGCAGCCACTTCTTCAGGTCGGAGGTCCTCATCGCCCCTGAGAGGGGTCGCAACTCTCTACGCGCTAAGGCGTCGTAGATGCGAGTCGGGGAGGTCCTCATCGCCCCTGAGAGGGGTCGCAACCGGTCGAGATACGACCGCAGGATCTCCGGCTTCTCGTCCTCATCGCCCCTGAGAGGGGTCACGACGTCCTGACTTCTCGCCCACCGGAAGTCGAGGCGGGTCGTGTGAGGGTGGCCTTCGGATCTCCGTAGCCCAAGGATTTCATTGTCTAGATTTGTGGCTCTTTGGGCTGCTTGGAGCTTATGTCGGGTATATCGGTAAGAGTTCGCTTTCACAGCGGATCGTATTTCGCGTGAAACCGGAAGGGGGCATGGGTCATGACGAGACCCGCAAGCCTGGAACATCACCCCGATCTCATCGAGATGCGGGAGAGGTACGAACGAGCGGGCTCCAGCTCGGTGGCCCAGGCCATCGAAGGACTGGGCCTTCTGGCGGGCCTGTATCTGGCGATCTCACCCTGGGTGGTCGGCTTCAACGGCCTGTCCAGGCTCTCGGTGAGCAACCTCGTCACCGGTATCGCGGTCGCCGCGCTGGCCCTGGCCTTCGCGTCCGCCTACGGCCGGACCTACGGGGTCAGCTGGGTCGCCCCGGTGATCGGAATCTGGACCATCATCGCTCCCTGGATCACCGGCTCGGCGACGAGGGGCAGCATCTGGAACAACGTCGTCACCGGCATCGTCATCCTCCTGCTCGGTCTGGGAGCGGTGGCGATGGGCACCAAGAAGATGGCCGGAATGTCACACAAGGGAAGCATGTCCCATCGAGGAGACAGCTCCCACAGGACGGACATGCCCGGTCGAACGGACATGCCCAATCGGCCGGACTACCCCAACAGGCCCGACTATCCCAACAGGCCATAGACAGATGGATGTGAGATCAGCGCGACGGCTGCTCAACCCGGCCAGGGACCGGGTTGAGAGCGTCGTCTCCAGCTAAGCCCGGCCCCGGCCGGGCTTCCGTCGTCTTCGGGGATCCGTCCTCCGCCACGGACCCCGCCAGGAAGACGGGAGCCCGGCCGGGAAGGCCGGAGGGGACGGTTCATTCGAACAGGGTGTGCCGCTCACCGCGTCGGCGCCTGCGGGCGATCCTGATCCCGACCACCACGATGTCCACCGCCGCGACGGCCGCCAGGACGGCGAGGGCCACGGTGAGCAGGGTGAATCCGCCCTGAGCCGCGAACACCGCCAGAACCGTGCAGACCACCAGGCCGAAGATCGCCAGAACGAGCCGCAGGTTCAGCGCGCTCTTCGGATGGTCGTGCGTACCTGGCTGCTCCTTCATGGGACCACCTCCAGGGCGATGTCGATCCCCCACCTGCTCATATCTATGCGGGGGTATCTTTCAGCCCCTACCCAGGACATCCCTCACCATCCACGACACCGGAGTTCACCGAGAGGGCGCGGGGCCGGCCCGGTAAGCGGTTCCCGGCGATCGCGAAAACCCCCGGAACGCGGAAAGACCTCCGCGGGTGGATTCCACCCGCGGAGGTCTTTCCGCGTACTCGCCGTCGAGCCGTCCCCGAGGGTCCTCCGGAACCCGAAGGTCCGGAACCCGAGGGACCGGCTAGTAGATCGGGCGTGAGGAGGAGCGCAGCCGCTCCAGGGCCTCGGCGAGGATCTGCGCGCCATCCTTGTCGCTGCGGCGTTCCTTCACATACGCGAGGTGCGTCTTGTAAGGCTCGTTACGCGGCGGGGCGGGCGGGTTCGCCTCGTCCTGACCGGCGGGGAGACCACACCGGGGGCAGTCCCAGAACTCGGGGACGGCCGCGTCGCTGGCGAAACTGGGGCGCGTCTCGTGCATGTTCGCGCACCAGAAAGGCACCCGCACACGGGGGGCCGCCTCGCCGCGCTCCGCCTCCCCCATCGGGCCGGCACCGACACGGCTGCCACGGATCGCGTTGCCACTACCCACGGATGAACTCCTTGCTCGATGGCCCCGCCGCTTGGGGATGCGGGGACTGAACCACTGTCACGCCTGTCGCGAAGCCAGGTCAGGGCCGCAGGAGCAGGCCCAGCGCGATGATGCAGACGAACCAGACGACACCGGTGATGACGGTGAGCCTGTCGAGGTTGCGCTCCACCACCGAGGAGCCTCCGAACGACGACGAGAAACCGCCACCGAACAGATCCGAGAGGCCACCGCCCTTGCCCTTGTGGAGCAGGACGAGCAGCATCATCAGCAAGCTCGACAGGATGAGGGCGATGGAGATTCCGATTGTCACCGTTGACCTGTTCCCTATGTGCGCGTGACCCGCGTCCGGGCACGACCCTTGTGTACGCCGAAGGCGTGACGATTCAAACCTGCTCTAAGAGGGTATGACGTGCTGTCAAGTCGCACCCACCGAATGGCTCAGTCAGTTCGACAATTCGCCGAAACGGCAAATCTTGACGAACTCCCCGGGATCGAGGCTCGCGCCACCGATCAGGGCACCGTCGACATCAGGCTGCGCCATGATGCCCGCGATGTTGTCAGACTTGACCGACCCACCGTAAAGGATACGGACACCGGCGGCCACTTCTGCGTCGTACAGCTCGGCGAGTCGCGCCCGGAGTGCCCCGCAGACCTCCTGCGCGTCGTCCGGGGTGGCCACCTCGCCGGTGCCGATCGCCCACACCGGCTCGTAGGCGAGCACGATGGAGGCGACCTGCTCGGCGTTCACCTTGCGGAGCGCGCCGTCGAGCTGCGCGACGCTGTGGGCCACCTGGTCGCCCGCCCTGCGCACCTCCAGGCCCTCCCCCACGCACAGGATGGGGGTGAGCGAGTGGCGGTAGGCCGCCTGCACCTTGGCGTTGACGACGTCGTCGTCCTCGCGGTGATACTGGCGGCGCTCCGAGTGACCGGCGAGCACGAAGGTGCAGCCGATCTTGGAGAGCATCGCCCCGGAGACCTCGCCGGTGTAGGCGCCGCCGTCGTGCTGTGACAGGTCCTGCGCGCCGTAGACGATCCGCAGCTTGTCGCCGTCCACCAGGGTCTGCACGCTGCGCAGGTCGGTGAACGGCGGCAGCACGGCCACCTCGACCCGGTCGAAGTCCTTGTCGTTCAGCGCGAAGGCGAGCTTCTGGGTGTGCGCGATGGCCTCGAGGTGGTTGAGGTTCATCTTCCAGTTGCCGGCCATGAGCGGCTTACGAGGTGTGCTCATCGTTCGCTCACCACTCCTTGTTCACTGGGCGGGCGTCGGTCGTCGACCGGCCGCTCCGCTCGTCGCGTGGGTTCACTTTCTACCGCTCCAGCGCCACGAGTCCGGGGAGGGTCTTGCCCTCCAGGTATTCGAGGCTGGCACCGCCACCGGTGGAGATGTGGGAGAACCCGTCCTCCGCCAGGCCGAGCCTGCGCACCGCCGCGGCCGAGTCTCCCCCGCCGACGACGGTGAAGGCCTCAGAGGCGATCAACGCCTCGGCGACCGCGCGAGTTCCCCCGGAGAAGGCCTCGAACTCGAAGACGCCCATCGGGCCGTTCCAGAACACCGTCCTGGCGTCGGCCAGCTTGCCCGCGAACAGCTCGCGGGTGCGCGGGCCGATGTCGAGCCCCTCGCGGTCGGCCGGGATCGCGGTGGCGTCGACCACCTCGTACTCGGCGTCCTCGGCGAACTCGACGGCCGCGAGCACGTCGACCGGCAGGACGATCTCGACCTCGCGCTTGGCGGCCTCGTCGAGGAAGCCCCGCACCTTGTCGAGCTGGTCCTCCTGGAGCAGCGACCTGCCGACCTCGTAGCCCTGGGCCGCCAGGAAGGTGTAGGCCATACCGCCGCCGATGAGGAGCCGGTCGACCTTGGTGAGCAGGTTGCCGATCACGCCGAGCTTGTCGGAGACCTTGGCGCCGCCGAGCACCACGGCGTACGGCCGCTCGGTCTCGTCGGTCAGCTTCCTGAGCACCTCGACCTCGGCCAGGACGAGCCGGCCCGCGGCGTGCGGCAGCAGACCGGGCACGTCGTAGACGCTGGCGTGCTTGCGGTGCACCGCGCCGAAGCCGTCGCCCACGTAGACGTCGGCGAAGGCGGCGAGCCTGGCGGCGAAGGCGGCCCGCTCCTCGTCGTCCTTGGACTCCTCGCCCGGCTCGAAGCGCAGATTCTCCAGCAGGGCCACCTGGCCGTCCTGGAGGGCCTCCACGACGGCCTGGGCGGACTCGCCGACCACGTCGGTCGCGAAGGCGACGTCGGCCCCCAGGAGCTCACCCAGCCGCTTGGCGACCGGGGCGAGGGAGTATTCCGGGTTCGGCTTGCCCTTGGGGCGTCCCAGGTGCGCGACGACGACCACGCGGGCCCCTCGGCCCGCGAGCTCCTTGATCGTCGGCACCGAGGCGCGGATGCGGCCGTCGTCGGTGATGACGTCCCCCTCCAGGGGGACGTTGAGGTCGGCGCGCACCAGGACGCGCCGACCGTCCACGTCGAACTCGGAGATGTCCTTCATCAGAGGTCGGCGCCGACCAGCTCGATGAGGTCGGCGAGGCGGTTGGAGTAACCCCACTCGTTGTCGTACCAGCCGACGACCTTGACCTGGTTGCCGATCACCTTGGTGAGGGGCGCGTCGAAGATGCAGGACGCCGGGTCGGTCACGATGTCGGCGGAGACGATCGGGTCCTCGTTGTAGCTGAGGTAGCCCTTGAGCTCGCCCTCGGCCGCGGCCTTGATCGCGGCGTTGACCTCCTCGACGGTGGTCTCACGGCCGACCTCGACGGTGAGGTCGGTGGCCGAGCCCGTGGGGATCGGCACGCGCAGCGCGTAGCCGTCGAGCTTGCCCTTGAGGTCGGGCAGCACCAGGCCGATGGCCTTGGCGGCACCGGTCGAGGTCGGCACGATGTTGATCGCGGCGGCGCGGGCGCGGCGCAGGTCGCTGTGCGGGGCGTCCTGCAGGTTCTGGTCCTGCGTGTAGGCGTGGATCGTGGTCATCAGACCCTTCTCGATACCGAAGGTGTCGTTGAGGACCTTGGCCATCGGCGCCAGGCAGTTGGTGGTGCAGGAGGCGTTGGAGATGACCGTGTGGTTCGCCGGGTCGTACTTGTCGTGGTTGACGCCCATCACGACGGTGACGTCCTCGTTCTTGGCCGGAGCCGAGATGATGACCTTCTTGGCGCCGTTCTCGGCGTGCACGCGGGCCTTGTTGGCGTCGGTGAAGAAGCCGGTCGACTCGACGACGACGTCCACGCCCAGGTCGCCCCAGGGCAGCTTGGCCGGGTCGCGCTCGGCGAACGCCTTGATGGTCTTGCCGTCGACGATGATCTCGTCGGCGGTGCTCTTGACCTCGTACGGCAGACGGCCGAGGATGCTGTCGTACTTCAGCAGGTGCGCGAGCGTGGCGTTGTCGGTCAGGTCGTTGACCGCCACGATCTCGATGTCCTTGCCGCTGGCAGCGACCGCGCGCCAGAAGTTGCGGCCGATGCGGCCAAATCCGTTGACGCCTACGCGGATGGTCACGGTGCCGATCTCCTCGTACGTCGATGCGCCGGTCTCTCGGATCCGGCGACTTGATGCGGGCTGAAACCTCAACCACGAACCTTATCGGACCCAAATTGGCCTAGACCACTTGAGGGGGTGCTCCGTTATTCGCTAACCCACGAACAGGTATCGCACCATTCAAGTAAAGTGCCCGACTCGTCACTACAAACACCCCAACCCCCAGGAGAATCTGCTGTGACAGATAACGACCCACACCTGGCGAACGGCCTCCTACCAGGCATTATTACCGGCCTGCTGGGCACCGCCGCCGGCGCCGGGGCCTACGGCGCGCTCATCGCCTTCAGCGGGTACGAGATCGGCTTCGCCGCCATCGGCGTCGGTCTCCTCGTCGGCCTCGCCATGATCGCGGTCAAGCCGACCAGCCCGGTGCTGCCGCCGCTCGCCGCCTTCTTCTCCCTCGCCGGCGCCGCGCTCGGCCAGATCGTCGGATCCACCGTCGCCTGGGCGCAGGTGTCCGGCGAGGACTACGGCCCCGCCCTCGCCCGGGTGCTCGACGCCTTCCCCGAGCTCCTGCGCCAGGACCCCATCTCGCTGCTGTTCTGGGTGGTCGCCGCCTACGCGGGCTTCAGCTTCGTGAACAGGCGCGTCAAGGCCGCCCGAGAGGCCCACGACGCCCTCGCCGCCTCGTCCGTCTCGCAGCCGGACGAGGCCGCCGACCACACGAACTACTTCGAGCCCAGGAAGCAGCCCTGAGCCAGCCCTGAGCCCCGCCGACCGGCCTTTCCGGTGGCGCGATCCCGACGACGGTCTACGGGGCCAGCATGTCGACGGTGAGATTGGCCTCGGTGTTGGGAACGCCGATGTCCTGGGCCCGCTTGTCGGCCATGGCCAGCAGGCGGCGGATGCGACCGGCGATGGCGTCCTTGGTCAGGGGCGGGTCGGCGAGCTGACCCAGCTCCTCCAGGGACGCCTGCTTGTGCTCCACCCTCAGGCGACCGGCGATCACCAGATGCTCGGGGGCCTCCTCCCCGAGGATCTCCAGGGCACGCTGAACCCTCGCCCCCGCCGCGACCGCGGCACGGGCCGAACGGCGCAGGTTGGCGTCGTCGAAGTTGGCGAGCCGGTTCGCCGTCGCACGGACCTCGCGGCGCATCCGCCGCTCCTCCCAGGCGAGCACGCTGTCGTGGGCGCCCAGCCGGGTCAGCAGCGCGCCGATGGCGTCGCCGTCGCGGACCACCACCCGGTCGACGCCGCGCACCTCCCTCGCCTTGGCGTGGATCTTCAACCTCCGCGCGGACCCGACCAGCGCGAGCGCCGCCTCGGGCCCCGGGCAGGTGACCTCGAGCGACATCGAACGCCCCGGCTCGGTCAGCGAGCCGTGCGCCAGGAACGCCCCCCGCCAGGCCGCCTCCGCGTCACAGGTCGCCCCCGCGACGACCTGGCGGGGCAGGCCCCTGACCGGGCGCCCGTGGTTGTCGATCAGACCGGTCTGGCGGGCGAGCGCCTCCCCGTCGCGGTAGACCCGCACGAGGTAGCGCGAGCCCTTGCGCAGCCCGGCCGGGGCCAGGACGAGCACCTCGGCCTTGTGCCCGAAGACCTCGCCGATGTCCTTGATCAGCCGCCGAGCGGTGACGTTGGTGTCAAGCTCGGCCTCGATCACGATCCGGCCGCTCACCAGGTGCAACCCGCTCGCGAAACGCAACAGCGTCGACACCTCGGCCTTACGGCAGCAAGGCTTCAGGATCGGCAGCCTGCTCAGCTCGTCCTTGACCACACCTGTCATCGCCATGCGTGTTCGTCCTCCCCCATACAGACCCCTTGCGACCCGAGATAAATCGGGCTCACAGAAGTTTCTCGCACTCCTGAGCACCGCTGACCAGGATCAACGCTTCTCACGGAAAATCTCGTCCAGGACGGAGGCAAGACGTTGTGCATCGTGTCGCGGGGAGCCGTCCTCGTCCGCCACGGAGGCGAGGACCAGCCTCCCCCCGAGGTCGGCCGCGGCCTTGTCCAGCTCATCACGGTCGTCGATCACCCCGGTGTCGGCGACGACGACGTCGATCTCCAGGGAGGGCGCGTGCTGGCGCAGCACCTCCAGGTGCTTCTGGGGGGAGAATCCGTCGGTCTCCCCCGCCTGCGGGGCGAGGTTCAGCGCGACCAGGCGACGGGCGCGGGTGGCGTGCAGCGCCTCGGCCAGCTCGGGCACCTTCAGGTGGGGCAGCACGCTGGTGAACCAGGAACCGGGACCGAACACCACCCAGTCGGCGTCCAGGACCGCGCGGACGGCCTCGGGGCACGCCGGCGGGTCCTCCGGGAGCAGCGAGATGGCCCGGACCCTGCCGGGCGTGAGCGCGCAGGCCACCTGACCGCGCACCGTGCTCACCTCGCCGTCCAGCTCGACCTCGGCGGCGATGTCGAGCGGCACCGAGGCCATCGGCAGCACCCGCCCGTGCGCGCCGAGCAGCCGCCCGAGCCAGTCGAGGCCCGACACCGTGTCGCCGAGCCGCTCCCACAGCGCCACGATCAGCAGGTTGCCGATCGCGTGGCCGTGCAGGTCGCCCTCGCTGCGAAAGCGGTGCTGGACGACCTCGCTCCAGGTGCGCCCCCACTCGTCGTCACCGCACAGGGCCGCCAGGGCCATCCTCAAATCCCCCGGGGGGAGCACACCGAGCTCGCGGCGAAGACGGCCGCTGGAGCCCCCGTCGTCGGCGACGGTCACCACCGCCGTCAGCCGGGAGGTGACCCTCCGCAGCGCCGACAACGAGGCGTACAGCCCGTGTCCCCCGCCCAGCGCGACGACCTTGAGACCTTCATTCACTCCCGGCCCACATCCCGATGGCTCACCTGCACCTCCATGCCACCCCTGTCGCGCAGCCGCCCGCCGATCTGCTCGGCCATGGCGACGCTGCGGTGCTTGCCGCCGGTGCAGCCAACGGCGAGCGTGGCGTAGCTCTTGCCCTCGCGGGTGTAGCCGGAGGCGATGATGGTGAACACTTCCTCGTAGGCGTCGAGGAGCTCCTTCGCACCCGCTTGGTTGAGAACGTACTCCCGTACGGGGGCGTCCAGTCCGTTCATCGGGCGGAGTTCGGGGACCCAGTGGGGATTGGGCAGGAACCGGCAGTCGACGACCAGGTCGGCGTCGACGGGCAGGCCGTACTTGTAGCCGAAGGAGACGACGTTGACCCGCAGCCCTGGGCGGTCCTCGCCGCCGAAGAAGGCGACGATCTTCCCGCGGAGCTCGTGGACGTTGAGGTTGGAGGTGTCGATCACCAGGTCGGCGTTCGCCCGCACCTCGCGCAGTATGCCGCGTTCGCGGGCGATCCCGTCGACCAGGCGGCCGTCCCCCTGCAGCGGGTGCGGGCGGCGGACGTTCTCGAACCTGCGGACCAGCTCCTCGTCACTCGCCTCCAGGAACACCACGCGCACGGCGACGCCGCGCCCCTCCAGCTCCTCGATCGCGCTGTTGAGGTCGCTGGTGAAGGCGAGGCTGCGCACGTCGACCACCGCGGCCACCTTGTCGGCGGCCAGCTTGACCCGCCCCGCCTCCTCGGCCATGGCGAACAGCAACCCGGGCGGCAGGTTGTCGATGACGAACCACCCCAGGTCCTCCAGGGCCTTGGCGGCGGTGCTCCGCCCCGCCCCCGACATTCCGGTGACGAGGACGAACGCGGACTCTCTTTCGCTCATGGGTTCTGCCCCTTCAAGGCCGACACGATCGTCTCGGCCGTCGAGGGGCCGATCCCGGGAACCTCGCAGATCTGTGCCGCGGTCGCCTCCCGCAGCCGCTTCACCGATCCGAAATGCTTGATCAGCGCCTGCCTGCGGGCCGGGCCGAGACCGGGAACCTCGTCCAGAGCGCTTTCCTTGACACTCTTCGACCGTTTGGATCGATGGTAGGTGATGGCGAAGCGGTGGGCCTCGTCGCGTACTCGCTGGAGCAGGTAAAGGGCCTCGCTGGAGCGGGCGAGGATCACCGGCAGGTCCTCGCCGGGCAGCCAGACCTCCTCCAGCCGCTTGGCCAGCCCGCACACCGCCACGTCGTCCACGCCCAGCTCGTCGAGCGCCCTGCGGGCCGCCGCGGCCTGGGCGGGACCTCCGTCGACGACGACGAGGTTGGGCGGGTAGGCGAACTTGCGCGGCTTGCCGGTCTCGGGGTCGATGCCCGGTGTCCGCGGCCCCTCGCCCGGCCCCCCGTCCGCGCCTTCGGACGCCTCCTCGGCGGGGCCAGCGACCGGCCCGCCGGCGGGCTCCGCCCCGGTGTCCGCATCGAGCTCCCCGGTGGCCGAGCGCTCCTCCAGGTAGCGCTTGAACCGGCGGGAGATCACCTCGTGGATGGAGGCGACATCGCCCTCGGTGGAGCGTACGGAGAACCTGCGGTATTCGCTCTTGCGTGCCAGGCCGTCCTCGAAGACCACCATGGAGGCCACCACGTCGGTGCCCTGAATGTGGGAGACGTCGTAGCACTCGATGCGGAGCGGCACCTGGTCCAGGTCGAGGGCGTCGGCGACCTCCTGCAGCGCCCTGCTGCGCGCGGTCAGATCGCTGGCCCGCCTCAGCTTGTGCTGCTTCAGGGACTCGACGGCGTTGCGCTCGACGGTCTCCATCAGCGATCTCTTGTCGCCGCGCTGGGGGACCCTGATCTCCACCCGCGCCCCGCGGTGCTCGCCGAGCAGCTCGGTGACCGCTGCGGCGTCGGGGGGCAGGACCGGGACCAGCACCTCCCTGGGCAACGCCTCGGCGGCCGCCTCGCCGTACATCTGCAGCAGGAACTGCTCGACCAGCTCGCCCGGCGCGGCCTCCTCGACCTTGTCGACCACCCAGCCGCGCTGACCCCTGATCCGCCCGCCGCGGACGTAGAACACCTGGACGGCGGCCTCCAGCGGATCCTCCGCGAGGGCGACCACGTCGCAGTCGGTGTTGTCTCCGAGGACCACGGCCTGCTTCTCCATCGCCTGCCGCAGCGCCTGGATGTCGTCGCGCAGCCTGGCGGCCCGCTCGTACTCCTGCTCGACGGCGGCCTCGCGCATCTCGCGCTCCAGCCGCTTGATGAACCGGCCGGTGTTGCCCGCCATGAACTCGCAGAAGTCGTCGGCCAGCGCCCTGTGCTCCTCGGCCGTGACCCGGCTCACGCAGGGGGCCGAGCACTTGTCGATGTATCCGAGCAGGCAGGGGCGGCCGATCTGCGCCGCCCGTTTGAAGACCCCGCCCGAGCAGCTCCTGATCGGGAAGACCCGCAGCAGCAGGTCGACGGTCTCCCTGATCGCCCAGGCGTGGGAGTAGGGGCCGAAGTAGCGGGTGCCCTTGCGCTTGGCGCCGCGCAGCACCTGGACCCGGGGGAACTCCTCCCCCATGGTGACCGCGAGGTAGGGGTAGGACTTGTCGTCGCGGTATTTGACGTTGAACCGCGGGTCGTACTCCTTGATCCAGGAGTATTCGAGCTGGAGCGCCTCGACCTCGGTGCCGACGACCGTCCAGTCGACGTCCACGGCGGTGGTGAGCATGGTCTGGGTGCGCGGATGCAGGCCCGCGAAGTCGGCGAAGTAGGAGTTGAGCCGCTGGCGCAGGCTTTTGGCCTTGCCGACATAGATGACCCGGCCTTCCGCGTCCTTGAACCGGTAGACGCCGGGGGACTCGGGGATGGACCCCGGCTTCGGCCGGAAACTCACCTGACCACCCACAGATCTCGCCACACGGAAAGCCTATCGGCCCGGACCGACAGGTTTCCTTAGAGCTTTCCGCGCGACCCCGCTGCCCGAACTCCCTCGCGCCTCCGCCGAACCTCCCGCACAGTCCCTGCCCGAACTCCCGCACGCCTCCGCCCCCGCGGAGTCCCTGCCCGGGCCTCCTCTCGACCGGCGCCTTCCGCCCGCGGCCGGTTCACCGCCCGCGTCGCCGCCTCGGGGTCGACCGCCTCACAACCTCCCACCGAGCGGATCGACGGAACGGGCCGTGGCCAGGTCCCCGCCCGGGACCGGGCCACGGCCTCATGCGACGCCCGTCGCCTCCTGCAGGTGCTTCTGGCCGTACGAGAACCGCCGTGCGAGACGCCCGCCACCACCGGGACGTTCCCCGGTGGCGGGCTCGCGGCGGTCAGGAATCAGGCGAGGACGATGGAGTCGCCGTCCACCTTGATCGCCTTCTCCTCCAGCGGGTCGGTGGCCGGGCCGTTCGCCACGGAACCATCGGTGATCTTGAACTTGCTGCCGTGGCAGGGGCAGTCGATGGTGTCGCCCTCGATCTTGTCCACGTCGCACCCCTGGTGGGTGCAGACGGAGCTGAACGCCTTGAACTCGCCCGCGGCCGGCTGGGTGATCACGATCTTCTGGTCCTTGAAGATCTTGCCGCCTCCCTCGGGGATGTCCGCGGTCTTGGCCAGGGCGTTCGCGGAGCCGCCCGGGTCGGCGCCCGCGCTCGTCTCGGCCGCCTCCGGCGCCTGCGACGCGGAGGTCGCGGAGGTGTCCCCGCCGCTCTCCGCCGGCTCCCCGTAGCCTCCGCACGCGGTCAGCACCGCGGCCATCCCGGCCCCGCCGGCGCTGAATATCACCGTACGACGTGTCGTCTCAGTCATCTATATCCTCCAGAATCATCATCTTCAGGTACGGCTCGCACCCCGATGACGGTTCAGCTTGCCGCACATCGTGTCAGGGGACTGTGAAGAATTACTCCCTCGGCCCTCTTCACGGACTAACCGGAGAACCCTCGCCAAACCCTCATCACGGGCCTCGGCCCCGGCGAACCAGGCCCGGCCCGGCGGATCCGCGCCTCCCCGGAGGAGAGGTCGGCGCGAACCGTCAGAGCACGATGATCCCGTCGCCCTCGACCTTCAGCGCGTACTGGACCAGCGGCGCCTCCGCCGGGCCCTTGAGACATTCTCCGGAGTCGACCGCGAACTCGCTGCCGTGACAGGGGCAGCGAATGACGCCGTCCCCGATCCTGCCGACCGCGCACCCCCGGTGCGGGCAGCTCGCCGTGAACGCCCTGAACACCCCCGAGGCCGGCTGGGTGATGACGATCTTCCACTTGGTGATCACCTTGCCGCCGCCCACCGGGATGTCGGCGGTCCGTGCGATGACCTTCCCCTTGATCCCCGGCGGCACGATGGCGGCGGCGGACTCCCCGCTCGCGCACCCCGCCAGCGCCGCACCGCACGCCACGGCCCCCGCGGCGGCGATCACCTGCCTGCGCGCGGGCATGGCGGAGGTTTCCTGCATGCTCATCGCGGCCCTTCTCGCAATGTCATCCCCGATCGGAACCGGGCTCCCTCGTCCAGGGTATTGACGGGGGAGCCCGGTCCCGAATCCGGCCCTCAGCTGCCGAGGATCTTGCGCAGGAAGCGTCCGGTGTGGCTCTCGTCGACGAGGGCGACCTCCTCGGGCGTCCCGGTGGCGAGCACGCTGCCGCCCCGCGAGCCGCCTTCGGGTCCCATGTCGATCAGCCAGTCGGCGGTCTTGATCACGTCGAGGTTGTGCTCGATGACGATGACCGTGTTGCCCCCGTCGACGAGCTTGCCCAGGACGCCCAGCAGCCTGCGGATGTCCTCGAAGTGCAGGCCGGTGGTGGGCTCGTCGAGCACGTAGATCGTGCGGCCGGTGGAGCGGCGCTGCAGCTCCGAGGCGAGCTTGACGCGCTGGGCCTCGCCGCCGGACAGGGTCGTGGCGGGCTGGCCGAGCCTGACGTATCCCAGGCCGACGTCGTTGAGTGTCTTCAGGTAGCGCTTGATCGCCGGAATGGAGTCGAAGAAGTCCAGGGCCTCCTCGATCGGCATGTCGAGCACCTCGGAGATCGTCTTGCCCTTGTAGTGGACCTCCAGGGTCTCCCGGTTGTAGCGCGCCCCGTGGCAGACCTCGCAGGGCACGTAGACGTCCGGCAGGAAGTTCATCTCGATCTTGAGGGTGCCGTCTCCCGAGCAGGCCTCGCACCGGCCGCCCTTGACGTTGAAGCTGAAGCGGCCCTTCTGGTAGCCGCGGACCTTGGCCTCGGTGGTCTGCGCGAACAGGTCGCGGACCTTGTCGAAGACGCCGGTGTAGGTCGCCGGGTTGGACCGGGGCGTGCGGCCGATCGCCGACTGGTCGACGTGCACGACCTTGTCGACCAGATCCATCCCGTTGACCCGCGCGTGGCGGCCGGGGACGGTGCGCGCGCCGTTCAGCTCCTTGGCGAGCGCGTTGTAGAGGATGTCGTTGACCAGGGTGGACTTGCCGGACCCCGAGACCCCGGTGACCGCGGTCAACAACCCGAGCGGGAACTCCACGTCGACGCCCTTGAGGTTGTGCTCACGGGCGCCCTTCACGGTGATCTGCCGCTTCCTGTCGCGCTTGCGGCGGGTGGCGGGGATCGCGATCGTCCTGCGCCCCGACAGGTAGGCGCCGGTCATCGAGTCTTCCGAGGCGAGCAGGTCGGCCACGGTGCCGGAGACGACGACCTGGCCGCCGTGCTCCCCCGCCCCGGGGCCGATGTCGACCACCCAGTCGGCGGCGGCGATGGTGTCCTCGTCGTGCTCGACCACGATGAGCGTGTTGCCCATGTCACGCAGCCTGATCAGGGTCTCCAGCAGCCGCTGGTTGTCACGCTGGTGCAGTCCGATGGAGGGCTCGTCCAGCACGTACAGCACCCCGACCAGTCCCGAGCCGATCTGGGTGGCGAGCCGGATGCGCTGTGCCTCGCCACCGGCGAGAGTGCCGGAGGCCCGGTCCATGGTGAGGTAGTCGAGGCCCACGTCGAGCAGGAAGCCCATCCGGGCGTTGATCTCCTTGACCACCCGCTCGGCGATGTGCATGTCGCGCTCCGAGAGCTTCAGCCCCGCCAGGAACGTCGCGCAGTCGCCGATCGACATCGACGAGACGTCGGCGATCGAGCGGCCGTCGACCGTGACGGCCAGCGAGACCGGCTTGAGCCTCGCCCCCTTGCAGGCCGGGCACGGGATCTCCCGCATGTAGCCTTCGTACTTCTCGCGCATGCCGTCGCTGTCGGACTCGCCGTGGCGGCGCTGCACCCAGGGGATGACCCCCTCGAAGGTGGTGTAGTAGGAGCGCTGGCGGCCGTAGCGGTTGCTGTAGCGGACGTGGACCTGCTCGTCGTGGCCGTACAGCAGCGCCTTCTGCGCCTTCTTGGGGAGCCGCTCCCACGGGGTGTCGAGGCCGAACCCCATGGTCAGGCCGAGCGCCTCGACGAGGCGCTCGAAGTAGTCGCTGGTGTGGCCCCCGGCCCACGGCGAGAGCGCGCCCTCGCCCAGCGGCCTCTCCGGGTCGGGCACGATCAGGTCGGGGTCGACCTCCATCCGGACGCCCAGGCCCGTGCACTCGGGACAGGCGCCGAAGGGTGAGTTGAACGAGAACGAGCGGGGCTCCAGCTCCTCGAACGACAGGTCGTCGTAGGGGCAGTAGAGGTGCTCGGAGTAGAAACGCTCGCGGTTGGGGTCGTCCTCGGGCAGGTCGACGAACTCCAGGGTGATCGTCCCGCCCGACAGGCCCAGGGCGGTCTCCACCGAGCCGGTCAGCCGGCTGGCCGCGCCCTCCTTCACCGCCAGACGGTCGACGATCACCTCGATGTCGTGCTTTTCCTGCTTCTTCAGCGTCGGCGGCTCGTCCAGGCGGACCACGGTGCCGTCGACGCGGGCGCGGGCGAACCCCTTGGCCTGGAGCTGGCTGAACAGCTCGGCGTACTCGCCCTTGCGGCCGCGGACCACCGGGGCGAGCACCTGGAAGCGGGTGCCCTCCTCCAGCTCCATCACCCGGTCGACGATCTGCTCGGGGCTCTGCCTCGCGATCGCCCGCCCGCACTGCGGGCAGTGCGGCTTGCCGATGCGCGCCCACAGCAGGCGCAGGTAGTCGTACACCTCGGTGATCGTGCCGACGGTGGAACGGGGGTTGCGGCTCGTCGACTTCTGGTCGATCGAGACCGCGGGTGAGAGTCCTTCGATGAAGTCGACGTCGGGCTTGTCCATCTGCCCGAGGAACTGCCGCGCGTACGCCGACAGCGACTCGACGTAGCGGCGCTGACCTTCGGCGAAGATCGTGTCGAAGGCCAGGCTCGACTTGCCCGAGCCGGACAGCCCGGTGAAGACGATCAGAGCGTCTCGCGGAAGGTCCAGCGAGACGTCCTTGAGGTTGTGTTCACGTGCACCACGCACGATGAGGCGGTCAGCCACAGCAGTCCCGACGTCGTTGGTAGAGGGTTGGAAGTAGTCGCGGGAAGACTAGCGAGAGGGGCCGACAATTTTCCGGACCGGCGTTCTGAGTCTTTCCGGACCGGCGTCCGGGGTCGTTTTCCCGCCCCCTCCAGAGTACGGTCTCCCCCCGGATATGGCAGGTGGCCCACGATTTCAACGACGTGAACACCCCCCTTATGCCCCGTACGGCCCGGCGGGCGCGATGATGATGGTGACGAGGGCGGAGCGCGTGCCGCCCCGCATTCCCGCGACCCCGTCCGAGGAGAATCCGTGACGTACACCGGTGACGTGCAGGTCGGCGGCCCCGCCGACCTGCGCGAACTGCCCGCCCTGACGATCGCCAAACTGGCCGTCGGCCCGTTCGACAACAACGCCTACCTGATCCGGTGCACCCAGACCGGCGACGGCGCCCTCATCGACGCCGCCGCCGAACCCGACCGCCTGCTCGAACTCATCGGCGACCAGCCGATCAGCAAGATCGTCACCACCCACCAGCACGGCGACCACTGGCAGGCCCTGGAGGAGGTCGCCAGGGCGACCGGCGCCTCGGTGATCGCCCACCCGCTCGACGCGGGGGCACTGCCGGTGCCGGTGGATCTGGCGGTGGAGAACGGCGACGGGGTCACCGTCGGCGTGGTCAGCCTGGAGGTGATCCACCTGCGCGGGCACACCCCCGGTTCGATCGCCCTGTACTACCCCGGCCACCTGTTCACCGGCGACTCGCTCTTCCCCGGCGGCGTCGGCAACACCAACAAGGATCCCGAGCGGTTCGCCCAGCTCTTCGCCGACGTGTCGGAGCGGATCTTCGACAGGCTGCCGGACGACACCTGGGTCTACCCGGGCCACGGCAAGGACACCACGCTCGGCGCCGAGCGCCCCTCCCTGCCCGAGTGGCGCGAACGCGGCTGGTGACCTCCCGCCTCACTCCCTCCCCCTGCGTCGCCTGACGCGGGCATGGCAGGCCGGGGCAACCCCTCGGCGTCGCCCGGACCCGGTCGGTGACCGCTCCCGGACGCCAGGACCGACACCCGCCCGCCCGGGGGAAGGCCGTAGCCGTTCCCGCTCCCCCGCGCCCGTCATCGAGGCGGTCCGGTTCGCGGAAGCACGGTGGGACGGTGGTAGCCGTTCCCACCGGGCTCGCGGACATCAGCCGCCGAAGACCCGGAGGATCCGATCCGCGGCATTGGAAGGATCCTCCACCCGCTCGACCAGATCGCCCCATGACCAGCGGTAGAACCAGCCCTCGGCGAGCGGTACGCAGTCGAGGGTCTCGTTGAACATCGCCGCCTCGGGATCGGTGACCCGCAACGACGGCGGGCTCCGCCTGAGCGTCACGTTCATGCCTCTCAGCTCCAGCTCGCGAGCGAGCATGCCGAGGAAATAGGTGCGTGTGTGCTCGTGCGGCTCGGTTGCCATGAGGCAATTGAACGCACCCGCGCCGGGCGGGGAAAGCGGATCGGGACATTCCAGGGCGAGAACGGGTCGCGGCATGGGATGTCCGCGACCATCGCCCCACCGCCCGGGTGACCACACTCCGTGTGGTCTCAGGCCAGGCCTCAGCCGACCCCGGCGGACGCCTTGCGCTGCTCCTTGCGCTTCTCCCGCTTGAACATCAGAACCCGCAGCGGGATCGCCGCCACGATCGTCATCTGCATGACGGCACCGACCTTGATCAGCGTGTCGCCGCCCGCCAGGCCCGCGACCCAGATGGTGAGGCAGGCGACATTGATCATCATCCAGGCGAGCACGGCGGCGGCGAGGTTGCCCTTGGGCTTGGGGTATTCGATCCGGCTCACCATGAGGTACGCCACACCGAAGACCGGCAGGATCGTCCAGACCGACGGGGGGAAGAGCAGCACGACCGAGACCACGGTCATCGCCCCCATCGGGATGGGCAACCCCATGAAGTCACCGCTCTTGGTCTTCACCGAGGCGAAGCGCGCGAGCCGGATGACGCCGGCCAGCAGCACCGACGACGCCGCGGCCATCACCAGCAGAAAGGGGATCTGCTGGTTGAACCCCGCCCAGATGACCACCATGAAGGCCGGCGCGAAGCCGAAACTGATCACATCGGCGAGGTTGTCCAGCTCGGCGCCCATCGCCGAGGCGCGGAACTTCCTCGCCACCAGGCCGTCGAACAGGTCGCAGGTGGCGCCGATCAGCAGGAGCACCACGGCGGTGCCGAAGAACCGGGGGTCCGCCGCGAAGGGCTTGGCCTCCTGCAGCGAGCTGATGGCCGACCAGGCGAGCACGCAGACCGCGAGGAAGCCGCAGAGGGCGTTGCCCAGGGAGAGGGAGTCCGCGGCCGACAGGCGAAACGCCTTACCCACCGGTCCTCGCGGCTCGTCGTCCGTCTCGTCCATCGGCCAGCTCGCGTCAGCCGTGGTCAAGGCTCGTCACCCCCGCGACCGTCTTCTCGCCCACGGAGACGGCGGGCGCGACTCCCTCGGGAAGGTAGACGTCGACCCGGGAGCCGAGCCTGATCAGGCCGATCCGCTCGGCCTTGGCCACCTTCGCCCCCTCGGCCACGTAGGGCACGATGCGACGTGCGACCGCGCCGGCGATCTGGACCATCTCGATGTCGCCGAGAGCGGTGTCCAGGTGCCAGACGACCCGCTCGTTGGTGTCGCTGTCCTTGTTGAACGCGGGCAGGTATCCCCCGGACACGTGCTCCACCGAGGTGACCGTGCCGGCGAGCGGCGCCCGGTTGACGTGCACGTCGAGCGGGCTCATGAAGATCGCTACCCGGGTGCGGCCGTCCGGCCACGGGTCGATGCTCTGCACCACGCCGTCCGCGGGCGACAGGATCCGCCCGGTGCCCGGAGTGCGATCCGGGTCGCGGAAGAACCAGAGCATCCCACCGCTGAGCGCGGTCAGCGGGACCGCCGCCAGCGCCCAGCGCCGGTCACGGCGGCTGAGCAGTGAGGTCACGGCGGCGGCGGCGACGGTCGGGAGCAACCACGGGGAGACGCCACGTGCCAGGCCCAACGGACCTGGTATGTGGCTTGCTGAATCGTGGGACACAGGGAACCTTTGTGATGTCTTGCGGCATTAGACCGGTATGTCTACCCGCTCTGGGGCAGGATGTTACCCATCTCTTAGCCTTTATAAGGCGCAATGAGACAAGCAAAGCGCCTCACACGCCGATTCGCTAGCCTTGCTCGACACTCGCCGGGGTGGTGTTTTCCTTGCCCGCGCGGACGTCACGCCGGACCTTGATCAAGCTGATCACCGTGGTGACGGCCATCGTGACGACGATCACCGACAGCGACACCCAGATCGGCACCTCGGGGGCCCAGGAGACGCCACTGGAGTGCAGCGCCTCGAGGATCAGCTTAACCCCGATGAAACCGAGGATGAACGCAAGACCGAAGCTGAGGTAGACCAGCTTCTGAAGCAGTCCGCCCAGCAGGAAGTAAAGCTGGCGCAATCCCATGAGGGCGAACGCGTTCGCGGTGAAGACGATGAAGGCGTCCGTGGTGAGGCCGAAGATCGCCGGAATCGAGTCGAGCGCGAACAGCAGGTCGGTGGTGCCGATCGCGATCATGACGATCAGCAGCGGGGTGACCAGGCGCTTGCCGTCGACCTTGACGGTGATCCTGGCACCCACGTAGTCGTCGGTGTGCGGGAGCACCCGCCGTGCCCAGCGCAGCACCGCGTTCTCCTCGAGGTGCTCCTCCTCGCCGAACTGACGGACGAGCTGGACGGCGGTGTAGATCAGGAACGCGCCGAAGACGTAGAAGAGCCAGCCGAAGTTGGCCAGCGCCGCGG
This sequence comes from Streptosporangium sp. NPDC049078, assembly GCF_040648855.1. Classification (NCBI taxonomy): domain Bacteria; kingdom Bacillati; phylum Actinomycetota; class Actinomycetes; order Streptosporangiales; family Streptosporangiaceae; genus Streptosporangium; species Streptosporangium sp. NPDC049078. The sequence continues at coordinate 380,390 of NZ_JBEZEL010000007.1, forward strand.
CGCCGATCGCGATGAAGATGCCGCGCATGACCAGCGCCATCACGATGCCGATCAGCAGCACCTTGTGCTGGTATACCTTCGGCACCGCGAAGCGGGTCATGATGATGTAGAAGACGAAGAGGTTGTCGACGCTCAGGCTGTACTCGGTGAGATATCCGGCGATGAACTGGCCCGCGGGGGTGGGACCGGCGATCACCCACAGCCCGATGCCGAAGAGCACCGCGAGTGTGACGTAGAAACCGACCCAGAACCCGGCCTGCCTGAGGGAGAACTCCCGGGGCTCGCCTCGGTCGACGATCCACAGGTCGAAGGCGAGGACGACCAGGAGGCCGCCGATCACGGCGAGCCAGATCCAGACAGGAACATTCACGGTTGATAAACCTCCGGCGGCGCGCATGACAGACTGCCGGAGGTCTCTCCCGCCCGCGGGAAACCAGGTCGATGTGAAGCGGATCGACGATGCGGACCGACAGCCCCGGGGGCCTCGTGGAGCGAGACAACACCGTGATGACGAGACTGCCGCGAAGGGATACTCCCCCCCTAACCACGCCAGTATAGGCGTCTGGCATGGCGTCGCCTAATCCAACCTCGCGGCTCCTCCGCTTGTTCCATCGACCCCGAAATCGCCTGCCGACGGCCCCTTCCGGCCCTTCCGACTCCCTTCCGGGACCGGGCGCGTGCCTTCCTTCCCCCCGCGGGACCGAGCGCCCTCCCGCGGTTCTCTGATCGAAGAACCCCGCGCGCTCTCAGCCGGAGAGCCCCGCGTAGACCGCGAGCACCGCCCCGAGCGCCTCTGCCTCGCCCGGCAGTTCGCGGCCCCGCAGGGCGGCGGCCCCGGCCAGCGCCGCGGCGAGCTCGTCGTCGGCGAGCACCCTCGCGACCGCGTCGCGCATCGCGGCGACATCCCCGTACGGCACCAGCAGCCCGGCCTCTCCCACCATCGCGGGGATGCCCCCCACGGCGGTGGCGACGACCGCCGTTCCCGCCCGCAGGGCCTCCTGCACGGTGAGGGGTTGCCCCTCCCAGCGGCTCGGCACCACCAGCGCCCTCGCCACCCCGAGCAGATCTCCCACGTCGGCGCGATCGCCGAGCAACCGCACCGGCAGGCTCTCCCGGTCGATCCGCCCCTGCAGCTCCCCCCTCAGCGGCCCCTCCCCCGCCACCAGGAACACGACTTCGGGCGCACGCTCCCGCGCGATCCGGCCGTGCCCGGGCTCGGTGGGGCTCGCTTCCCGCGCGGGTTCCGCCTCCTGAGCCCCGCGCAGGGTCTTCGCGACGTCGAGCAGGGTCTCCAGGCCCTTCTGCTGGGCGAGCCTCGCGACCGTGAGAAAGATCACCCGGTCTCCCACCCCGAGCTCTCGCCGCATGTCGCCGGGCTCGCGTCCCGAAGAGGGCAACGGGGGCGCGGGTACGACCGCGGCCTCGACACACGTGGCACCCAGGCGGCTCATCCGCTCCCCCAGGTCGGGGGAGACGACCAGGATCCGGTCGGCGCGACGGGCCACGATCCGTTCCAGGAGGCCGTGGACCGCGCCGACGGCGCCGCCCGCGGTGGCGGCGTTGTGCAGGGTCACCACCAGCCCTGTCCCGGTCCCCGCCAGCGCGATCGACGCCAGGGCCCCGGCCCGCAACCCGTGGGCGTGCACGACGTGCGCCCCCCGCAACGCGCGAAGCGCCAGGACCGCCCGCAGGTCGCCGGCCGGGCGGGGCCGGTCGGAGATCGGCACGGGCACGAAGCGCGCACCGAGCGCGGCGAAGCCGAAGGCCCGCTCCGTGCTCGGCGGGCCCGCCACGACCACCCGGTGGCCGTCACGCACCAGCCCTCCGGCCAGCATCGCCACGTGCCGGCCGACCCCTCCCGCGCTCGTTCCCAGTACGAGTGCCACCCGCCTGCCCTCATCAGCCATCGGAAAGGCCACCCTCCTTCGCGGCCCCTCGGCGGAGCCTCACCGCCAGCGCCTGGACGTCCTGCCTGTCGATCATCACGGCCACGGCCGCGAAAGCGACCACACCGGCCACACCGGCGGCCAGGCCCGCCGCCACGAACTCCCAGGTGGACACCGCACCCAAGGCGTTGACCAGGGCGAGCCCCGCTCCCCAGGCGGCACCGCCACCGGCCACGGTCGCGAGGAGGGTGCGTGGCGTCCCCGCCAGCGCGGCCGCTCCCCTGGTGCGAAGCACCGCGACGGCCAGGAGCAGCCCGCCGACGGTCATACCGACCGTGCTGCCCAGACCGAGCAGCCCGACCACGTCGGCCGGATTCCCCGCGGTGCGGGCGAGCACGATCTGGGCCACCAGCGCGACGGCCCACCCGGTCACCGAGGCCGCGGCCGCCGACCGGCCCCGCCCGCAGGCGTACAGGACGCGGGCGAGGTGCAGCATGAGCGCGTACCCGGCCAGGCCGGGCGCGAACAGCGCGACACCCCTCGCCATCTCGGCGGGGTCGCCGCCAGGGGTCCCATCGAGGAACACCCTCGACACCGGTACCGCGACCGCCGCCATCACCCCGGCCGCGAGCCCCGTGACCAGGAGCACGGCCCGGGTGGTGGAGGCGGTCAGGGCGTCGAAACCCGGCGTGTCCCCCTCGGCCGCTCGGGTGGACAGCACGGGGAACGAGCTGGTGGCGATCGGCATCACGAGCACCGCGTACGGCAGCTGGTACAGCGCCCAGGCGTAGGTGTAGGCGGCGATCGCGCCCTCGCCTCCCAGTTCGTTGGCGAGGCGGATCACGACGATCAGCGCGATCTGCTGCGCGATCAGCACGGCGAGACCCGCGGTGGCGAGACTCCGCGCCCTGGCCGCGACGCCCGGCGGGAACGACAGCGAGGGCCGCAGCCTCAGCCGCAGCCGGGCCACCGGACCGATCACGGTGAGCACCATCGCGGCGGCGGCGACGGTCGCGCCAAGGGAGAGCGACAGCTGCCCGGCACCGCTGAGCCGCGACAGGTCCCTCGCGGCCTCCTCGTTGACCGCCTCGAACAACAGGTTGGAGGCGACGATGAGCAGGCTGGAGACCAGCGGCGCCAGGGCCGGGCCCATGAACCGCTGGTGGGCCTGGAGCACCCCGTACAGCACCACGGCCAGGCCGAAGAAGATCATCCGGGGGGCGAAGACGACGAGCAGGCCGGTGCCGGCCTCGACGACGTCCGCCAGGTCGCACGGGGCCGGATTCGCCACGAGCAGCGCGACGATCGGCCCGGCGAACGCGACGATGAGCAGCGTGAGCGGCACCAGGACGAGCATCGACCAGGTGAGCAGCGCCGAGGTGGTCCTGCTCACCTCCGCCCTGGCCTCGGGGTCGTCATCGGACCTGGAGGCCGCCGAGGCCAGCACCGGCACCACCATCCCGGCCAGTACGCCGCCCGCGACCAGCTCGAAGACGATGTTGGGCACGTAGTTGGCGGTGTTGTAGGCGGTGCCCAGGCAGCTGTTGCCGACGCTCTGCGACTGGACGAGATAGCGGCCGAAACCGACGAGCCTGGCCAGGACGGTCACGACTCCGATGAGGAGCGCCGCTCCCGCGACCCCTCGTGCGATCCTCGTGCTCATCGGGTGGCGGGTGCCTGCTCCACAGGGCGACGGCCGAGCATGTCGAGGCGGTGCAGGACGGGGTTGCCCGCGATCACCTTGGTGAAGCTGATCTTCTCGGAGGCCGCGGTCAGCGCGACCACGGTGCCGAGCACGGCCAGGCGCCCCGGACGTCCCAGGGTGATGGTCGCGGCCAAGCCGAGCAGTGCGCCCAGCGCGTTGGCCCCCGCGTCACCGAGCATCGCCCGCTCGCCGAGGTCCTCGGGCAGCAGCGCGGCGGCGGCCCCCATGGGGAGCGCGACCACGGTGGCCGAAGCCGGGTCGTCTCCGAGCAGCCCCGCGGCGAGCAGGGGCGCTCCGGCGAGGAGGCCCACCTTGACGGCGCGACCCGGCCGCAGGTCGAAGAGGTTGGCCAGGTTCGCGCTCCCCGCGATCAGCACACCGTTGACGGCGACGTCGAAGGGGTGACGGGAGGTGAGGGCGGCCGCGGCCAGGCCGGTCGCGCCGATACCGAGGAGCTTCACGGCCCCGCTGGTGACCTCGCCCTTGGCCAGGGCGCTCAGATGCCCCTTGAACCCCTTGGACGAGGTCGCGCCGTACAGGTCGTCGTAGGCGCCGAGCCCGCCACCACCCGCCACCGCCAGCAGCGCCGCCACGCGGACCCTGCCGGGCAGCCCGGGCATCGCCGCCGCGGCGGCACCGGCACCGGCGACGAACGCCGGGCCCTCAAGCAGGGTGATCGGCTCACCCCTGTGGTTCGTGCGGGCCCAGGTCTCCGTGTCGCCGACCGGAGGCCTGCGGGTGAAGGCGGCGTACGCGGCGCGCGCGGCGACCGCGCCGAGGAACGCGCCGGCGAGGGCACCCGCGAGGGCGCGGGGAAAAGCGCGACGAGCCATCGGATCATCCTCCGGAGGTGGCCGTGGGGACCGTGGGGGTCGGCGTCGCGCTGGGCTCGATGCCGGAGACGCCGGGGCCGATGCCGTACTGACCGGCCAGCCCGGTGAGTTGCTCTCGGAGAGCGTAGACCACCACGACCCGTCCTGCGGGCATATCGGCGGTGTCGACGCTGGAGACCTTCTCCGTGAAGGCCGCGTCCTCGCGGAGCGCGGCGATCACCCCGCCGGGCGCGACGGAGGTCTGCGTGCCGGCGATCACGGTGCCCTGGCCCGCGTCGTCGAGGCCGAGCGCCAGCGTCACGAGCGTGCCCGCCTGCGCACTCGCGGTCTCCCCCGCGTACGCCTCCGCCGGGGCGATCATCAGGGCCGTCTCCGCGCGCCTGGCGGGCTCGCCGGTGACGGTGAGCAGGCCGGCGCGCTGGAACGCGTCGAGGATGCCGGCTCCGGACGGGTGCTCCTTGCCCACCTGGCTGGAGTCACTGGTCAGGATCGCACCGGCGAGCACCTCCGCCGCCTTGTCGTGCGCCGTGTCCTCGACGGAGAAGACGGTCTCGGCGGCCTTGGCCCCGACGGCCAGCTTGTCGACGAAGCCCGCCTGGGCGGGGTCGGTGTACCGCTCGGTGAGGGTGATCCGGCCGGTCACGCTCCCCCCGGCCTCCTCGATCGCCTGCTGCGCCGCCTCGCGCACGCTCGCGGTGCTGCCCGGGGCCTCGACGATCACGACGCTCCTGCCGACGAGCGCGTCCTGGACCATCCGGGCGGTGCCGCCGGTCACGAAGGCGTCGTTGGCGGCCTCGCGCTTCTGCAGGGCGTCCACCTGGTCGCGAAGCTCGTTGTTGCCCTCGCGAAGCTGGTTGGCCAGCGACTCGCTCGCCTTGATGACGGGATCTTCGAGCAGGGTGGTGCCGAGCACGATCCCGACCGACAACGCGAGGAAGATCGCGACGATGGAGACGAGGTGATAGCGGAAATCGATCACGAGAAGAGTCCGACCAGCCAGAAGATGAAGCCACTCCAGACGTCGCGGACGCTGTCCAGCCAGATCTTGCCCACCGGGGAGACGACGATCGCCACTCCCATGGTGATCAGCGTGGTGGCGACGAGCAGGAGCAGGGACGGTGTGGAGATCCGGCTGCGATAGAGCCGGCTGACGCCTTTCGCGTCGACGAGCTTGCTGCCCACCCGCAGGCGGGTGAGGAAGGTGCTGGCCATGCCGGAGCGGCCCTTGTCGAGAAACTCCACCAGGGTCGCGTGGGTGCCGACGGCGACGATGAGATCGGCGCCCTTGTCGTCGGCGAGCAGCATCGCGATGTCCTCGCTGGTGCCGATCGCGGGGAAGAGCACCGCGGTGCGGCCCAGTTGCTGGACCCGCTCCAGCCCGGGCGCCCTGCCGTCGCGGTAGGCGTGCACGACCAGCTCGGCGCCGGTGGTGAGCGCCTTGGTGGAGACGGAGTCGAAATCGCCGACGATGATGTCGGGCAGGTAACCGGCCTCCAGCAGCGCGTCGGCGCCGCCGTCCACCCCGATCATGATCGGGCGGTATTCGCGGATGTAGGGGCGGAGGGCGGCGATGTCCTCCTTGTAGTGGTAACCGCGCACCACGATGAGGACGTGCCTGCCCTCCATCACGGTCCGGACGTCGGGGACGCCGATCCCGTCGATGAGGAGGTCGCGCTCACGGCGGACGTACTCCATGGTGTTGGCCGCGAACGCCTCGATCTGCACCGTCAGCCCGGCACGGGCCTCGCTCATCGCGGCCTCGATGGACTCGGCCGTCTGCACGTCGCCCTTGCCCACCACCTCGTCGTCGAGGTGAAGGACGCCCTCGTGCAGCCTGACCAGGTCGCCGTCCTTGATCCGCTCGAACAGCTCGGGGGTGGCGTTGTCGACGAACGGCACCCCCGCCTCGACGATGATCTGCGGGCCGAGGTTGGGGTAGCGGCCGCTGATGCCGGAGGCGATGTTGACGACACCCGCCGCGCCGCACGCGACAAGGGCCTCCGCGCTCACCCGGTCAACGTCAACGTGATCGATAATCGCGATTTCCCCGGCCCTGAGGCGCTTGGTCAGCCTCTTGGTCCGCCGATCGATTCTCGCCACTGCCGTCACCCCGGGAAGGTCCGTGACCTTCCTGCGGCGGAGGTACCTCGTGAGCCTGTCTTGAAGCTCTTCAGTCGGCACCTTCATCACGCCCATCCTGCCAGAGTGAACGACCGGGAGAGCCAAACAGGCGGCAGCGTGTTAGATACGTCACCCGATACTCCTGAGACCTGCTCCCCTGGAACGCGAGGATTACTCCTTCAACCCCCCACGTACCGCCTCGCTTCTCGAATCCGGCGTGTTCGGCCTGTTTCGGGTCACGCCTTGTCGGCGGCGGCGATCGAGAGGAGCTCCTGGGCGTGCGCGCGGCCCAGCTCGGAGTCCTCAAGCCCGGCGAGCATGCGGGAGAGCTCCCTCGCCCGGCCGTCCTTGTCGAGGGCGATCACGCCGCTGCGCACCACGCTCCCGTCGTCGGCCTTCTCCACGACGAGATGCTGGTCGGCGAAGGCCGCGACCTGCGGCAGGTGGGTGACGACGATCACCTGGGAGGTGCGGGCCAGCCGTGCCAGCCTGCGGCCGATCTCCACCGCGGCCTTGCCGCCCACACCCGCGTCGACCTCGTCGAAGACGAACGTCGGGACCGGGTCGGCGCCGGCGAAGACCACCTCGATGGCGAGCATCACCCGGCTCAGCTCACCGCCGGAGGCGCCCTTGTTCAGCGGCAGGAGCGGCGAGGCCGGGTGCGGCGCCATGCGCAGCTCGACCTCGTCGACGCCGTGCGGGCCGAACTCGGAGGCGGCGGTGATCGTGACCGCGACCCTGGCGTGCGGCATGGCCAGCGCGGTGAGCTCCTCGGTCACGGCCTGCCCGAACCGCTCCGCGGTCGCCGTCCTGACCCGGGTCAGCTCGGCGGCCAGCTCGGTGAGGCGCGCGGTGAGCTCCTCGTGCTCGCGGGTGAGCTCGCCGATGCGGTCGTCGTCACCGTCGAGTTCCGCCACCCGGGCGGCGGCCCGCGCGGCCCAGGCGAGCACCTCCGCGGTGTCCTGGCCGTATCTGCGGATGACGTGGATGAGCGCGGCCCGTCGCTCCTGCACCACCGCGAGCCTGCCGGGGTCGGCGTCGACCGACTCGGCGTACGCGGCCAGCTCGGTGGCGACGTCGGAGATCAGATAGCCCGCCTCCGCGAGCCGGTCGGCGATCCCGGCGAGCGAGGGGTCGAAGTCGCGCACCGCCTCGACGGCCGCGCGGGCCTCTCCGACCAGCGCGATGGCGTCCGGCATGGCCTGCTCACCGGACATCGGATCGCCGAGCAGTGCCCGGTGCGCCGTCTCCGCGGCGCTCCTGAGGGAGTCGGCGTGGGAGAGCCGCTCCTCCTCCTCGCGCAGCTCGATCTCCTCGCCGGGCTTGGGGTCGGCCTTCTCGACCTCGCCGAGCCCGAACCTGAGCTGGTCGGCCTCCTGTGCGCGTTCCCTCGCCTTGGTGGTCAGCTCGGCCAGCCTCTCCGCGGTCTCCCTGTGCCGCTTGTACGCCTGCTCGTAGGCGCGCAGCGGCTTGACCAGCTCCTCACCGGCGTAGCGGTCGAGGGCGGCCCGCTGACGGCCCGGCTGCAGCAGCCGTTGCTGGTCCATCTGGCCGTGCACGGCGACGAGGTCCTCGGCCAGGTAGGTGAGCGTGCCGACGGGAACCGTCCGCCCGCCCAGCCAGGCACGGCTGCGCCCCTCGACGGAGACCGTGCGCGAGATGATCAGCTCGCCGTCCTCGACCACGCCTCCCACGTCCTGCACCTGCTGGGCGACCCGCCCGGCGGGGTCGACGATCAGCGTGCCCTCGATGGTCGTCTTGCCGGAGCCCGGACGGACGCGGGCGGGGTCGGCACGGCCGCCGAACAGCAACCCCAGGCCGGTCACCACCATGGTCTTACCCGCGCCCGTCTCGCCCGTGACCACGGTGAATCCCGGCGCCAGCTCCAGGACGGCCTCATCGATCACGCCGAGCCCCTGGATACGGACCTCCTCGACTCCAGGTCGCACTGGTCCCTCCCGTCACATCGAATTCACCGAACATCAGTGCGGTGCGCGGGCACGATCCTACGCGCTTGAGGCGTCGCCCGCCCGGACGAACTAGGGCCTCACGCGACCCCGCCACCCCTGTACGGGGAGATCGAACTTCGCGACCAGCCTGTCGGTGAACGGCGCCCCGGTGTCCTCCAGACCGTGCAGCCGCGCCAGCCGTACCGGTAGCTCCGCCCGCCGCAGTTCCACCCTCGCACCGGCCGGCAGGTCGAACCTGCGGCGGCCGTCGCACCACAGCACCGCGCCCGCCGTCTCCGGCTGGACCTCCAGTGCCAGCTTGGAGCGGGGCGAGACCACCAGGGGCCTGGCGAACAGGGCGTGGGCGCTGATCGGCACGAGCAGCAGCGCCTCCACCTCCGGCCACACGACCGGGCCTCCGGCGGAGAAGGCGTACGCGGTCGAACCGGTCGGCGTGGCACAGATCACCCCGTCACACCCCCAGCGTGACAGCGGGCGCCCGTCGATCTCGGCGACCACCTCGAGCATCCGCTCGCTCTTCTCGACGGTGACCTCGTTCAGCGCCCAGCTGTCGGCGAGCAGCTTGCCGTTGAGGCGGGCGGTGACCTCGATGGTCATCCGCTCCTCGACGTCGTAACGGCCGTCCACCACGCTGTCGACCGCCTCCGCCAGGTCCTCCACCTCGGCCTCCGCCAGGAAGCCCACGTGGCCGAGGTTCACCCCCAGCAGCGGCACCCCCGCCGGGCGGGCGAGTTCGGCCGCCCGCAGGAGGCTGCCGTCGCCACCGAGCACGATCATCATCTCGACGGCGTCGACCGCCGCCGGACCCGCGGGTACCACGTCGGTCCCCGCGCAGGCGATCTCCTCGGCCTCGACGCTGAGGACCCGCACGGTCAGCCCGGCGTCCACGAGCCGCTGGATCACCATCCGGGCGCTGTCGACGGCCGCCGCCCGCCCGGTGTGCGCGGTGACCAGCACGGTGCGCTTGGCAGTCATCGACTCTCCTTGAACGTGGAGATCCTCGCCCCGGGTGGGGGAGGAAGCTGGGGTCTGGGTGGCAGAGGATTCGGGAGTTGAGGTCTGGACGGCCGGCAGGTTGCCGGATGGCGGAGGTCTGGAGGGCCGAGGCCGGGCGCTGAAGGGCCGGGAGCCGGAGAGCTGGGCAGTGGCTACCGGGGGCCTTCCGCCACCGCTCGCTCGATCTCCGCGTCAAGGTCGGGGACCGGCGGAGCGCCCTCTCCCCTGCCCAGCCAGATGACGTACTCGACGTTGCCGGACGGGCCCGGCAGAGGACTCGCGGTCACCCCTCGCACGGTCAGGCCGAGCGTCCGCGCGACTTCGGCCACGTCCCTTACGGCCCCGGCGCGAAGTTCCGGATCGCGGACGACCCCTCCGGCGCCGACCCGCTCCCTGCCGACCTCGAACTGGGGTTTGACCAGCATCGCGAAGTCGGCCCGTTCCGCGGCGCACAGGACGAGGGCCGGCAGCACCAGGCGCAGGGAGATGAAGGAGAGGTCACCGACGATCAGCGTGGGCGCCTCGCCGAGCATGTCGGGTTTCAGGTCCCTGACGTTGACCCGCTCCATCACCGTGACCCTGTCGTCGGTCCGCAGCGACCACGCGAGCTGGCCGTACCCGACGTCGACGGCCAGGACGTGCGCCGCTCCCGCACGGAGCAGTACGTCGGTGAAGCCCCCGGTCGAGGCTCCCGCGTCCAGGCAGCGGCGTCCCTCCACGGTGAGGCCGAGAGGACCGAAGGCCTCCAGCGCGCCGAGGAGCTTGTGCGCGCCCCGCGAGACATAGTCGGGCCCCTCGGCCGCCTCCGCGACCACGATCGCCGAGGCCGTGTCGACCTGGGTCGCGGGCTTCGCCGCCACCTGGCCGCCGACGCTGACCCGGCCGGCCTCGATGAGCTGGGCCGCCTGCTCGCGGGACCGCGCCAGCTTCCGGCGGACGAGCTCGCTGTCGAGACGTGTCCGCCGGCTCACGGGCGCCGATCCCGGGTGCCGTCCACCGACGGGCGCCCCTGCCCGGGAAGAGCGTGCGCCAGGGCCGGTCCCGGCCTTGGCACGCCGCCTGGCCTTGGCAGGCCGCCCGGTGAGGTCGGTTCCCGCTCCGGGGCACCGTGCGCCGGGGCGGTGGCCCGCTCCGGAGGGCTGTCCGGCGAGGCGGACTCCCGCCCCGAGGTACCGTTCACCGCGGCGAGCGCCTGCTCCAGTCCGGTGAACACCTCCTCGAAGACGTCCGCGTGCGCGGAGACGGGCAGAGCGCCGAGACGGGTGAGCCCGCCCAGCGCGGCGTCCGCCCGCTCGTCGCCCGTCTCCTCCAGCAGGTCCGTCATGTGCCCCCTCCGGAACCGCTCCTGGCCGCTTCGGCCGTCATGATCGTCTTCGCGGCCCTTGCCGCCGTACGAATGCGGCTTCCGCCGTACGAGCACCACGCTCACCGGCGCCGCGCCCGTGGATTCCCCGACCGTATCGGAAGCCGCGCCCCTCGTCGCCCCGGCGGGCTTTCCCGCCTTTCCGGCTTTCCCTCGCCATACGCGGGCTCCCCTCCTTGACGGGCTCCCCACGCCGCGAATCCGGCCCCGTCCTTCCCGTGAACGCAGGGGAGTCCGCGAGGGCCGACCCGCACGGGCACGGGGTATTCGCGGCGGCCGATCCGCACGGATACGGGGGATCCGCCGCGGCCGATCCACACAGGTCGGCCCAGGGCGGGCAAGGAAGGGAGAGATCTTCCAAAGATGGGTAAACCGCGAACTATCGCGGGAACCTCGATCGTTGTCATGCCATTAAGGTCGGCGGCCGTCGGCGCATAACCCCGCGATGTCGTGAACGCCATTGCGGAAGCCTCTTTCTCCGGTGCCCCCGCGCCGGATTGCATGCCGTACCCATGTGGAACGCTACCGTCCGTACCTGAAAGGGATTCGGATCGGTCAGGGAGAAGAGAAGGGAGCGCCACGCGATGGCGACCGTCGACGAGTGCCGGGTGGCACTGCGCAAACTCGGCGAGCAGTTCGACGAGGTTGACCGGGAGAGCCGCGACAAGCACGTGGTCGAGCGCAGTATCAGCTGCCACATCAAGGATCTCGGCGTCACCTTCTACGGCCACATCCACCACGGCGGCCTCGGTCCCTTCGAGGACCTTTCCCCGGACGACCGCAGGCAGGCCGAGGTGAAACTGACCATCGGCAGCGATGATCTCATCTCGCTGGTCAACGGGGACCTCGACATGGGACGGGCCGTCTTCGGCGGCCGGATCAAGGTCGACGCCAGCTTCGGTGACCTTCTCCGCCTGCGCAAGCTCCTTTGAGGATCCCGCCCGAAGGCGGGATCACACGGGCGGAGAGGTTCACGCAGGGCGACGGCCCGCCCGGCCCCGGCCTCCCGGCCTGGGCTCGGCATCAAGGGGAGCACGTGAGGTCGCGCCGAGAAGGGGATGACGGAGGCTGGGCGGCCGTTGGAGGAGGCCGGGGTCGAGCGGTCGTCTCAGCCGGAGCGCGAGGCCCGTGGCGAGAGCGCGGAGTCGAGTGCCGCCTTCACCGCGTCCTCGTCCGCCCGGCCCTCGCCCACGGCCTCCCAGGTCGCCGCGGAGGCCGCGCGGAGCCCGTCAAGCGGCCCACCCCCGCCTTCGAGGGTGAGCACGCCCTCCTCCCAGCGGGCCGTCCACCCCTCGCAGGTCCACCCGTCCGTGATCCTCCGCACCTCGGGGTAGGGCCGGTGCAGGTCGGACAGATCAGCGGCGACGTAGGTGGGCCGGTGCCGGGGAGCGGCGGTCAGCACGTCGAGCGGGCCCGCCACTCCCGTCAGGACCAGCAGACTGTCCACCCCCGCGTTGGTCGCTCCCTCGATGTCGGTGTCGAGCCGGTCACCGACCACCAGAGGCCGCTGCGATCCGGTGCGGAGCATCGACTCGCGGTGCAGGGGCGGCTCGGGCTTGCCCGCGACGATCGGCTCCACCCCGGTCGCCGTGGCGATGACCCTGACCATCGAGCCGTTGCCGGGAAGCTCCCCCCTGCCCGTCGGCATGGTCGAGTCGGCGTTCGCGGCGACGAAGAGGGCTCCCCCTCTCACCGCGAGCGTGCCCTCGGCCAGCAGACCGTAGGAGAGATCGGGAGCGATGCCCTGGACGACCGCGACCGGCCCTTCCAGGGCGGTGCTGACCGGGCGCAGTCCGTGGACGCGCAGTGCGGAGCGCAGCCCCATCCCACCGACCACCAGCACCGCGGCGCCCGGTTCGACCCGCTCGGCCACGACCCGCGCGGCGGCCTGGGCGGAGGTCACGACGTCCTCGGGTTCCGCCGGGGCGCCCAGCGCGCGCAGGTGCTGGGCGATGGCCGCGGGGGTGCGTGAGGCGTTGTTGGTGACGTAGGCGAGACGTACACCACCCTCCGCCGCCCGGCGCAGGGACTCCGGGGCCGCCGGTACGGCGTTGCGCCCGAGGTACACCACCCCGTCAAGGTCAAGGAGAAGGGTGTCATACGGGTCGATCAGCGTATTCGTGTCCACCGGCCCATTTCATCACCCACGTTCCACCGCCCGCACCGCTCCCATGCGGCGGAACCGCCTGGATCACGTCCTGCGAACCCGCACGGATCAACCGGGCGAGCATCCTCGGGGCGTACCGGCAGGGCACCCACCGGTCGCGCCGGCAGCAGGAACCGATCACACCGGCAAGGTCGGCACCGATCACATCCTGCGGGCGTTCGGGATCACAACGGCGAACTCGTACGGATCACATCCTGCGGGCACGCAACGTGGCGCGAACACTTTTCAGCGCGGAAACATAGTGCCGCAGGTCGGGCCGCATCGCGACGGCGATCGCCAGTGGCTCCTGAGCCCCCTCCATGTCCCCGGTGCGCCACAGGGCGAGCCCAAGACCGAAATACGCGTAGTCCTCAGCCGGATTGGCGTCGATGATCCAGCGAAAGCTGTCGACGGCGTCGGCGTACTGCCGGGAGTTGAACTGTGCTCGGGCGAGGGCCTCCCGGATGCTCCGCGACTCCGGCTCCGCGTCGGCCGCCCGCTCCAGCAGCGCGGCCGCCGCCGCCGGACTGCCCTCGGCCAGCAGTTTCGTCCCTCGTTGAAACCATTCGTAGACGTCCCCGGCCGGAGCGCCCGTCTCGGGGCTGGGGGAATCAGACGGACCGCCACGTCCTTGGACCATTGTGTGAGGCCTCCTTCATCGACAGACGACAGATCTGGCCGATTTCCTGACGGACCAGGCACCATCGCAGACTCGAAGCGGCCCCCGGCCGTTTCAGGCCTTTATGGCAGCATGCCCTCTATGGCGAATCCTGAACTGCCGATACCCGGCGGGCTGGTGCTGCGCCCGTTTCACGGCGTGCGGTTCACGGTCGACGATCTGGCCGGAGTCACCTCCCCGCCGTACGACCTCATCGACGAGGCCGAGGTGCGGAAGCTGCTCGACCTTCACCCCAACAATGTGGTGCGTTTGATCCTTCCCGGCACCGACCATCACAAATACGCCGAGGCGCGGGAGACTCTTCACCGGTGGCTCTCCTGCGGGGTGCTGACCTCCGACGAGACACCCGCGGTCTACATCTACGAGCAGTCGGGTCCTGGCATCCTGCAGCGCGGGATCATCGGTGACGTGGGCCTGGCCGGTCCGGAGCTGGGCATCATCCTTCCTCACGAGAACGTGATGCCCGGACCGGTCGCCGATCGGCTCGCGCTGATGCGCACCACGCAGGCCAACCTGGAACCCATCTTCCTGCTCTACGACGGTGCGGGCGGCGCCACCACACACCTCGTCGACCGCATCGCCGCGTCCCGGCCCCCTCTGGCGGAGACGGAGACCGAGGACGGGGTCAGGCACCGGCTGTGGGCCGTCACCGACACCGGCGAACTCGCCTCCATCGACGCCGACCTCCGCCCCCGCCAGGCCCTGATCGCCGATGGGCACCACCGCTACGCCACCTATCTCGCGCTCCAGCGAGAACACCGCGCCTCCGTCACTGCCTCCGTCACGAGTGACGCCGCGACAACCACCTCCATGAAACCCACGACAGCCGTGGAATCGGTGACGCCCATGACGGACGGCACCCCTGCGGAGTCGGCGGAAGCCACGAATCCCGGGAAACCCGCTAAAGCCACGGCCTCGGTGAGCCCGGTGGAACCCGCGGAAGCGGTGAGCCCGACGAGCCCTCCGGAGCCCGGTCCGTGGGACTTCGGTCTCGCGCTCCTGGTGGACTCCAGCGCCTACCCACCGGATCTGAAGGCCATCCACCGGGTCATTCCCGGACTGCCGCTTGAGGAGGCGCTGGCCAAGGCGAGGGGCTCGTGGCAGGTGCACGACCACGCGGACCTGGCCGAAGGTCTGGCCGCACTGGAGGAGACCAGCGGACCGGCCTACCTGCTGTCCGCCGGCGGGTCCGCACACCTTCTCACCGACCCCGACCCCGACCAGCTCGAACACGCCATGCCGTCCGAGCACTCGGCCGGGTGGCGGGCGCTGAACACCTCCATCCTCGCGGAGTTTCTTCTGCCGAAGGTGTGGGGGATGCGGGACGACGAACAGTCGGTGCGCGTCGTCCACCACGACCCGGAGGCCGCCGTACGGCTCGCGCGGACGTCCGGTGGGACCGCGGTGCTTCTGCGCCCGCTCGCGGTCGACGAGGTGCTCGCCGTCGCGGCTCAGGGGGAACGAGTGCCTCGCAAGTCCACCTCCTTCGGTCCGAAGCCCAGAACCGGTCTGGTTCTGCGCACGCTCACCCCGAGACTGACACCTTCCGAAGAAAACCCGCCCTCCGCGAAGTCAGGATCCTGAAACTCAGGAGGGCCGGACCCCTGAGAAGAGCCGGATGCCGCGGAAACTCCGAAACCCTGCGTTTCCCGGGCCTTGCAGGTCGGTGGAGGTCGGTCCGAGATCTCAAAAAGCCAGTCCGACATCTCGAAATCCTGCATGCCCTGGAAGTAGGGCGTCAGTTACCCGATCTCGCCGAGGTGAGCCGCGGCTCCTCCCCCCCGGTCCCGTGGCCCCCTCCTCGCATGCAGGAGTGAGCGCACCGGCCGAGGCGGGACGGGCACGGGAACCTCCTCGGCACAGGCCAGGATCGTGATGACCTTACGCTCAAGACGTCTCACCGAACGCACTTCGACCTCGTAGCCGGACGACTTGGCCCCTTCGCTTCCCCACCATCTCCGACGCAGCGAACCCGTCACCTCGACGATGTCATCGGGAAGCCAACCTGCCACGGCCTCGATGACGTCGGTCTCGAACGACGCGCACGGAATGGTGTCGACCCGGGCGCCACGCCCGCGGTGTCGCCGCCGGACGATGAGCCGCCAGGTGCCGAGCGTGCCTCCGCTCTGCAACGCCCTGATGTGGGCCACCTCAGGTAGGCGGCCCACGAGAATGACCTCGTTACGATCCATGCGATCCTCCCTCGATCCTGCCTGTCGAGGACGACTCTCTACGATGTGAGCTGCACCGGAATGGCCGAATACTGTTCTGTGGATACCGGTTCCAGTTATGAGGTGGCCTGTGGACAACATCACCGCCCTCGGCGGGGACGTCTATGAGATCGATACGAGGATGGCCGGGTACTCCAGCATCACGGCCGGATACCTGATCCTTGGAGACCGTCCCTGCCTGGTTGAGACCGGCACCTCCACCTCCGCCCCCGTGGTGCGTGATGCCCTCACCTCGCTGGGCGTCGGACCCGGAGATCTCGCCACGGTCGTCGTCACGCACATCCATTTGGATCACGCGGGCGGGGTCGGCGACATCGCCGGTTTCTACCCGAATGCGGAGATTGTGGTTCACCAGAAGGGTGCACGACATCTCGCCGATCCATCCAGGCTGATGGCGAGCGCGCGAATGGTCTGGGGCGACAAGCTCGACACCCTGTTCGGCGAACTCTCCCCGACAGAAGCCTCGCGGATCCGCGCGCTCGACGACACCGACACGATCGACCTCGGCAACGGTCGTACCCTGAACAGCCACTACTCCCCAGGGCACGCCAAACACCATGTCGGACTCATCGACTCCGGCACCGGAGACCTCTACGTCGGCGACGCGGCCGGGGTCTACCTTCCTGAGACGGGCGACCTGCGTCCCGCCACGCCTCCGCCGGACTTCGACCTGCGGACCGCGCTGGACTCGATCGCCCTGTTCAAAGCACTGGGCCCGCAAAGGCTGCTCTTCAGTCACTACGGACCGGTCACGGATGTGGAGGAGATCCTGGGACGCTCCGCCGAGGAGCTTCGTGTCTGGGTCGACCTGACCCGTCAGGCCCACACGGAGGGCATGGACCTGGATCACGCCGTTGCCATGGTCAGGGAGCGCACCCGCGACCGTTACGCGGCTTTGAAGACGGACGAGGCGACCGCCGAACAATTCGAGCTGCTGAGCGGCGCCCCGTCCAACGTGGCCGGAATCCTGCACTGGCTGGATCGAATCCAGCCGTGAAAACGTGCCCCGCAAGGCTCGGGGCCGTTGTGACTCCTCCGTTCCCCGAAAGAAGCGGCTTCTCGCCTCCCTCCGTCGAGGTAGGCGACGGCCAAGCCCTGACCGTTTCAAACACAGGAGCGGTGACAGGGAAGCGATTCACCGGGTAAACCTGGCAGTCCCCTCGCCGAGAACGATGGAGACACCTCCCGCATTCCGGGCGCACAGCTCGTCCACCCGGAATGCGGCGAAGGTTCCCTGGACTTACTTCTTCTCGGCCTTGCCCCGGCCCTGCTCGTCGTCCTCGCGCTGATCCTCGTCCTCATCGGAGTCGGTGTCGGAGGCGTCACTCAGAATGTCGCCGAAGTCGGGCTCGATGAAGGCAGGGCCGACAGCGTGCTCCACCTTGCCCGGCTTCTCCTCCGTCTTCCGCTCGGCGTCGGCCGCCTCGCCCTCGGAAGAGACCTTCTCTGGGGAGCTCACCTCGGCAGAGTGCTCTTCGTCGACGGAACCGTTGTCCTGAGCGTCATCGGCGGTGGGACGGTTCGCGTCGAAGTCGTCGTCAAAGAGATCGTCTTCGGCCTCGATCTCCTCGTCCAGAGCCGCGACGTCGTCGATATCGGCGTCATCGTCGACGTTGACGTCATCATCGCCCTCGGCCTCGGCGTCATCGTCGGCGCGGGTGTCATCGTCGACGAAGACTTCCCCGTCCTCGATGTCGTCCTCTTCGATGTCCTCGATGTCCTCGATGACAGCGCCCGTCAGCTCCGCGTAACGCTCGGCCGCGTCGGTCTCGCCGTCCTCGTCGAAGGTCATCGCCCGGCCGAACCACTCCGTGGCCGGCCCCGCGTGACCGGCCGCGGACAACGCGTCGGCGTAGGCGAAGGCGAGACGGGCCGACCAGGGCTGGGGACGGGTGTCACGCAGCTCGGGAAGGCGCTGGAGGGTGATGACCGCGGCGTCGTTCTGACCGAGGTCTCTCCGGGCGCCGGACTCCACGATGGCGAGCTCGATCTTGCCGACGCGGTCGAGTCGCTCGGCCTCCTTGGAACGGACCAGGTCAAGCGCACGCTCGGGGCGGCCAAGACCGCGCTCGCAATCCGCCATGATCGGCAGGAACGAGTCGGAACCTGTCATCCGGCGAGCCGCGCGCAGATCGCTGAGCGCCTCGGAGAAGTGGCCGGCACGGTAGGCCGCGATACCGACGGCCTCACGGATCACTCCGATCCTGGCCGCGAAGCGGCGTGCGACCTTCGTGTGCTCGTAGGCCCGCTCCGCGTCGTCCTCGCCAAGGGCCCTCTCGGCCGCCACGAGATGGCGGGAGATCAGATCCGCGAGGTCGAGCGGAAGAGAACGCAGCTCTTCGCGGATCTCCTTGTCGAGCTCCTCCGCGGTGATGTCCGGCGCGAGCTCGGGCAACTCCTCACGCTGGCCGCCGGGAGCCTCGTCGCGCCCCCCGGACCGGTCGTCCCGGCCATAGCGGGTGCGAGAACCCTCACCGTCGCGGTCGCGGTTCCCGAAGGGACGACCGCCGCCCGGACGATCGTCACGGTTGAACGGCCTGCGCTCACCACCGCGGTCGTCGCGGTTGAACGGAGGACGGTCACCACCGCGGTCATCACGGTTGAACGCGGGACGATCCCCGCGATATCCACCACCAGGACGATCATCCCGGTTGAAGGACCTGCGCTCACCATCCGGCCGCGAACCGTAGCGGCTACGAGTCTGGTCGCGATCACCGTACGAACGACGCTCGCCACCACGATCATCACGGCTGGACGACGGCCGATCATCACGGTTGAACGGAGGACGATCCCCCCCGCGGCTGTCACGGTCGAACGACCTGCGGTCACCACCGCGATCATCACGGTTGAACGACGGCCGATCTCCGCGATAGCCGCCGCCCGGACGATCGTCACGGTTGAACGGCCTGCGCTCACCACCGCGGTCGTCGCGGTTGAACGGAGGACGGCCACCACCGGGGCGATCGTCGCGGTTGAACGGCCTGCGCTCACCGCCATCGGGACGCGAACCGTACTGACCACGCGACTGGTCACGGTCACCGTACGAACGACGCTCGCCACCACGATCGTCGCGGTTGAACGACGGCCGATCCCCGCGATACCCGCCACCAGGACGATCACCGTACGAACGACGCTCGCCACCGCGGTCGTCGCGGTTGGACGAAGGACGGTCACCAGCGCGGTCGTCGCGGTTGGACGAAGGACGGTCACCAGCGCGGTTGTCGCGGTTGAACGCGGGACGATCCCCGCGATACCCACCACCGGGACGATCGTCACGGTTGAACGGCCTGCGCTCACCACCGCGGTCGTCGCGGTTGAACGGAGGACGGCCACCACCGGGGCGATCGTCGCGGTTGAACGGCCTGCGCTCACCGCCATCGGGACGCGAACCGTACTGACCACGCGACTGGTCACGGTCACCGTACGAACGACGCTCGCCACCACGATCATCGCGATTGAAGGGCCTGCGCTCGCCACCACGGTCGTCACGGTTGAACGGAGGACGGCCACCACCGGGACGATCGTCGCGGTTGAACGACGGCCGATCCCCGCGATACCCGCCACCAGGACGATCATCACGGTTGAACGGCCTGCGCTCACCACCACGATCATCACGGTTGAACGGAGGACGACCGGAACCGCGGTCGTCACGGTTGTAGGACGGCCGGTCGCCACGATCACGAGCTCCGTAGGAGCCACCGCGAGACTCGCGGTCACCATAAGAACGCTGGCCCTCGCCACGCGGTCCCGAGGACCTCTGCCCGCCCCCTGAGCGGTCGTCACGGTTGAACGGAGGACGACCGGAACCCCGGTCGTCACGGTTGTAGGACGGCCGGTCGCCACGATCACGAGAGCCGTAAGAACCACTCGGGCGCCCTTCTCGGCGCTCACCATACCGGGGACCGTCACCCGGACGTCCCCTGTCACCACCTGCGCGATCGCTGCGGCGGCCTCCCTGGCCGCCGGATCCGCGGTTTTCGCTCTCTTCGCGACGGCCCGCGCCCTCAGGCCCGTTGTCACTGTTCACTTCTGGTCCATTCGTTGGGTCACTCTGCGAGCGCGTCCCATCTCCTCGTTCGGATGAGACGTTCGCTATCCGGGCGGTCTCCGGCCGCGGGGTGCGCCCCGTTCGCTATCGCTGCCCCGCCCCTATCGTGGTCTGGCGCGACGAAGGCCACCCGCTGGTGGGGTGGCCCGGCCCTTCCAGCCTAGCAAGCCCTTGAAAGTCCATACGCCCTTCCCCTGCACCCATGAATGATCATGGACATCACGGCGGGCCCTTCGCGGATGGCTTTTGAGAGAATCTCGGAGCCATCCCAGCTGCCGGCCGGTACCTTGCCGCAGGAGTCGAAGATCACTTGGCTAACACTGCTCATAACGCAAAAGGACCCCCTCAGCGGAAACCCACACGCCGAAAACCTCGAGTCCCGGCCTTCCAATACCCCGACGCGTCCTTTGGATGGCCCTGGGGCATCGCTTGAAAAAGGCCCTGGAAAGCACGAAAGGCCCCCACCAACGGTGAGGGCCCTACGTGAAAGATTGTCCGGCGGTGACCTACTCTCCCACACCGTCCCCGGTGCAG
>NZ_JBEZEL010000008.1:0-211084 GCF_040648855.1 Streptosporangium sp. NPDC049078
GTGCCGTTGTAGGGGATGTAGCGCAGCGGCAGGTAGGTGTGGGGCAGGTCCAGGCGTAGTGAGGTGGGGGTGTAGTCGATGGTGAAGTGGCCGCTCGTCATGTCCTCGGAGAAAGCCACGCCCGCCCGCCTCGCGTGCAGCCCCATCCACTGCCCGAGCGCGTCCGACAGGTGGCCTCCGTGCTCGCGCCTCGCCCGCAGGTAGTGGCCGCGCATCCGGGCGAACAGGTCGAGCCCCCACATGAAACGGGCGTGCGCGGCCCCGGTCGCCTTCGCCGCGATCGCGCCGGCGTAGCTGAGCGGCTCCCAGATGACCAGGTCGGGCTTCCAGTGCCGGCAGAAGTCGGTGAGGTCCACGATCATCGGGTCGTTCACCAGCCGGCACCACCACAGCACGTGCCCCTGGTAGCCCTCCCTGATCTTCTCCCAGGTGAGCATCTCGGGGCGGTCCTCGGCCATGTCGAAGTCCTTCTCCTGGCCCGAGTCCTTGGCGTGCTGGAGCACCCTGCCGAGACTGTGGTCCCTGCCGACGGGCACCGCGGTGAGGCCGGCGCCGGTGATGACGTCGGTGAGCTCGGGCTGACTCGCCACCCGCACCTCGTGACCGGCGTTGCGCAACGCCCACGCCAGCGGCACCATCCCCAGGAAATGGCTTTTTTCGGCGTACGTCGTGAACAGGACGCGCATGGTGTTCCTTCCTGCGGCCGATCTCGTGGCCTCAGCCGGTCCCTGTGCCGCCGCGGTGGTGGGCGGTGAGTCTTTCCAGTTCGGGGACGAGGTCGTTGGGGGTGGGCATGGTGTGCATCTCCTCGCGGAGGCGTGCGGCGGCGTGGGTGTAGGAGGGGTCGCCGAGCAGGCGCAGCAGGTCCTCGCGCACCCGGGCTCCGGTGGCCTCGCCACCGCGCACCACCAGCCCCGCCCCCAGCCCGGTCAGGTGGTCGCCCAGCACCGGCTCGTCGAACAGCTTCGGGAGCACGAGCTGCGGCACGCCGTGCGAGGCCATGGTGAACACCGTGCCGGGTCCGCCATGGTCGATCACCGCGGAGCAGGTGGGGGCGAGGGCGTGCAGGGGGACGAAGGAGACGAGGCGGGTGTTGGCGGGGACGTGGTGGAGTTCGGCCTGTTGTTTTTCTGGGAGGGTGGCGATGATCTCGATGTCGAGGTCGGCGAGGTGGGTGAGGATGTCCTGGACGGGGACGGAGTAGCCGTCGAGGCGTTCGGTGGCGGAGGTGCCGAGGGTGAGGCAGATTCGGGGTTTGGTGGGTGGGGTGTGGAGCCAGGGGGGGATGACGGCGGTGCCGTTGTAGGGGATGTAGCGCAGCGGCAGGTAGGTGTGGGGCAGGTCCAGGCGTAGTGAGGTGGGGGTGTAGTCGATGGTGAAGTGGCCGCTGGTGAGGTCCTCGGAGAAGGTGGTGCCGACCTTGGCGGCGCGGGCGGTGAGCCACTGGGCCATCGCGTCGGGTTCGTGGGGGGCGTGTCGCTGCCTGGCGGTCAGGTAGTGGCCGCGCATCCGGGCGAACAGGTCCAGGCTCCAGAGCATCCGGGCGTGCGCGGCCCCGCTCGCCTTCGCCGCGATCGCACCGGCATAGGAGGCCGGCTCCCAGATGACGAGATCGGGTTTCCAGTGCCGGCAGAAGTCGGTGAGCTCCACGATCATCGGATCGTTCGCCACCCGCCACCACCACGGCACGAGCTCGTCGTGATAGCCCCGGCGCAGGTACTCCCAGGT
The DNA here is from genome assembly GCF_040648855.1 of Streptosporangium sp. NPDC049078. NCBI lineage: Bacteria > Bacillati > Actinomycetota > Actinomycetes > Streptosporangiales > Streptosporangiaceae > Streptosporangium > Streptosporangium sp. NPDC049078. Next base: position 1,729 of record NZ_JBEZEL010000008.1, read on the forward strand.
GAGCATCTCCGGCCGGTTCTCCGCCATGTCGAACGGCGCCGGCCCGTCGGGATCCAGGCTTTCGGCGTGCGTGAGCAGCCGGTGCAGCATGTGGTCCTTGCCGACGGGCACCGCGGTGAGGCCGGCGCCGGTGATGACGTCGCTGAGCTCCGGCTGGCTCGCCACCCGCACCTCGTGACCGGCGTTGCGCAACGCCCACGCCAGCGGCACCATCCCCAGGAAATGAGTCTTCTCGGCATAGGTGACGAACACCACGCGCATCGGCCGGCCCGGCTGGTCGCCCGTCACAGTGCCGCCAGCACCTTGAGCAGCGACTCGACCACCTTCGTCTGGTCGCTCTCGGTCAGCGACGGATACATCGGCAGCGAGAAGATCTCCCCGGCCGCCGCCTCGGTGACGGGCAGCGTCCCCGCCCGGTAGCCGAGCTTCGCGAACCCCGACATCGTGTGCACCGGCCACGGGTAGCTGATGTTGAGCGACACGCCGTACGGCTTGAGCGCCTCGATGATGTCGTCGCGCCGCGGATGGCGGACCACGTAGACGTAGTACGAGTGCTCGTTGCCGGGGGCGACCGCGGGCAGGACGACGTCGGTGCCGGCCAGCGCCTCGGCGTACCGGGCGGCGACGGCCCTGCGGGCGGCGACGTAGCCGTCGAGCCTGGTCAGCTTGCGGCGCAGGATCTCGGCGTGCACCTCGTCGAGCCGGCTGTTGTGGCCGGGCGTCCGCTCGACGTAGTAGCGCTCCCTCATCCCGTAGTAGCGCAGCTGCCTCAGCGCCGCGTCCACCTCCGGGTCGGAGGTGATCGTCGCCCCGCCGTCGCCGTACGCCCCGAGCACCTTGGTCGGGTAGAAGGAGAACGCGGCCGCCTCGCCCATCGAACCCGCGATCCTGCCGTGGTGGCGGGCCGCGTGCGCCTGCGCGCAGTCCTCCAGGACCAGCAGGTCGTGCCGGGTGGCGATCTCCCGCAGCGGGGCCATGTCGACGCACTGGCCGTACAGGTGCACGGGAAGCAGGCAGCGGGTCCGCTCGGTGATCGCCGCCTCCACCTGCCCGACGTCCATCAGGTAGGTGTCCTCGTGCACGTCGACGAAGACCGGGGTGGCGCCGACGGCGTCGATGGCCACGACCGTGGGCGCCGCCGTGTTCGACACGGTGATCACCTCGTCGCCCGGCCCGACACCCAAGGCCTGGAGCCCCAGCACGATCGCGTTCGTCCCGTTGTCGACGCCCACACAGTGCGAGACGCCGTGGTAGGCGGCGAAGGCCGCCTCGAAGTCGCGCACACCGCGCCCGAGCACGAGCTGGCCCGAGCGGAACACGGTGTCCACGGCGTCGAGGATGTCCTCGCGTTCGTTCTCGTACTCCTGCAGATAGTCCCAGACGAAAAGGGGCCTGATCACGCATCACCTCCGGAAGGGAAGCCACTTCGGCTCAGTGGTCGAACTCCCCGCGGAGGTACTGCTCGCGGCAGGCACCACGGCGGATCTTTCCACTGGTCGTCCGCGGCAGGCTGCCGCGCCGTACGAGGACGAGGTCGTGCGCGGCCAGGCCGTGGTTGCGGGTGATCTCCTGGCGCAGGACGCGCAGGACCGCCTCCCTGTCGTCCTGCTCGGCCGCCATGAGCGCGGGGCCGGCCTCGACGAGGACGACGAGTCGTTCCTCGCCCTCGGCCTCGCTGGAGAACGCGGCCGCCGCCCCCTCGGAGCCGACGTCTCGCACGGCCTGAACGGTCGCCTCGATGTCGTCCGGGTAGTGGTTCCGGCCACGAATGATGATCATGTCCTTGGCCCGGCCCACCACGTGGAGGTTGCCGCCGAACAGGAAACCGAGGTCGCCCGTCCGCAGCCAGGGGCCGGAAAGCAGCTCGCCGCCGGTCTCGGCGAGGTGCTTCGCGAAGACCTCCGCCGACCGCTCCGGCTGGTTCCAGTAACCGTCCGCCACATTGGGCCCGCTCACCCAGATCTCGCCGACCCTCCCCTCCGGCAGCGAGGTCAGGCCCTCCTCGTCGCGGATCCGCACCGACACCCCCAGGCTCGGTACTCCGCAGGAGACGACGCGCACGGTACCCGGGCTGCCCGGCGGGCACTCGCGGGCGATGCCGGCGGCCAGGTCCGCGCGGTCGAAGCAGCGGTCGGTCATGCCCTCGCCGACCGGCGGCGCGCTCACCGGAAGGGTCGCCTCGGCCAGGCCGTAGCAGGGGGCGGGGGTGGTGGGCGCCAGGCCGCCGGCCGCGAACGCCGAGATGAACGCCTCGGTCGACTCGGCGTACACCGGCTCCGCGGCGATCGTGAGGAGCCGCAGCGAGCCGAGGTCGAGCTCGCCCCTGCGCTCGACGGCCACCCGGCGCACACACTGGGCGAGGCTGGAACTCGGCGCGACGCTCCAGTCGGCCCGGTAGTCGGAGATCATGCGGAGCCAGCGGTACGGATCCTGCACGAAGGCCATCGGGCTGAGGTTGACCGAGTGCGCGCCCGCGCCCAGCGGGTTGGTGATCGCGCAGACGAGTCCGAAGTCGTGGAAGAACGGCACCCACGACGCGACGACCGAACTCGGCCAGTGTGCCCTGATCTGGTGGTTGGTGACGGTCATGTTCTCGTGCGTGACGCGGACGCCCGACGGGGTGCCGGTCGAGCCGGAGGTGTACTGCAGGTACGCCACCGCCTCCGCCCGCATGTCCGGCCTGCGCCAGTGCGCGGCGTCGGCCACGGGAACCTCGTCGACGCGGACCAGATGCTCGGGCGGGCGCTCCATCCCCTCCAGCAGCCGCTCGACGGACGGGTGAACCGCGGAGGTGGTGAGCACGCACCGCGGTTCGCAGTCCCCCATCACCGATCGCAGGCGCTCGTTGCTGCGCAGCGCCTCGGGCGCGTAGAGCGGCACCGCCACGAGACCGGCGTACAGGCAGGCGAGGAACGCCACCACGTACGCCGGCTCGTGGGGACAGAGCACCGCCACCCGGTCGCCGGGCTCGCACCGCCGCTGGAGGACCGCGGCCACCGCGCGGGCCCGCTCGTCGAGCTCGGCGTAACTCATCGTCCGCGAGCTCTTCTCCCTGCGGCCGGTGTCGCGGCGCATGCCGTACTCGACGAAGGTGACGGCGGGGGAGGAGCCCGAGGTCCTGGCGAAGCGGCCGACGCTGTCGGGCAGGTAGCGGAGACGGAGGCGTTCCGATCCCCGAGGGGTGGTGACGGCGGTCTCGATGACGTCCTGTGGCGACGCGCCGTGATCGGGGTCCAAGCTGTCTTCTCCGTCCGCTCGTTGAGGCTTCGCCGCCCCGGGGTCAGGCGGACTGGGGGAGCGCGCCGGCCTTCCTCGACTCCAGCGCCGCGAGCGCGGCGCGGTCCAGGTTGGAGACCATCCAGACGAGCAGATCCTGCTCGGTGCTCTCCGCGGCCTCCTGCCAGCGTTTCTTCTGCTCCGCGATGATGTTCATCTGAATGTGGGTGACCTCGTCGGCGGTGCCGCCGTTGCGTTCCGCCTTGATACGCCGCCGCAGCTCGTTCCTCGACCAGCTGCCCTTCTCCGCCCGGTTGAGCCAGATCTCCTGGTCGGGCTCCGGCAGGCTGGCCACCTCCGCGTGGTGCTGGAAGCTCAGCTTGTCGCGCCGCCTGGAAAGACTGAACTGCCGGGCCACCCAGGCGTAGTTCCGCAGCGTCTGGTAGTCGAGGGAGGTCTCGGCGATCGCCCGCTTGTAGCGGTCGGGATAGTGCGCCTGGCCGTAGATCAGCCAGTCTCCCAGCCACCAGGCGGAGGAGTCGGAGATGATGAAGATCTGGCGGCCAAGGCGGCTCCAGGCGGTCAGCGACATACCGGGGGGCAGTGAGAGAGCCGTTCTCCTGGTCATGCCCGGTGCGTCGAGCGCCATCCGCGCGTTGCCGGCCGGTCTGGCCTGCCCGTGATGTGTGGTCGCAAGACTTGGGTAACCGTTGACGCCTGTCACATCTGTCACGCCCTTTCGCCCCGGCGGGTCGTCGATGGCTGAGAGTTTGCCCTAGGCGCCACGGGAGAGTTCTAGACAAGATCTAGACGCCCTGACAGATGAGTGACGGAGGCCAGGTCAAGGCCGTTTTCCCCGCTCACCGTGCTTGTCCCGCCCGTCGGCGCTACTTCTGGCCGTCGGCGCGCGCAGGGAGACGTTCGATGACGAAGTCCGCCAGGTCGTCGAAGTTTCTCCCGGTGAAACCGGCCATGTCGTCCAGGAGCGGGACGCCGTAGGTGTCCTCCAGGGCGAGGATGAGGAGGATGATGGAGAAGGAGTCGAGGTTGCCCAGATCGCTGGGCTCGGGAATCTCCCCCAGGTCGGTCAGCTCGGGAACGGCGAGCTCGGAGGAGCTGAACAGCACGATCTTCAGCGCCTCGCGCTCGATCTGCTCGCGCACTTCCTTCTTCTGGTCGGAAACGAACATCTCGGTCAACTCTTTTCTCCTTCGGATGCCTCGGCGGAATCGGTGGACACTGCGGATACGGCGGATACCGTGGACGCGGTGGATGCCGCCTCCCGGCGTTCGCCCGGCCCCTGCGCGAGCTTATTGAGGAGCTCGGTGCCGTGCTCCTCCCACTGCTCGCGGTAGACGGCGTAGATATGCACGTCTCGCAGCGCTCCGCGATCGTAAAGATGCTCGGGGAGAGTCGCCTCTTTGTAGGCGGAGTTGAAGGCCGTACGGAAAGCCGCGAAATCCGTCTCGGTGGTCCAGAAATATATCTTTCTGACGTTCCACATGGCGAAGGCGTAGTTGACGGTCATCAGGATGACCTCCGCGCCGACCCCGTTGCCGGCCGCGGCGGGATCGGTGAAGAAGCTCGCCCGCACGTGCTGTCCCGAGAGGTCGAGATGGTGGAACGAGACGTATCCCACGACCCTGTCGGTGTCCCGCCGCTCCACGATGAACTGCGCGGACACCTCTTTGGAGTACAGCGCGCCGAACACCTCCGCCGAGGGCAGGTCGTTCAGCTCGGCCTTCAGGAGAAGGTCGTGCGCCGTGACGCCCTCCGGAGGATTGGCATGGCGCAGCAGCGTCCTTCTGGTCTTGGTGTGGGGAAAGAGCACGTTCTTCCACCTTCAACTCGGCGTTGCGGCTGAATGGGATTACCCGGGGTATTGTTCGAGCCGGCCGGGTGACTGTCATCCCCTGCTTCAAAGCGGCGGGTCCGTCTCGCCAGCGGGACAGATGCTAGTTCCGGGTGATCGGTGGGTCAAGCTATTCTCCGGCCGCCTCCAATGCCCACGGAATGCCATTTCCCGGATCGTGCATAATTTCCCGGTTGATTTCTTAGGCGGCTGGCGGAAAAGTCGTTTATGGTGCATGCGGCGGCAGCGGGCCGACGTGCGAACGCAGGGAAGCGGGATGGGCTGATGACAGTGCACACCGAGAACGCCGTGATGCCGGGAGAGCTCCGCGAGCCGATCACCCCCGAGGGCCGCGACCTGATCGGCCTCGTCGAGACGCACCTACCGGCGATCGCCGCCGCGGCCCCGGACAACGACCGCAGCGGCACCTTCCCGCGTGACATCTTCGAGGACCTGCGAAGGAGCGGGGTCCTCGGCGCCACGGTGCCCTGCGCGCTCGGCGGCCTGGGGGTCGATCGTCTGCACGACGTCTCCCTGGCGTTGCTGAGGGTCGCCGAGGCGGACGCCTCGACGGCGCTCGCCCTGCACATGCAGCTCAGCCGGGCGCTGACGCTGACCTACGAGTGGCGGACGGGACCGGCGCTCGCGCGGACGCTGGCCGAGCGGCTGCTGCGCGGCATGGGCTCCGGCGAGGCGGTCGTTTCCACCGGGGTGAAGGACATCCCCCGCGACCGGCGTCCGACCACGCTGACGCAGACGGCCGACGGCGGCTGGCTGCTGTCGGGCGGCAAGACCCTGGTGAGCATGGCGCCCATCGCCACGGACTTCGCGGTGTACGCGCAGACGCGCGTCCCCGGACAGCGTCCCCAGTCGGGGATGGCGGTGCTCTCCAGGAACTGCCCGGGGCTTCGCGTACTGGACAACTGGGACGGCCTGGGGATGCGGGCCTCCGGGAGCGTCGACATCGTGTTCGACGACTGCGTCATCCCCCCGGAGGACGTGGTCCTGCGCGGGCCCGCGGGTGAGCAGGACCTCGCGATGCTCGCGGGGCAGACGGTGAGCTCGATCACCATGCTGGGGATCTACACCGGCATCGCCCAGTCGGCGCGCGACATCGCGGTCTCGACCCTCATCCGCAGGGGAGCCGCGGGGGCGGCGGCCGCGCGGACGCTGGTGGCGGAGATGGACGCGCGGCTCTTCACGATGAGGTCGACGGTCGCGGCGGCCCTGGCGCGCGCCGACCGGCTCTCCTACGACGACACGGGCGACCCCCGGGAGCGCGGACCGGCCATGATGACGCCGTTCCAGTGCGCGAAGCTGATCGTCAACCAGCTGGCGCCCGCCGTCGTCTTCGACGCCCAGAGCCTGATCGGCGGCGCCTCCTTCTCGGCCTCCCACCCACTGGCGCGGCTCTACCGCGACGTGCGCGCGGGTGGCTTCATGCAGCCCTACACCTACATCGACGCCGTCGACTATCTGAGCGCCCAGGCCCTGGGAGCCGTGAAGAACGGTTAGGAGAGGTCATGCGCGTTCTTTTTACGGCGTACGCGGAGAAGACCCATTTCCTGGGGATGGTGCCGCTGGCGTGGGCGTTGCGCAACGCCGGTCACGAGGTGCGGGTGGCGAGCCAGCCCGAGCTCACCGGCGTCATCACCGGCGCCGGCCTCACCGCGGTGCCCGTCGGCAAGGACCACATCCTGCACCGGCTGGTGAGCACGACGAAGGAGAGGGACGCCGCCTCCAGGGACGCCGTTTCCGGAGGCGCCGCCTCCGAGGAGCGGGAGTCCTCCTTCTTCGACCTGGCGGAGGAGCGGCCGGAGAAGCTCACCTGGAAGTATCTGAAGGACGGCTACGGCGGGAAGTTCGTGCCGTGGTGGTGCCGGGTGGTGAACGACCCGATGATCGTGGAGCTCACCGACTTCTGCCGGCACTGGAAACCCGATCTCGTCATCTGGGAGCCCGTCACCCACGCCGGTGCGATCGCGGCGAAGGCGAGCGGGGCCGCGCACGCCCGGATGCTCTGGAGCCTGGACCTGTTCGCCCGGATGCGCGGCCACTACCTGACCGCCAGGCAGCGACACGCCCCCCACGAACCCGACGCGATGGCCCAGTGGCTCACCGCCCGCGCCGCCAAGGTCGGCACCACCTTCTCCGAGGACATGACGAGCGGTCACTTCACCATCGACTACACCCCCACCTCACTACGCCTGGACCTGCCCCACACCTACCTGCCGCTGCGCTACATCCCCTACAACGGCACCGCCGTCATCCCCCCCTGGCTCCACACCCCACCCACCAAACCCCGAATCTGCCTCACCCTCGGCACCTCCGCCACCGAACGCCTCGACGGCTACTCCGTCCCCGTCCAGGACATCCTCACCCACCTCGCCGACCTCGACCTCGAGATCATCGCCACCCTCCCAGAAAAACAACAGGCCGAACTCCACCACGTCCCCGCCAACACCCGCCTCGTCTCCTTCGTCCCCCTGCACGCCCTCGCCCCCACCTGCTCCGCGGTGATCAGTCACGGGGGGACCGGCACGTTCCTCACCATGGCGGGGCAGGGGGTGCCGCAGCTGATCGAGCCGTTCATGTTCGACGACGGGCTCCGCGCCGAGCGGCTGGCCGGGCTGGGGGCGGGGCTGGTGGTGCGCGGTGGCGAGGCCACCGGAGCCCGGGTGCGCGAGGACCTGCTGCGCCTGCTCGGCGACCCCTCCTACACCCACGCCGCCGCACGGCTCCGCGAGGAGATGCACACCATGCCCACCCCCAACGACCTCGTCCCCGAACTGGAAAGACTCACCGCCCACCACCGCGGCGGCACAGGGACCGGCTGAGGCGGCGTCCCTCGGGCCGGGGAGGAGTCAGAGCAGGCGCAGCGCGGAGGCGATGCCGCGGACGCTCTTGAAGGCCCGGGGGTCCATCATCTCGAACGCCACGTCGATCCCCATCTCGTCGCGGATGTGACTCACCAGGATGGCGGTGTTGAGCGAGTTGAGGATCCCCCACTCCAGCAGCGGGGTGTCCTCGTCCAGCTCTCCCTGCGGATCCCCCGACAGGAACCGCTCCCTGATGAAGGCGATCAGCCGGTCCGATATCTCCCGCTCGGACAGGTCGGTGGTGGTCATGGTGGTCGTCTCCTTCACAGCCGGCCATACGGCGTGGTCTCCGAGCCCAGCGCGGCCCGGTCGATCTTCCCGTTGCGGGTTCTGGGCAGCTCGCCCACGAAGTGGAACTCGTCGGCGATCATGTAGGGCGGGAGTCGTTCCGCGCTGTGCCGCTTGAGGCTCAGCACGCCCGGTGTCCTGTCGCGTACGGGCACCACGAACGCGTGGAGCCGCGCGTCGGCGCCCTCGCCGCCGACGATCACGGCGACGTCGGCCACCTCGGGGTGACCGCCGAGGACGGCCTCGACCTCGCCGAGCTCGACCCGGTGGCCGCGTACCTTCACCATGTGGTCGCGGCGGCCGAGGTAGTCGAGCGATCCGTCGGCGAGCACCCGCACCATGTCGCCGGTGCGGTACGGGCCGCGCTGCGGCGCGGCACCCCAGTAGCCCCGCATCACGGTGGGCCCCTCCACGACCAGCTCGCCCTCCTCGCCGGGGCGCGCCTCCCCGCCGTCGGGCCGCGTCACCCGAACCGTGTCGCCGCAGGCCGCGCGGCCGATGGGCACCGAGCGGTCGCGGGTCAGGTCGCCGGGGACGACCTCGTGGAAGGTGCAGACGTTGGTCTCGGTCGGGCCGTAGAGGTTGAGCAGCCGCGCGCGGGTCCAGCCCGCCAGGTCGCGGACCCCCGCGATGGGGAAGGGCTCGCCCGCGAAGAGCAGCGCCCGCAGCGCACCGGGCGCGGGCCTGTCGAGCAGGCCGCCGTCCCGCATCATCAGGGTGAGCGCGGACGGCACCGAGTACCAGACGCTGACGCGCTCGCGGTGCAGGAAGTCCACCATCCTGGCGGGGGCGTAGGCGAGCTCGGACGGGACGAGGCAGACCGCCGCCCCCGCGGAGAACGCCGCGTACAGGTCGAGCACCGACAGGTCGAAGGTGAAGGGCGCGTGGTTGGCGAACCGGTCGTCCGGCCGCGCGTCCAGCTCGGCCGCCGCCCAGTCCACGAAGGCGCGGGCGGCGCGGTGGCTGACGCACACCCCCTTGGGAGTTCCGGTCGAGCCGGAGGTGTAGAGCACGTACGCCAGGTCGTCGGGGTCGACCGGATGGTCGACGGGCCGCACCCGGTCACGGTGCTCGCCGGGGTGCTCGCCGGAGTGCTCGTCGAGGTCCACGGCGCGCACGTCCGCCCCCAGGTCCTTGACGAGTCGCCGCAGCCGGTCGCCGGAGCCGCAGACGGCCCGGGGGCGGCAGTCGCGGACCATGGCGGCGACCCGGGCCACCGGCGTCGTCTCGCCGGCCGGCACGTAGGCGGCGCCCAGGCGCAGCACGGCCTGCATCGCCACGACGGCGAGCGGTGACTTCTCCGCCCAGATCACGACGCGGTCGCCGGGCCGCACACCCTCGCGGGACAGCGCGTGCGCCAGGACGTCGGCCCGGCGGTCGAGCTCGGCGTAGCGCATCTCGCCCGCCGGGCCCGCGACGGCCAGGTTGTCGGGGAAGCGGGAGGCGCTGTCGATGAGCAGCCGGTGCAGGCTCACAGCCCGAGCCCTCTCGCGACGAGTTCCCGCTGTATCTCCGTCGTACCGGAGAAGATCGTGCTCGGCACCGCGTCGCGCAGCTGGCGTTCGACGCCCGCGGCGCCGAGATAACCGGTGGCGCCGAATATCTGGATCGCGTCGAGGCTGCTCGCCACGGCCGCCTCCGAGACGGCGATCTTCGACAGCGCCGCCGCGGTGGCGGCGTCGGGGTCCTTCTCGTCCAGCGCCCAGCACGCCCGATAGAGCAGGAGCCTGGCTCCCTCCAGCCGCTGCTTCATCGTGACCAGCCGGTGCGAGACCGCCTGGAAGTCGCCCAGCGCGCGGCCGAACTGGCGCCGCGCACGGGCGTGTTCCACCGCCCGGCGCAGCTGCTCCTCCATCATCCCGAGGTAGACGGCGGGCAGGCACGCCCGCTCCCACGCCATCGAGCCCTGGAAGACGGTGCTTCCGCCGCCCTCCGGGCCGAGCCTGAACCTGGCGGGGACCCGGCACCCGGAGAACTCCACCCGCCCGGCCGGGCAGCTGTCGAGGCCCATCTTCGCCATCGGCTCGCCCACCCGGATCCCCGGCAGGTCGCGGGGCACCGCGAAGGCGCTGATGCCGAGGAAGCCGAGGGTGGGATCGGTGACGGCGTACGTGACGAGGACGTCGGCCATCGGGGCGTTGCTGGCGAAGGACTTCACGCCGTCGAGCACGTAGTGGTCGCCGTCACGCCGGGCGGTGGTGGCGAGCCTGCTCACGTCGGATCCGGCCTCGTCCTCGGTCATCGCGTTGGCCGCGATCAGCTCCCCCGAGGCGAGGCCGGGGAGCAGCTCCGCGCGCACCTCCTCGCCGGCGTTGTCGCGGATCGCGACGCAGCAGGCCAGCAGGTGCGCCGAGACCGCGAAGGCGAGGCCGGTGTCGCCGCACCCCTCGGACAGGGCCTCCAGGCACAGCGCGGTGTCCAGGGCGCCGAGGCCGCCGCCGCCGTGTTCCCCGGGCAGGCACAGGCCGGTGGCGCCCAGTTCGGCGACGGCGCGCCAGCGCTCGCGGGTGAACGGCCGCGACGGCGACTCAGACGATGACTCAGACGGCGACTCAGACGGCGACTCAGACGGCGACTCAGACGGCGACTCAGACGGCGACTCAGACGGCGACTCAGACGGCGACTCAGACGGTGGCGCCGACAGTTGCTCCGATGACGGCCCCGACGCGTCGTGGAGGCGCTTGCGCGCGGCGTCGAACATCGCGTCGCGCCGCTCGCGGCGCGCGCCGGTGAGACCGAACTCCATGAACCCTCCTCCCCTTCCGAGACGGCTCCCCCTAGATCCACGGGGGAGTGCTGAGGATCTCCAGGACCGCGCACGAGATGGTGACGCCGGGACCGATGCCCCCAAGGAGCACGTGGTCGCCGGGGCCGAGCTGCCCGGTCGACAGCAGGTGGTCCAGGGAGACGAGGTGGTCGCTCGCGCCGAGATGGCCGACGGTCCTGGCGTAGTCCCAGCTGGACTTCGACATGGGCATCCGGAGGACCGACATCCAGCGGTGCTCGACGGCCTCGGGGGAGAGGCTGGTGAACACGGTCCGGGTGAGATCGTTCGCCGTGATGCCGGCCTCGGACAGGGTGCGGCCGAGGACCCGCATCATCCGCTGCTGCACGATGACCCAGGCGAGCGCCAGGTCGCCGTCGACGGAGCACATGCGGCCGAACTCCTCGGCACGCGCGCTGAAGTCGACGGCCTCACCGGTGGTGGCGCTCGGAGGGAAGAGCGGAGTGCCCGCGCGGTGCAGTTCCTCGGCCTCGGGGACGGAGATCGAGCTCACCGAGAGCAGCCGGGCGAAGCCGGTCTCACGGCTGAGCACCACGGCGCTTCCCGCGTCGCCGAGGACGAAGTCGGGACCCGAGCACCACCGGTCCATCCGGGCGGTGCCGAAGTTGTCGGCCGTGACGATCAGCGCGTCGCGCCGGCGCGGATCACCCGCCATGAACCCCCCGGCCAGCTCCAGGGCACTGAGCACGCCGTTGCACCCCTGACGCACCTCAAGGGCGAGCAGGTCGCCGCCGACGAGATGACGCTGCAGGTAGTACTGCGGCGACCAGCCGTCGGGGCCCTGGTGCCAGACATCGGCGTACAGCAGCAGCCCGAGGTCCCCGGCGTCGGCCCCGCCGCGTCCGATCGCCTCCCGCGCCGCCCGCAGCGCCATCTCGGGAGCGGGGATGTCACCCGCGACCGCCGCCCCCAGCATGTCGTGGACCTTGGCGTGCTCGGCGGAGCACAACCCGTCGGCGACCGCCGACTCCACGCTTACCGTCGGGGGGACGAACGCGCCGATCCCCCTGACGAAGACCTCCGGTGTGCGCAATGGCGTACCTTTCTGCTCGCCCGGCTCCTCACGCCGGCCGGCGTGAGGAGCCGGTGGGCCGCAACTCCGGTGCCCCGTCCCGCAGCTGGGAGGTCGCCTCCAGATAGCGGTCGATCACGGTCCTGTGGTAGTCGGGACCGAAGTCCATCTCCTTCACCGCGGGCACCAGCCTCCGCAGCTTCTCCACGGATATGTGATGGGACGTGCCCTCGTCGATGATCTGCCTGCGGGCCGTGACGCCCAGGCGCGACTCGAGGTGGTCGACGATCAGCTTGATCGGCACGGACTCGCCGGTGGCGACGTTGACCACCTCCTGGGTGATCCGCTCGGCCAGCAGCATGTCGATGACCCGCACCCAGTCGGTGATGTCGATCAGGTCCCTGCGCGCGCTGCGGTACATCGTGAGGTTGTCGGAGCGGATCTGCTCGATGAGGGAAGGGATCAACCGGTTCGCCGGGACGTGCGGGCCGACGACATAGCCGAGCCGCAGGATGAGGTGGCGCACCCCCGAGTCCTGGATCCGCCGCTCCAGCGCGAGCTTGTGCCATCCGTACGGGGTCACGGGTTCCACGGGTTCGTCCTCGCGGCCACGGCAGCCGGGACCGCCGTACATGCTCATCGAGGCGGTCGAGAAAAAGACGAGTACACGGTCCTGGCGAAGGCTCTTTACGATCGTCTCCTCGACCAGAGCGGTTTCCCGTTCGTAGTCGGAATCGGAATTCTTCCACAGAGACACCCCGGCGGCGAGAATCGTCATCTCCGGGTGTGCGTCGCTGATCGGCCGCAGATGTCTCGCGAGAAAACCATTTCCGATGATCTCCATTCCCAGCACCGCTTTCCAGCTCTGGAGGTTAACGTATCGGTTCCGTTCGTCACCATATAGCGACGCGTGTAATAAGAAAGCTCCCCGCTCCCCGCGGCCGGAGGGCCGTTTGTCCCGCCAGCGAGACAGATAGGGGTTCCGGGGCGGTCAATGGGAATTCCGCGGCCTTCGCCGCGCTTCGGGTCGCGTGCCGGGGGCGTTGGCGGAAGTGGTTCCCGCGGGGTCCGGGAGTGCGCGCCCCGGTGGGTCTTCGCACCGGCTGCCGGGGGTGCCGGGGGAGCGCGACGGCGCGTCTTCGCACCGGGTCCCGGACGGCGCGGTCGTGCGCCTTCGCGCCGGGTCACGGGCCGGCCGGCACGTCCGCGCCGGGCCCGGGGTCCGCGGCGACCGAGGCGGCCCTCTCCTTCTTCAACGGCTCCCACCAGCTGCGGTTGTCCGCGTACCAGCGAGCCGTCGCCGCCAGACCCTCCGCGAAGGGGGTGAGCGGCCGGTAGCCCAGCTCGGCGGTGATCTTCGAGCTGTCGACCGAGTATCGGCGGTCGTGCCCCGGGCGGTCCTCCACCTGCCTGACCATGGACCAGTCCGCTCCGGCGATGTCCAGCAGCGCCCGGGTCAGCTCCCGGTTCGTCAGCTCGGCGTTGCCGCCGATGTTGTAGATCTCACCGGGCCTGCCCCTCCAGGCGACCAGGGCGATCCCCCGGCAGTGGTCGTCGACGTGCGTCCACTCGCGCACGTGCAGGCCGTCGCCGTACAGCGGCACGCGCTCCCCGTCCAGGAGGTTGGTGACGAACAGCGGGATCACCTTCTCGGGGAACTGGTAGGGGCCGTAGTTGTTGGGGCAGCGGGTGATCGAGACGGGGAAGCGGTAGGTCCTGGAGAACGCCCGCGCCAGCAGGTCGGCCGCCGCCTTCGAGGCGGAGTAGGGGGAGTTGGGCTCCAGCGGGTGGCTCTCCACCCACGAGCCCGACTCGATGGACCCGTAGACCTCGTCCGTGGAGACGAGCACGAACTTCCCCACCCCGGCGCGCAGGGAGGCCTCGAGCAGCGTCTGGGTGCCCACCACGTTGGTCGCGACGAAGTCGGCGCCGCTGTCGATCGACCGGTCGACGTGGGTCTCTGCGGCGAAGTGCACGACGAGGGAGACGCCCCTCATCACCCGCGCCATCAGCGAGGCGTCGCAGATGTCCCCCTCGACGAACTCCAGCCGGGGGTCGTCGGCGACGGTGGACAGGCTCTCCATGGTTCCCGCGTAGGTCAGCTTGTCCACGATGACGACCCGGACGTCCTCGAACCCCTCGTAGGCGCCGGAGAGCGTGCGCCGGACGAAGTTCGAGCCGATGAATCCGGCACCGCCAGTGACCAAGATCCGCATTTGCCTGCACCTTTGCTGTCAGTCACGCGAGTGATCGAGCGATGTCCATGACGTACCGGCCGTACGCCGACTGCCTCATCTCGGTGCCCCGGTGGTAGCACGCCTCGGCGTCGATGAATCCCATGCGCAGGGCGATCTCCTCCAGGCAGGCGACCCGCACCCCCTGGCGGCGTTCGAGGATCTGCACGTACTGGCTCGCCTCGAGCAGGGACTGGTGCGTCCCGGCGTCCAGCCAGGTGAAGCCCCGTCCCAGCGGCAGCAGTCTCGCCTTGCCCTGCTCCAGGTAGACCCGGTTGACGTCGGTGATCTCCAGCTCGCCGCGGCCCGAGGGCCGCTGCTCCCTGGCGATGTCCACGACCTGCTTGTCGTAGAAGTACAGGCCGGTGATGGCCTGGTCGGAGCGGGGAACGCTCGGCTTCTCCTCGATGGAGACCAGCCTGCCCTCGGCGTCCAGCTCCCCGATGCCGTACCGCTCGGGATCGCTCACCGGGTAGCCGAACATGACGCAGCCGTCCAGTTCCTCCTGGGCCCTGCGCAGCAGGTCGGGAAAGCCCGCGCCGTGAAAGAGGTTGTCTCCCAGCACGAGCGCGCAGGGATCCCCGTCGATGTGCGAGTCGCCCAGCAGAAACGCCTCCGCGATGCCGCGCGGTTCCCGTTGCGGCACGTAGGTGAAGTTCACCCCCACGTGCGACCCGTCACCCAGAAGCGCGTGCAGTGACGGAAGGGTGTCCGGCGTGGAAATAATGAGGATGTCGCGTATCTGTGCCAGCATCAGCACCGCGATGGGATAGTAAATCATCGGCTTGTCGTAGATGGGAAGCAACTGCTTGGAGGTCGCGAGGGTCAGCGGATGCAAACGCGTCCCGTTTCCTCCGGCAAGGACTATGCCTTTCATCGGAGCTCCTGCGTTTTTGTCTGCGGCGGTGCCTGAGACTACTGTTCGAGCTCCTCAGGAAATCAACCCCCGCCGTCCCGCAAAACGGTATTGCCTTTTGGCGGAACAAATGTGATAGGGGTTGGAGTGTGTCCCGTCGGAAACCTGTCGCGACGGGGCACGGCCTTCGCCACTCCGCGTTCGCGCGCCCGGAAGGACGAGTATGCGTATTCTGTTCGCAACCTACGCTGAGAAGTCGCATTTCCTGGTCATGGTTCCGCTGGCGTGGGCGCTGCAGGCCGAGGGGCACGAGGTGCGGGTCGCGAGCCAGCCGGACCTGACCGACGTGATCACCCGGTCGGGGCTGACCGCGGTGCCGGTGGGCAGGGACCACAGCCTGTGGCGGGCCAACCGGGCGTTCGGCTTCTTCGACCCCCGCAAGAAGCACAAGAGGGCGGTGCCCTTCTTCGACATGGCGGACGACCACCCCGAGCAGCTCACCTGGGAGCACTTCAAGCGGGGATACGCCCAGTTCGTCCCCTGGTGGTGCCGCCTGGTCAACGAACCCATGATCGACGGGCTCGTCGAGTACTGCCGGAGGTGGGAGCCCGACCTGGTCATCTGGGAGCCGGTGACCTACGCCGGGCCGATCGCGGCGAAGGCGTGCGGAGCGGTCCACGCGCGGTTCATGTGGAGCCTGGACCTGTTCGGCCGGATGCGCGGCCACTACCTGCGGGCGAAGGCGGAGCAGCCGCCGCAGGAGCGCGAGGACATGCTGCAGGCGTGGATCGCCGCGCACGGCCGCAGGTTCGGCGTGGAGTTCTCCGAGGAGATGACCACCGGTCATTTCACCGTCGACTACACACCGCCCTCCCTGGAGCTGCCGCCCGACCCGGCCGCGGGGCCGGAGCCGCACCGGGTCCCGGTCCGGTTCATCCCGTACAACGACCGCGCGGTGATCCCGCCCTGGCTGCGGGTCGCGCCCGAGCGGCCGCGGGTCTGCCTGACGCTGGGGACCACCTCGGCGGAGAACCTGGACGGCTATCTGGTGCCGGTCCAGGAGATCCTCGACGGGCTCGCCGACCTCGACGTGGAGATCGTCGCCACCCTGCCGGAGCACCACCAGGCGCAGCTGGAGCGGGTGCCGGACAACGTGCGGCTGGTGAGCTTCGTCCCCCTGCACGCGCTGCTGCCGACCTGTACGGCGGTGATCGACCACGGCGGGAGCGGCACGTTCTTCACGACGCTGGCGAGCGGGGTCCCCCAGCTCGTCCTGCCCAACCTGTTCGACGAGCCGCTGCGGGCGCGCTACCTCGCCGAGCAGGGGGCGGGCCTGACGATGCACAGCAGCGAGGCGACCGGCGCCGGCGTGCGGCAGGCGCTGCTGCGGCTGCTCGAAGAGCCGTCCTTCGCCGAGGAGTCGCGCAGGATCCGCGACGAGATGAACGCGATGCCGGCCCCCGCGGAGGTGGCGGCCGGCATCGAGGCCCTCGTCGAGACCTACCGTGCCGCGGTCCCTGCCGCCGGCCGCTGAGAAGGGGAGGGGCATGTACGAGGCCGAGCTGGCGGACGTCTACGACGCGATCTACGCGGGGCGGGGCAAGGACTACGCGGCCGAGGCGGCGACCGTCGCGGAGCTGATCCGCGAACGGCTCCCCGCGGCCGCCGCGCTGCTGGACGTGGCGTGCGGGACCGGGTCGCACCTGAGGTTCTTCGCCGAACTCTTCGACCACGTCGAGGGGCTGGAGTTGTCGGCGGACATGCTGGCCGTGGCGAGGACGCGGATCCCCGGGGTCGTCGCGCACCAGGGCGACATGCGCGACTTCGCGCTCGGCCGCGCCTTCGACGCGGTCACCTGCATGTTCAGCTCCATCGCCTACATGCGCGACGAGCGGGAGCTCGCGGCGGCGATCGGGCGGATGGCGGCCCACCTGGTGCCCGGCGGGGTTCTCGTCGTCGAGCCGTGGTGGTTTCCCGAGCGGTTCCTGCCCGGCTACGTGGCCGGGGACGTGGTCACCGTGGAGGGGCGCACCCTGGCCAGGGTCTCGCGTACGGTGCGCGAGGGCGACGCGAGCGTGATGGAGGTCCACTACGTGGTGGCCGACGCGGCCACCCCCGTCCGGCACTTCACCGTCACCCACGTGAACACCCTGTTCACCCGGGAGCAGTACGAGGACGCCTTCACCGGGGCGAAACTGCGGGTGGACTACATCGAGGGCGGCCCCTCGGGACGCGGGCTGTTCGCCGGGACGCTCGTATGAGCCTCGGGCCGGGCGTGCAGGAAGTTCTGGATGAGCGGCGGGAGCCGTTCCTTGGCGTGGGACACGCCGTAGGCCTGCGCCTGCCGCGCGGCGACGGTGAGGTTGGGAAGTTCCGTCTCCAGCCAGTTCCTCGCCTGCTCGGGGCATTCGAAGCGCGGGCGCGGCACCCCCTCGGGCGCGGGGAGGGGCGGGATGACGGGACAGCGCCCCGGATACAGCAGGCGCAGCGCGATGTCCGCGGTCCGCACGTAGTGGCCGAGGAACCGCGAGACGGCGGCCCGCCTCGTCTGGTAGGGCATCTCGGCCACGGCGCGGTCCTTGGCGTACGCGCGCAGCATGCCGTCGTGGAACCGGAGCCGGTTGTCCGGCGTGATCCTCAGCAGATGCCCGCTCAGTAGGTAGTCGACGCTCTGTCTCGCCCGGTGCACGTCGACGTCCGCCGTGACGGCGGCCGTCGTCAGGTCGAACGTCGGGCCTTCGTGCAGGCTCATGAGGCGGAACATCTCCGCGGCGTCGTTGGGCAGCGCCAGGTAGGAGGAGGAGAACACCGAACGCATGGACGACTGCTCGTCGCACTCGACGTCCTGGCTCTCCAGCAGGTCCTCGCGTCCCGGCGGCGTCTGGCCGACGCTGGTGAGCCCGCCGTGAAAACGGCTCGTCATCCGCTCCGCCGCGATCCGCAGGGCGATCGGCAGGTGGTCGCCGACCTGGCAGAGCCGGTGGACGAGGGGATGCTCCGCGTACCCGTTCGCCTGCCTGATGACGTGCCTCACCAGGGTGGCCGCGTCCTCCTTCGGCATGAGGTCGAGCGTCATCCTGAGGGCGCCGTCGCGGGTGGTGAGCCCCGACAGCCTGTTCCTGCTCGTGACCAGCACCAGGCACGACGGGTCGCCGGGGAGCAGCGGACGCACCTGCTCGGCCGACCTGGCGTTGTCCAGCACGATGAGGATCCGCTTGCCCGCCACCAGGCTCCGGTAGCGGCTGGAGCGGACCTGGAGGTCCTCGGAGGGTTTGGGAGTGCTTCCCAGCCCGGCCAGCAGGTGGTCGAGGGCTTCGGCCGGCATCATCGGCTGGGCCGTGTTGGAGAAGCCCCGCAGGTCGAGGTGGAGCTGGCCTCCGTCGAAGCGCTCGGTCAGACTGCGGGCGAAGCGCAGGGCGAGCGCCGACTTGCCCACCCCGGGAGCACCGCTGATCAGGATGAGTCCGGCCTCGTCCAGCCGGTCTGCCGCCGCGACGAACCCCTCCAGCCGTTCCAGCTCCCTGAGCCGGCCGGTGAATCCGGGGATGTCGCGGGGCAGCTGGGCGGGGGGCGGCGCGAACCCCGGTGGGAGGGCGTTGTCGGGGGAGGAGAGTGTCACCGGGGAGTCGGGGGCCGGCGCGGGGGAGCGGAGGGTGCCGTTCAGGATCTGGTCGTGGCACCTGCGCAGGTCCTCGCCGGGCTCGATGCCCAGCTCCCTGATGAGCAGGCGCCGCACGCTGTGGAACTGCTTCAGCGCGTCCGCCCGGCGCCCGCAGCGGTAGTGGGCCACCATGAGCAGGTGGTGGAGCCGCTCCCGCATGGGATGGGTCCTGACGAGGCTGGAGAGGTCACTGATGATCTCGGTGGCGCGGTCGGCCTCCAGCAGGAGCTGCGCGCGGTCCTCGATGGCGGTGACGCGCAGCTCGTCCAGGCGGATCCGCTCGGTGTCGGCGAGAGGGCCGACCGCGCCGCCGAACGCCGGCCCGCGCCACAGGGCGAGCGCCGCCTCCAGCCTCTTCACCGCCTCGGGCCAGGGGCCGGATCGTTGAAGCTCCCGTACGTCCTCCAGGTGCTTCTCGAAGACCTGGACGTCTATCTTGCGGGCGTCGAGCTGGAGCAGGTAGCCGTTGGCGTCGGCGACCAGGAGTCCGGAGGGCGCCCTTCGTGGCCTTTTCGGCTCAAAAGTACGTCGAAGGCGAGCTATGTAGGTATAAATGCTGCTTTCGACAGTTATAGGAGGATTTGGGCCCCATACCGCATTGATTAACTCCTGTCGGCTGAGAGTGGTTCCGGGGCGCGTGGCCAGTGCCGCGAACAGCGCTCGCTGGGTCGGAGACCCCAGGTCAAGTTCGTGATCGCCCCGCGTTGCACGCACCGGCCCGAGCAGGTGCACCTGTACCAGGTCGTTCAACAACGCTCTCCCAGTCTCAGCCCGCCTAGAGACGCGATGAAAGGCCCTCCTGAGTGTGCGCTCAGGATCAAACGGTTGGACCTACGCATATAGCCATATCTGTGGAAACGAAGGGTCGGCAAGGGAGGTTCCTCGGGTGACACTATTGTTACCTGCGTCACAGGAGTTTCTGGACGAACTCAGGTCAATCCCGTAAGCAGGTGTCTCGCTGGCGGGACATCGTGTCATGCCAGGCGAAGGACCGCAGGACGGGCGCGCCGCCCGGGAGCGATCTCGCTCATCCCGGGGTCGCGGGACGGGTGTGGACGAGGAGTGTCCGGGGACGGCCGCGCGGCCGGGGCGCCGAGCGCGAAAGGGCGGCCGAGGGAGCACGGGGGAACCGGCGAGGGGGCGTCGAGAGGACGCCGAGAGGACGCCGAGGGTGCGGGCCGAGGGACGCCGAGAGTGCGGGCCGAGAACGTGCGGGAAGCGGCGGAAATCAGCCGGGAAAACAAGATGGGAAGTGGCCGGGAAACCGCCGGCGGCCCCGCCCTCACCGGCAGGTAAAACCCGGCCGGGTCTTGTGAGACGGCACCTCCGTGTAATAGGAGTTTTTTCACCGCTCGCACCTGAAAAGCGTATCCGAGGCGGTGACGAATCCACTGGTCTCGGTTACCGTCGAGCCCGGCATCGGATTCCCGAACTTCCCGGTGAGGCGCTGGTGGTCATCGACGACATTCGTTCTCCGCGAGGTGCGCCGCTCAAGAGGGTGGTCGTCACCGGTTACGGAGTCATTTCCCCGTTCGGGGTGGGCTGGGAAACCGCGTGGTCGAATCTGATCCAGGGCGGAAGCGGTATTCGCGAGCTTTCTGGAATTGACACCTCGGGGCTCCCGGTGGGCATCGGCGGCCAGGTCCTGGACTTCGACCCCGGGGTGTGGCTCCCGGCCTCGCTGGTGCGCCGCACCACGAGACCGGCGCACCTCGCCCTGGTCGCCGCCACCCTCGCGCTGAGGGACGCCAAGCTCGACGTCGACGCCGGGCTCGCGCCGAGGCTCGGGGTGACGGTGGGCACGGCCTGCGGCGCGAGCGCCGCCGTCGTGGACGCCGGCGCCGCGTTCGCTGAGCGCGGGTTCATGGCGCTGAGCCCGTACACCTTCACCTCCACGGGCGTCGTCACGGTCGCCTCCGAGGTGGCCCTGCACGTCGGCGCGCAGGGGCCCGCCGCCTGCACGGCGACCGCCTGCGCGACCGGGGCGACCTGCGTCGGCGAGGCGATGCGGCTGATCCGGCTCGGTGAGGCGGACGTCGTCCTGGCGGGGGGCGCCGACGACACCATCACCCCCTTCGACATCGCCGCCGCGGCCAGGGCGAGGGCGCTGTCGCGCCGCTCCGGAGACCCGCGCGCCGCCAGCAGGCCGTTCGACACCGGTCGCGACGGGTTCGTGATGAGCGCGGGCGCCGGGATCCTGGTGCTGGAGAGCGAGGAACACGCCCTCGCGCGCCAGGCCCGCGTGTACGGGGAGGTGGCGGGATACGCGGCCACCACGGACGCCCACAACCTGACCAGCCCGCATCCGGAGGGGGTGGCCGTCGAGAGGGCGGTGCGTCTCGCGCTCCGGGACGCGGGCGTCACCCCCGCCGAGGTCGGCTACGTCAACGCGCACGGCACCGGGACCCGGATGAACGACACCGCCGAGATCAAGGTGATCCGCCGGGTGTTCGCCGAGCGGGCCACGTCCGTGCCGGTGAGTTCGACGAAGAGCATGACGGGTCACATGCTGGGGGCGGCCGGCGCCGTCGAGGCGATGATCGCGATGGAGGCCGTACGCACCGGGATCGTCCCGCCCACCGTCAACTGCGACGACCCGGAGGACCCGGAGATGAACTTCGTCGCGCACCGGGCCCAGGAGCACGCGGCCGACGTGGCCGTCAGCAACTCCTTCGGATTCGGCGGCCACAACGCGGTTCTGGTCCTGCGCCGCTGGCGGGACTGATCACTCTGACCGGCGTGAAAAGTCGGAAAAGCCGTCCGGTGGGACCGTGAAGGGATTTCAGGAAATGTCTACCAAGCAGCAGGAAATGCTCTCGAATTTGGCCGACATCGTGGAGAGGGTCGCGGGCGTGCCCGCGGAGCGGGTATTGCCCGACAAGTCGTTCACCGACGACCTCGCACTCGATTCCCTGGCCGTCGTCGAGGTCGCCTTCTCCATGCAGGAGCAGACCGGGGTGGAGATTCCGGAAGAGGATCTGGCGCGCATAAGGACGGTCCAGGACTTTCTTGACTTCGTCGAACTCTCCGCGGGGTCGAATTGACCGCGCAACGAGTTCCCGAACACGGCGGCGTCGTGTCCGCCGACGCCGTGCCAGATGCCGTGCCAGATGCCGTGCCAGATGTCGCGCCCCATGACGTGCCTCGTGACGTGACCTACGAAGAGCTGACCCCCGCCGAGTTGCTCGGCTCCGGCTTCGCGGCGCCGCGGATCAACGAGAGTCCCTGGCTGGTCCGCTGGGACCTGCTCGGCGACGGCCCCGATGTCGAGAGGTTCGTCCTGGAGGCCCTCGCGGAGACCGTGGACCTGGAGACCTCGGGCAGCACGGGACCGAGCCGCCTCTGGCGGCGGACCCGCGAGCAGATGTGGTCGGAGGCGGGACTGCTGGCCGGCCTGATCGAGCGTGACCGCCCGAGCGCCCTGCTCTCCTTCGCGCCGCCCAGGCACGTGTACGGCGCACTCGCGAGCGTGCTCGTACCGGCCAGGTTGCGCCTGCCCGCGTGGTACCGCCCGCAGTACTTCGGCGCGATGCCTCCCCCCGCGTCCCGGCGCTGGGCCGTGGTGGCCGTTCCCTGGACCTTCTCCATCCTGCGCAGGCAGGTGGCCTGGGTGCGGGGGACGGAGCACCTGAGCGTGCTGCACAGCACGGCGACGCTTCCCGCGACGGCGGAGTCCGTCGTCAAGGAGGCGGGGACGAGGCGGATGCGCATCGTGGAGGTCTTCGGCTCGACGGAGGCGGGCGGGATCGCCGCGCGGACCTGGACCCCGGACGGGCCGCCGTGGGAACTCTTCGACGACGTCGCGTTCGCCGTCCCCGGCGACCCCGGCGACGGTCCGGCCGGCCTCCCGCCCGAAGGACGGCCCGGCGACCCGTACGAGGAGGAGGCGCCGCTGGTGGTCCGGAGCCCCCGGCTCGCCTTCCGGCCGGGCGAGGCGCCCACGGACGTCTGGCGGACCGACGACTACGTGCGGCGGCTCGACGAGCGCAGGTTCCGCTTCGACGGCAGGCGCGACCGGCTCGTGAAGATCAACGGCCGCAGGATCGACCTCGACAGGCTGGAGGAGTCGGTGAGATCGGTGCTCCACTGCGCGGATCTGGCCTTTCTCCCGGTGGAGGACGCCTTCAGCGGCGAGAACTTCGACCTGCTCGTGGTGCAGCAGGACGGCGCACCGCTGTCCGTCACGGAGGTGCGCGCGGCGGTGGGGCGGTTCGACGCCCGGCCGCGCCAGGTGCGCCTGGTCGATCGGATCGACCGCTCCGACACGGGCAAGCTCCGGCGACTACAGCGACCTTCCCTTTCCGACGCGGGAGCAGACACGTGACAGCATTGATCGACGGACGTTCCACCGAGAGCCTGGCCTCGATCGTCAGGAGCGCGCACTGGGACGCCCGGGTGGAACCGTGCGAACACGAGGACGCCCACCGCATGCGGGCCAGCGTCGACCTGCTCGCCGAACGGCTCTCCGGCTCGGACTCCGTCTACGGGGTCACCCACGGGTTCGGCCCCCTGGTGGCGTTCTCCGCCGCCGACTCCCCCATGGAGCAGGGCGCTGGCCTCATCGCCCACCTGGGCTCGGCCCAGGGCAGGCCGCTGGACCCCGAGGTGTGCCGCCTGATCGTCTGGCTCCGCCTCAGCAGCATGCGCAAGGGCCACTCGGCCGTCTCGCCCGACTTCTGGCAGTCCCTGGCCGACCTGTGGAACGCGGGCTTCACCCCGTCGATCCCGCGTGACGGCACGGTGAGCGCGAGCGGGGACCTGCAGCCGCTCGCCCACGCGGCGATGGCCCACGCGGGCACCGGTGAGGCGTGGGTGCGCGGCGGCGACGGCGGCTGGTCGGTCGTGCCCGCCGCGCGGGCCCTCGCCGACATGGACGCCAAACCGGTCGAGTGGTCGGCCCGCGAGGCGCTGGCCTTCGTCAACGGGACCAGCGTGAGCCTGGCGGTGTGCATACTCAACCACCAGGCGGTGCTGCGGCTGGTCAGGGCGGTGGGGATGCTGACGGCGAGGATCGCCGACATCCTCGGCTCCAACCCGGAGGCCTACCACGCGGGCATCGGCCGGGCCAGGGGGCAGACGGGGCAGCTGACCGTGGCCCGGTGGATCCGCGAGGACCTTCCCGTCGGCATGAAACGCGACCCGCTCCGGCCGCTGCAGGAGCCCTACAGCCTCCGGTGCGCCCCCCAGGTCCTCGGCGCGGTGCTCGACCAGCTGTACGGGGCCGAGGAGATCCTCGTCCGCGAGGCGATGGGCTGCACGGACAACCCGATCTTCTACGAGGGTGAACTGCTGCACGGCGGCAACTTCCACGCCATGCCGGTCGGCCTGTGCTCGGACCAGATCGGCCTCTGCGTGCAGCAGGTGGCCTTCCTCGCCGAGCGGCAGCTCGCCCTGCTGTGCGATCCGACGTACAACGGCGGGGTGCCGCCGATGCTCACCCCCCGCCCGGGGGCGGGCAGCGGGCTGGCCGGGGTGCAGCTGAGCGCCACCTCCTTCGTCTCCAGGATCAGGCAGCTCGCCTATCCCGCCTCCCTCACCGCGCTGCCGACGAACGGCGGCAACCAGGACCACGTGCCGATGGCGCTCAACGGGGCCAACTCGGTGGCCGAGGCCGTGGAGCTGGCGTGGCTCGTCGTCGGCTCCCTCGCGGTCGGCGTGGCCCAGCGGGGCGCGCTCGCCGGGCGGAACGAGACGGCCTCCGGCCTCTGGGCCGACCTGGCCAGAGTGTCCCCGCCGCTGCGGGCGGACCGGCCGCTCGCGGCCGAGGTGCGTGCCGCGAGCGGCCTGCTGCAGGAGGCCGCCGAGGAACTGCTCTCCCGCGAGGGCTGAGGCCTTTTCCCGAGGTTCGCGAATTCACGGGACCGCGCGTCGGCAGGAACCGTGAATCCCGCCGTAAAAGGAACGCCGAGGGCGCCTCGGCGAAGGAAAATCATTCCTCCCCGGGGAGGAACGCTCATGAGAACGTGAAATGCGAAAGGTCTGGTAACGACGGTGGCCGAAGCAACACGCCGTGGATTTCTGGGAGCGATGGCCGTCGCGGGAGGGGCGGCCGCGGGGCTGGCCACCGGTGAATCGGCGGCGAATGCGACGACCGCGGGCCGGTCGTCGCACGGGCGTTCCGAATGCGCACCCCCTCCGAACGCGGCGACGATAAAGCCGGACGACCCGAGATACGCGGAACTCATCACCAGGGGCTACAACTCCCGGTTTATCGCGCAGCCGGAGTCGGTCCGTGTCGTCCACTCCGCGGAGCAGGTCGTGCAGGTGGTGAACGAGGCCGTGCGCGCGGGCAAGAAGATCGTCGTACGCAGCGGCGGTCACTGCTTCGAGAACTTCGTGGACGACCCCGCCACGTCGATCATCATCGACGTCTCGGAGATGAACGACGTCTACTTCGACCCCGCCCACAAGGCGTTCGCGATCGAGGCCGGTGCCACGCTCGGGCAGGCCTACCGCTCGCTCTACCTCGGCTGGGGCGTCACGATCCCGGCCGGCGGCTGCCCGAGCGTGGGGGCGGGGGGTCACATCGCCGGCGGCGGGTACGGTCCCCAGTCGCGCAGGCACGGGCTCGTGATCGATCACCTCCACGGTGTGGAGGTCGTCGTCGTCGACCGCTCGGGCCGGGCGCGGATCGTCGTCGCCACCCGCGAGGCCCGCGACCCCAACCGGGACCTGTGGTGGGCGCACGCCGGTGGCGGTGGCGGGAACTTCGGGATCGTCACCCGCTACCTGATGCGCTCCCCGAGCGCCCGAGGCAACGACCCCGCGACCTTGCTGCCCAGGCCCCCCGCGCAGCAGCTCGTGGTCTCGGCCAGCTGGAGCTGGGAGAACATGACCGAGGAGGCGCTCTCCCGGCTGGCGGACAACTACGCCCGCTGGCAACAGCAGAACCACGCCGACCCCGCCTTCGAGAGCATCGACAGCTCGCTGACCATGTACCACCGCTCCAGCGGCAGGATCGAGCTGTTCACCGCGATGGACGGCGACGTGCCCGGCGCGGACGGCATCCTGTGGACCCTGGTGCAGACCGTCGGCGAGGGCGTCGGCATCGAGCCCACCTTCGACTACTTCAGCGTGGCGCCGTGGCTGCGGGTCACCCTCTCCTACGACTCGGGAGCCGGTGCCTACGCGCTCAGGTTCAAGTCGAAGGCCGGCTACCTGAGAAAGCCCTGGACGCCGGCGCAGCTCAAGGTCGTCTACAGGTATCTGACGGAGGGCGAGGGGGACGTCGGGGCCTCGGTCTACCTGATGTCGCTCGGCGGGAAGATCAACGCCGTGGATCCCGCGGCCACGGCGAACCCGCACAGGACCGCGCCGCTCATCGGCTTCTTCGACGTCGGCTGGTGGGACCCGGCGGAGGACGACAAGTGGCTGGCGTCGATCCGCGACGCCTATCGGGAGATGCACGCCGACACGGGCGGCGTTCCCGTCCCCGGCGAGGCCTACGACGGCGCGTACATCAACTACCCCGACAACGACCTCGCCGATCCCGCGTTGAACACCTCGGGAGTGCCCTGGCACAAGCTGTACTACAAGGACAACTATCCGAAGTTGCAGCAGGTCAAGGCGAAATGGGATCCCCGCGACGTCTTCAACCACGCGTTGTCGGTCCGGTTGCCCGGAGCCTCGGACGCCCTGCCCTCGCTGCCCTCGCTGCCCTCGCTGCCCCCGCAGACCCGTCCCAAGAACCCCCGCAAGGCCGAGACCAAGAAATACCCCCGGAGGGTTTCTCCGAGGCACGCGAACAACCTGCGTTCGCTCGGCCGCCCAGACTGAGCGAAGAGTCCCCCACCGGGACTTTCCTCCCGGTGGGGCACTGCCCCGCTCCTAGCGCGGTGTCAGGTAGACGACCCCGAGGTCGCGCCGCCGGATCGCCTCGGCGAGCTCCTCACGGGTCGGTGTGCGGTCGACGTTGACGACGATGCCGAGTCGTTGCCGTGCCTCCTTGAGCCCGATCTTCTCGATCAGGGACTCCATCTCGGCGGCCATGGTGTCGGGATCGTCCATCAGTTCGGCGCGCATGGGAGTGCGCACCCCCATCTCGGTCACCTCGATATCGGCGCCACCGCGCAGGTTCGCCTTCCATCGGGCCTCGGTGTAGACACACGACCTGCCGCTCTCGTCCTGCTTCATGACAGGAATCTCGTATTTTTTCCCGGTCTTTCTTCCGGTGATATGAAGCAGTATGACGCCGGCGACGGAGCTCGATTTACCCTTGCGTATCTGCTTGCGCATCATAGGGTTGAAGAGGCGCATCATGAATTTCATCATGACGGGCGTTTCCTTGATGGTGACCGCGTGGGACGTGTTTTCCGGCATGACTCATTGTTTCATCTTCGCGGGGATTTAAAGAGGGGGTGCGGCCGATTCCTCGGACGGCGGACCGCGCGGTCCGCGCACCGCACGGCGAGCGGGGCGGGGTGCGGGCGAGATCAGGCGGGACGTCGGGGTGCGGGAGCGGGGTCAGGCCGGACGTCTGCTCTTCGCGTCACCGCTGTTCACGGTGCCGGGGGCGTTCGCGCTCTCGTCGAGGCGCCAGTGTGCCCGGCCGCCCACGAAGGTGGCCACGCACCGGCCGGGCCCCTCGTGGAGCAGGGCGGTGTAGGCGTCCCGCTCGCCGGCCTCCACGGCGAAGACGGCGAAGTCGGCCCGCCCGCCCCGTCCCAGGGAGCCCAGGCGGCCGGGCCCCTCGTCCATGCCCAGCGCCCGGGCGCCGCCCAGCGTCACCGCCTCGACCAGGAGGCGGTCGTGGTCCGGGGCGTGCGAGAGCGCGCGGGCGACCGAGAGCGGGTCGCCGCCGGTACGGGTGCCGACGGCGATCGCGCTCTCGCCGTCGAGGAGACCTTCCGCGGCGAACGGCGACGAGATGGCGATCACCGTGCCGCGGACCTTGAGGAGTTTGCGGTCGGCCTCGTCGAGCGGACCGGAGATCGCGATGTGACAGCCCGCGGTGAGCACCCCCACCTCGTCGAGGAAGGCGATCGGGCGGCGGCCGGGCTCGGCGTGCAGCCGGAGCCCGAACGTCCGTGACAGGACGGCGAGGTCCTCCATGACGAGGGGGTCGGGGGAGTGGGCGGCGATGCCGATGACGCCGGGGTGGTCGACCTCGCGGATCGCGGTGATCAGGCGGTCGCGTCCCTCGTCCTCCCACTGCTCCTCGTCCTCGCAGCGGGTCTCCAGGTAGGTCACGCCGTCCAGCCCGGCCTCGCCGAGGGTGGAGGCGGCGTCGAGATCCGCGGCGATGCCTCCCACCGCGGTGACGCCGTGCACGGAGGCCGGGGGCGAGGTCCTCTCGAGCCGGAGATGCGCGTCGATCAGCCCCGGAACGATCATGCCGGGCCAGTGCACCGGGGAGAGCAGGGGGTGGGCGGCCTCGATCTCGGCGCGCGGCCCGACCCGCACGATCCGGTCGCCCCTGACGACGATCGCGCCGTCCCTGACGGGAGGGCTCGCGACGGGCAGGACGAGGGGCGCGCAGTGGATGGAGACGACCGCCCGGGCACGCGTGCCGATGGTCCGACCGGCCCGCGTCGACATAGGCACTCCTGTATGTTCGTCCCCTTTGGAGAGGTTAAGGGGATGAACCGAAGATCTCAAATGCATCTCGGGTAAACGTCTCGCGGACCTCCTTGACAGCGGGTTGTTGATCTATTTGAAAGCTGTCTATACCGTTTTAGCGTGATACGACCCCCCAGGTTGCTGAAGGTACTGCTTGCCGCGATCGTACTGATCCCCATCGGTCTCACCTCCGTTCCCGCCTCCGCCGAGCCCGCTCCCGACCCGGGAAACCCCTGGCGCGTGGACCACTGGCCCCGGACGCAGCCCTGGCAGCAGGACGCCCCCGAGACAGGGGCCGCGCGGCGGGCCGACCCCGCCGCCCCGGCACCGATCGACCCGCAGAACTGGAAGAACCCGGACCACATGACGTGGGCGGACTACCGCAAACCACCCGGCACCAACTGGGCCGACCCCTCGGCGAAAGGGTCCAAGCGGACCTTCCGTGGCGCGCTCGTCCTCGTCGACTATCCCAACCAGCCGTTCGTGGTCACCCAGCCCAAGGGCTCGACCGTGTTCAAGAACCCCAGCGCCGAGGCCCACGACATCCCCCGTGAGAAGGTCGCCCGGTTCTACCAGGACTTCCTCAACACCCCCAACGAGCTCAACCGGGGGCACACCATCCACGAATACTGGATGGAGGACTCCGGAGGCCGCTACGGCGTGGAACTCGCCTCCTTCGGCCCGTACCTGATGCCGGGCAAGTCACACGAGTACGCGATGGAGTTCCAGGGAGGCACGGCCTGCCCGTCCGGGGACACCTGCACCAGGAACATCAGGACCGACGCGCGGGCCGCGTGGGTCGGCTCCGTCGGCCAGGAGGTCCCCGCGGGCTTCGACTTCGTCTTCTACCTGAGCGCGGGGCAGGACGAGTCGGCGACCTGGCAGGAGTTCGGCCCGATCAAGTTCCCGACCAAGGAGGCGGTGACCGACGACTTCGGCCCGCCCGACCCGGCCCTGCCCAACTGGGCCAGGACCCGCTACGTGGAGTGGACGTCCTGGGCCTCGGCCGCGTCCATCTGGCCCAACGCCGGAGGCGGCTCCTCCACCCAGGCCGAGAGTTCGGGGCAGGGCGTCTACGCCCACGAGCTCAGCCACATCCTCGGCATCGGCGACAACTACAACAACCCGTTCGGGGTGCCACCGCGCCGGGCGTACACCGGAGTCTGGGAGATGCTCAGCCGGGGCAGCTTCAACGGCCCCGGCGGCCCGCACAGCCGCTGGCTGATCCCGCCCACCTCGGGCGGCTCGATGGGCGCCCAGCACATGCTCCGCAACAAGATCAAGCTGGAGATGGTGGACGAGGCGAACGTGCTGCGCCTGTCCAGGGAGGCGCTGGCCGACTCCGGCCTGGTGGTGGCCAAGGTGACCGCCCGGGTGGCGCAGCCGGGACCCGGCGGCCTGTCGGGCGTCAACATCGCCTTCGGGAACGGCGACCGCAGCCCGGCCTGCGACGTGAACACCGACCCGTTCTGCGACGGCGGCGGCTACGACAACTACACCGTCGAGGTCGTGGACAGGATGGGCGCCGACTCCTTCACCCCCGACTCCGGCGTGCTGCTGGCCAAGACCAAGAACGAGGACCGCGCGCCCTTCGAGTGGGTGGTCGACGCCAACCCGCAGGACATCGGCATGACCGACTACGTGCTGCCGGACGGCACCGCCGTGCCCATCACGATCGGCGACTACCGTCAGCTTTCGGACGCGCTGTTCCACGCGGGCACCGGCTCGGGCTCGGAGTTCGAGTACGTGGACCAGGCCAACCGGCTCCACTTCTACGTCCTGGACCTCAAGCGCGACCGCGAGGGCGTCCTGTCGTACACGGTGGCGATCCGCTCCCTGGACGGCGCCGGCCCGAACGGGCGCGGGGTGAGGCTGCTGCCGTCCGTCGGCGTCCCGAAGGGGAAGGAGCTGACGTCCTGCCGCTTCCCGCTGTTCAACACCGGCAGGGTCGCCCCGGCACGGGGGCAGCACCCCGAGGACGTGAGCGCCTACCTCAAGGGTGACGTCTACCGGCTGTCGGCGAGCGTCGAGGGCCGCGGCTGGACGGTCTCGCTGCCCAACGAGCTCGCGACCGCCGACTCCGGCGGGAACACCCTGGTCACCGTGAACGCGCTGCGCGCGGCGAAGGGCGGCCATCTCGCGAAGGTGACCCTCACCGCCACCTCGGAGAGCGACCCGTCCAAGAAGGCGAAGGCGACCTGCCTCGTGCTGGGACGTTAGCGCCGGGCCCGCGTCCCACCCGTCCCGTGCGGGGACCGGGGCGCGGGTCAACGCGTCGTACCTCTGCTCGTGCCCGTGCGTGCCGTGCCCGTGCGTGCCGTGCTCGTGCGTGCCGTGCTCGTGCGTGCCGTGCTCGTGCGTGCCGTGCTCGTGCGTGCCGTGCTCGTGCGTGCCGTGCCCGTGTGTGCCGTGCCCGTGTGTGCCGTGCCCGTGCCTGTGAGTGCCGCGTGCCGTGCTCACGCCGGGGGGTGGGGCCGCGTGTCAGGACTCGGAGGCCGTCAGCAGGTGCCGGGCGGCGTCGCGCGCCTCGTCGATGCTCTCGTGGAACAGCTTCTCGACCTGCCGGGCCTGTTCGCTCAGGCGTTCGAGGCCGGGGAGGTCCAGCGTGTCCTGCGCGGTCTCGGCGACCAGCGCCTCGTAGCGCGGCGTCCGTTCCGCGAGTGTCCGCAGCTGCTGGTAGGCGCGGTAGACGCCGTCGGCCTTGCGCACCTGCCTGGCGTACTCCTCCAGCGCACGGACCCGCCTGGTCAGCGAGATCTCGGCGGTCTCCAGGGCCTTCACATAGGGGGCGAAGGACTCGGCCACCTCGGGCGGGGGCTCGCCGGGTACGAGCCGGTTGTGCTCGGCCCTCATGTCCGACAGGAGCACCAGTTTTCTCGCGATCTGCCAGGTCTGCTCGGGCAGGGTCACCGCGTTGTCGACGGTGTCGAGCAGGTTCGCCCTGTTGATCTCGGAGGTGAGGATCGACTCCTCGGCGTCCTGCGCGCGGCGGAGCAGGTCTCCGCAGTCACGGTCGAGGTCTTCCGGCAGGATGAACCGGTCCTTGTGCTCCATGGCCACCCGGACGCGCCGCCGCTCCCGCCGGCCCTCGGGGTCGTCGCTCACACCGCGCAGCGTGGAGAAGACGACGAGGACGAGGACGGCGACGAAGCCTCCCGTAGGACTCAGGCTCGCCATGAGCAGCAGGAGGCCGGCGATCGCGACCAGCTTGACGGGGTCGGGTCCCCTGCGCCGGGGAACCTGCCCCAGCCGGGCCGCGCGCAGCGCCTGCGGACTGGCGCGTAAGACCGAGGAGATCGGGGCCGGCAGGGCCGGATCGACCAGAAAATGCGGGGGACGTCTCCTCTGATCCACGCGACCTCCTTGTGGCGGGGAGTACAGGACCGTTCCTTCCACTGTCACCCATGAAGGGAGAAAAGGCGCACTTACCAATGCCAAACGAGGACATCGACGATTACGGATGCCGACGTCGACAGTTAACGGTCCGGACGTAAGGCGATGTATAGACTCGAAGGCGATGAACGACTTCACGCGTTGGATCGATCTTGAAGGTGCCGTCAACGTCCGCGACCTCGGCGGGCTCGCCACGGTGGACGGCGGGACCACACGCTTCGGCCGGATCTACCGGTCCGACAACCTGCAGGGGCTGACCGGAAGAGACGTCCGGCAACTCGTCACAGCTCTGAAGCTCCGCAACGTCGTCGACCTGCGCTCGGGTCCCGAGGTGCGTCTGGAGGGGCCGGGGCCGCTCACCAAGGTGCCGGAGGTGAACATCCACCACCACACCCTGTTCGCCGAGGGCGGCGTGTACACCGACGTCGAGGCCGACACCATCGAGGCCGACAAGGTGCTGCCCTGGACGGAGGAGCGGCTGGAGGAGGATCTCGCCGAGCTCCGGGTGACCGGGTTCTACTACGGCTACCTTCGCGACCGTCCCGACTCGGTCCTGGCCGCCCTGCGCGCCCTCGCCCTCGACGAGGGGGCCGCCATCGTCCACTGCGCGGCGGGCAAGGACCGCACGGGCGTCGTCTGCGCCCTCGCGCTGGAGGTCGCCGGCGCCACCCGCGAGGCGATCGTCGCCGACTACGTCGCCACGGGCGACCGCCTTGAGGGCATCCTGGCGCGGCTGCGCTCCAGCACCACCTACCGCGCCGACCTCGACACCCGCCCGGCAGACGACCACCGGCCGAGGTCGGAGTACATCGAGCGGTTCCTGAGCGTCCTCGACGACCGTTTCGGCGGACCGCTGGAGTGGCTCGCCTCCCACGGCTGGAGCGAGGGCGACTCGCGTCTCCTGCGCGCACGCCTGCGCGACTGACGGTCAGGAACCGGAGGTTTCCAGAGTGACGACCCGGCGCTCGGCGGCCGAGCGCCGGGCGGCCTCCAGCACGGTGAGCGCCTCGACGACCTCTTCTGGGGCGACCGGTGGCGGGGCGCCCCGGGTGAGGCACGCCACCACGTCCCGGTAGAAGCCGGCGTAGGCGCCGGGCTCGGTGGGGACGGCACGGGCCTCCTCGCCGGGACCTCCGCCCTCCGCGCCGAGGGTGCCCCACCGCTCGGACGGCTCCTCGCCGAAGCCGGGGGAGGCGGGGGTCAGCCCGGCGCGCAACTGCTCCTCCTGCACGTCCAGGCCGTACTTCAGGTAGCCGGCCCGCGAGCCCAGCACCCGGAAACGGGGGCCCAGCCGGGGAGCGACCGCGCTCACCCACAGGTGGGAGCGGGCCCCATTCGCGTGGGAGACGGCGATGAAGGTGTCGTCGTCGGAGTTCACCCCGCGGCGGCGCACGTCGGACTCGGCGTAGACCTCGACGGCCGGACCGAGCAGCCGCAGGGCCTGGTCGACCAGGTGGCTGCCGAGGTCGTACAGCAGTCCCGCGACCTCCTCGGTCCCGCCCGTCTCGCGCCAGCCGCCCTTCGGCACCGGCCGCCAGCGTTCGAAACGCGACTCGAACCGGCGCACCTCGCCCAGCGCGCCCTCGGCGACGAGGCGCTCGACGGTGCGGAAGTCGCCGTCCCAGCGCCGGTTCTGGAACACGGTCAGCATCAGGCCGAGATCGCCCGCCAGCTCCGCCAGACCGCGCGCCTGCGCGGCGGTCGCGGCCAGCGGCTTGTCCACCACCACGGGCAGGCCCGCCCTCAGCGCGGCCTGCGCGAGCGGGACGTGCGTACGGTTGGGGGAGGCGATCACGACCAGGTCGACGGAGTCCCACAGCTCGGCGGGGTCCCCGGTCGCCCGCGCGCCGTACTTCTCCGACACCTCGGCGGCCCGCCCGGGATCGCCGGTGACCACCGCGGACAGTCTCAGACCCGGCGTCGTGGAGATCAGCGGGGCATGGAAGAACGCCCCGGCCACGCCGTAGCCGACAAGGCCGACGCGCAGGTCGGTCATGGCGCGGCCGGCGGGTCGGCGGCAGGGGACGGGTGCCCGCTCCCGCGCCCGGCGAGCGGGTCAGTCACCGCGCCGCTCGTCACGCTCGGCCAGGAACGCCTCGAACTGGGCGGCGAGCTCGTCGCCGGTCGGCATCTCCGAGGACTCGGCCATCAGGCTCTCGCGCTCGGAGCCCGCCGCGAACGCGTCGTACTGCTGCTCCAGGCCGGTGATGGCGGTGGACAGCTCCTGGGAGGCCTGGATCTGCTCGGCGATCTCGGCGTCGGTCTTCTCCGCGGCCTCGCGCAGGCTCTCCAGCGGGAACACCAGCCCGGTGCCCTTGGTGACCGCCTCCAGCGCGGTCACCGCGGCCGACGGGTATTCGGCCTGGGCGAGGTAGTGCGGGACGTGCACGGCGTAGCCGAGGGCGTCGTGCCCCTTGGCGCCGAGCCGGAACTCGATCAGCGAGGCCACGCTGCCGGGCACCTGGACCTTGCCGAAGGCGCTGGTCTGGCCGGTGACCAGCTCGGGACGGCTGGCGTGGCCGGTGACGCCCAGCGGGCGGGTGTGCGGGACGGCCATCGGGATGCCGTGGGTGGTCACCAGCTTGCCGACCTTCAGCCGGGTGACCAGCGTGTCGACGGCCGCGGTGAACAGCTCCCACTCGCGGTCGGGCTCGGGGCCGCTGAGCAGCAGGAACGGGGTCCCCGTGGTGTCGTGAACCAGGTGGAGCACGAGCTCGGGGCTCTCCAGGGCGACCCAGCGATCGGTGTCGAAGGTCATGGTGGGCCTGCGGGAGCGGTAGTCCAGCAGACGGTCCACGTCAAAGGTGGCCACGACCTGGTGCTCCAGCTCGTCGAGCAGGTGGGTGACGGCGAGTTTTCCGGCGCCGCCCGCGTCCACGAACCCGTCGAAGTGGTAGAGCAGCACCGGATCGGTCAGCTCAGGGACGTCTCCGCTGAGCCGGTAGAGATCCGTCGGGTCGAACACCGTTTCCAGCCTTTCGTCGGTCGTCTTTTCAGCTCAACCCGCTGGGGGGCCGCTGAATTCCGCCTGCTCTCGGCGATCACACGGCACCCTACCGGGGCGCGGTGGGTCACATGCAGCCTGACCCTGGGCATGAGGGGTTCGCAACCCGTCCGCCCCGGCCCGGCGAGCCGGGGCGGCTCCGAGCCCGCGTAGGAGCCGAGGTCGTGGCGGGCCGCACCGACGACGGGGGACGAACACCTGAAAATGATTCACGTGATGAATCAGAAGTCCACGATATCCAGGTGTTTCCTGATGTATAGGAAAACAAGCGCCGTTCGGCCATCCTTGGGGAGTGGGAACTACTACTACGCGTAGGTCAGACCTGTCTCTCCGCATCCCTCCGCTGCCCTGTCCCTTCCCCAGCGAGGTCAACCCTCATGTCGAGCGGGTCAACACCGAGACCCTCGACTGGCTGGTGGAAACGGGCATCCTGGAGGATCCCGAGACCGTCCAGCGCTACCGCCAGGCCAAGTACGGCTGGCTGGGAGCCCGCACGTATCCCTATGCCGAACACCACACGCTCCGCCTGGCGACCGACTGGTGCGTGTGGCTGTTCGCCTTCGACGACGCCTTCTGCGAGTCGGGCCGCGGCGCCGGTGAGATAAGCCGAGCCCTGCCCCGGCTGTTCACCGTCCTCGACGACCTTGAGGCCGGGCAGGAGGTCGACGACGTCTTCGCCAGGACGCTCCTGGAGATCAAGACCAGGATCTCCAGGTACGGCGACGACGACCAGCTCGACCGCTGGCGCGCCGTTACCAAGGACTACCTCTTCGCCCAGGTGTGGGAGGCCGCCAACCGCGAGGCCGACGTCGTGCCGCAGGTGGACGACTACATCTTCATGCGACGGCGCACCGGCGCCATGCTCACCGTCTTCGCCCTCATCGACATCGCCAGCGGATGCAGCCTCACCCCCGAGGAGTGGCGCCACCCCGATGTCAAGGCGATCACCGAGAGCGCCAACGACGTCGTCGTCTGGGACAACGACCTCATCTCGTACGCCAAGGAGAGCGACGGCGCCAACTCGCGCAACAACCTCGTGAGCGTGCTCGCCAGGCACCGGGGCTACTCGCGGCAGCAGGCGATGGAGGCGATCGGCGCCATGCGCAACCGGGCGATCGCCGACATGGTGGCACTGCGCCCCTCGCTGGAGGCGCTCGGTTCCGAGGCGGTGCTCGCCTACGTGCGCGGTCTGGAGTTCTGGATCAGCGGCAGCGTCGACTACTCGCTGACCAGCTCCCGGTACACGTCCGCCTGGCAGGCCGAGGCGCCCAAGCCCTCCGCCCGATGACTCACCCCCGAACGGTCTGACCGTCCTCGTGGTCTCCGAGCGCGAGGACGATCAGCTCCTCCAGGTTCAGCTTCCTGCCCTCGGCGAAGGCCTTCTCGTGCGCCTCCTCGCCGAGGATGCGCCTGCACTCCTTGACACAGCGGTCGTGCTCGGAGTTGAAGAACGGGGAGCCCAGCTGCGGCATCCCGAAGGTCCGCCAGTTGGCCTGGCCGCCGCCCATCAGCCGGGCCGCGAGCTCCGCCTGCCCGTCTTCCAGCGACTGCTTGGCCACCACCTCGATCGCGAGGCCGATCCCGAGCACGTCGTGGAAGTAACGCTTGAGCCGCAGCGCCTCGCGCGCGTTCGACATGGCCTCGGGGGAGCGGCCCATCACCTGGTACACGCTGGCGAGCGCGTAGATGGCGTACGAGCGCAGCCACAACTCGCCGCGCTGGGTGCAGACCGCGATGCAGTCGCGCAGCAGCACCTCGGCCTCGGCCGGCTCGTTCTGGATGAGCAGCACCATGGACAGCTCGACGATCGAGGGCAGCAGGCCCGGGTTGAGCTCGCGGCCGCTCTTGTGGAACTCGATCGCCACGCCCAGCAGCGCGCTCGCCTTCTGCAGGTCGTTCTGCAGGAACGCGGCCGTGCCGAGCATCTTGGTGGCGAGGATGACCGCGCCGGAGTCCCCGACCCTGACGGCGTCGGAGCTGCACTGCTCCGCGGCCTCGATGGCACCGGTGATGTTTCCCTGCGCGCTGTTGATGTAGGACAGCACCCACAGCGCCTTGCACCGGTCGGGGCTCGGCTGGCGCGCCAGCTCCAGGGTCTTCTCCAGATAGAGCCTGCCCTCGCGGGCCAGCCCGCAGGCCACCCACATGAACCACAGCGAGGACAGAAGCTTCAGCCCCGCCTGCACCTCGCCGGGAGTGCGCAGGCAGTGGTCGAGCGCGACGCGGATGTTGTCGTGCTCGTGGCGCATCCTGACGTACCAGTAGACCTGACGGGCGCCCGACCAGGCGTCCTCGCTCCGCTTGGCCAGCTGCAGGTAGTAGTCGCGGTGCCTCTCCCTGATCACGGCGCTCTCGCCGAGCTTGTCCAGCCACTCCTCGCCGTACTGCCGCAGGGTGTCGATCAGCCGGTAGCGGTGCCCGGAGGGCGTGCCGTCGCTCAGCAGGATCGACTTCTCCACCAGGCTGGAGATGAGCTCCATGATGTCCTCGGAGGGGAGGTTGTCGCCCGAGCAGACGTAGCGGGCGGCGTCGAGCTCGAAGTCCCCCGCGAAGACCGAGAGCCGCGCCCACAGCAGCCGTTCGGCCGGCTCGCACAGTTCGTGGCTCCAGCCGATCGCGGCCCGCAGCGTCTGGTGCCTGGGCAGCGCGGTGCGGCTCGCCCCCGCGAGCAGGCTGAACCGGTCGGCGAGCAGACCGAGGATCTGCTCCACCGACAGGGCGCGCATCCGGACCGCGGCGAGCTCGATGGCGAGCGGTATGCCGTCGAGCCGGCGGCAGAGCTCGGCCACCGGGCCGATGTTGCCCTCGTCCAGCATGAAGTTGGGCACCACCGCGCTCGCCCGCGTGACGAAGAGCTGCACCGCCTCGTTGGTGAAGACGTCCTCGCCCGAGGAGTCGCCGGGAACGGTGAGCGGCGGGATGGTGACCGTGTGCTCACCCCTGCAGTTCAGCGACTGACGGCTGGTCGCCAGGATGGTGAGACCCCGGGCGCTGCCGAGCAGGTCCTCGAAGAGGGTGCCGCACGCGTCGACCAGGTGCTCGCACGTGTCGATGATCAGAAGGATCTCGCGGTCGCCCAGCCACTCGACCAGCGTCTCGTCCGCCGAGCGGGCGGACTGGTCGGCGATCCCGAGGGCCGAGGTGATCGTGTGACGGACCATTCCCGGGTCCTGGAGGCGGGCCAGGTCGGCGAACCAGACGCCGTCCTTGAAGTCACCCCGCATCTGGTGGGCGATCCGCAGGGCGGTGCGGGACTTGCCGACGCCCCCGATGCCGGTCACCGTGACCAGGCGGTGCTCGCCCAGCCGCTGCCTGAGTGTGGTGAGCAACCTGGTGCGCCCCACGAAGCTGGTCAGCTCGTTGGGCAGATTGCCGTCTCGCCGCCATCCTGCTGGCGTTGTCATGGCGCCTCACGGGGGGATAGCCGGAACCTGCCACCGCATCGTACCGTCTGGGCCTTGGCCTGTCCCCGTACAGCGCGGGGCGCGGGCCCTCTCCGGACGCGGGGCGCGGGCTTTCCCGAGAAGGGGAGCGCGGGCCGCGAGGGTGGCTAGCATGGGGCTCGTGACAGTGCCCGAGCCCGATGACCTGCGCCCCGTCGACCTCGCCGACGACGGGCTGCCGATCCTGCCCGACCAGACCGTCGACGACACCGATCTCGGCTGGAACGAGTGGCGTGAGGCCGACGACGACGCCCGTCTGATCGAGGACCGTCCTCCCCACTGGTGACCTCTCCCGCGAGCCGGTCCCCCGCGACGGAGCCCCTTCGCGGGGCTCTCGTCGCGGGGGCCGGCCGGGAGGGCTTCGCGCGGCGGGAGGTCCCGCGGAAGACGCCCCCGCGCGTTCCGCTAGGAGACGACGTCCTTGGCGCGGAAACGGCGGAAGGCGAACGCGATCAGGATGGCCGAGTAGGTGACGGAGACGGCCACCCCCTTGAGCATGCCGTCATACTCCGGCTGGGGGGCGAGGGCGTCCAGCCACGCGGTGTTCCAGAACGTCGGCAGAAACTCCCTGAGCCCGCCGAGCGCCTCGACCGCCTGCAGGATGTTGCTCACGATCACCAGGCCGACCGCTCCGCCGACCGCCCCCAGCGGGGAGTCGGTGCTGACGGAGAGCAGGAAGGCCAGCGCCGCGACCACGAACTGGCTGACCAGGGCATAGCCGATCACCACCGCGAACCTGGGCAGCACGTCCAGGGCGGCGATCGTCTCACCGGTCCCCGGCACCCGGACGTCGTTCCACCCGAAGGCGAGGGTCCCGGCGAGCAGGGCCATCACCGGCAGGCAGATCACCGCCGCCGCCGAGTAGCCCATCGCGACGATCAGCTTCTGGCGCAGCAGGCGGTCGCGCGGGATCGGTGCGGCGAGCAGATAGCGCAGTGACGACCAGCCGGCCTCGCTCGCCACGGTGTCACCGCAGAACAGCGCGACCGCGACGACCAGCAGGAAGCTCGCCGACACCGACAGGGCGAACGCCGCGAAGTTCAGCCCGCCCTCGGTGGCCAGGTCGGAGATGCGCAGCGTGGTGGTGGGCTGCCCGGATCCGGCGCCGAGCTTGAAGGCGATCACCAGGATCCACGGCAGCGCGAGCAACAGGCCGAACATCACCAGCGTGCGGCGCCGCTTGAACTGCCTGACGATCTCCACGGAGAGCGGCAGGGTGCGCCCCGGCGCGTACCCGCGCGCCGAACCGTTCTCCGCGACGCCGTTCCGCAGGGTCCCCGCCCGCGCGGGGCCGTCGCCCGCCGGGCCGGTCATGGTGCCACGAGCACCCTCGGTGTCGCTCACGCCTTCTCTCCGATCAGGTCCAGGAAGACGTCTTCCAGCCGGGTGCCGGAGCCGTTGACCGGGGTGCGGCTGCTCAGCAGTTCGGCCACGGTCCCGGCCGTGACGAGACGCCCGCGGTGCATGACCACCACGTGGCTGCAGGTCTGCTCCACCTCCGAGAGCAGGTGGCTGGAGACGATGACCGTACGGCCCCCTCCGGCGTAGCGGATCAGGACCTCGCGCATCTCGCGGATCTGGGGCGGGTCGAGACCGTTGGTGGGTTCGTCCAGGACGAGCAGGTCGGGCAGGCCGAGCATGGTCTGCGCGATGGCCAGACGCTGGCGCATGCCCTGGGAGTAGGTGCGGACCGCGCGGTCCAGGGCGTTGCCGAGCCCGGCGATCTCCAGGGCCTCGGCGAACCCGGCGTCCTCGACGGGGCGGCCGGTCGCCTTCCAGTACAGCTCCAGGTTGTCGCGGCCGTTGAGGTGCGGCAGGAAACCCGGCCCCTCGACGAACGAGCCGAGCCTGGACAGGACCGGGGCGCCGGGCACCACCCGGTGGCCGAAGATCCGGATCTCGCCGCCGTCGGGCTTGATCAGGCCCATCAGCATGCGCAGGGTGGTGGTCTTGCCCGCCCCGTTGGGGCCGAGCAGGCCGAGCACCTGGCCGTGCTCGACGGTGAACGACAGATCGTTCACCGCGAGCTCGCCGTTCCGGTACGCCTTGGTCAGGCCATCGATCCGCAGCGGCACGGAGTCGAGCCCGGGGTCGTGCTCGTCGGCGGCGCGGCGGCGTCCGGCGAGCAGCAGGACGGCCGCGACGACGAGGGAGAGCAGCGGCAGTGCCCAGATCCACCAGGCGGGGCCGGTCGAGGGGGTGCGCAGGGTGGCGTGGGTGGGGACGGTCACCTCCGGCGAGGCGAGGGCGACCGTGTGGACGGCCGGGGCCGCGGGGGTGCTGTAACCCAGGTCGGTGGTGGTGAACGCGACGCGCAGCCGGTGCCCGACGTCGAACCTGTGGTCGATGGCCGGCAGGGTCACCGTGGCCTCCCCCGAGCCGCCCTCGGGGATCGCGATCCTGATCGGGGCGACGAGCCCTTCCGGCAGGAGCGGTGCCTGGGTCGCGCCCGCGACGTCGTAGAGCTTGGCGAACAGCGTCACCTCGTCCGCCGCCCGCGCCTCACCGCTCTCATTGCCACTCTCTGGGCCGCTCCGAGTGCCGCTCTGTGGGCCGCCCTCCGCGACGTCACCGGCCGCGGGGGACCCGGAACGTCCGGGCGTCACCCGCACCCGTACGGTCGAGCTGCCGGTGACCTGGAGCGGGGTGGTGAGCGGGGCGGAGTCGAAGACGGCGCTCTGGCCCGCCATGTCGATCGACAGGTTCGCGGTGGCGGCGCCGCCGAGACCGCCGAAGCCGGGGACCGCGGAGATCGAGGCGGGGGAACCGCCCGGCGGGTTCGCGACCTGCTGCTCGGGGCCGCTGAGCGGCACGGAGGTCTGGCCGGTGCCGCTCAGCCCGGGGTAGCCGTCGGCGACGGCGTGCAGCTGGACCGGGCGACGGGTGCCCGGGTCGCGCCCGCCGTCGCGGGTGACGGTGAAGGCGCCCTCCTGCCCGGCCGCCTCGCTCTCCTTCAGGTGGCGGTCGAACCAGCCGAGCGTCTTCTCGTGCAGCCAGTCGACCTCGCCGTTGCCGCCGTCGTGGCCGCCGTCGAACCAGGCGACCTCCACCGGGGCGCCGGTGGCGGCGATCGCCCTGGCGTTGGCGTCGGCCTGCCCCAGGGTGAACAGCGAGTCGCGCTGTCCCTGGAGCAGCAGCGTGGGGACCTTGATCCTGCCGGGTACCGAGATCGGGCTCGACCTGCGCAGTGTCTCCACCGCGTCCGCCGTCGCCCGTCCGCTTTCTGCCACCTTCTGGTACATGTCACAGATCTCCGGCAGGAACCGGCCGCACCGGACCTCCTCCGCGGTGAGCGGCCTGGGCCGGCCGGGCGGCGACCCGTTCCCGGCTTCCGCGTCCTCCTCGCCTCCCCCGGCTCCCGCGCCGGTCTGGCCGAGGGCGGCCAGACCGGCCGCGCCCGGGGTGGGACCGCCCCGGCTGAAGAACAGCCCGGCCCACATGCGCTTGAACACCCCGCTCTCCGGGCCCTGCCCGGTGGCGTTCGGGAACAGCGCGTCGGCCAGGTCGTACCAGGTGATCTGCGGGACGATCGCGTCGATCCTGGGGTCGTGGGCGGCGGCCATCAGGGAGATCGCCCCGCCGTAGGAGCCGCCCGCGATGCCCACCCGAGGGTCGCCCGCCGCGTCGAGCCGGACCTCGGGCCGCTTGGCGACCCAGTCGACCAGCCGGCGCACGTCCTTGACCTCGTAGTCGGGGGAGTTCAGCGCGATCTGTCCCGAGGAGCGGCCGAAGCCGCGCGCCGACCAGGTCAGCACGGCGTAACCCTCCTGCGCCAGCCGTACGGCGGCGTCCCGCACGCTCAGCTTGCTGCCGCCGAACCCGTGCGCGAGCAGCACCGCAGGGGCCCTGCCGCCGCCGGCGGGAGGGAAGAAGCTCGTGTCCAGCGTGACCCGCTGGTCGTCCTCCGGCCCGTCGAGCACTGTGATCATCTGGTCCTGGGCCCGTACGCCGGGAGCGGACGGCCACACCAGCCAGGCCGCGGCGCCGACGACCAGCACGACGATCGCAGCGATCCCCGAGATGCGGATGGTCCGTTTTCCCCCACGTTGCATGACGAGAGCCTACTGATTGCAGCTGAAAGGCTCCTGAGACCGTTCTCAGGCGCGTTCCAGCGGTCAGTCGCCGACCGGTTCGGTCGCCGGTCGTCGCGGCGGGGACGAACATGGGTGATCCACCCACGTGGAGCAGGGGAGGCGTCCCGATCCTCAGGGTTGTCCCCGATTGCGGACCGAGGTGAAGGAGCGGCATCATTTCGACGCGTGAAGCCAGTAGAGAGCCTTCGAAGAAGAGCCACTCCCGTGATCGAGTGGGCTCTGCCGTATTGGACGCGCGGGGAGGCCGGCAGGGAGACCCCGGAGGATCTGTTCAGGGTCCTCTACCTCGGGTGGCTGGTGGCTTTCTCGTTCAAGGTGCTCGGAGCGTCCTGGGACGTCTCCTGGCACTTCAAGTGGCTTCGCGACGACCTGGCGCCGCCGCACCTGCTCAACAGCGTCGGCACCGCTCTCGCCCTCGCTCTCACGATCATCCACATCTACACCGGCTACGGCGTGGACAAACTCGCGCAGCGTCTCATCGCCTGGGGCACGGGCATCTTCTTGGTCGCCGTCCCGCTGGACCTGATCAACCACCGGATCAACGGGCTCGACATCACCTCGTGGAGCCCGTCCCACCTCATGCTCTACATCGGCACGCTTTTCATGATCTGCGGCGTCATCCGGGGCTGGTTCGTGCGGGCGCTCCCGGGACGGACGCGCACGCTGGTCCTCGGCGGGCTCTTCGTGTTCCTCTTCGAGAACGTCTGGTTCCCGGCCCAGCACCAGGAGTACGGCGTGTACGCCATCTCGGCCTGGGACCGGGGGGCGCCCGAGGCCGAGCCGATCCTGATCAAGTTCGCCGCCGACCAGATCGGCCTGCCGGTGACCGACAGGGCCGTGGCGCTCCACTTCGCGCTGCCCGTGCCCGACCAGCTCTACCCGCTCTACGCGGCGATCGCCGCCGTCCTGGTGGCCGTCTACGCCCGCGCGATGATCGGCCGGATGTTCTCGGCCACCGCCGTGATCGGCGCCTACGTCGTCTTCCGCACGCTGATCTGGCCGCTCCTCGCCGCGGCCGACTTCCCGCGCTCGGCGATCCCGGTCTTCCTCATCGCCGGGGCGCTCGCCGTCGACCTGGCGTTCCTGATCAGGAATCCCGTGGTCAGGGCACTGGTCGGATCCCTCGGCGCCACCCTCCTGATGGACCAGGCACTGCGCTTCCAGCACGCGACGTTCATGGCGCCGCCGCTGGTGCCCCCCACGACCATGGTGATCGGGGGGGCGGGACTCGCGGTCCTGTGGCTGGCCGCGGAGTGGTCCTTCGGCCGCCACACGCTGCGGGCTCAGGACAGGGAGGCAGTGGTCAGCGCGACCGCGACCCCGTAGGCGAGCCCCATCACGGCGATCTCGGCGGCCGCCCACGCGACGACCGCCGTCGCCCGCCTCTCGGCGATGTGCGGCAGCAGGCGGAAGCGGATGTGGGCGGCGAACGGGATCAGCAGTGCCACGCACGCGGCCTTGGCCAGCACCAGCAGGCCGTACTCACTGGTCAGGAGAGCCCCGGGGAGTTCCACCCCGGGGGTGAGGGCCATCGTGGCCAGGCCGTTCACCAGGCCGGAGGCACTGACCACGACGAGTGCGAGGGTCGCGAGCCTGGAGAACGCGGGCAGCACCCGCGCCAGCAGCTCCCGGTCCCCGGTGACCAGCAGGATGATCGTGAGCAGGCCGCCGGTCCACGCCGCCGAGCCCATCACGTGCAGCTCCATCGAGATCATGATGGGGTCGTGCCAGAGCGAGTCGACCGCGTGGCCGGTGACCGGGATCGGCAGCAGCCCGAAGAAGGCGATCACGATCCGCAGCTCGGCGGGGACCTTCTCGCCGTACCGCACGGCCAGCAGCCCGATCCCGGCGTAGGACAGCGCGCAGGCGGCGCTGAAGAGCATGCCCTGCCCGGCGCCGACGCTGTCGACGTACTCGGCGATCATGCCGGGGGTGGGGACCAGGCCGGGGTTCAGCTCGGCCGTCTGGAAGACGATC
This sequence comes from Streptosporangium sp. NPDC049078, assembly GCF_040648855.1. NCBI lineage: Bacteria > Bacillati > Actinomycetota > Actinomycetes > Streptosporangiales > Streptosporangiaceae > Streptosporangium > Streptosporangium sp. NPDC049078. The sequence continues at coordinate 45,981 of NZ_JBEZEL010000008.1, forward strand.
ACGACCAGCGCCAGCAGTGCCCAGGCCCAGGCGAAGGTCACGGCCGCCGGCCGGGCCCGGCGCATCACCGGCTCCGTGCGGTCGGGGTCGTCGAACCCGAGCAGCTTCGGCAGCAGGCTGAGCCCGACCACCGCCACCGCGGCGAGGTCCAGCAGCACCCGCAGCACCGGCAGCCCGTACTCCACCAGCGGTCCGGGAATGGCGATCCCCGGCACCGCCTCCTGGCGGGAGAGCGCCGTCGCGGTCAGCACGGCCACCAGGGCTCCGGAGACGAGCCCGCCGACGACCAGCCTCCTGGCGGTGCCGGCCTCGGCGGCAGGCTCGGCGGTCAGGGTCATCCCGCGCCCCCCTGCTCCTTCGTACGGCGCATCGCCACGACGGTGGCCCCGCCCAGCAGGACGATGGAGCCCGCGATCCACAGCACGGCCATCCCGGCACCGCCGTTCTGCGCGGCCTCGGCGGCCTGGGCGCCCAGATCGGGTTCCTGCGGCGCGGCGGCGGAGGCGACGGGGGCGGCCGGGGTGGCGGCGGCCGGATCGGCGGAGGACTGGGCGGACGCGCCGGGGCCGGGGGCGGTGAGGGTGAAGGTGATCTTGCTGGAGACCGGGTGGCCGTCGGAGGAGAGGATCCGGTAGCCCACCGCGTACTCCCCGGCGGAGCCGAGGGGTTTCACACCGACGCTCACCTTCGCCCTGTCGACGGTCGTCTTGCCCTCCTCCCAGCGCGTGCCGTCCGGGCCGATCACGCTGATCTGCGCGAAGCCCTGCCGGACGGGCTGGTCGAAGGTGAGTGTGATCTTCTCGGGACCGGTGGCCAGCTCGGTACCGTCCTTGGGGTCGCTGCTGATCAGCACGTTGTGGGCCTGTGCCGGGACGCCCGCGCCGAGCAGCGCGGCGGACGCGAGCAGCAGGACCGTGAGTAGCCGCCTCACCGGTCGTGGCCTTCCTTTGGGGTCGTCATGACGAATGACATGCTCCCACCCCGGCCTCCCGCCCGGGAATCGCGCTCGCGCGTCTCATCTCGTCCGTCCATCCGTGCCCGTGCCCGGCTGAGGGGACCCGTGCGCCGGCGGACGGGCCGATTCCGGCGCTCCGGCCACCGAGGGGGAACGACGGGGGCCGATGGGGGCCGGCGAGGGCTGACGGGAAGTGCTGGAGGCGGACGGGACCGACGGGGGCCGACGGGGGCCGACGGGGGCCGACGGAGACGCCGATGGAGACAGGGAAGGCCCGGGAACATCCCGGCGGAGAGCAGGAGCCCGGCGGGACGGAGTCAATGACTAAGAGGATGACAAATTTTCAAAGAATGAAGAATAGGTCGATTTATCTGGTAAAAGCCCTGGAGAGATATTTTGTTTAGTTTTATCGGACTGTAAAACAACCGTGAAACCTTGACGAATTCGGCGCGTGATCCTTAGCCTCGCTCCAAGCGACGCCACCGATTCGCCGCGCTCGCGCACGGTGAAGAAGTCGCCGTGCCCTCGCACGGTGTGAAGGCGTGACATGTGGTCGGGACACGTCACGCCGGGCGTTCGCGCATCTCGGTGTCGGAGCCGTGTTCCGTGCCGCGCAAGTCCTCAACGCCATCGGATCCGCGCGTCCCCTCGGGGCCGGGCCGATCCGGTCGGTCGTCATGGGATCCCCCATTCGGGAGATGCCATTTTCCGCCGTAAGGGAACGCGCCCGGGTTCCTCTCCCGACAGTACGGAGGCGTCGTGACGCGCACCGGCCTCTCGCCGGACAAGAAGGCGGTATCCGCCCGCGCCGGTGTCGAATCAGGGCCTTTCCGATGGAACGCCCCGGCCAGGCGCGAGACGCCCGAGCGCATACCCGTCGTCGGCACCCCGCCGGCGAAACGGCGGGGAGAAGTCATCACAGGGAGCCGCGGGGGTCGTTCGAGGCCGCCGCGACAGGCCGGACGGAAGGCGCCTGAAATGTCGATGTCGCAGGTGAACGGATGGAACAGGGCGTCCCACGAGGGCGTCGGCGAAGAGAACGGCCGGACCCGATGACGGCCGGCCTCGCGCGGCTGAGCGCGATGTCCGTGGAGTTCACCGGCGTACGGGGCGGTGAGGCGCCGTTCAGCTGGGGCCAGCTCGCCATCTGGCGGCTCACCCGGTGGCTGGACGACGACGACCCCTACTTCAACATGCCCTGGGTGCTGCCCGTCTACGGCAGACGCGACCTCGACACCGTCCTGCGGGCGCTGCGCCTGCTCGTCGAGCGGCACGAGACGCTGAGGACGACCTACGAGGAGACGCCCGGCGGGCTGGTCCAGCGCGTGGCACGCGAGGGCCGCTTCACCGTCGAGGTGTACGACGCGGAAGGCGCCAAACCGACCACCGCGGCGCGGGAGATCTCCACCAGGCTGGCGGCCACCGCGTTCGACTACGCGAGCGAGCTGCCGTTCCGATGCGCCGTCGTGACCGTCGACGGCCGCCCGAGGGCGATGGCCCTCACCCTGTCCCACCTGGCCGTGGACGGCGGGGCACTGGACGTGCTGGCGCGCGACTGGCGGGACCTGCTCGCCGGTGGCGAGCCGCCCGCGCCCGCCTGGCAGCCGATGGACCAGGCCGCCTTCGAGCGCGAAGGTCCTGGCGCCGCCCGAGGCGAGCGGACGCTGCGTCACTGGCGCGCGGTCCTGGAGAGGGCGCCGCTGAGCATGTTCGACTTCCCCCGTACGACGCCGGAGGAACCGAGGTTCGTCAAGGTCGGCATGGAGTCGGCCGCCACCGCGGCGGCGGCCGAGGTGCTGGCGGCGCGCTGGTCGATCAGCACGGCCAGCGTGCTGACCACGGCGAGCGCCGTGCTGCTGGGCACGCTCACCGGCCACGACGAGGTGGTCATGCAGCTCGTCGTGGCCAACCGGCACGATCCCCGGGTCGCGGCGATGGCGGGCAGCGCCGTGCAGGACGGGATCTTCGTCCTGGGCCTGCCGGGGGGCACGTTCGCCGACGCCGCCCGCGCCGGGCACCGGCAGGCGCTGACCGCCTACCGGAACGCGCAGTACCACCCGTACCGGATGATGGCGCTGCGCGAGGAGGTCGGCCGCGAGCGCGGCGGACCCGTCGACCTGTCGGCCTACTTCAACGACACGCGGACCGTCGGCCACTGGCCCCACCTGCCCGCGGTGGAGCCACCGGGCGACCCCGCCGCGATCGCCGCGCTCACCGAGCGGACCAGGACCTTCCACGTCGGATCCTGGCCCGAGGTGGACGCCACGGCCCTGTTCGCCACCGGCACCGCCACCAACACCTGCGAGCTGTACCTGACGGCCGACACCGCCTACCTGCCGCGCCCCACGGCCTACGCGCTGCTGCGCGGGGTGGAGAGTCTGCTGGTCGCCTCGGTGGCCGGGGACGTCCCGCTCGGCGAGGTCGCCGGACTGTGCGGCATCGTCCCGGTCGAGCGACCCTCCGTCCACGGCCAGAACGGTTCCTCCGCCGGTTCACCGGGCGGCGGGGCGCGGGTCGCCCAGGATCTCGGCGCGCAGGGTGTGCGGGAGGTGGCCGGTGGTCACGTCTGACCACCGGGCGGGGCCCGACGGCCGTGCCGCGCTGCTCGAACGACTGGCGCGCCTCCCCGAGGCGCAGCGCGCCGCGCTGCTGAGCAGGATGCGGGAACGGGACGGGGAAGGCGGCGGGCAGTGGCCGCTGTCGTTCGGGCAGGAGCGTCTGTGGTTCCTCGGCAGGTTCGACCCCGGCGACACCACTTACCACACCCCCTGGTGCGTGCGCCTGCGCGGTCCCGTCGACGCGGAGGCGATCGCCGCCGCCTTCACCCGGGTGGCCGAGCGGCACCACGTGCTGCGCACCCGGTTCCGGCTGGCCGGTGACCGTCCCGTCCAGGTCGTCGTACCGGCCCGGCCGGTACCGGTGGAGCGGGTGGACGTCACCGGCGATCCGGCTCCGGTCGTGGTGGATCTCATCAACAGGCCCTTCGACCTCGAACACGGCCCGCCGCTGCGCGTGGCGCTGCTGCGACTGGGCGAGCAGGACTTCCTGCTCTGCATCGTCCTGCACCACATCGTCGTCGACGGCTGGTCGCTCGACGTTCTGATGCGGGAGGTGGCCGAGTGCTACGCCGCGCACCGCGAGGGCAGGCCGCCAGGGCTGCCGGAGCTCCCGGCGCAGTACCCGCAGGTCGCCGAGGAGGAGAGGCGCCGCGCCGAGTCGGACGAGGACGCCTCAAGCCTCGGCCACTGGACGAGGACGCTCGCCGGGGCGCCCGCCCTCGACCTTCCCGCCGACCACCCCCGCCCGGCCCGCTGGAGCGGACGCGGAGGTCAGGAGAGCCTGCTCGTTCCCGAAGAGGCGATCGCCCGGCTGGAGAACGTCGCCAGGGCGGCACGCTGCACGCTCTTCATGGCGCTGCTCGCCGCCTACCAGGCGACCCTCGGGCTGGCCTCCGGGCGAGAGGACCTGTGCGTCGGGGTACCAGTCGCGGGAAGGGACCGGCCGGAGATCGAGCCGCTGATCGGCTACTTCGCCACCACGCTCGTGCTCCGCGCCGACCTGTCCGGCGATCCCACCTTCCGCGAGCTGCTCAAACGCACCCGCACCGCGCTCTTCGGGGGACTGCGGCACGCCGGCACACCGTTCGAACGGATCCTCGGCGCGCTGCGCCTGCCCCGCGACCTGAGCAGGCCGCCGCTCTTCCAGGCCATGTTCAACCTGCACAACCTGCCCAAGGAGGACCTGCTGCGGAGCACGATGGGTGATTTGTCGGTCGAGGTCTATCCCGCCCCCGCGGCGGGGCGCACCAAGGCCGAGGTGTCCGTGGACGCCTGGCGGGGCCCCGAAGGTCTCGGCGGCGTCCTCGACTACAGCAGCGACCTGTTCTCCGCCGGAACCGCTCGGCGCCTCATCCGGACCTTCACCGACGTGGTGGAGCGCGCCGGAGCCGACCCGGACCTCCGGCTGTCCGACCTGAGAGGTGTACAACCGTGGTGACGACCCTGGAACCGGCGCGTGAACCGCTGGAGACGACGCCCGACGCGGTGGCGGTGAGCGGGCCCGGAGGCACGCTGACCTACCGGGAGCTGTACCGGCGGGTCGACGACCTCGCCGCGACACTCCGCGGGCAGGGGGTGGGCCCCGAGGTTCCGGTCGGACTGTGCATGGAACGCACCACGGGGATGGTCGTCGCGGTCCTGGCGGTCTGGGCCGCCGGCGGCGCGTACGTCCCGCTCGATCCCGCCTTCCCCGAGGAGAGGCTGCGGCTCATGCGCGAGGACGCCGGGATCGAGCTGGTGCTGACCCAGTCCGGGGTGGACCGGCGCCTGCTCGCGGACGTCCCCAGGACGCTTCTCCTCACCCCCGACGGCACCCCCGACGGCGCCGTTTCCCCGCCGTCCCGGTTCACTCCCGACGATGCTGTCTCCTCGGCGTCCCGGCTCGCCCTCGATGGCACGGTCCCACCGCTCCCCGCGCCCGTTCCCGACGGTGCCGCACTCCCCGGGCCGGGCGGGAGCGACTCGCAGCCGCTCCCGCCCGCCCTCGGAGACGACACCGCCCCGGCCCGCCGCCGCGACATCCCAGGAGGGCCGGGAAGCGGTCTGGCGTACGTGATCTACACCTCGGGCTCCACCGGGCGGCCCAAGGGCGTGGAGGTGCCGCGCCGCGCGGTGGAGAACCTCCTCGGGGCGTTCTCCGGCAGGCTGGGACTCACCCCGGAAGACCGCTGGCTCGCCGTGACCACCCTGTCGTTCGACATCTCCGTGCTGGAACTGCTGCTGCCCCTGGCGTGCGGGGCGCGGATCGTCGTGGCCTCGGCGCGGGAGGCCGCCGACGGCGCGGCGCTGCGGGCGCTGGCGGTCGCGGAGGGGATCACGGTCCTGCAGGCCACCCCGGCGACCTGGCGCATCCTGCTGGAGGCGGGCGGTGTACCGGAGACGATCCGCACCCGGCTCTGCGGGGGAGAGGCGCTGCCGCGCGACCTCGCCGACGCGCTCCTCGCCCCGGGGACGAGCCTGTGGAACGTGTACGGGCCGACCGAGACGACCGTGTGGTCCACCGCCGGGACCGTCGCGCCCTCCCCCACGGGGATCGGCCTGGGAGAGCCGATCTCCGAGACGTCCCTGTACGTCCTCGACGACGGCGGCCTGCCGGTCGCGGACGGTGCGGCCGGGGAACTGCACATCGGCGGGGACGGGGTGGCCCGCGGCTACCGGGGCATGCCCGCGCTGACCGCCACCCGCTTCCTGCCCGACCCCTTCACGAGCCGTCCGGGAGCGCGTATGTACGCGACAGGCGACCTCGTCAGGCGCGCCCCGGACGGCCGCCTCGAATACCTGGGCCGCGCCGACAGACAGGTCAAGATCCGCGGGTTCCGCATCGAGCTGGACGAGATCGAGACCGTCCTGCGCTCGGCCGACCAGGTCCGCCAGGCCGCCGTCGGCGCCTGCGAGGGACCCGACGGCCTGCCCGCTCTGGTGGCGTACGTGGTCCCCGCGGCGGGGTCGGCGACGGCGGGGCTGTGGGAGGCGCTGCGCGAAAGGCTCAGGTCGAGCCTGCCCGACTACATGGTTCCGGCGCAGCTCGTCACGCTCGACGCCCTGCCGCTCACCCCCAACGGCAAACTCGACCGCGCGGCCCTGCCGGTACCCGTCGGCGCGCCGGTGAGGACGGTCCCCTACCGGCCGCCGTCGACGGCGGCGGAGGACGAGCTCGCCGCCATCTGGGCGGAGGTGCTGGGAATCGACGAGCCGATCGGGATCGACGACGACTTCTTCGAGCTGGGCGGCCACTCGCTGATGGCCGCCCAGATCATCGCGAGGGTCCAGGCGCGCTTCGGCGCCGCCGTGCCGCTCCCGGCCCTCTTCGAGGACCCGACCGTCGCGGGGCTCGCCAGGCGGCTGGACCGTCTGGACGACGACCTGGACCTCGCCGAGGTCGCCGCGCTGCGCGAGCGGCTCGACGGCCTCGACGCCGAGGAACTCGCGGCGATCTTCGACGAACTGGCGCCGGGCGCATGAGGGCGCCCCTGTCCCCGGCGCAGGAGCGGCTCTGGCTCCTGCAGCGCCTCGACCCGGGCAACGCCTCCTACAACGTGTATCTCGTCCGCCTGCTCGGCGGCACCCTCGTCCCGGCCGCGCTGACCCGGGCGTTCACCGACCTGCTGGCCCGCCACGAGAGCCTGCGCACCAGGTTCGCCGAGGAGGAGGGCGTGCCCTGGGCCGTGGTGGAGGAGGCGTCGGCACCCCGGATCGAATGGCTGGACTCCGGCGGCCGCGAGGAGGCGGAACGCCTGGTCACCGAGCGGGCCAACACGCCGTTCGACCTGGAGGCGGCACCGCCGCTGCGCGTCGCGGTGATCCGGGTCGCCGAGGACGAGCACGTGCTCTGCCTCACCATGCACCACATCATCGCGGACGGCTGGTCACTCAACGTCATCCTCGACGACCTGGCCGACTGCTACGCCGCCCGCCTGTCGGGGGAGGAGCCCCGGCTGCGCCCGCTGCCCGTCCAGGCGGGCGACTACGCGCGATGGCACCGGCGCAGGGCCGAGCGGGCCGTGCCGTACTGGCGGGAGAAACTCGCGGAACCGCCACCGGCCGAGCTGCCGTTCCGCCGCCAGGGGAAGGCGAGCGGGCAGGGGGAGGTCCAGCGCGTCCTGCTGCCCCCCGCCACCGCGCGGCGGCTGGAGCGGCTCGCCGCCGAGCACCGCACCACCCTGTTCACGGTGCTCGTCGCCGCCTACCAGACGATGCTGCTGCGGCACACCGGGCAGAGCGACCTCCTGGTCGGCACCGTCGTCGCCGGCCGCGACCGCGTCGAGCTGGAGCCGATGGTCGGCTACGTCTCCCAGACGGTGATCCTCCGCGGTGACCTGTCGGGCGACCCGCCGTTCACCGGACTGATCGGCCGTACCCGCGGCGAGGTCTTCGGCGCGCTGGGCAACCCCGCGGTCCCCTTCGAGCAGCTCAGCCATCCCGCCGAGTCGCTGCTGCCCTCCATGCTCATCCTGCACACCCAGGACGCCAACCCGCGCAGGACGTTCGGCGACCTGAAGGTGGCCGACCTCGACGCCGGATTCCACCAGGCCAAGGTGGACCTCCTCGTCGAGGCGTGGTCCGGTGAGAACGGGCTCGACCTGTCCTTCTGCCACGACACGGGCCTGTTCGAGACCGGAGAGGTCGGCCGGCTGGCCGCGAGGTTTGCCCTCCTCCTCGAATCCGTCGCGGCCGCCCCCGGCACCCCGCTCTCCGCCCTGCCGATCTGGACCGACGCCGACCACGCCGAGATCCGCGCCCTGTCCGCCGGGCCGGTCCCGGACATCGGCCGTGCGGCGAACACCGGTCCCGTCTCGGGTCCCGTCTCGACCGTCTCGGGTTCCGCCTCGGAGGCCGGTCTGGTTCCCGGGATGATCCTGGCGGCCGCGCGGCGGGCACCGGACGCCGTCGCCGTGGTCTGCGGGAAACAGAGCGTCACCTACGGCGAGCTGCTCGCCCGCGCGGGCGAGCTCGCCGAGGTCCTGCGCGAGGGCGGCGTGCGGCGGGGGGACGTCGTCGGGGTCTGCCTGCCCCGCTCGATCGACGCGATCACCGCGCTGCTCGCCGTCTGGTGGGCCGGGGCCGCCTACCTGCCGTTCGACCCGGAGGTCCCCGACGAGCGGCTGGCCTTCTCGATGGCGGACAGCTCGGCCACCCACCTGATCACCCTGCGCGAACCGCCACCGGGCCGCGTCGCCGTCGCCCCCACGACCTCTCCGAGCCATGGAGGCTCCGGGGAGGTCGTCGACCTCTCCGCGCCGCGGGACGCCGCGTACGTCATCACCACCTCCGGATCCACCGGCGTGCCCAAGGGGGTGCTGGTGGAGCACGGCGCGGTGGCCGCGCGGGTGCGCTGGATGCGCGAGGACTACGGCCTCACCCCGGCCGACCGGGTCGTCCAGTTCGCCTCGCTCGGCTTCGACGCCCACGTCGAGGAGGTCTTCCCCACGCTGGCGGCGGGAGCCACGCTGGTGCTCCTGCCGGAGGGCGCGGTGTCGCTGCCCGCCCTGCTCGCCTCCCCCGAGGGAGCGGCGGTCACCGTACTCGACCTGCCGACCGCCTACTGGCACTCGCTGACCGAGGACCCGAGGGAGACCGCGTGGCCGTCCTCGCTCCGCCTGGTGATCCTCGGTGGCGAGCAGGTCTCGGCGGCGGCGGTGGAGCGCTGGCGGGGTCTGCTCGGCGACCGTGTCCGGCTGGTCAACACCTACGGCCCGACCGAGGCGACGGTGATCGCCACCGCCGCCGACCTGGGGGCGGGGGACGTCGCGGGACGCCCTCCGATCGGCCGCCCGATCGGCGCGACCGTCGTCCACGTGCTCGACGGCAGGGGAGACCCCCTTCCGCCCGGCGCGACCGGGGAACTGGTCATCGGCGGAGCCGGAGTGGCCCGGGGCTACCTCGGCAGGCCGGCGCTCACCGCCGCCGCCTTCGTCCCCGACCCGTACGGCGCCCCGGGAGCGCGCCGCTACCGAAGCGGCGACCGGGCGCGCTGGCGCTCCGACGGGCGGCTGGAGTTCCTCGGGCGGCTGGACGCCCAGCTGAAGATCAGGGGGTTCCGGATCGAGCCGGGCGAGGTGGAGAGCCGCCTGCTCGCCCACCCCGGGGTGCGGCAGGCTTTCGTCACCGGCAGGGGGGAGGAACTCGTCGCGTACGTCACGGGCACCGCGGGCCCGGCCGCCCTCAGGGAGCACCTGGAGCGGTCGCTCCCGCGCCAGCTCGTCCCCACGGCATGGGTGACGCTGGACGCGCTTCCCCTCACCTCGGGCGGCAAGGTCGACGCCGCCGCGCTCCCCGAACCGTCCGCCGCCGTCCCCGCCACGCGCCGCGTCGCGCCGCGTACGGACGCGGAGAGGCTGGTCGCCGAGATCTGGGAGGAACTGCTCGGCACGGGGCCGGTCGGCGTCCTCGACGACTTCTTCGCGCTGGGCGGGCACTCCCTGCTGGCGACCCGGGTGGGGGCGCGGATCAGGCGGGACACCGGGGTCGAGGTCCCGATCCGGACGATCTTCGCCAAGAGCACCGTCGCCTCCCTCGCCGAGGCGCTGGAGGAACTGCTGATCGAGGAACTGGACGCCCTGACCGAGGAGGAGGCGCTGGAGTTGCTCGCGGGCACCGACCGTTCCTGAGCCCTTCTCCGGGCGCTCCGCTTCCCCCGTGGGGACGCCTCCCGGCCTCTCCGGCTTCCCGCCACCGGGAGGCCGTCACCCGGTGCCACCGGGAGGCGTTGAGCCTCAGGACGGCGATCCGTTTCGCGGAGATATCGATCTGTGAGGATGTCGAGACGGGAAACGCTGGACCGCGTAGGCGCCGAGCCGTGAGGATGTCGAACCACGAAGATGCCGAGGCCCACGAAGAGCCGAGCCGCGGAGATGCGAGGTTCCATGAGCGTCGCCCAGCCTGTCCCCGACCCGCGGGCGGCGCTCGCCGAGCCGACCCGCAGGGTGGGGCCCTGGTGGGTGGCCGGCATCTCGCTCGCCAACCTCGCGCTCTGGATGGCCTACTTCGGGCCGCTCCAGGTGCTGTTGCCCTCGCAGGTGGCGGCGATCGACCCGGCGGGCAAGGAAGGGTCGCTGGCACTGGTGACCGGGGTGGGGGCCGCCGTCGCGATGCTGTTCAACCCCGTCGCCGGAGCGCTGTCGGACCGTACGGCGGGGCGTTTCGGGCGCAGGCATCCGTGGTCGCTGGGCGGGGCGCTGGCCGGTGCGGGGGCGCTGGTCCTGCTGGCGGGCCAGGGCTCGATCCTCGGTGTGACGGCCGGCTGGTGTCTCGCGCAGGCCGGGCTCAACGCGATGCAGGCCGCGCTCGGCGCCGGGGTGCCCGACCACGTACCGGTCGGGCAGCGAGGTGAGGTCTCGGGCTGGATCGGGATTCCCCAGTCGCTCGGGGTGGTGTTCGCCGTGGTCCTGGTCACCATGGTCGCCACCACCACCGAATCCGGATATTTCTTGATAGCGGTGCTGATCCCGCTCTGCGTGCTCCCCTTCGTCCTCACCACCCCCGACCCCCGCCTGACGGACAGGCCGCCCTTCGACCTCGGAGCCTTCCTGAAGGGGTTCTGGATCAGCCCTCGCACCCACCCCGACTTCTTCTGGGCCTGGCTGACCCGCTTCCTGATGCAGCTGGGCAACGCCGTCGCCACGCTCTACCTGCTGTACTTCCTCGCCGACGCGGTCGGCTACGAGAGGCTCTTCCCCGGCGAGAAGGCCGAGGACGGTCTGCTCGTGCTGATCCTGATCTACACCGTGGCCGTCGTGCTCACCACCGTCGTCGCGGGCGTCGTCTCCGACAGGCTCGGCCGCCGCAGGGCGCTCGTCACGATCTCCGGCCTGATCAGCGTCATCCCCGCGGTGATGCTCGCCTTCTGGCCGCACTGGCAGGTCGCGACGGTCGGCGCCGCGATCATGGGGGTCGGCTTCGGCATCTACCTCTCGGTCGACAACGCCCTCGTCACCCAGGTCCTGCCCGCCGCCGAGGGACGTGCCAAGGACCTCGGCGTCATCAACATCGCCAACTCCGGCCCCCAGGTGCTCGGCCCCGCCATCGCCGGTCCGATCGTGGCAGGTCTCGGCGGTTATCCCGTCCTCTACATGACCTCGGCGTTCCTCGTCCTCCTCGGTGCCGTCCTCGTCTGGAAGATCCGCTCGGTCCGCTGAGCGCCGGGCCGCCGTCGGCCCCCTGTCGGAAGGGCACCCACTGAGCGCTGTGCCCCGTCGGCTCCCGTCGGCCCCGGCGGAAAGACAAGTGAAGGTATGAGGCCCCTCGTGCCGGTGTTGCGTCTTTCACTCAGCGTTGTATCCGTGTCACCCCCGACCCTTTCGGTGACCATTTGGTCGCCGAGGGTGATGCGACCCTTCGGGTATGGCAGTGGTAACCCCCCGGCCCGTTCTGGGAATCGTGCTTCTGATCTTCGTCAGCGCCGCATGGGGGTCGGCTTTCCCGCTGATGAAGGATCTCATCGTCCGCGTGCCGGTGGCGGACCTTCTCGCCGAGCGGTACGGCATCGCCACCCTCGTGCTGCTCGCGCTGCGCCCGAGAAGCCTTCGAGGGCTCTCGAAGAACACCTGGCTCACCGGCATCCTGCTCGGCCTGCTGTTCGGCGTGGCCCAGACGGCCCAGGCGGTCTCACTGCACGATCTGCCCTCGTCGGTCTCGGGGTTCACGGTCGGCTCGTACGTGGTGATCACCCCTGTTCTCGGACTGTTCCTGCTCGGAGCCAGGACGTCGGCCCGCGTCTGGGCCTCGGTGGCCCTGGCCACGGCCGCGATGACCGCGTTCGCCCTGATGAGGGAGGCGGAGGGGGACATCGCCCTGCCCGCGCTGGTCGCCACTCTGTTGGCGGCGGTCCTGTACGCGGTCCATACGCTGCTGCTCGGCAACTCCGCCGAGGCGCGGCAGAACGCCTACGCGGTCACGGTGATCCAGCTCGGCACCATCGCCGCCATGACGGGCGCCCTCGCCACGCCGGACGGTCTCACCCTGCCCTCGACGCCGGGCGACTGGGTGATCCTCGGCCACCTGTCGATCGTGGCCTGCGCCCTGGGTTTCCTGGCCCGCTCCTGGGGCCAGGTCCACGTCTCGCCGGTGTCCGCCGCGGTGATCCTGTCGACCCAGCCGCTCTGGGTGACCGCCCTCGCCGTGGCACTGCACGGGGAACCGCTCACCGTGGGCGTCTACCTCGGCGGCGGGCTGATCGCCCTCGCCATGCTCCTGGTCGTGTCGCCCAGGGGACTGTTCAACTCAGCTCGGCGGGGGAGAGGCCCAGTTCCGCCGCCGTGGCCGTCCGGATGAACTCGGTCATCCGCGCCCGTGAGAGCACCCGCCGGTGCACCGTCACCTGCGTGGAAAGACCGTCGATGAGAGACATGACCCGCCAGGTCGTGCCCTCGGGGTCCGCACAGGTGAAGACCTCCGCCGCGACGCCGTCGTCGATGATCGCGCGGAGCGCCTCCTTCCAGCGCATGTCGATCCTGCGGGACGTCTCCTCAAGCTCGGTGTTGCGTATCGACTCGGCCCAGGCGTCGATCCACAGGGCCCACGACTTGGACTTCCCGCTGGGCGGATAGAACCTGAGCAGAGCCCGCAGCCGGTCGAGGGGAGAGCCGCCGGACTCCTCCACCTTGGTGAGCGCGTCCAGGTCGAGCTGGGCGGCGTAGGAGAAGGCCTGGGCGAAGAGCTTCTCCTTGGTCTCGAAATGGTAGAAGAGCAGCGCCTGGCTGACGCCGGCCGCCTGGGCGATGTCGGCGGTGCGCGTGTGACCGAAGCCCCGGGCCGCGATCACATCGCAGGCGGTCCGGAGCAGATCTTCGCGACGTAATCGCCCAAATCCCCTTGCCACAAGGGAACACTAGCGCGTCAGGGAGCGCCGTCCGGGCCGGGGTGCGGCCGGGGTACAGAGGTATGCACAGGACGAATCGGGCACCCCACGCGCTGTCACCTACCCGTGGGTAGGAACGCCACGGACGGTGAGGAGCCGCGACTCTGAGGGGGACCCCGCCGCGCCACGTCGTCCGGGCACCGGCCGGGCTCGATCAGGCGGGCCTGCCCAGTTCGGCGCGGAACAGGCGGTGTACGTTGCCGCCGATGATCTTCGTGATCTCCTCGTCGGCGAAGCCGTGCTTGAGCAGGGCGTCGGTGACCAGGGGCAGCCCGCTCGGCCCCGACAGCCCCGGCAGGGCCGCGAAGGGATCGACGTCGTAGTCCGTCTCACAGCACGGGGGAGTCACATCCTGCAGCACCTCACGCACGAAATCAGGGCCCAGGCCGACGTGGTCGATACCGCCGACACCCGCGACGTGCGCGAGGTGGTCCACCAGCCGATCCACGGTGTACTCGGCCGGATCCTCGGACAAGAAGGCGGCCACGAAGTTCACGCACACCACCCCGCCGGTCGCGGCGACGGCCCGGATCTGCTCGTCGGTGAGATTACGGTGATGCTCGCGCAGCGCGCGGGCCGAGGAATGGGTGGCCATCACCGGCCTGCTCGCCAGCTCCAGCACATGCTCCACCCCCGAGGCACTCAGGTGGGAGATGTCGAAGATCACCCCGAGGCGTTCCATCTCCCGCAGCGCCTGGATCCCGGCGCCGGTGAGCCTGCCGCCGGTGGCGTCCTCGCCGCTGCCGTCGGCCAGCGCGGTGCGGCCCCAGTGCGCGATCGAGGCGATCCGCACACCCAGCCGGTGCACGGTGGGCAGCAGCTCGACCGAGGCGTCCAGGCCAGGCATGCTCTCCATCGCCAGGACCAGAGCGATCCTGCCCTCGGCGAGGGCCTGGTCGATCTGCGCACCGTCCAGGCACAGCCGGACGGACTCGGCGTTGCCCTCGGCCAGCACGTGCGCACACTCGATCATGCGCAACGTCTGGCGCAACGCACCCTCGGGACGGTACTGCTCGTCGACGAACACCGGCAGCACCTGGAGGTTCACCCCTCCCTCACGCAACTGCGGCAGCCAACGCTCCCGGAAGAACGACGCCCAGCGATGCGGCGGACGAGCGACGACCGCCATCAGCAGATCGTTGTGGGTATCGGCGACCACGGAGTCGCGGTGGAGGTCGGCGGACACGGGCGGGCCCTTCTGCGCGGACGGCTCTGGTTCGCCACGACGCTATCGGCCCGCCGGGCCTTCGCGTACTCGCCTGCGCGGAGTGGGTGTCCCGGTGGACGAGGAGGGCGCCCGCGAACTCTTCGCGTACTCGCGTGCGTGGAATGGGCGTTGACCGGGAGAGCGACGACGATCTGGGTGACTTCGCGCACCCGCGTGCGCGGAGTGGGTCAGCGCGCGAACTGGAAGGCCTCGGGGCGCGGGGTCCTGGTGAGACGGCGGTAGGCGGTCGCGCTGCCCGGCCAGTTGCCGGTGACCCTGCCCGAGGCGTTCTTGTACCAGCTCGTGCAGCCCGCCTGCCAGACCATGCCCTCCATGTCCCGGTCGAGGTTCTGCCGCCAGGTGTCCATCGCCTCCGGCCTCACCTCCATCGGCCCGCGCGAGGCCAGCTGCGGCAGGCAGCCCATGATGTACCGGACCTGGCATTCGAGCATGAAGACGATCGAGGTGTGACCGAGGTTGGTGTTGGGGCCGTACAGCAGGAACAGGTTGGGGAAGTGCGGCACGGCGATGCCCAGGTACGCCTCGGCGCCGTCCTTCCACTCCTCGGCCAGTCGCCGCCCGCCGCGTCCGGTGACCTCGATCGTGCTCAGAAACTCCGAGGTCTCGAAGCCGGTCGCGTAGACGATCGCGTCGGCCTCGCGGACTCCGGCGACGGTCTCCACGCCGCCGGGGACGATCCGGGTGATCCGGTCGGTGACGACGTCCACGTCGGGGCGGGTCAGCGCGGGATAGAAGTCGCTGTCGATGACGACCCGCTTGCAGCCGAGCGGGTAGGAGGGGGTCAGCTTGGCCCGTAGCACCGGGTCGGAGACCTGCTCGTGCAGGTGCCCGAGGGCGTACTTGCGCACCAGGTCCGTGCTCCAGCCCCCGGCCAGGGCGGGGTAGAGGATGTGCTCCGCGTACCGGTAGACCCACTCGCGGTAGGCGCGCTGCAGGAACGGCACGAGGCGGAACGCCGTCCGCACGCGCGGGCTGAAGTCGGTGCCCTGCTTGGGAAGCACCCAGTTGGGGGTTCGCTGGAAGAGGTCCAGGTGCCCGGCCACCTCGGCCACCTTCGGGACGAGTTGCGCCGCCGACGACCCGTTCCCGATCACGGCGACTCGTTTGCCCGCCAGGTCGACGGAGTGGTCCCAGCGCGCGGAGTGGAAGGCCGCCCCACTGAATGTCGATATTCCCGGAATGTCGGGCAACTGGGGCCGGTTCAGCTGACCTATCGCCGACACCACCACGTCGAACAACTCTTCTCCGGCCGACGTACGGACCCGCCATTTGCCCAGCGACTCGTCGAAGGCGGCGGAGACGACCGCGGTGTTCAGCCGGATACGGGAACGCAGGCCGTACTTGTCGGCACACCCCCGCAGGTAACCCAGGATCTCCGGCTGCCCGGCATAGCGACGCGTCCGGCTGGAGTATCTCTCGAAGGAGAAGGAGTACAGATGCGAGTGGGTGTCGCAGCCCGCCCCCGGATAGGTGTTGTCGCGCCAGGTCCCCCCGACGTCGGACCCCTTCTCGAAGATCGTGTACGAACGGATGCCGGCCTTCTCCAACTGGATGGCCATGCACAGGCCGCCGAATCCGGCACCGATGATCGCGACATTAGGCCCCATGCGCACGCCCTCCGGGTGTCAGTGTTCACCGACGCTAGGCGATGCCCCCACGCCGTGGAAGCCGCCGGGGCAATCACTGGGGAAATCCCGAGCAGGCCGTTGGCAGACCACCGGGCGCCTGGCGCTCCAGGAGGAGGCCTGACCGTGGAAAGGGCCGATATTCTGCGCACGTGCCTACGCTTGCCGACATCGTGACAGAGCTGGAGTCCCGCTACGACCCGAGATGGGCCGAGTCGTGGGACGCGGTCGGGCTCGTCTGCGGGGATCCCGCCGCCGAGGTGCGCAAGATCCTGTTCGCGGTCGACCCGGTCGCCGTCGTCGCCGAGGAGGCCCTCGACTGGGGCGCCGACCTCGTCGTCACCCACCATCCGCTCTACCTGCGCGGTACCACGAGTGTCGCGGCGACCACCTCCAAGGGCCGCCTGATCCACACTCTGATCAAGAACGACATCGGGCTCTTCACCGCCCACACCAACGCCGACGTCGCCGACCCCGGAGTCTCCGACGCGCTCGCCCGCGCCGTCGGCCTGACCGGCCCGCTCGTCCCCCTCAGCCCCGCCGCCGACGACCCGAGGCGCGGACTGGGCCGCGTCGGCTCGCTGCCCGAGCCCGTCTCCCTCGCCGAGTTCACCAGGCAGGCCGCCCGCGGGCTCCCCGCCACGGCGGGCGGCCTGCGGATCGCCGGAGATCCTGACCGCGCCGTCCAGCGGATCGCGGTCAGCGGTGGATCCGGAGACTCCCTGCTCGGGACGGCCCGCGCCGCCGGGGTGGACGTCTTCCTCACCGCCGACCTGCGCCACCACCCGGCCAGCGAGTTCATGGAGAACTCCGGCGGCCCCGCGCTGATCGACGCGGCCCACTGGGCCACCGAATGGCCCTGGCTCGCCGACGCGGCGCACCATCTCGCGTCCGCGTCGGCCGCCAGGGGGATTACTGTTGAGACGCGCGTATCCGAGACGGTCACGGACGCCTGGAACACAACAGTAAAGTGCGAGGATTCTACGTGAAAGCAGCTCCTGCGGCCCAGAAGCGTCTGCTTGACCTGGCCGAACTCGACTCCGCCCTCGACCGGCTGGCCCATCGCCGCCGCACCCTTCCCGAGCTGGCCCAGATCGACGAGCTCTCCGGGCGCATCGCCCGCATCGCGACCCAGGTGATCGCCGCCGAGACCGAGTCCGGCGACCTCGCCCGCGAGCAGAGCAAGGCCGAGGCCGACGTCGACTCGGTCCGCACCCGCGCCGAGCGCGACCAGAAGCGCCTCGACTCCGGCCAGGTCACCTCGCCCAAGGACCTGTCCAGCCTCCAGTCCGAGATCGTCTCCCTGAAGCGCAGGCAGGACGATCTGGAGGAGGTCGTGCTGGAGATCATGGAGCGCCGCGAGGCGGCCGACGAGCGGGTCACCAAGCTCGTGGCCGAGCGCGACGAACTCGCCGGCACCCGCGGCTCCGCCGAGGACCGCAGAGACGCCGCCTTCGCCGAGATCGACAAGGAGAAGGACGAGGTCCAGGGCAAGCGCACCGAGGTCGCCGGCGACATCCCGGCCGACCTGCTCGCCCTCTACGAGAAGCTCAGGGAGCAGTTCGGGGTGGGCGCCGCGATGCTCCAGGGAGCCCGCTGCCTCGGCTGCCGTACGAGCCTGTCCATCGCCGAGATCAACCGCATCAAGGCCGCCTCCCACGAAGAGGTCATCCGCTGCGAGGAGTGCCGCCGGATCCTCGTCCGTACCGCCGAGTCCGGTCTGTGAGCCCTGTGACCTCGTACGTCATCGAGGCGGACGGCGGCTCGCGGGGCAACCCCGGCCCGGCCGGTTACGGTGCCGTCGTCAAGGACGCCGCCGACGGCCAGGTGCTGGTCGAGACCGCCGAGTCGATCGGCACCCAGACCAACAACGTCGCCGAGTACCGCGGGCTCATCGCGGGCCTGACCTCGCTCCTCGCCCTCGCCGGCGACGGCGCGCAGGTCGAGGTCCGGATGGACTCCAAGCTGGTCATCGAGCAGATGGCCGGCCGGTGGAAGATCAAGAACGAGGGCCTGCGTCCTCTCGCCCTGGAGGCCGCGGCCCTCGCCAGACGTCTCAGGGTGACCTGGCGCTGGATCCCCCGCGAGAAGAACAAGGACGCCGACCGCCTCGCCAACGAGGCGATGGACGCCGCGGCCAAGGGCCGCCCCTGGCGCCTCTCTGACTCCTCGGCCTCGTCCGGCTCTTCCGGCGCGGGAGCGCCCGGAGGCCGGTCCGCTGTCGGTGAAGCGCCCGGCGGGAGGGGAGTCTCCGGCGCGGGGGGTCCCGGAGGCCGGGCCTCCGCCCCGGAGGCATCCGGTGGCAGAATCTCCGGCACGCGGGACCGGCCGGCGCAGGCACCGGAGACATCGGCACGGGCAGGCCGGACGGGAGAGCCTGCAGAGGGTACGGCCCAGGCGACTCCGACGATCGCTCCCCCCGGTTCGAGCACCGGCTGGCGTCCACCCACCTCCACCGCGACCTCGCTGTACCTTCTCCGGCACGGTGAGACGCCGCTCTCCATCGAACGGAGGTTCTCCGGGCTCGGAGACCCCGAACTCACGCCCAACGGCGTCGCCCAGGCCGAGGCCGCCGCGGTCAAGCTGGCCGGGAAGCCGTACGACATCCAGGTGATCGTCAGTTCGCCGCTCAAGCGCGCCCGCGCCACCGCGGAGATCGTCGCGGCGAGGACGGGACTTGAGGTCGTCGTCGAGGAGGGGCTGCGGGAGGCCGACTTCGGAGCCTGGGAAGGCTACACGTTCACCGAGATCCAGCGCCGCTGGCCCGACGAACTCGCCGCGTGGCTGGCGGACCCGTCCGCCGCGCCGCCGGGTGGGGAGAGTTTCGGGGTGGCGGCGCGGCGGGTCCAGGCGATCGGGGACCTGCTGATAGAGCGCTACGAGGGAAGGACGGTCCTCGCCGTCTCCCACGTCACGCCGATCAAGATGCTGCTGCAGTCCGCGCTGCTCGCTCCCCTCGGCGCGCTGTACCGCATGCATCTCGACCTGTCAGCTCTGTCCCTGATCGAGTATTACGCCGACGGCCCGGCGGTGGTGAAGACGTTCAACGACACCTCGCACCTCCACTGAACCGTCGATCTCACCTCGACAGACCGTGAAGGCGATGAGCCCCCCCGCTTCGGGGGTCTCGCGTCCACGAAAGGCCGCAGGGGTGGTGAGGCCCTGCGCCAGAAAGGCCGCGGGGATGCTGAGATCCCCGCGCGGGCGGTCTCTCACGTCCATGACAGACCCCGGCCGCGGAGACGGTGAAACACCCGCCCTCCGCGGCGGCCGAAATCCTCATGGCGTGCGAAACCGGCCGCCTCGCCGGTCGTCGGTGCTCTCATCGGTTCCCCCGCTGCTCGTCCGTCCCGTCTCGCTTGATCCGTATTCCAGCGCACGCGACTTGCCGCTCGGTTGGAGTCCACTTGGGAGCCGTTAGGCTTGGATCACGGCGGACGAGCCGGCCGGGCGGCCGCGTCGGGTCTCTTGCGAGACCCGCCGAGGAAGGTCCGGGCTCCACAGAGCAGGGTGGTCGGTAACGCCGACCCGGGGTGACCCGCGGGAAAGTGCCACAGAGAACAGACCGCCTCGTCGCAGGACGGGGTAAGGGTGAAACGGTGGTGTAAGAGACCACCAGCGCCCACGGTGACGTGGGCGGCTCGGTAAACCCCACCTGGAGCAAGGTCAAGAAGGGGCGCTCTCCGGAGCGTCCCGCGCGCGACGCCTGAGGGCTGCTCGCCCGAGTCGCGCGGGTAGACCGCTTGAGGCCGACGGCAACGTCGGTCCTAGATGGATGGTCGCCCCTTCACACACGTGAAGGACAAAACCCGGCCTACAGGCCGACTCGTCCGCCCTCTCCCCTTCCGACCTGCGGTGAAGCCTCGCTTGCACGGTTGCCCAGGTTGAGCATCAGGTTCCGGGCCTGCTGGACCACCCGAACGGCGGTCGGATCGGCGGTGACGCGGTCATGGTTGCGATGCGTCCGTGCCGACGAGGCGGATCCCGTCACCGAGCCTGAGCTGGAGTGGCATGGTGAGTCTCGCCGTGTTCTGGGCCACCGGAAAGCCCTCCACGCTCCACGTTATGCTCGCCGTGCAGTCGCCCGCGCGCAGGCTCATCAGGCGACCGTTGCGAATGCTCGCCTGGAGCAGGCCGACGCCGAACTCCAGGTCGATGCCGAAGCCGATGCGGGCCACGTACTGACCCTCGATGTACACGTCGACGTAGGGGGCGTGCTTTGACGTGATCGTGTGTCCGTCCAGGCGCACTATTTCGGTGCTTCCGGGTTGTTCGACGCTCCTGCGTGCGGCGAGCCCCAGCTCCCGGTACTGCAGCCAGCCGCCGAGCAGGACCGTGCCCAGCTCGATGCCGCGCAGCAGTTCGCCGCCCGCGTCGGCGACCCTGCCGTTGAGCGCGCCGCGGAAGGCCGACCCCGCTCGCTGGGGGCCGTCCTCGACCCGCTCAAGCGTGCGGTGCGTGTCGAGGGCCCGCGACAGCTCCGCCGTCGCGTTCCTCGGGTCCGGGAAGAGCAGGAGATCGGCAGTGCCCGGCTCGGTTTCGATGTGGACTGTCACGATACGACCTCTCTCAGTTCCTGGCGGCCGGGGTCCGCGAACAGTTCCACCCGAATGTCCGGCACCGGGGCGGACGGGGCCGCGCCAGGCGGCGGAGAGCCGGTCAGGTGGATCTCCAGGCGCGGGGTGGGATCGGGGTGCGGATCGCAGTGGATCGACGGCACCCGCTGGGGCTGGGTTTGGGGCGGGACCTGGGGATACGGCTTGGTCTGGGACGGTGGCCGGGACTGGGCCTGGTGCGGATCGCTTGTTCGCGCGGTAGGGCGGGCCCGCAGGGTCCGGGCGACGAGGACGAGGACGAGGGCGATTGCCAGTCCTGGGAGCACGATCCCTACCAGCGCTACGGGGATCAGCGGTGAAGAGGAGCCATCGTCGGTCCCAGGGGGCTCTCCAGGGACCGTCTCGCCCGGGTTCGGCGGCTCCGTCACCGCCTTCTGCAGCGACACCGTCACGGTCGCGCCCTCGGAGACCTGGCTGCCGGCCACGGGATCCTGGCTGCGGATCGTTCCCGTCTCGGGCGAATCGGGATCCACGCGGAGAACCAGGCCGACCTCCGAGAGCTGCAGCCTGGCCGCTGCCGGGCCGAGTCCGATCAGCGACGGCACGGTCACCCGGGACCCCGGCTTCACCGGCGGTGGTGCGGGAGTGGTGACCTCGGGCGGGGGCGGATTCGGGGAGACCAGGTCTATTCGCACGGTCGTGCCGAAGCTCACCAGTTGGTCCGCGGGCGGATCCTGGCCGGCGACCTTCCAGTCGGCGCTCGCGCTCGCCGGCCGCGGGTCCTTGCCCAGGCCGGCGGCGTCGAGGACGGTTTCGGCGTCGGCGCGGGAAAGATTTCGCACATCTGGGACCTTCGGGCCGACCTCGAGGATGACCGTGTAGACGACGTTGTCCCGGGCGGCGATGCCACGGTCCGCCGAGCAGTTTTCCACCACGTAGTCGATGACGTAGGACGTCGAGGTCGGCAGGAGGGTCTGGGGAATCACCTGAATGTCGATGTCCGCGTCCGGCACGTTCAGAAGCGTGTCTCTCGCCACCTGGAGCTCCTGACGCCGTACGTCGGGTGGCTCACAGCCGCCGGGCACGGTCGGTGTGGGGGACGGTAGCACCGGGCTTGTGAACACGGCCAATGACACGGCGAGCATCGAGAGGTGGCGAAGCATCGGTTACTCCGCGGGGGGTGCGGCCATGACGCCCGGAACACGGCTGGTGCTTGACATTCGATTCACTCCCCTTGAACGAGGTCACTTACCCAGAGCGATGACGAGGAAGAAGAGCACGATCAGCACGGCCACCGCCACGACCGCCCACTTCACTTCTCCTCCCGAACCTGCCGAGGTGGCCGGCACCGGAGGCGTGGCAGTGATCGGGGCCGGTGTCACGGCCGACTCGCCCGTCGGCCAGGGCTTCTTGATGAAGCCGTCCACGTTGACGTAGAGCCGCTCCCCGATGACCATCCTCGGCCACACCGCGGCCGCCTCTCGGAGCCGTTCCCGCACACCGGGCGGCGGCAGGGTACGGCTGCACTCGATGAGCGTGTCGGCGAGGGCCGACGGCATGACCCTTCGGAGGACCACCGGATCCGGCTGCCAGGTTTCGACCGTCTCCTGGACGCAGCGCACCACCGCCCAGGCGAACTTGTAGTGGTCCGAGGTCACGTCGAAGGCCACCCCACGCCGCTCCACCGGAAGCTTCCACTGTTCCGGGTCGACGGGAGGCATCGCGCCCTCACCCATGAGCGGCACGCAGGAGTCGCAGTCGAGGAGGTACACCTTGGGGCGCGGATCGATCGTGAAGACGGCGTTGCGCAATTGCAGATCCCCGACCGCGTACCCGTGTTGGTGCAGCCAGGTGACGGTGTCCAGCAGCTCACCGAGTACGGCCAGCTTGTACGGCGGCTCGTAGTAGGCCTTCTTCACCTCGTACCGTTGCGCGATCCGCCTCGCACGGTCCGGGCTCCGGGTGAGCTCGTCGAGGTGGCGCGGGGTCTCGGTCGCCTCACCCGAGCCGGAGGTCCGCTGTTCGAACATCGACCTTTCGGCGAGCCTGATCAGGATGCCCTCGGCCCTGGCGGGCGTGCCGACGACGGCGATCGGCCAGGCGCACCTCTCGTCCAGCACCGTACGCTCCTCGTCCGGGAGCTCCCTGCGCCAGCGGATCATGGAATGCAGCGCGGGGACGCGCACCTCGTCGGCGGTCTCGGACTTGTACCTCTTGAACAGGTAGGTGCGCCGGTCGGGGGCGATGCAGAGCCGCAGTCCGTCCGTCTGCCCTCCGTCGCGGAGCGCCGGCCCCTCCCCGGTGAATGTCAGCTCGCCGACGTGGACGATCATCGGAAGATCCGTCACGGCACGGCCGTATCGTGGCGTCCGGCCCAGATCGCGACCACCGTCCGGTCGTCGTCGAAGGTGGAGAGGCGGAAGTCGACCTCCCGGACGAAGTCGACCAGGCTCGGCGGGGTGCGCCAGGTGTGGGACAGGCGCTGGGCCAGCGGGGTCCGGCCGCCCGCGACGCCCGCGGCGAAGCCGTCGCTGCTGAGCACCAGCAGGTCACCCGCGCGCCACGAGAACATCTGGACCTGGATGTCGGCGAGGTCGCCCGGGATCGCCGCCGTCACGTTGTCGCCTCCTCCCTCGCCCGCCAACGCCTGCCACCGGCCGCCGGTGACGAGGATGGCCGGGGAGTCGCCGACGGCGGCGCACACGGCTTGCCCCTCTCCCTGCGATGGGAGGACGGCCACGGTCAGAGTGGTCCCGGGCCGTGCGGAAGGGGTGCGTTCGGTATTGGTGCCCGGCCGCGGCGAGCCCAGGGACTCGGTGGTCCGCCGGACCGTGTCGGACACGTGGGCGAGCACGGATTTCCAGTCCCAGCTCTGCGGGCGTTCGCCGGACCGCAACGCGGAGTCGATCCCGTCCAGCGCGGCCCTGACGGCGACCGTGGACGCGATCTCCGCGTGTCGCGCGCTGCCCAGGCCGTCGGCCACGACCGCGATGACCCAGCGCTCGTCGCCGCTGAGCCGCACGCCGTACGCGTCCTGCCGGGTCTCGCCGCGGAAGCTGTGCGTGCGGCCCCGTACCGTGGCGGCGCGCACCGTCGTGCCCTTGACCAGGCCTCCGTCGAGTGCAAGCCCGGCATCGGCCGAGGTGGTGCTCCAGGGCAGGTGTACGGCGATCCGCCTGGGCTCGGGACCGACGACCACGCGGGTGTCCTGCGTGACAACGGACTGCGGTGCGTCGGGGGGCGCCACGTGCGGCCGCCTCCCTCCACGCGCGGCGGTCGTCGCGGGACGCCAGCCGAGGAGGTAGAGCGCGGTGAACGTTGCAGCCCCGCCCAGCAACAGGGCCAGGATCGTCTGTGCCAGAGGGAACCCGGACGACGTCGACACGTTGTCGCCCGCCCAGTCCCTCGCCACGTCGGCCGGTTTCTTCCCGTTGTTCCTCACCTCGGTGAGCAGATGGTCGACGACCTGCGGGGTGAGTCCGTCCGTCACCTCCTGGAGCACCCGCTCGGCCTCAGGAGCCCTCTCGGCGACCTGGTCGCCGGCGAACACGCTCAGCGTCCGGGGAGGCAGGATGTTGTCCGGGTCTTCGAGCGGGACGAGGTCCCCCTTCTTCGAGCCGGCCGGGACGATCGCGCCTCCCGTGAAACCGGACTGTGTCAGGGCGGCGGCGTCGAAGTCCGCCTGACCGCTGACGGCGAGTCCCCGGTCGGTCAGTGCCCGGTTGAACACGCTGAACTCCGGCGGGACCAGGACAGTGACGCGGGTCGTATCGTTCTGGTACTTCTGCGCGAATTCGGCAACCGTCCGGACGTCCCGCTGCAGCGAGGGGGACACGGCAAGCACCGCGCGGCTCTGGATCGCCGTCCTGCTCACGAGGGTGTGCCCGGGGAGGGCTGTGCGGAGTCGCCGGTCGTCCGGCGTCGACGGGGCCGGCGACGCGGCCATGAGCACGTCGAGGTCGTAGTCGATGGCGATCCGTGCGTCGCCCGGCTGCTTCGTGTAGTCCGCGATCTCGGCCACCTTCTTGGCGACGCCGTCGACGCCGGCCCGGTCGAGCGCGGCGGCGTAGATCTCGGCGACGAGCTGTTCACGCTCTCCCGCCCGAGCGTTGACGATGATCTGCCGTCCCGAGTCGCCGGAGCCGCTGCAGCCGGCGACGGCGAACCCGATGACGAGGGTGGCGACCGCGCTGGTACGGACCCGGCCCGGTGGGCCCATCAGGAGCCTCCGCACGGGAGCCGGCGCATGCCGGCCGGAATCGGGATCACGAAGTCGGAATTCCTGATCGAGCTGCCGATGCTGTCCTGGACCGCCTGGGCTATCGCCGCTACCACCTTGACCGCCTGGATCGACTCGTCCGCGACGTACGCCAACGGGTTGTTCCGGAAGGATGTCGCCACCTGGCAGAGGGTCTGCTCGGTGACCTGGCCGAAGCCCATCGCCGTGATGTGCGGGCGGTGCGGGAACGCGGGGTCGGTCAGCCTGGCACGGGCGGGCAACCAGACCTCGGCAGGCTGGCGGCCTTTTCCGACGAAGGGCTCGCCGTCGGTGATGAAGAAGACCACCGGGGCCTTGAGCTGGTACTGCCCGGCCAGGCGGGCGCAGTCGGCCTGGATGAGCTGCCGCAGGGTCAGGAACACCTGCTCGTAATTGGTCTGACCACCCTTGGGCAGCGCGGGGATGTTGCTCGCGTCACAGGGCCGGGTGAGCGGGAGCACCACGTCGGCCCTGTCGTGGAAGGCCACGATGGACACGTGCGCGGCCTCGCTCACCCCCGGATCACCGGCCTCGAGCTGAAAGAGCAGCTCCCCGACACAGTTGGAAAGGATGTCGAACGGAGTCTGCCTGCCGTCCTCGCGGGGGGCGTGCATCGAGTGGGACACGTCGCACGTGATGTAGAAGGGAAATGCCCTTGGAAGGGCATAATTGTAGGTGGGCTCCGGAGAATGCGACACGGCGACTACTCTCCTCAAGATCGCTGACGCGGACGGCCCGAGGTGCGCGATACGGGCCCCCTCACTCCATTAGATACGCCGTGAAGGCCTCAGCATTACTCATTTTCGGGAATTAATAGCTGCGGCACGGTGACAGGCTCCGACAACGCCGGTCTGCAGGGTCGAGAGCCGGCGCGGTTCGTCGTTTTTCGTCGATGATCCATTCCAGGTCGAGCGCCGGGCCGGGGCGCACGCCAGGACCGAAACGCAGCAGAAACGCGCAGAACTCCCGAGGCGGAGGCGCATCGATCACTTCTTCAAGCGCTGACCTCGGCTGCCGATGGAGTAATCGTCAAGGAATCGGCGATCTGGGTGAGTTCTTCACCCGGCGCGCGCAAGCCGACCTTTGATCGCATGATATTTCCTCGGTACTCCCACGCCGGGTCCGGAATAGCGATCTGTAACGCGAGGGGATTCGCCGGTTCACTGGCCAGAGCCTTTGAAGGCAGGGATGGCCTTTGCCGTCCGTGCAGAATGTTGCCCCGTGATCCCGGGTTTCGGCGGCGTCGGAAGCAGCGAGCGCGGGCAACTGTTCCTGTCGCGGGTGCGAGGTGGGTGGCGCCTGTCTCCGCTGCCGCAGATGATCCAGGCTGGGCGCCTCCATGCACGACGAAGCGGCGGAACCTTGCTTCCATCACCGCAGATGCCCGCGCGCTGGGGGATACCCTGGCGGCTCTGGTGGCCCCCGCGTCGCGTACCGTCTGGTGGTACTTCCCGGAAGGGCCGACCTCCGAGGTGGAAGGCTTCACCTGCCCTCTCGGTGCGGAGCCTTCCATCCGTAATCTGCTGGGCACCTCACGGATGCTCGAGTCTGTGGGTGCCATCGCGGTCTTCGGGGAGTGGCGTTCGGCCTGTCAGGTGCGGTCGTGGAGAGTGATCTGGTAACCGTCGGGGTCGGCGAAGGTGAATGTCCGGCCGAAGGGGCCGTCGATCGGCGCGGAGACGATGGTGTGCCCGTCGGCGACGAGAGCGTCGTGAATGGCCTGGACGTCTGTGGCGTGGAACCAGATCGCGGCACCGATGCCGGGCTGAGCGACGGATGCGAGATCGGTGCCGGGAACGACGTCGCGGAGTGCGAACGCGATCGGCTTGGTCTCGAAGACGACGGCGTGCGGAGGTCCGGCCTGTGAGCGGACAAGGCCGAGGTACCGCTCGTAGAACGCCTGCGAAGCGTCGAGGTCACGCGCTTGCAGCGAGATGAAGTCGGGGCCGGTGGCGGGCATGGTGATGCTCCTCTTTTTCGTGTCAGCATTCTGACACGGGCCAACCTATGTCAGAATGCTGACATGAGTCAAAACGGTGCCGGCATCGACCTGGACAAATCACTGGGCTACCTGCTGAAAGAGGCGTCGAGCGCCCTGCGCGCAGCCATGGAGGAGGTGCTGCGGCCGCTCGGGATGAGCGTGACGCGCTACTCCTGCCTCGAACTGCTGGCTCAACGACCGGGCTTGTCGAACTCCGAGCTCGCGCGGGGCGCGTTCGTGACACGGCAGTCGATGAACGTGCTGCTCCAGGCCCTGGAACGAGAGGGCTACGTGACCAGGCCCGCGGAGGCGCCTGTCGGGAAGGTTCTTCCCACGCGGCTCACGCCTCGCGGCCGGCGGAGCCTCGAGAAGGCGACCGTAGCGGTCCGGTCCGTCGAGGTCAGAATGCTGGCCGGTATGACCGAGACCGAGCAGTCAGAGGCGTTCCGGATCCTGCAGAGCATGATCCATTCCCTGCGCGATGACAACGACGGCTCATAGCTCCTTCCCCGGCGCACGTCTCATCGCGCGCATGGGGGGTGCGTCCGAGCGTGAAAAACGTGCGGACAGATGAGCGACGCGGTGGCCTGGCGTGAAGGGACTCACGTGGGGAGCAGGGCCAGCAGGTTGGCGGGGAAGTTCGCGAAGTCGTCGGGGCGGATGGCGCGCAGGACGGTCGCGGCGAGCACCGGGTCGTGCTGGATCATGAGGATGGCGGTGTTCGGCTGGCTGAAGAATTGCACGGTCATGGACAGCAGCTCGGTGTCACCCGAGGAGTAGACCTTGGCGGGATAGTACTTTCCGCTTCTCGACTGGTTCAGCGGCGTGTAGTACGCCTCGAACGCCGGCATGGCACCGATGTCGAAGGCGGGTTCCGGCTTGTCCGCGTTGGGATAGATGTTAATGAGTCGAGGGCCCACCATGCGCATCCTGAGGATCTGCTGCAGGCGCACCCATTCGACCACGGGAAGGTAGAACTCGACCTGGTGCCCGATCTCGTGCACCACCGTCGAGAGCTCGTCCATCACCGAAAGACGCACCTTGTTGCCCACCCGTGCGGCGTTCGCCCGGTACTGCCTCACCCGGGTGCCGATCCAGAACCGGCCGGGTTCAACGGTGTCCTCGGTGACCTCGATGTTCGACACGTGCTTCTCGGGGGGCCTGCGCGACGGCTGCACGAGGGCGGCATAGATGAGCATGCCGGTCGGCGTGTCCTTGTAGAACCGTTCGACGTGCTTGTTGAAGTGCTTCTGGGCCTTGCACGCGTCGGTGACCCTGATGTTGGGCAGAGTGCCGCCCTGGGCGCCGGAGCCGACGGCGAGCTTGTTGGCGTACATGGCCTGGACCACCGCGAGGTTCTCCAGGGCCTGGATCAGCGCCGTCCTCTGGGTCGGGGTGGGATCGTTGGGCGTGTGCACCGCGTGGAGGACCTGCTCGGCGGCCTCCACCAGGGGGTCCTTGAGCGAGCCCGGCGCGTGGTTCTGGATGAGGACCTTCAGGTCGGCGGGGACGTCCGCGTGGTTCAGGTAGAGCCGCCGCTCGCACACGACGACGTACGAGTCGAAGCGCGCGCGCACCGCCGCGTTCACCCGCGTGTTCTCGTCCTCGTCGGCGACGATGTTGTTGGCCCTCGCGTAGGAGGTGGTCGCTCTGATGGCGACCATGGACACGTAGGACAAGACCGAGCACCCGCCGACCAGGGGGGAGCACGCGTGCATCGCCGCGTCGACGTGGTTGTTCAGGACCGTCAGCGCGGGCCCGGCGAGCGTGTCGAGCCGGGGGTCCGCGACCGCCGCGCAGAAATCCGTGACCGCGGCGGTGCACACCGCGTTCTGCGTGATCCCGGCCTCCTTGACGTGGTCTTCCAGGCGCGTCAGCAGCAGTTGGAAGACGGTCGGCGCGATCGCGTCCGGGTCGCAGTTCGTGGTGGAACGGTCCCCGCGCATGCCGCTGTCGGGGGAAGGCTGGGCGGGAAACATGGTGGACCCTTTCGGGAGGGGGCGGTGGTGAGCCGGGGATCAGATCATCGCCAAAAACGGAAATGATATTTCAGCGGAAAGGGTGACTTGTGAAGCTTAAGCCGATCGTGTCGGCTCGACAATTGGCCCTCGCGGTTTGTCCGTATTCTGGCTTTTAATCAGAAAATTGCATTTAATGCCACCTTGAAGCTTTTGGGGGGATGAGGTTCTTCCACGTCACGCCCGGCTCTCAAGCATGTCCTCGAAAAGCGGGTGGCATCTCCACATCGCCCTCGCCGAGGGAGGGGCACAGAGAAAGGTCCGTTCGCCGCGAAGAACGCGGGACGAAACCGCGCGGGCGATGTCGCGTGCGGCTTCCGCCTGTGGTGCGGACCTGGCTGAAAGTTTCAGCCTTGACGTGCGCGGATGCCTGCCCGCGCTCCGGGCGCTGGTCGGCTCGCTCTGCCCGGTTTTATGGTGACGATCCCGAACCTCCGGCCTCTTGCGAGAGGGACACCATGGAACTCAGCGTTCGTCGTCCTGCCCAGGTTCTGCGCCTCGCCCTCGTCGTCGCCCTGGCGTTGACCGTCGGCGCGGTGCTGTTCGCTCCCGCCGCGCTCGCCGCCACCTTTCGCTCGGCTACGTCCTCGGGCTGGGGCCCCAGCCCGGCGGCGGGGAAAAGCGCCGCGGAGAACAACGCCCGCGCCGAGTTGAACCAGCAGGCCGCCGCGGCGGGCGAGGTCTGCTCGGGCGTGTCCGTCACCACCAGGCACCTCTACACCGCGCCCGACGGTTCGGCGTGGATCTACGAGGCGACCGCGTCGGGCAACTGCGAGGTCCCCTCGTCCACGCCGCCGCCGTCGTACACCGTGCCGCGCACCGAGACCCAGCAGGCCGGTGGCGCGAGCCCGTCCGTCGCCGTCGCGAACGGCTCGCAGGCCGCCCGCGCGGCACTCCTGGCGGCGGGCCAGGCGTGCACGGGCTACAGCACGACGTCGTCGCTGGTCTACTCCGCGCCCGGCGGCGCGTGGTGGATCTACAACGTCACCGTCTCGGCCACCTGCACCCACTGACCGGCGGTTCCCGCCACGGCTCGGCCTTCGCCCGGTGGTGGATGGCCGGGCCGTGGTGGATTGAGGGACGGTGGCCCCAATCCCACGTGCGCGCGCTTCGCGCTGCCACGCCCGCCCGCTGCCTGATCCCTACCGCCGGTAAAGGTTTCCCTCTTTGGTAGCGCTATGTATTGACCAGATAACCACACATAAGCATAATCTCCGTCATGCAAGCACAAATTTCCACAGAAGTGGGCAGGCATGCTGCCCGCTGAGCGGCATGCGCGGATCGGGGAGGCGCTGCGCACCTCCCGTGTCGTCAGTACCGACGACCTCGCGCAGGAGCTCGGCGTGTCGGCGGAGACGATCCGCCGCGACTTCGTGGTGCTTGAGCGCCAGGGCAGGCTGTCCCGCGTCCACGGGGGCGCGACGATCGCGCTCGGGCAGGTCGGCGGCGAGGAGGCCCCGTTCGCCGAGCGCACCGGGACCGCCGCGGACGCGAAGACCCGCATCGGACGTGCCGCCGCCGCCCTGGTGCGTCCCGGCCAGACCGTGGTGATCGACGTGGGGACCACCGCCGTCCAGGTGGCGCGGGCCCTGTCACTGGACTTCACCGGAATCGTGGCCACCTGTTCCCTGCTGGTCGCCGCCGAGCTCTCCGAGCGGCCCGGCATCGAGGTTCTCGTCTGCGGGGGCCGGTTGCGGACCGGAGACCTCGCGCTCTCCGGTCCGGTGGCCCAGACGTTCTTCACGGACCTGAACCCGGACATCGCGTTCCTCGGGTCGGGGGGCGTCGACGCCGCGGCCGGTCTGACCGACTACCACCTGGATGAGATCGCGGTGCGAAAGATCATCCTCAGGAACGCGGCGCGCTCGTACGTGCTGGCCGACTCCGGCAAGTTCGGCCTGGTCGCCCGGCACCGGGTCGCCGAGGTGGGCGAGTTCACCGGCCTCGTCACCGAGGCGGAACCACCGTCCGCCATCCAGGACACGTTCACCCGCAAAGGCGGGGTGATCGTGCTTTCTTGAACGTTCCCGGCCGTTGAAAGAGCCGGGCGGCGCGGCAACGCCACCCGGCTTCGGACGACCGCACCGATGCACCCTCTGACAGGAAACACAGGAGTTGGGAATCCATGACCCATTATTCACCACCTGCGGCTGAGAGCCGGGGATCTTCCTCCGATGTCACGGAATTCGGCTACAAGCAGGCGATGAAGCGAGGTACGGGGCGTTTCGCCTCGTTCGCCGTGGCGTTCGCCTTCGTCTCGATCGCCACCGGCATCTTCACCACGTACGGTTCGGTGCTGAACAGCTCGGGACCGGCGGGCATCTGGACCTGGCCGCTCGTGATCATCGGTCAGCTCGCCGTCGCGTTCATCTTCGGCTCGCTGGCCGCGCGCATCCCGGTGACCGGCTACTCCTACCAGTGGATGTCCCGGCTGGCCAACCCCGTACTCGGCTGGATCATCGGCTGGGTCTCGTTCTCGTTCCTCGGCGTCGTGGTCGTGGCGGTCGACTACACCATCGCCTCCACCGTGATGCCCGTGCTGCTCGGCTACGAGGGCAACGCGATGAACGCCTGGGCGATCACCGGCGTGGTCATCCTGAGCCAGGCGCTGCTGGTCGGCCTCTCCACCAAGTGGACCGAGCGGGTCAACAACTTCGCGGTGACGGCCGAGTTGATCGGCATGATCGCACTCGTCCTGCTGCTGCTGATCGTGGGGTTCGTCGCGAAGGAACTGAACTTCGCCAACCTGTTCAGCACCGGCGCCGTCCCCTCCGAGGGCTACCTCAGCATGGGCACGCTCACCTCGGCCGGGCCGTGGATGCTGGGCTTCCTGCTCGGCGCGTTCACCATCGTCGGTTTCGAGTCGGCGGCCAACCTCGCCGAGGAGACCAAGGACCCGGCCCGTGTCGTCCCCCGCGCCATGTGGCAGGCGGTGCTGGCCTCCGGTGTGCTCGGCTTCCTGTTCCTGGTCGCGGTCACCCTGCTCGCCGGTGACCCGATCGAGCTGGCCAAGTCCGGCACCCCGGTCGCGGACGTGATCAGCCGGTCGCTCGGCCCCGTCGTGGGTACGGGGCTGCTCGTGCTGGTGGTCATCGCGATCTTCGCCTGCGGCATGGTGATCATGATGACCGGCGTCCGCCTGGTCTGGGCGATGTCCCGCGACCAGCGCTTCCCCGGCTGGCAGGGCCTGCACAAGGTCTCCCCCCGCTTCGGCACCCCGCTGAACGCCACCGTCTTCATGCTCGTCGTCGGCGAGCTGATCCTGGCGATCTTCTCCACCCGGACCGACGCCCTGTTCGGCCTGTTCGCCGCCGCCACCCTGCTGCCGGCGATCATCTACACGGGCACCGTCATCATGTACGTGGTCAAGCGCAGGTCGCTGCCGCCGAGCAAGGGCTTCGACCTGGGCCGCTGGGAGATCCCGGTGATCGTCGTCGCGCTGCTCTGGCTCGCCTTCGAACTGCTGCTCTTCCGTGACTCCTCGTTCGTGGAGTCGTGGGTCTACGTCCTCCTCATGCTCGCCATCGGCGCCGTGTACTTCGCCTACCTGCTGTTCACCAGGGGCGCCAAGGGCCTGGTGATGCCGAAGATGCAGTCCATCGACGCGGAGCTGACCGCCGACGCCCCGGGTACGGCCAAGGGCGGGCACACGGAGGGGGCGCACCGACGGTGACCACCGTACTGGCGATAGATCAGGGAACCTCCGGCACCAAGGCGATCGTCGTCGACGCCCGCGGTCAGGTGCTCGGCCTCGCCGAGCTCCCGGTCCGCCCCACCTACCTGCCGGGAGGCGGGGTCGAGCAGAACCCCCGGGAACTGCTCGACTCGGTGCTCGACGCCGGCCGTCAGGCCGTCGCGCGGGCCGGGGTACGGATCGACGCCGTCACACTGGCGAACCAGGGCGAGACCGTCCTGGCGTGGGATCCCGCCACGGGTGAGCCGCTCTCGGCCGCCGTCGTGTGGCAGGACCGCCGCTCGGAGAGCATCTGCGCGGAGCTGGGGGAGTACGGGGAGCGGATCGCCGCGACCACCGGGCTGGTCCTGGACCCCTACTTCTCCGCCCCGAAGATGGCCTGGCTACGCCGGAACGTGACGGAGCAGGGGGTGGTCACCACCTCCGACTCCTGGATCATCCACCACCTGACCGGGGAGTTCGTCACCGACGTCGCCACGGCCGGCCGGTCGCTGGTCACCCGGCTGGACGACGGCGAGTGGGATCGGGAACTGCTGGAGCTGTTCGGGCTCGGCGGCGAACGCCTGCCGCGCATCGTCGCCTGCGACGAGATGGTCGGCCACACCTCCGCCTTCGGCGGGAACGTCCCCGTCGGCGGACTCGTGGTCGACCAGCAGGCCGCCCTGCTCGCCGAGAACTGTCTCAGCGCGGGCGAGGCGAAGTGCACCTTCGGCACCGGCGCGTTCCTGCTGGCCAACACCGGCACCTCCGCCGTACGCTCCACCGCCCGCCTGGCCGCCTCGGTCGCCTGGCGGGTCCGGGGAGAGACCTCGTACTGCTTCGACGGCCAGGTCTACACGGCCGCCTCCGCCGTACGGTGGATCCAGGATCTCGGCTTCATCCGCGGCGCCGCCGACCTGGACACGGTCGCGGCGGCGGACGCAGAAGGGGTGCTGTGCGTGCCCGCGCTGGCCGGGCTGGCGGCGCCCTGGTGGCGTCCCGACGCCAAGGCCTCGTTCTCCGGGCTGACCCTCTCCACCGGTGCGGGGCACCTTGTGCTCGCCGTACTGCAGGGGATCGCGGCGCAGGTCGCCGAGCTCGGCGACCTCGTCGCCGCCGACCTCGGGCAGCCGCTGACCCGGCTGCGGGTGGACGGCGGGCTCACCCGCAGCGCGGTCCTGATGCAGTCGGTCGCCGACCTGACGCGGATCCCGATCGACGTCTACCCCTCCCAGCACGCCACCCCGATGGGGGCGGTGGCGCTGGCCCGCGCCGCGCTGGACCCGTCGCTCTCCCTGGCGGACGCGGTGGACCCGTGGGAGCCGAGCACCACCTACGAACCCCGGTGGTCCGCCGACCGGACGGCCGACTTCCGCTCCCGCTGGAAAGAGGCGGTCGCCGCCACCCTGCCCGGAGAGGGAGCACGGTGAACGGCACGTTCGACGTGGCGGTGATCGGCGCCGGTATCGTCGGCTCGGCCATCGCCAGGAAGCTGGCCGGCTACGAGCTGAGCGTCGCGCTGCTGGACGCGCGTGACGACGTCGGTGACGGCACGAGCAAGGCGAACACCGCCATCCTGCACACCGGTTTCGACGCCAGACCCGGCACCCTCGAATCCCGGCTGGTCCGCGAGGGCTACCACCTGCTGTCGGAGTACGCCGAGCGGACCGGCATCCCGGTCGAACGCACCGGGGCCCTGCTGGTGGCCTGGACCGTCGAGGAACTCGACGCGTTGCCGGGCCTGCGCCGCAAGGCGGAGCAGAACGGCTACGACCGGACGGAGATCGTCGGCCCCGAGGAGGTGTACCGGCAGCTGCCCCACCTCGGGGAGGGGGCACTGGGCGGCCTCACCGTGCCCGACGAGTCCATCATCTGCACCTGGACCACCAACCTCGCGCTGGCCACGGCCGCGGTCGGCCGCGGCGTGACGTTGCTGCTGAACCGGGCCGTCTCCTCGGTCGAGGACCTCGGCGACCACACGGTGCTGCGTACCTCCGGCGGGGAGGTACGGGCCCGCTGGGTGGTCAACGCGGCCGGACTCGGCGCCGACGTCGTCGACCGGCTGTTCGGCCACGACCGTTTCACGGTCACGCCACGCCGTGGCGAGCTGCTGGTCTACGACAAGGCGGCCCGCCCGATGGTCGACCGGATCGTGCTGCCGGTGCCCAGCTCGCGCGGCAAGGGCGTGCTGATCAGCCCCACCGTCTACGGCAACGTGCTGCTCGGCCCCACCGCCGAGGACCTCACGGACCGCACCGACACCGGGACCTCGGAGCAGGGACTGCGCTTCCTGCTGGACAAGGGCGAGAAGCTGATGCCCGACCTGCTGCGCGAGGAGGTCACCGCGACCTACGCCGGTCTGCGGGCCGCGAGCGACCACCCCGACTACCTCATCGAGGCCGACGCCGGGCGGCGCTACGTGCTGGTCGGCGGGATCCGCTCGACCGGCCTGACCGCAGGCATCGCCATCGCCGAGTACGTCGCCGAACTCGCCCGCGACGCCGGCCTGGCGCTCGTGCCACGGGAGAACCTGCCGGAACCGCCCCGGATGCCCAACCTCGGGGAGGCGTCCACCCGCCCGTACCAGGACGCCGCCCGGATCGCCGCCGACCCCGCCTACGGCCGGGTGGTGTGCTTCTGCGAACGGGTGACCGCCGGCGAGATCCGCGACACCTTCGCGTCGCCGATCCCACCGGCCACCCTGGAGGGGTTGCGCCGCCGTACCCGGGCGATGAACGGACGCTGCCAGGGATTCTTCTGCGGCGCCGAGGTCAAGAAGCTGCTTGAGGAGCACTGATGACACCGCCGACACCGCTGACACCCCCGGTGGGGGCCACGTCCGGCGACGTCACCGTCCTCACCCCGGCCGTCGTCGTCATCGGCGCCGGCCCCTCCGGACTGAGCGCCGCCCGCGCGCTCGCGCCGAAGGTCGACGGCGACGTCCTCGTCCTGGAACGGGAGAGCGCGGCCGGAGGCATCCCCCGGCACAGTGATCATCCCGGCTACGGGATCAGGGACATGAGACGCTTCATGAGCGGTCCCGCCTACGCCAGGAGACTTGTCCGGCAGGCCGAGGCCGCCGGCGCGAAGATCCTGACGAACGCCACCGTGACGAACTGGGCCGGGGAACGCGTGATCGAGGCCACCACCCCTGCGGGCCGCGTCCGCGTCGAGGCGCGGGCCGTCATCCTGGCCACCGGTGCCCGGGAGCGCCCCCGCCCGGCCCGGCTCATCCCCGGAGACCGGGCCCACGGCGTCTACACCACCGGGCACCTGCAGAACCTCGTCCACCTGCGGCACGGGAAGGTCGGCAAGAAGGCCGTTGTGGTCGGCGCCGAGCTGGTCAGCTGGTCGGCCGCGCTGACCCTGCGCGAAGCCGGTTGCCGGACCGTCCTGATGACCACCGAGTATCCCCGGCCGGACTCCTACTCCCTGTTCAGCGTTCCCGGCAGGATGCTCTTCCGGACCAGGGTCGCCACCCGCACCCGGGTGACGAAGGTGATCGGCCGGCCACAGCTGCGGGCCGTCGAGATCGAGGACCTCGACACCGGAAGGAGGCGGATCGTCGAGTGCGACACGCTCGTCCTCACCGGTGACTGGATCCCCGACCACGAGCTGGCCCGCGCCGCGGGGATCACCCTGGACCCGGGCACGAACGGCCCGCTCGTCGACAGCGCGCTCCGTACCGAGCGGCCGGGGGTGTTCGCGGTGGGCAATCTGCTGCATCCGGTGGACACCGCCGACATCGCGGCGATCGACGGCGCTCATGTGGCACGCTCCGTCATCGACTGGCTGGCCGGACGGAGCGCCCCGGCCGAACAGGTCCGTCTCGTCGCCGACGCGCCCTTCCGCTGGGTGGCGCCGGAGATCTTCCGTCCCGGAGACCCGGCCCCGGCCCGACGCCGCCTGCTGCTGTGGAGCGACCGCTACATCCCGTTCCCCCGGATCGTGCTCCGGCAGGGGGGGCGGGTCATCGCTCGCCGACGACTGTGGTGGCCCGCGGCCCCGGGACGGGTGTTCCGCATCCCGAGCGGCATCCTGAGCGCGGTCTCCCCGGAGGCGGGCCCCGTGCACATCGGGGTGGAGGGCTGACATCACCCTCCCGCCGTCCATCCGGCCGCACCGCTGCCGTCTCTCAGGGGACCGGCCTGAAGCGCGAACGACTACGCGAACGCGACAACGGCGTATCTCTCGTCCTGGATGGCTCGTCCCCACAGGACGGGATCGGGCAATGGCTCGACGCGGGCGGTGTCGACCAGTGGCCGCAGCGTCGCCAGGAGGCGCTCCGCCTCGACTCCACCCGCCCACGGCATCGGCTCGGACCTCCCCTCGTAGAGCTGATCCTCACCCGGTTCGGCCGACGCCCAACGTCCCTCGATGAGAACCAAACGCCCGCCGGGCCGCAGCAGACCGATCCATCGGCGCAACGCCTCCTGAGGATCGGGCAGGGTCCACAACAGGTGACGGGAGAGGATCATGTCGAAAGACGTCCCGGCCTGCGCGGGCGGGTCGCTCGCGTCACCCACCATCATCGCGGCATCGAAACCGGCCGCCGTGAGCTTGCGCCGGGCCTGCTCGATCATCAGCGGGGCCAGGTCCACCCCGACCGGCCGATGCCCCTGCTCGGCGAGCACCAAGGACAACGAGCCGGTGCCGCATCCCACGTCCAGGACGTCGGCGGGCGAGGCGGGCATCCAGGAGCGCAGGCGTTCCGCCCAGGCGGTCTTGACGGCGGGGTCGCGAAGGCCGTGGTCGGCCTCCTCGTCGAAGGAGTCGGCGAAGGCATCCCAGAAAGACGCGATCGAAGCACCCGGCCTGCTTTCGGCACTCGTCATACAGCAGCCCTTCGAGGTTGAGGGGGAGCGTAAGGCCGGTTCCCCTGTGATTCCATCGGCCTGAATCGATGGGTTCTTCTCAGTGTGGTCGTCTCGCTCATGTCAGTCCACGAGGTGCTGTGCCGGCATCAAAGCATAACACACAAAAGCCCTTCCGATGAAATCCAATTCTGGTCGAGAAAACCTCCTGTGATTCTTCCTATGATGATCATAAACTGGTCCAGTGTTTCTGGTATCGACATCGTGTCGTCGTTCGGTAGATCTGTCCAATGGGCTTCATGTGCGGCCTCGTCGAATATGCTTCTATACTCGCCGTCGTAGGTGTAGATCGGCTCGTCGAGTTCCTCGATTCCGCCGACGTATGAAATTTCAAACACGCGCTGACCATGGCGGCTGAGTTCCTCCGCGGACGATGCCTGCCCACCACTGAGGAGAAGGACGTGTGACCAGCCGGGTGTATGCGGTGTGATCCAGGCCCGCCGCGCGGAGCCCGCAGGATCGTACGACCTCATAGCGGTTTGAAAGTCGCACGTCTCTATTGTCCCCACCGGGAAGTGCAGCCCTCGGGCTACCTCGTAACCATCCGCAATGCTGACCCATAGGGCACCGAACCTCCTGTTGAGCCCGTGCGCCACCAGAAGACGCTGTTGGTTTTCAGTGGGGAAAAGAGTCATAATATATCCGGCGACATACCTGCCGCAGCGCGGCCAGAACACCACCCCAACCAGCCTAACGAAGTACTACTAGCGCGCCCAAAGAGTCGTATGAGTCAATACAGGAGCCGCGAAACTTGCAGCGTCAGCTTCCAATCCTGGATAGAGTTTCGAGGTACCTTTGGACGCTAGTAGAGTCCTCTGTTCTGCGGGAAGCATCAGTAAGGCCAGCGACCAGACCCCGTAGCGGCCAGAACTGAATACACCACTCCTCGACACCTTTTGGAGGAGAATCTTCTTCTAGCCAGCTCCAGCCCTCTCCCGGACGACGACTTGCCCTGATATTCCATTCGTCGGCGTCTCTGCGCAGGTCCAGGGGTACAGATGGGGGTCCGCTACCGTACAACATGCTCAAGTAGACGAGGCCGGAACTAGAATAAAAAGAGGCTGTCTTACTTCTTTCCCAGGAGTCGGTAGTATCGGGAGGGAAGTCATCCCATAGTTCTAGGACAACCTGGGTGTCGTGCCATCCGTCACTGCTCAGAAACACCGCCCAATTCAAGGTTGCTTCGAACCAGGAGCCTTGGCTGAGACGCGCCGAGATCTCCTCCACACTGGGCCAGCCCGGCGGCTCGTCCAAGGTGCCGTCCTGATCTCTCAGCATGAATTGACTCCGCTCCACTGTGATGGTCTCGTGGAGATGATCGACTAGTTGCGACATTCACGCTCCGCATATCCAATTGATGATGCACGGTGCAGTCTTCAGAACGAGACCGCACCGTGCATCTTAGACGAAACCTAGCTTGTTGCGTTGCCCCTGATCAATGATTCTGTCGGACGCCTTCCTTATTGTAAAGGCGTATGAAGAAAGCGTCCCCGTCCAGCATGCGATCGTACACATAGTAAGACCGAACACCGCCTGGTGCAGATCCGCCCCATGAATTGTTCTCTGCGGACGGTATGGGCTTCACCGAATAGTTCACACCCTTCGGCTGGTAGCTGCCTGCGTCGTCCGGCATGCTATTTTGCCACCATACCCAGGCACCCTCATACGTGGAAGCGAATGGGAATTCGTCGCATTGATTGCCGGCGGCGACCCACGGAAATGACCCTGTGCCATTCCACGTGGGATAGTATGACCATCGGCATGCCGACTGTGCTCTACCCGTATTGCGGCCGGCGCGGTTGAAGGTCTGACGAATCTCATCATCGTATTGGTAGAGCCTATGAATAAGCCTGTTTTTGCTCAGGCCGGGAATTACCTTCTTTGTATCTTTTCTAATTCCATCAACATTCACTGGCCATGCGTTCGCATGGTCGGTGGGTTTAGGGTGGGTGGCATCGGGGTTAAAGTATGCCAGGGAGATGTGTGAGTATGCGTTCGGGTGATTGCTCTCCTTCAATGCGATCGATGGTGTCTCGTGATCGAAGATGCATCCTTGTGCATATCCGGCATAGGTGGCGGAATCGCACCGGATGCTTTGCTTCGGAGGGGCCAGTGCTTCTTGGGAGCCGCTAAGGCCGACGAGGTTAAGGGTTGTCCTCGTAGTGCAGGTGCCGATCAACTCGCGGTTGTCGGACCCTGCTGATCCTGGATCGACATAGGACTCGAACTTGAACTTTACCGTTCTATCGTCCCAGTAGTCCTCGTTTCCGACGTACGACGTTTTCAGGCCATCCCTGGTAACCGGAAGGCAAGCATTTGCGTTGGGGTAGCCGGTTCCCATCATGCCGATGGAGAAGGTCTTCCCCTCAAAGAAGTCGCCCTTGGAGTTGATTCCCTCGTCTACCCAAAGGTCGAATTCTATGGTTCGACTTCCCTGATAGGTGCGCCCGATCAGTATTTGTGGAAACCAGATCTCATCGGTGGTTGCCGGCTGCCCCTGTGCGTTCTTTACAATGTTGCCGAATCTGTCGCGCTTAACGCGAACCAATCCAGACATGTATGTGGCACACCACGAGAAACGGTTCCTTGCATAGCCCTTCGGATTTTGAAGAACCCTGCTACCGGGAGCGTATCCGTAGGCGCTCCTTGCGTTTGACTGGCAGTCGTCGTTGTCCTTGATTCTGTCGTATTTGAAATTGCTCGCCGAGTACGTTGATGCGCGGTTAGGGGAAGCAGTCGAGGAATTAGTGGTTGGCTGATTCTCGTTTTTCGAGGCGTGAACATCAAAGGTTTTCCAGTCGGTCCAGGGGCCGTTTACGCTGTCAGCCGTGGCGCGGGCTCGCCATCGCACCTTCTCGCCGTCTCTCAGTCGGTCCTTGGGGACCTGTAGCGTTACCTGGGAATCACCGGGCTGGGCGGTGGCCTGGCTGGACCAGATCAGAGGAAGATCAACCTTCTCGGTTCAAAGACATCGGTGCTGCATGTCCTCATGGATGAGGGAGCCCTGAATCGGCCTATCGGTACGCCCGAGATCATGACCGATCAGCTCAACGATCTCCTTCGGATCATGGATTGGCCAAACGTCACCATCCAGATCCTGCCACTTGCGAACGGTGCACACACCGGGCTGGAAGGAGCCTTTTCCGTCCTCGGCTTCGGCGACGAAGATCCCGAGATCGGATACGCGGAATGTCCGGCTGGTGAGGTTTATGTGGAGGCTATGGATCAGGTCCGCAGGCTTATGCTCATGTTCGAGCGCCTCGCCGATTCATGCTTGTCCCCCCAGGAATCCACAAAATTGATAGCTGCGATGAGGAGTAAGGCATGATCTTCCCCGACCTGTCTTCCGCCGATTTCCGCAAGTCCAGCCTCAGCGGCGGTAACAACGACTGCGTTGAGGTAGCCACCAACCTGCCCGGCCTCATCGCCGTTCGCGACAGCAAGAACCCATCCGGCCCGATGCTGACCTTCTCCCCGGCAGCCTGGAACAACTTCCTGGCGGGCATCCGCAGCGAAGAGATCTGACCTGACCACGAGTGCCGCACGGTTGAGGTGCCTCGGGTACGCCTGGCCGTGCGGCAAGCGCAAGACCTCGTCCGTGCGTCGCGTTACCTACCCCATCTCCGTGCGGTAGAGGATTTGCTACACGCGCGGCGCAGAGGAGTGGGAGATTCGCGTTACCAACGAATTCCTAACCTGGGTCAACGCCTTGGATGAGAGGCCCAAAGCTCAAGTGGTCGACGCTATCGACCGACTGGCCGAGGGAGGTTCCGGGCTGGGGAGGCCACTGGTTGACCGGCTGGAGGGCTCGCAAGTCCACAACCTTAAGGAGTTGCGGCCTGGATCGGCGGGACGCTCGGAGATCCGGGTCATCTTCGTGTTCGATCCCTGGCGGTCGGCGATTCTGCTGGTCGGCGGGGACAAATCGGGAGATTGGTCCGGCTGGTACCGGCGGGTGATCCCGCAAGCCGAAGAGCTGTACGCGCGGTATGTGAAGGAACGGGAAGAAGAGGAGGGCCGGCGATGACGAACTTTCCCAAGTGGAGCGGCGTACGCCCCGGCATTGTCGCCGACGCCGGGGGCGAGCAGGTGGTCGCCGAAGCTCGCAAACGCAACCAGGCATACATCGACGGCCACCGCCTCGCTGAACGCCGTACCGCATTGGACCTGACCCAGTTTGAGGTGGCCGAGAGGATGGGCGTCACCAAGAGCCGTGTCTCCCAGATCGAACGTGGCGAGGTTTCCACCGTCGAGGCCATTGCCCGTTACGTCCAGGCCCTCGGCGGCCATCTCCAGATCTCCGCCGTCTTCGGCGACGACCTGTACATCCTGCGCGGCACTGACACCCACGCTGCGTAACCCCTGCGCACGTCGTCAATGTCAGCTGCGCGGAACCGACTCAAGGCTTACTTGGTCCCGTTCGGCTTGGATGCGGTCGGGCGAGGAAGCGAGGCCGGATGATCCTTATCACGATCCCATAAGGGGGGTGAAAGAGGAGGGCGGCGCTCTCGTGGTCACGGGCTTCACCGCTTTGCCCTCCAACGGGGGCATTCCTAAATCTCCGTAATCACGGTAGGTTTTAAGGGATGGGGTGCGAGCGGTGAAGTGTTGACCTGGTGGCAGGGATTGCTCGGCTTCGTCTCGGGGTTGCTGATCGCGGTGGTGACCGCCCCGGTCGGGGTGTCGGGGGCGGTATTCCTGCTTCCGATCCAGCTCAGCGTGCTGAACGTGCCGAACCCGGCGGTGACGCCCACCAATCTGTTGTTCAATGTCGTGGCCACCCCCGGCGCGCTGCTGCGCTACCGCAGGCGTGGCCAGCTTGGCGGCCCGCTGCTCCGCCTGCTGGTGCTCGGCACCCTGCCTGGCGTCATCATCGGCGCGTTCGTCCGGGTCTTCCTGTTACCCGGCCCGCAGGTGTTCCGCCTCCTGGTCGCCTGCCTGCTCCTCCCGCTGGGCCTGTGGCTGTGCGTGCGCACGCTTCGCCCACCCCGCAACCCCGGTCCGGCCGACGATCCCTCCCCGCGCGCCATCACCACGCTCGCGGTGGCGGTGGGGATCGTCGGCGGGATATACGGCATCGGCGGCGGATCGCTTCTGGGGCCGATCCTGGCCGGGCGCGGCCTGTCGATGGCCAGGGTCGCACCTGCCGCACTGGCCTCGACGTTCGTCACCTCGATCGTTGGCGCGCTCACCTATGCCGTCCTGGCGCTGATCGCCCCTGGCGATATCGCACCGGTGTGGGCGTTGGGCCTGCTGTGTGGTCTGGGTGGCTTGATCGGCGGCTATGTCGGAGCTCACCTCCAGCCTCGCCTGCCGGAGGTCGGTCTGCGACTGCTGTTGGGGACCTTGGCCGTCGCCCTGGCCGGCTTGTATGCGGCCCAGGCTCTGAGCTGAAGGTAGATGGCCGAAACGGCGGCACACCCGTGTTCACGTGATCTCGGAACTCATTGAGTAGGGAGGGGCCAAGCCCGCGTCGGTCGGTTCTAGCCGTAGCGCGTACCTCCGGCGGCTTGGCTGTGAACATCTCGCCGCTAAAAAACTTGCATACTAAGTTCACAGTATTTATTCTCGACTTACTTGCCACAACGAGAAGCGAGTGGGCGGGCTATGAGATCTCTGCGTGACGGACGGTCGATCCACCTTCTGGACATCGAGAACCTGACGGCGTCCCCCGCGCCGACGACGGCCGAAGTGAGGCAGACGATGAACGAGTATCGGGAGCGCGTCCCGATCGGCCCCATGGATCAGTTCATCGCCGCGGTGAACCCTCGCTCCATGGTGAGTGCGGGGATCGCGATCCGTGGGGCGCAGTTGCTGATCCGCCCGGGGGCCGACGGGGCCGACAGCGCTCTCACGGAGGCGGCGGTGAGCGGCAGGATCGACCTGCGGTTCGAGCGGGTCGTCATCGGTTCGGGAGACGGCTACTTCGCCGACCTGGCCGTCTGGCTGGCGGGGGCGGGGCTGCGTGTGAACGTGGTCAGTCGTCCCACCTCGCTCAA
The DNA here is from genome assembly GCF_040648855.1 of Streptosporangium sp. NPDC049078. Classification (NCBI taxonomy): domain Bacteria; kingdom Bacillati; phylum Actinomycetota; class Actinomycetes; order Streptosporangiales; family Streptosporangiaceae; genus Streptosporangium; species Streptosporangium sp. NPDC049078. Next base: position 89,562 of record NZ_JBEZEL010000008.1, read on the forward strand.
CTGGCGCCTTTACATCGCCGGAAGCGACATCACCTATCTGCCCTCGAGGTTGGCTCTGGCCGCCTGACATCCGTCGTGCCGACCCGCATTCAGCGGGGTAGTCGGCCCAACCCGCGCACCGAGCCGTCCGGACCGCCGGGGGAGCCTCAAAGCGGGGTTACGGGCGACCGCGCGGCGTAGTCGGCGGAGGGTCTCAGGTGTTCCCTGAGTCCGTCGGAGCGGACGCGTTCTGTCTGCGGGCGTACTCCCGCAGGTCCTTCTCGGAGATGACCTCGTCGGCGGGCGGGGCGGTGATGACGAGACGGCATCCCCAGTCGGTGTAGCGCGTGTCGCTCCGCTTGACCAGCGGCTCTTTCCCCGCTCCCGCGCTGTCGGCGGTGACCAGGCGCTTGGGCAGGCCGTCACGGTCGGTCCAGAGTCGCCAGGAGACCTTCCCCTTGCTCTTCTTGCCGATGCGCTTGCCCGAGGTCCAGGCGATGGGGGGACTCTTGGAGATCCTGCGCAGTTCCTGGTAGCTCACGGTGCCCCGGTAGAGGAAACCGCCGGAGACGGCCTTGCTCGCCGAGCGCTTCAGTACGGCCCTCATCATGGACGGGTCGTAGATGTCGATCGGCTGCAGGCTGGCGCCCTTGGCCATGTCCCGGTTCATCCGTCCCCGGTGCTCGTCAGGGAAGCGGACCCACTTCTTGCCGTCCGGAACGGGCCCGGGGTATCGGGTGGCGTCGTCGTAGGTCTTCTTGCCGACGCGGATCACCCGGTAGGGGTTCGATTTCTTGGACGGGGTCCCCTTCTTCGGCCGGGAGAGGTCCCACCAGGTGAAATCAGCGGCCACCGGGCCCGACGGGGACAACTGGAGACGACCTCTGATCAGGATCCCGCTCCCGGAGACCGTCGACCTCTCGCCGTAGAAGAAGCGGTTGGTCTCGGAGATCCGAACGCCGTGCTCGTCTCTGAACTGCTGCTTGACCGCGCGTGCCGGATCGGGGGCGCCCGCCTGCGCGGCGGCGGGGGTCATGGTGCCCGACATGGACGCGATCAGCACGGAGACCCCGAGGGCAGCCCATCGTCTCATCGAGAGTTCGTCCTTTTTTAAGCGTTCGGGGCACCGGACAAAAGTGGAGTTCGGCTTGTTCGTGCGGATTTTCTCACGGTGGCGCCGTGGCTGCCAGAGAGCTGCGGCGAACGCATGGACGCCGAAAACCTTTTGCGGGGTGGAGGGGGTGGCCGACACACTCTCCGGGTGGTGGAGAACAGGAACATCGACGGACGCGCCGGCATCGACGCGGGGTTGGTGAGGCGGCTGGTCGCCGCCCAGTTCCCCCAATGGAGTTCCCTTCCCGTGACACCGGTCGAGGTCGACGGATGGGACAACCGCACCTACCGTCTCGGTGACGAGATGACGGCGCGCCTTCCCACCGCGGCCGGGTACGCCCCCGCGGTCGACAAGGAGGACCGGTGGTTGCCGGTGCTCGCCCCGTCGTTGCCGGTCGACATTCCCGTTCCCCTCGCGAAGGGGGTTCCCGGCGAGGGATACCCGTTCAACTGGTCGATCCGCGGCTGGCTGGACGGCGAGACCGCGACCCCTGAACGCGTTGACGACCTGTCCGAGTTCGCGGCCTCGGTCGCCGAGTTCGTCCTCGCCCTGCGACGCGCCGACGCGACCGGCGGGCCGGTGGCGGGCGCGCACAGCTTCCACCGGGGTACGCCACCGGCCTACTACGACGAGGAGACACGCCGTACCCTCGCCGCCCTGGAGGGCCGCGTCGACACCGTCCGGGCGGCGGCCGTGTGGGACGCCGCGCTTGAGGCGACCTGGTCCGGGCCGCCGATGTGGTTCCACGGTGACATCGCGAGCGGGAACCTGCTGGTTCGGAATGGGAAGCTGAGGGCGGTCATCGACTTCGGGACCTCGGGCGTCGGGGATCCCGCCTGCGACCTGGTGATCGCGTGGACGATGTTCTCGGGAAAGAGCCGGGAGGTCTTCCGCGACATCGTCGCTCAGGATGCCGCCATGTGGGCGCGTGCCCGTGGCTGGGCGCTGTGGAAGGCGTTGATCACCCTGGCCCAGAACATCGACGGGGACGAGCGGAAAGCCGCGGAGCACCGTCATGTCGTCGACGAGGTCCTGGCCGACCACGATCGGGCCGGCTGACGTCATCGGACCGGTACTCACCCGGCGGCCGTAGGGGGCACGCTCGCCGCCGCTGGGCACACAGCGGCGGCGAGCGGGTTGTGGCGGCTCACACGGTGACGAGGAGCCGGTGCGTGCTGTGATCAGGTGCGGTTCCACCGTTGGTTGGCGGCGCCGTTGCACGTCCAGATCTGGGTCTTGGCGCCGTTGGCCGTGGAGCTGCCGACGACGTCCAGGCACTTGTTCGCGCCGAGGGCGGTGATGGTTCCGTCGGCGTTGAAGCGCCACTTCTGGTTGTTCTGGCCGTTGCAGTCCCAGATGATGACGGTGGTGCCGTCGGCGGTGCCGTTGTTGTTGACGTCCAGGCACTTGTTGCCGTAAACCCGCAGCTCACCGGCGGCCGTGGCGGTCCACTGCTGGTTGGTCTGGCCGTTGCAGTCCCAGATCCCCACCTGGGTCCCGTTGGTCTGGGAGACGCCGGTCACGTCGAGGCACCGGCCCGAGCCCACCCCCTGGATGCGGGTCGTGGACGAGGGAGTCGGGGAGGGCGTGGGGTTGGGCGTGCCGCCGCTCACCCGGTACACGACGGTGCCGTGGGCGGGAACGCTCGCCGAGATGGCGCCGGTGGTCGAGGTGACGGCGTTCGTCCAGGCGTCGCGCAGGTTGAAGGAGTTGCCGGACAGGCCGATCGCGGAGGCGGTGGTGCTGATGGTGGTGGTGCTGCCGCCCTGGTTGAACAGGGCGACCGCGACGTCGCCGTTGCTCAGCCGCTTGGCCAGGATACGGCGGGTGCCGTCGTTGCTGATCTGGGCTGCCTGAAGGCCGAGCGTGTCCTGGTTGATGGCGATCAGGTTCTGGTTCTTCATGATCGTGGAGGTCGCGTTGTCCATGTTCCGGACGTCGTTACCGGCGATGAGGGGCGCGGCCATGATCGCCCACAGGGCGAAGTGGCTGCGCATCTCGGTGTCGTTCATGCCGCCCCGGCCGACCACCATCATGTCCGGGTCGTTGAACTGCCCCGGTGCGGCGTAGCCGGAGAGGGGGGCGTTGACGTTGACGATGTTCTGGATACCCATCGGGTAGCCGTTGGTCTGATTCGTGTTCCAGGCGTTGGTGATGTCCTCGGTGGTGCGCCAGATGTTGGCGACGTCGCCCCAGTTGCGCTGCGGGCCGGTCTTGGAGTGAATGCTGTTGGGGTTGATGCTGTAGAGGATCGGCCGGCCGGTCGCGGCCAGGGCGTCGCGCATCTTGGCGAAGGTGCGCACCTGGTCGTCGATGCTGCCGGTGGGCGAGCACCAGTCGTACTTGAGATAGTCGACGCCCCAGGCGGCGAACTGCCGGGCGTCCTGGACCTCGTGGTTGAGGCTGCCGGTCGCGCCGGGGTAGGAGTTGAAGTACTGGGCGCAGGTCTTGTCGAGGGGGGCCTGGTAGAGGCCGAACTTCAGGCCCCTGGCGTGCAGATAGTCGCCCAGGGCCTTCATCCCGCTGGGGAAGCGCGACAGGTTGGCCTGGAGGTTGCCCGCCGAGTCGCGGTTGGGATCGAACCAGCAGTCGTCGACGACGACGTACTGGTAGCCCAGGTCGCGCATGCCGTTGTTGACGAGCGCGTCGGCCGTCTGCTTGATCAGCGTCTCGTTGATGTTGCAGCCGAAGGTGTTCCAGGTGTTCCACCCCATCGGCGGGGTGCGGCCCACACCGTTGTTCAACGCCTGCGCGGGGGTGGCCGTGGAGAGCGCCACGGCTCCCATCGCGAGGGCCAGCGTCACGGTGACGACCGGGGCGATTAACGCCCGTAGCCGGTTCTTTCTCATTGAGATCGCTCCTCAGGGGTGGGGGGTGGGCGCTGCGCCAGGGGCCCGCCGGTCGGGGGATCGACGATCGGACCCCTGGCGAGGGGGCCGGTTATTGGAAGGAGGCGTCGTCGATGTAGAGGCCGTCGGTTCCCGCGGCGGTCTCGACGTAGAAGGAGGCGTTGGTCAGGGTGCCGGTCCACGACACGGTCGCGGTACCGGTCAACTGGGTCCAGCCGTTCGCGTTCACCGTTTGCGCGGGGGTGAGCTGGAGGTAGTTCGTCGTGCCGTTGGCCGTGTACGTCAGGGTCGCCTTCGCGCTGGGGGTGCCGCTTTGCGAGCGCACCCAGACGCTCGTGGTGTAGCTCTTGCCGTTGGTGAGCAGCGAGGTCACGTTCTGGTGGGGGCCCTGCCAGGCCGAGGTGCGTCCGGAGTTGAGCAGGGAGCGGCTGCCGGCGTAGGCGACGTTCGTGGCCGACGACAGGGTGCCACCCGAGGTCGTCCACCCGGTCGTGCCGTTCTCCATGTTCCCGTTGGTGAGCAGGTTTCCCCCGGTGCCGCCACCGGCGGTGAACTGCCACCAGTTGAGGTTGAACAGGTTGCCGCTGCCGCCGGTGAAGCGGAGATACAGGTCGCGGGTTCCGGTGGCCCCGCTCACCGGGCAGGTGACGCTGGTCCAGTTCTGCCACCCGCCGGTCCCCGGGACGGAACAGGTGCCGACCAGGGTGCCGGTGGCGCTGCCCAGGCGGAGTTCGATGGTGCCGCCGCTCGCCGCCGAGGCCACCCGGGCGGTGAACGACGAGGCCCCCGTGCCGAAGGCGACGCCCTTGACCTTGATGTTGTCGCCGTTGCTGATGAAGCCGACGTTCATGCCGCCTTCGCTGGAGGGCTCGGTCTCGACGCCGTTCGCCCAGGCGATGGTCTCGGCCTCCTGGCGTACGAACGGGTTCAGCGTTCCCACCTGCGGGGGGCCGGCGGTGGTCATGTTGATGGTCGGGATGGTGCCGTCGGCGTTGTAGGTGAACTTCTCCACGGCGACCGAGCGGGTGTAGCCGCCGCCGCCCGGCAGCGCGCCGTTGTGGTAGAAGAAGTAGGATCCGCCGTTGAAATCGATGATCCCGGGGTGGTTGGTGAAGCTGCTGCCCTGGCGGGGCATGATCGTTCCCCGGTAGGTCCACGGTCCGGTGGCGCTGGGCGCTGTGGAGTAGGCGATGAACTCCGAGCAGCATTCGGCGGCGAACACGTTGTAGTAGAGGTTGCCGCGCTTGAAGACCCAGGGCCCCTCCTCGTAGAGGGTGGGCCGGCTCGCGTTGCCGTTGCGCGTGCCGAAGCCCGCGGTGGTGAGCGGGATCTGGGTGGCGCTGCCGGAGAAGGAGATCATGTCGGTGTTGAGCCGGACGTACCAGAGGCGGGGGTTGCCCCAGTACAGGTAGGCCTGGCCGTTGTCGTCGATGAACGCGTGCGGGTCGATCTCGCCGTTCTCGACGAGCGGGCGGCCCAGCGCGTCGCGGAAGGGCCCGGTGGGGCTGTCGCCGACCGCGACTCCGATCGCCATCCCGCCGGTCGCCCGGTTGCGCACCGGCACGTACCAGTAGAACTTCCCGTTGCGGGGGACGACGTGGCCGGCCCAGGCGTTGGCGTCGGCCCAGGCGAAGGTGGCCAGGCTCATGGGCGAGCCGTGGTCGGTCCAGTTGGCCATGTCGGTGGAGGAGAAGACCCGCCAGTCGCGCATGGTGAAGTAGGTCGAGCCGTCCTCGTCGTGGCCGGTGTAGAGGTAGACACGGCCGTTGTGGACGAGTGGCGCGGGGTCCGCGGTGTAGATGGTCTGGACGATCGGGTTGTCCGCCCTCGCGGAGAGCGGGGACAACGCGATCAACATCAGCAGGCTCAGTGTCCACAGGACCAGGCGGCGAGTTCTTCTTCTCGCCGTGCGAAGTGCGGGTCTCACCGGTCGTCTCCCTCAGGCGGTGTTCGTTGGGGGGGTGTTGGTGGCCCCGGACGCGGCGGCTCGGCGTCTCCGACGCGTCCGGGGCGGTTCAGAGGGGATCGGTCTCGCGCCGTTCCGGCTCGAACCGGTCCTGATCGCGTGCCGTGACGACGTTCACCCGGTGGGGTGTGCGCCTTCGCGGTGAGCGTCGGAGACGTTCGAGCCGGATCGGTGTCACGGTGTTATCGCTGCAGGGTGAGCAGGCCGGGGCGGTAGGGCAGCAGGCCGTAGTCGACTCCGTTGGAGTTGGGGTTGCGGCCCTGGTAGAGCAGCTGCAGGTTGCAGGGGTCGATGGTCATGGTCTGGTCGGCGTTGGTGCGCAGCAGCTCGCCGTGGCTGATGTCGTTGGTCCAGGTGGCGCCGCTGTTGGCCTTGCCCGCGAAGGGGTTGCTCTCGGTCGCGGCCTGCGGGGTCCAGTTGCCGCCGAGGCTGGTGGCGGTGAAGGACCGGAAGTAGCGGCCCTGCGAGCCGATCGCCTCGACGATCATGAGGTACCGGTTCTCGTTCTGGATCTTGTAAACCTGGACGGCCTCGAACAGGTTGTTCGTGGTGTCGGTCATGATGGTCGTGTAGTTCGAGCCGAAGTTGCCGGGGAAGTTGCCGATGGGCATGCTGGCCCGGTAGATCCTGCCGTTGTCGCCGGCGAAGAACAGGTACATGTTCTGGCCGTCACCGATGAGCGCCTGGTCGATCGGGCCGGTGTTGGAGTTGGAGATGCTGCCGGTGAAGAGCGTCTGGGGTGCCGACCAGCCGTTGGGGTTGGTGGGATCGGTGGAGGTCTTGTAGGAGAAGGCGGCCCCGCCCCACTGGTAGGCGAGCACCCAGATGTTCTTCGGCGCGAAGTAGAACAGCGACGGCGCCACGGTGCCGGAGTTCATCGCGTTCTGGCTGGCCGAGGCCATCTCCGAGTAGTTGGTGAACAGGCTGAAGTTCATCGAACCCCAGCTGGTGCCGAAGTCGTGGGTGGTGGCGTAGACGAGCTGCTTGCCGTTGTAGGGGGCGACGGTGAAGTCCTTCAGCGAGACCCAGCCCGACCTCGGGTTCGCGAGCACGCCCGAGGAGGTCCAGCGGTACGTCGAGGGAAGGGTGCAGGTGCCCGGCGGAGGGGTCACGGTGGGGGTGGGGCTCGGGTTCGTTCCGCCGACCTGGACGAGCTGCCACTGCTGGTTGTTGCCGCCCCAGTCGTCGTACTGGACGATGTTGCCGCCGTCGGCGGTGGAGGCGCCCTGCACCTCCAGGGCCTTGTTGCTGTTGCGGGAGATGAAGCGTACGTAGCCACCCGCCGAGTCGGCGAGGCGCCACTGCTGGTTGGTGCCGTTGAGGTCGGCCCACTGGACGATCGCACCGCCGTTGGCGGTGGAGAAGCCGCTGACGTCCAGCACCTTGCCCGAGTGGCGTGACTTGATGCGGTAGTAGCCGCCGCCCGAGTCGACGAACTGCCACTGCTGCTGGTTGCCGTTGTTACGGGTCCACTGGGTGATGCGGGCGCCGTCGTTGGTGGCCAGGTTGTAGACGTCCAGGGCCTTGCCGCTGTTGCGGTTGACCAGCACGTACCAGGCGTTCGTGTCGACGGTCGCCGCGTTCGCGGTCTGGACGGCCACGAACAGGCTCACCAGCAAGGTGGCCGCCGCCATGATGACGGCTAGGGGTTTAAATCGCACAATTTACTCCGATTTCGTCCGAGGGGAGCGGACGGGCTGGTTGGGACGGTTCTCATAGGGTTGTTTTTCGGTCTTTACGGGGTTGTGAGGTCGAAGCGGCGCACGGTCACCGAGCCGCCGAGGGCCTGGGTGGCGTGGTTGAAGATCCCGAAGCGGTTGCCCATGAAGAACTGCCAGGCGTTGTTCATCGTGAAGGCCGGTCCGAGCGTGGTGAAGTTGGTCCCGTCGGTGCTGTAGGAGAAGCGGGCCTGCCGTCCGGAGCCGGGCCGGATGTCGGCGTTGACCCTCAGCCAGATCCGGCCGCCCGAGACGTTGGCGCTCGCCGCCTCGGTGCCGGTTCCCGTGGTCTGCCAGCTGCTGTTCATGGTCAGCCCGTTGGTCATCACCACGCGGGTCGCCCCGTTGTCGCGTTTGATGCCGATCCAGGCCGACTGGTCACGCAGGATGGCGAGGCCGCTGCGGTCGCCGTTGGCCATCTGCGAGTAGTCGAGTTCGATCGTCGCGGTCGACGACGGCCCCTGGATACGGTGGGTCAGGGTGTTGCGGGCGTTGTACAGGTCGTTCGTCACGGTCGCGGTCTGCAGGCGCAGGCCGCTGCCGGTCGACCAGCGCGAGTTGTCGGGGTTGTGGTTCCACTCCCACCGGTGGCCGAGCGAGGGGGAGGTGAAGGTGTCGGGGCCGATCATCGACTGAACGGTTTTGCTGGTCTGGATGTTCGGCTTCGGGTAGTTGACGCCCCAGCCGCCGTTCACCGTCTGGATCGTGGGCCAGCCGTCGCCGGTCCAGGTGATCGGCGCGAGAGCGGGCACCCGGCCGCCGGGGTAGGCGTCGACGAACGACATGTAGTACCAGGCGCCGTTCTGGGTCTGCACCAGTCCGCCCTGGTGGGGCACGCCGCCGCCGGAGATCGGGCCGGGCATGTTCAGCAGGACCTGGCGCATCTCGTACGGGCCGAACGGGCTGGTCGAGCGCAGCACGTACTGGCCGTTCGCGGGCTTGGTCAGCCAGATGTAGTAGTAGCCGTTCCGCTTGTAGAAGCGGGCGCCCTCAAGGGTGCCGACGCTGGAGGGGGTCTGGAACACCTGCTGGGCGCGCACCTGGCTGAGGCCGTCGGCCGAGAGCTGGGCGACGCTGATCGTGCCGTTGCCGTAGGCGACGTACATCGTGTCGTTGTCGTCGACGAGCAGGCCGGCGTCGTAGTAGCAGTTGTTGATCTGGGAGCGCTTGGTCCAGGTGCCGTCGACCGCCGAGGCGGTGTAGACGTAGGTGCGGTTGAACTCGATGCAGCCCATCCAGTAGTAGGTGCTGTTGCTCGGCCGGTAGTTGAGGGTCGAGGCCCAGATGCCCTTCACGTACGCCCGGCCGCCGTTGAGGTCGTAGGCGCCTGAGTTGAAGTCGAGCCGGGGGACCGAGTGGCCCGCGTACTCCCAGTCGACCAGGTTGTAGGAACGCAGGATCGGCGCGCCCGGCGAGTAGTGCATCGTCGAGGCCGAGTAGTAGTAGGCGTCGCCGACCCGGATGATGTCGCCGTCGGCGAAGTCCTGCCACACGACCGGGTTGGTGTAGTTGCCACCGGGACCCGGCGTCGGGGTGGGGGTGGGGGTCGGGTTCGGCGTCGGGTTCGTTCCGCCGACCTGGACGAGCTGCCACTGCTGGTTGTTGCCGCCCCAGTCGTCGTACTGGACGATGTTGGCGTTGTCGGCGGTGGAGGCGTTCTGCACTTCCAGGGCCTTGTTGCTGTTGCGGTTGACGAATCTCACGTAGCCGTCAGGGGAGTCGGCGAGGCGCCACTGCTGGTTGGTGCCGTTGAGGTCGGCCCACTGGACGATCGCGCCGCCGTTGGCGGTGGAGAAGCCGCTGACGTCCAGGACCTTGCCGGAGTGGCGTGACTTGATGCGGTAGTAGCCGCCGCCGGAGTCGACGAACTGCCACTGCTGGTTGTTGTTGTTGTTACGGGTCCACTGGGTGATGCGCCCGCCGTCGGCGGTGGAGAGGTTGTAGACGTCCAGGGCCTTGCCGCTGGTGCGGTTGACCAGCACGTACCAGGCGTTCGTGTCGACGGTCGCCGCGGTCGCCGCGGGGCTGGCGAGCGTGAGCAGGGCGCCGGTGAGCATGATCGAGGTGATGGCGGCCAGCAGCATGCGCAGGCGATTTCGCCTGATAAAAGGCATACGTCCTCCTCTGGAAGACTTTGTTAGCGTTAACACTTCGGGTACGACCTCACCCTGAACGTGGCGTCCTGCCGGTCGGAGACACTCGACGCGTTGATCGGGTCGATGCGCGGCAGGTGGCCCCGGTGCCGCGGAAGGCGGGCCGAAAAGTCGTAGGGCCGGAACGCCTCTGGGCGGTGGGGAGACCGCCTGCGGCTGGGTGACACAGGCGTTCCTTTCTCTGGGGGGTGAGACAGGTGGGGGGTGCCCGGTCCCGTCGTCCGGTGGACGACGGGACCGGGGGCGCGGGGTGAGGTCAGGTCACACCGCAGGTCCGGCCGTTGGGGGGAGAACGAGGTGGAGCTGCCGGATTGCCGTTGTGATCGGGCTGGAGGCCGAGGCCGCCGGGTCGCCGGTGGTATGGCCGTCCGCCCGCCGATCCCGGGCGGACGGCCTCTCCCCACCGGGAGGTCAGGCTCGGGAGCAGGTGTTTCCGTTGAGGGTGAAGGAGGAGGGCGCGGAGGTGTTGCCGGTGTGGTTGGCCTGGAAGCCGATGTCGACCGAGCCGCCGGCGGGGATCGAGCCGTTGTAGCTCACGTTGCGCGCCGTCACCTGGCCGCTGGAGGGTGAGTAGGTGGCGTTCCAGCCCGAGGTGATGGTCTGGCCGGACGGCAGGCCGAAGACCAGCGACCAGCCGTTGATCGCGGAGGAGCCGGTGTTGGTGATGGTGATCGACGAGGTGAGTCCGGTGTTCCAGGCGTTGAGGGTGTACGCCACCCGGCACGGCCCGCCCGGACCCGGCGTGGGAGTGACCGTGGGGGTCGGGGTCGGGGTCGGGGTCGGCGTGGGGGACGGGTTGGGGGTGACCGAGTTGAGGGTGTTCAGGACGGAGGTGTAGGCGGCCTTCTTGTTGCCCGAGGCGTCGAAGAGGAGGGGGTTCTGGCCGGTGCGCCAGGAGTCGCTGTCGCGGATGCCCCAGACGGTGATGCCTTTGCAGCGGGCGACGTTCAGGCAGGCGCGGGTGACGGCGGCGTAGGCGTTGGCCTGGTTGGAGCCGGAGATGTCGAGTTCGGTGATCTGGACGTCGACGCCGAGGTCCGCGAAGCGCTGGAGGTTGGCCTGGTAGTCGCTGGGGGCGGAGTTGGTCAGGTGACTCTGGAAACCGACGCAGTCGATGGGCACGCCGCGTGCCTTGAAGTCGCGGACCATGTTGTAGATGCCGGTGCTCTTGGCGTTGATGCCGTCGGTGTTGTAGTCGTTGTAGCAGAGTTTGGCACCGGGGTCGGCGGCGCGGGCCGCGCGGAAGGCGGCTTCGATCCAGTCGTTGCCGGTTCGCTGGAGGCTGGAGTCACGGCGCCCGCCGCCTCCGCCGTCGGCGAAGGCCTCGTTGACGACGTCCCAGGAGTGGATCTTGCCGCGGAAGTAGGTGGCGACCTGGGTGACGTGGTTGATGGCGGCGTTGCGCAGGTCGGAGCCGGACAACCCCTGGGCCCAGCCGGGCATCTGCTGGTGCCACAGCAGGGCGTGCCCGCGAATCGACTTGCCCTGGCCGATCGCGTGGTTCACGATGCGGTTGGCGTTGTTGTAGTTGAAGCTGCCGCGCTGGGGTTCGGTGGCGTCCCACTTCATCTCGTTCTCGGCGGTGACCGAGTTGAACTCCCGGTTCAGGATGTTCACATAGGTGGAGTCACCGAGCCTGCCCGCCGCGATGGCCGCGCCGAAGTAACGGCCCGACTGGGCGGCGGCGGCTCCGAGCGTCGTCTCCGCGGCGGAGGCGGTCTGCTGGACGGCCACCACGACGCCGGCCCCGAGGGCGGCGGCGATCGCGATGGTGATGGTTCGTCGTGCTTTCGAGGCGATGTCTGGGATCGCGGTGAAGAGCATGCCGGTTCCTTGGGGGGGTGATGAGGCGTCAGCGGATGGAGTCGGTCCGGAGGAGCAGGCCGGGCTTCGAGAGCGGGTAAGAGCCGATCAGAGCCGTCGTCGCGAGGTGGGCGGGTCGCCGCCGACACACCGGGAGACGGGCCAAAGGTCCGTCCTGGGCTCGCGTTCGAGGTGAGACGGGCATCCAACGCTCCTTGGCCAGGTCGAGGGGGCAGTGGCCATCGAGATTTGTTATCGCTAACATCTGGGCTTCCAGATCTCCATGGCCTGCTCCTGTAAGTGCGTTGTCGGGGAGTACATCCGACGGTCCGATCCACCGTCAACGAGTCACAACCCTCGCTGACCTGGGCATTGCTAACGAAACGTTTCCCGGCCTGGGCATTCGTCCAGAGGGAGATCGCGTCGCGTCGCCTGCGAATGTGAAAGTTTCACAGAAGTTACCGGTTGGCAACCATGGAATTCTGACCGAATACAGCTGACTTCCTCAAGACCCCTGGTTGACAAGTTGGGGAGGAGGGACCGATCGGTGAAAATCTTCTCGCCCACTCCCGGTGTCCGCCGGATCGACGGTCGTTCCACGCGTCCGGCGGGGGAGGGGGCGCCTCGGCGGAGACGAGAGGCGCGGGCGCCGAGCTCCCGGCTCATGGGGGCGTGCCCCTCTTTTGGGAGGGCCGAAAATCCCGGTGCAGTCCGGGCAGGTTTCTGTGATGTGAACGATTGACGCGGCCGTAACGCGGGCCTTACATTGCTCGCAGCAATGTTAGCGCAAACACCCATATCGCACCGATCGGCCCTCGATGCCCGGCTCGCCGCCGCCCGAGCGGCTCTCCGGCCGTAGGTGATTTCGAGGGCGGTCCGGGACGTTCGCCGACGCCGTCCCGGCGCCAAGATCCTCGGCCTGCCCTGACATGTGCGGGCCGGTTGCCGGCGGCAGGCCGGCGCTCCGGTCTTGAGGTCGCGGCTGAAGGCCCGCGGCCCCCTCCACGGCGCGAGCGCGCGTCGCCCTCTTCCGCTTTCGCCGCCCGGCCCGCCGCGCACCGGAGACCGGGACGACGCGAGGCTCGCTCCGGCGTCTCACCCTCGTGTTCGCCGGGGCGTCGGCCGTCTGGACGGTATCGCTCCGCACGCACATCACTCGCGGAGTCTTCGCGGGCGGAGCCAACCGTCTTCCCCTGATCTTTTCCGGCATCGTGACCGCGGTGCCGCCGGCGGTGACCGCGGGCGCCCGGACGCGTGCCCGCGCGGCCATGGATCCCAGTCGCTCGCGTCGCATCGGAGTGGGCCGTGCGTTACGGAACATCGCAACGACCCATGACACACATTGCAAGAATCTGCGAGGTGTCCGCAGGTATAGAGCAAGATTACGAAACTATTTCACAAGACTCTTGTGGGGTGAGGCGCCGGAGTCCTACTGTCGCCTCACCCTCGTGGCGTTCGCTCCGCCCCGAGCGTTTTCAGGTGTTCCCCCGAGAGAAACGAGCATCCGAATGTCACGGAGCATCACGGAAGCCGCGGCGAGACGGACAGGCGGGCCACCGCGAAAGGCGCCGCGAAGAGGGCCGGCGGCGGTCGCGGCGGTGATCGTGGCCTTCGCGGGCCTCGGCGTCGTGCCCGGTTCCCCCGCCCTCGCGGGCACGGGCGGTGCCCCGGCCCCCGTGGTGACGCGCGCCGCCCTCGACCCGTCACTCGTCGCGGGGCGGGGCGCCGATGTCGCCTTCACCGAGCAGGAGGCCGAGAACGCCACGACGAACGGCACGACCATCGGCCCGGACCGCGACGCGTACACGCTCGCGGGGGAGGCGTCGGGCCGCAGGGCGGTCAGGCTGACGCCGGGGCGGTACGTCGAGTTCACGCTGCCGAAGGCGGCGAACGCGATCACCGTGCGTTACAGCATTCCGGACGCCCCCAACGGCGGTGGTATCACCGCGCCGCTACATGTCACGGTGAACGGCGGCGGCAGGAAGGTGATGACCCTCACCTCGCAGTACTCGTGGCTGTACAACCAGTATCCGTTCACGAACGATCCGAACGCCGACCTGCTGCACCCCGACTGGTGGATCACCGAGTGCGCCTGCGTGCCCAGTGCCACGACGCCCACTCCGACGATCACGAAGCCGTTCCGGCCGACCCACTTCTACGACGAGCAGCGTCTCCTGCTCGGCAGGACGTACCGCGCGGGTGACAGGGTGCGGCTCACGGTCCCGGCCGGGAGCAACGCGGCGTGGACGGTGATCGACCTGCTCGGCTCGGAGCTCGTCGGCGCGCCGCACGTCAGGCTCGTCGCGGCGAACGTGCTGGCGTTCGGCGCCGACCCGCTCGGCAGGCGCGACTCCGCCGACGCGATCGACAGGGCGATCGCCTTCGCCAAGCGCGGCCGCCTCAAGGTCTACATCCCGCCGGGCGTCTACCAGGTGAACCGTCACATCGTCGTCGACGACGTGACGATCGAGGGCGCCGGCAACTGGTACACGATCATCAAGGGCAGACAGGTCGCCCTTCCCTCCCCGGCCCCCGACGGCTCGGTGCACACCGGCGTCGGCTTCTACGGCAAGGACGCGTCGAAGGGCGGCAGCAGGAACGTGCACCTGTCCGGCTTCGCGATCGAGGGCGACGTCCGCGAGCGCATCGACACCGACCAGGTGAACGGCATCGGCGGGGCGCTGAGCGACTCGACCGTCGACGGCCTCTACATCCACCGCACCAAGGTGGGCATGTGGTTCGACGGGCCGATGAAGAACCTGAGGATCACGAACAACATCATCGTCGACCAGATCGCCGACGCCCTCAACTTCCACGGCGGCGTCACGGACTCGGTCGTGTCGAACAACTTCATCCGCAACACCGGCGACGACGGCCTCGCCCTGTGGTCCGAGAAGATCGCCAACGCCCGCAACACCTTCGACCGCAACACCGTGCAGACGCCGACCCTCGCGAACGGCATCGCCGTCTACGGCGGCACGGACAACACCGTCTCGGGCAACCTCGTCGCCGACCCGATCCGCGAGGGCAGCGGCATCCACGTCGGCTCCCGCTTCGGCGCCGAGGCGTTCGCGGGGAAACTGGCGATCAAGGACAACACCACGGTCCGGGCCGGCACGTACGAGCTGAACTGGAACATCGGCCTGGGAGCCATCTGGCTCTACGCGCTCGACAAGAACATCGAGGCCGACATCCAGGTGGTCGGCAACCACTTCCTCGACAACACCTACAACGCGATCATGCTGGTCAGCGAGTGGGGGGTGAAGGACCTGTACTCGATCACGAACGTCCACTTCAAGGACATCAGGGTCGACGGCACCGGCACCTCCGTGGTGAGCGCCCGGGTGAAGGGATCGGCCTCCTTCGAGAACGTGGACGCCCGCAACGTCGGCGCGGTCGGCGTCAACAACTGCGGTTCGTTCAACTTCCCGCCCACCGGCTCGGAGTTCTCCCTGACCGACCTCGGCGGCAACGACGGGGGCGGCACCGCCGGGGCCTGGCTCGCCCCGTGGATGCTGCCCAACACCATCACCTGCGACGACCGCCCGCCGGTGGTCGCGCCGCCGGCGCCCTCCCCGTGGTGATCGTCCGGTCGTAGCGGCAGAGCGTACGTCACTCTTCGAAACCACCGGCCCCTCCATGGCGGGTGCCGGTGTCACGGCGGCACCGGCCGGACGGTCGGTGCCGCGGTTCGCGGGGCCGCCGGACCGCGGGGAGATCCCTCCCCGCGGTCCGGGTTCCGGTACGGGCGGTGGTCACCGGAGACAGCCGAATGCCAAAAGGCGCGTCCAGCACGATAAGTGTGATTTTCGGCAAAAGTGCCTTTAATAGCGAAATGCCGCAGAAACTGCAGAGCCAGGAGTGGAAGTCGGTCTCTTTTTCATCACATGGTCTGATATGGCAGCGTGGACCGTTCCCACCTGCCACTCTTGTCGAGCCGCACCACGGCCTTCCCTTCTTTCCTGGAGTTCCATATGCGTTTCAAGACGCCTCTGGCGATCGCGGCTACCGCGGTTCTCGCGGTCGGCATGTCCAGCATCACCACCGCCTCCGCCGCCCAGACCTCAGGCGCCGACCTCATCTACGCGTGCAAGCTGAAGAGCACCGGTCTGGTGCGTCTGGTCTCCGCCACCACCAAGTGCAAGCCGACCGAGGTCAAGACGTGGTGGGCCAAGCAGTCCGCCCAGGGCCAGAGCACGGTCGCCGGCCCCGGCCCCCAGGGACCCGCCGGGCGTGACGGCAAGGACGGCAGGGACGGCAAGGACGGCGTCGGAACCCAGGGGCCGGCCGGACCTCGCGGCTACCAGGGGAAGACCGGCCCGCAGGGACCCGCCGGGCCGAAGGGCGCCCCCGGTGAGACCGGGCCTGAAGGACCCCAGGGTCCCGCGGGGGAGGACGGCGGGCTTCCCGCCGTCTACGCCTACAAGGTCGGTCCGGTCTGGACGACGTGCAAGCTGCTGCCCGGGTACGCCATCGCCGCCTACGACTGCAAGGTCACCAAGGAGCCGGCGAAGGAGCGCCCCGCCCCCACTCCGACGCCCACCGCCACGCCCTCGCACACCCCCACCCCCCAGTAGTCGCGCACCCCGAAGAGCCTCGTCCTTCATCTCGAAGACGGGGCTCTTCGGCTTTCCAGGCAGGTCGAGGGCGGGCCGGCTCGCCTCCGACCCGCGCGCAGGGAACCGGCCCGGCCTCGGTGCCCGCTCCCGAAGGTGCCGAGGTCAGATGCCGCGGCGCATCGACCTGGTGCCCATCGCGAGACCGGCCGCGGCGACGGCGCAGGCCCAGAGCGTTCCGTACAGCACCGAGGCGTCCGCGAAACGGCCGGAGAACAGCGCCCGCTCCGCGTCGACGATGTGGGTGACCGGGTTCAGCGTGGCGGCGACCTGGAGCCACGCCGGGCCGAAGTCCATCGGCAGCAGCACGCCTGAGAGCAGAATCAGCGGAAACAACACCAGCTGGGTGACCCCGTAGAACAGGTTGCCGCTCGGAGCGGAGGCGACCGCGAGGGTGAAGGAGAGCGCGCCCAGGCCGATCCCGAACACGGTCAGTATCACCAGCCCGGTCAGCACACCCGGCAGGTGCGGGCGGAAGCCCAGCGGCACCGCGAGAACGATGATCAGCACGGCCTGGGCGAGCAGGATCACGAACTCCTTCATCGTCCGGCCGACGAGCATCGCCGTGCGGTTCAGCGGGGTGACCAGCATGCGCTCCATCGAGCCGCCGATCAGCTCCACCAGCAGCGAGTATCCGGCCATCATCGGCCCGGACAGGCACATCATGATCAGGATGCCGGGCACGAACCACTGCCACGGCGAGCCCTCGAAGCTCCGCGTTCCCCCGAGCAGCGGGCCGAACAGGAACAGGAAGAGCAGCGGCTGGCCCATGGTGAACAGGAGGCCGAGGGGTTCGCGCGGCACGGGGGCGAACTCGCGGGAGAACACGGTCACGGTGTCGCGGAGGAAGGATCGTACGCGCACGGGGCGGCCTTTCTTGCCGGCGGGGAGAGGGCTGTGGGGGTGAGGGCCGCGTGGGTCGTGGTCGTCGGGCGCGGCCGGTCGGTGTGAGGGGTTGTGCGGGCAGGGATGTGCGGGTCACGGTCATTGGGCGTGGCCGGTCGGTGTGAGGGGCGCGGTGCCACAGGTCAGGCGTCGTGCGGGCCGGCCGAGCCTGTGCGAGGGCTCTCGTCGTTCTCGCGCAGACTGCGGCCGGTCAGCGCGAGGAACACGTCGTCCAGCGTGGGCCGGGCGGTCTCGGCGGTGGCGGCCTTCACCCCCGATGCCTCCAGGTGGCGCAGATACTCCGGCAGCGCCGCGCCCGCGTGGGGGACCCGCAGCCGCACCGTCCTGCCTGCGACGGTGACCGCGTCCGATCCCGCGATCCGCGCGGAGACCTCGGCGGCCCTCGCCGCCTGTGGCTCGTCGTGGACGGTGACCGTGACGCGGTCACCGGCCAGATCGCCCTTCAGCCGATCGGCGGTTCCGTCGGCGATGATCCGGCCGTGGTCGATGATCACCACCCGTTCGGCCATGGTGTCGGCCTCCTCCAGGTAGTGGGTGGTGAGGAAGAGGGTCGTGCCGTGCAGCTCACGCAGCCGCAGGATGTGTTCCCAGATGTGGGCGCGGCTCTGCGGGTCGAGGCCGGTCGAGGGCTCGTCCAGGAAGAGCAGGCCGGGCCGGTGGATGAGCCCCAGGGCGATGTCGAGGCGGCGGCGCTGGCCGCCCGAGAGGGTGCCGGGTTTGCGGGTGGCCAGGGACTCCAGGTCCAGCAGGCCGAGGACCTCGTCGGCCCGCCGGTGCGCCTCGGACCGGCGAAGGCCGTAGCAGCGCGCCTGGGTCACCAGCTCGTCGCGGACCCGGAAGTTCTCCCCCGAGCCGTTCTTCTGGCCGACGTACCCGATGCGGGCGCGGACCCCCGCCGGATCCGACACGACGTCGCGGCCCGCGACGATCGCGGTTCCCGACGTCGGCGGGAGCAGGGAGGTCAGCATGCGCAGGCTGGTGGACTTGCCCGCGCCGTTCGGACCGAGGAAGGCCACCAACTGGCCCTCCTCCACATCGATGTCGAGGCCGCGTACGGCGTCGACGACTCCTTTCCCGACCTTGAATCGCCGGGTCAGCCCTCGGGCATGGATCATCGTCCCCTCCTCGGGGTGGGCGGTCGGTGGCATGCCGAAGAAACCCCTGGTCGGGGGCCCGGCTGGAAGATGACTCATCCTTACCCATGCGATCGGGGCGAGGCAAACGTGAAAGGTGCATTCACATTTGCTCTGACCTGCGGAAACGCGGGCTCACTCGACCGGTGGGAATCTTCTCTCCGAAACTCCTCGGAATAAGGACCCATGGGCTGGCCTGGGCTTTTTCCCCATCGGGCCGGGGCGATGGGAAACGGTGTGATTTTTTTCTTTCCGCCGGAGATTCCGGGACCCGGTGCCGCCCTCCGGGCCGCTTGAACGCGAGAGAGCCCTGGGCGCCGGATCGGCGCCCAGGGCTCGGTGGTCAGGTCTCCGCGCGGTCGCGGGCCGCCGGCCGGGGTCCGCGGGAGGCGAAGGTCAGGAGTCCTGCCACGACAGGGCGAGGGTGGTGTGGCGCTTGCGCAGAACCAGTACGCCGGGCGGAGGGGCGCTCCGGTAGGCGTCGATGTGGAGCCCTGTCGTCATGGGCCGGTCCGCCATGTCCCACGCCTGGATGTGGGCGACCATCTCACGCGCCAGCCGCACCCTGTCGGGCCCGTGACCGCGCGCGATCAGGGTTCCGTCCGGTGACGGCTCCAGCAGACAGAGATTGTCGCCCTCGACGATGCCGACGGCCATCCTGAACCCCGTCGTGTCGAGCGGGGGCGAGGCCAGCCACCCGGGCCGAGCCTCCGAGATCGTGCACCAGCGGGGCTCGTGCACCGCGAGCCACAGACTCAACCCGTCGAGGAGCTGGGGGAGGCTGACGCCGATCTCGGTGGACAGCTCGACCACCGGCCCGTCGAGCGCCCCCAGCACGTCACCGATCTCGCCCGCCTCGGGCAGTGAGATCATCAGGTCGGACTCCCGGTCCAATACCAGGGTCGTCTCGGGGCCCGCGAAGGGGCCGCGCATCCGCATGAACCCGCAGGGCAGCACCGAGCGGCTCGTCCAGCGTCCGTTGTCTCGTTCCATCGCCACCGAGCGTTGCACCCCGCGCAGGTCCAGCGGAACGACGAGGCGTCCGCCGGGCGCGAGCTGCTCCAGCCAGGCCGGGGCGAGGTCCCACACGCCCACGGTGGCGATCACCCGGTCGTAGGGCGCCCCCGGTGCGAACCCCTCGGATCCGTCGCCGCACACGAGTCTCACCTCGGGGTGTCCCGCGGCCGACAGGTGCTCCCCGGCGAGCGCCACCAGGTCGGGGTCGATGTCGACGCTCACCACCTCTCCCTCGGGCCCCACCAGGTGGGCGAGCAGGGCGGCGTTGTATCCCGTCCCGGTCCCGATCTCCAGCACCCGCTGTCCCGGCTCCACCCCGAGTTGGTCCAGCATCAGAGCCATGATCGCCGGCTGGGAGGAGGAGCTGATCGGAAGGCCGTCCGCGTCGCGCTTGGTCACGATCGCGTCGTCCTGGTAGACGGCCTGAGCGGGAAGCTCGGGCAGGAAAACGTGTCGTGGCACCGCCAGAAACGCGTCGGCCACGGCCTGGCTGATCCCGCGGGCACGTACTTGCGAGACCATTTCCTCCCGTAACGCGTGCCACCCAGTCATCGTTGACCTCCGTGCCGTATGCGTATGTGGCGGCCTGAGCCGTATGCCCCGTCAGGTGAAAAGCGTCCGTTTGTTAGATGTCGTATGAGAAAACGAAGCCTGAGGGCCGTGACGGTACCTCGCATAGGGGAGCCACGCAACGTCCACGCGGGCGGGAAATTCTGTTGCCCGACCGGCTGGGAATGTCGTGAAACGGCTTTAACATCTCAGCATGAACAGTGATTTCGACTTCCTGCACGGCACCTGGGACATAGACAACCGCAGGCTCCTCAAGCCGCTGAGCGGGGACGACGAGTGGGAGGAGTTCCCCAGCGTCGCCGTCTGCCACGGCTTTTTCGACGGCGCGGGCGTTTTCGACGAGATCACCTTCCCCACGAAGGGCTTCAAAGGGGCGTCGATACGAACCTTTGACGTCGAACGCGAACTTTGGGCGATTTACTGGGTCAACAGCGAGACCGGCGTCCTGCACAATCCCGTCTTCGGCCGGTTCACCGACGGGAAGGGCGTGTTCTCCGGCGACGAAACCTACGAGGGCACACCCGTCCGGATGCGATACACCTGGTCGGAGATCACGCCGACCTCGGCCCTGTGGGAGCAGGCGTTCTCCGCGGACGGAGAGAAGACCTGGGAGACCAACTGGACGATGAGGCACACCCGCCGCGCATGACACGGCACGGGTGAAGGGGTGGTGGAGGGCGGAATCGGCCGCCCTCCACCTGTGGCCCTGGAAACGTGGACCGCCGTCCGGCATTCGGGGGACGGAGCCGGACAGCCATGAATCTATGCGTCCACCAGCATGATGTATGCGTAGAAATGCACGCTTATTGCAGGCAGAACTCGTTGCCCTCCGGATCGGTCATGACGCTCCAGTATTCGCCGTTCTCCTCCGCCGTGCGGACCTCGACGGCGCCCAGAGCGACGAGCCGTCCCGCCTCCGTCTTCACGCGCTCGCGGCGCTCCTCCAGCGACGTGCCGGGTGAGCCCCCCACGTTGACGTCCAGATGGACGCGGTTCTTGGCGGTCTTCCCCTCGGGCACGCGCTGGAAGTAGAAGCGAGGCCGTCCCTCGGCCGGGTCCACGATGGCCGACCAGTTGGAGCGCCGCTCCTCGGGGATGCCCTCGGCCTCCTCCCACGCCTCCCAGCTGCCGAACCCCTCGGGGGGCGGCTGAAGACGGTAACCGAGGGCCTCGGCCCAGAAGGCGGCGAGCGACGGCGGGTCGTTGGCGTCGAAAGTGATCTGGATCTCCATGGGGATCCCTATGCCCATTCGGCGAGAATCCTGGCCTCCTTCTCGGGATCGATGCCGTGGTTGCGGAACGAGCGCTCCGCGGGAGGGACGTCGCGGAGCCACGCCCAGGTGTCGCGGACGGTCTCGGCGACGGGGCGGCAGGTCAACCCGGCCGCGATGGCCTTCGCCGACGACGGCAGCCAGACCGCGGCGAAGTCGGCCCCGGCCGGCACCCAGACCGGGAACTCGCTCCACGGCGCCACCTCGCGGTCGAGCAGGAACCGGTCGTCGACCCAGACGAACTCGGCGTCCGAGCCGGTCGCCGCCCGGCACTCGGCCAGCCAGCCGCCGTAGGTGATGTTGCCCCGCACCCCGGAGGCGAGGAAGCGGTCGGCCTTGCCGGCCTCGGTGCGGTCGAGGACGAACGCGGCGAGGTCACGGACGTCGATGAGCTGCATCGCGCGGTCCGGGTCGCCGGGCGCGAGCACCCGCCCGCCCCGGGAGATCCGGTCCAGCCACCAGGGCAGGCGGCCCACGTCCTCGTACGGGCCGAGGATGAGACCCGGCTGGACGATGAGCGCCTCGCCCTCGAAACCCTCCTCCACCGCCCGCTCGCACCCCGCCTTGAGCGTGCCGTAGTCGCCGTCCTGCGGGCCGGCGTCCGGGGCGCACTCGTATCGGGGCGAGCTCTCGTCGCACTCCCGCACCGGGAAGTCGGCGATCGCCGAGATGCTGGAGATGTACGTGTAGACGCCCGCGTGGCCGTTGAGCCTGCGCACCGACTCACCGACCACCCTCGGGACCCTGCCCATGACGTCGACGACGGCGTCCCACTCCCGGCCCTCCACCAGGCGGTCCAGGTCTTCCGGCACCTCGCGGTCGCCCCTCACCGCCTCCACGCCCGGCAGATCCACCCCGCTGCGCCCCCGGTTGAACGTCGTGACCTCGTGCCCGCGCCGCAGCGCCTCTTGAGTGATGGCCCGGCCGAGGAAGACCGAGCCACCGATGATCAGGATTCTCATGCGCCCCATCCTGGGCGCCCGGCAGGTGCGCGGCTACCGGCGTTCACCCCCGGCGCAAGCCGTCCGCTCAGAGCAGACGGCTCGCGATCGGGGGGTGCTCCAGCAGGTGCACCCGGGCGGTGCCGATGTCGAAGTACAGGCCGACCAGCTCCAGGTGCCCGGCGCGGAACAGCCGGTCCACCTGCGGGTAGGTCCGCAGGTTCTCCAACTGCTGGATCACGTTGACCCGGCAGAGACGGTCCAGCGGTCCGTCGTCCTCACCGGCGCTCTCACCCGCGATGAACCGCGCCAGCGTGTGGTTGCCGTGGCGCAGCCAGCGGCCGAGCGCGGGCAGATCCGCCGCCTTCTCGCCGCCGCTGAGCAGCGTGGCCATCGCCCCGCAGCCCGAGTGCCCGCAGACCGTGATGGTGCGGACGTTGAGCGCGTTCGTCGCGTACTCGATCGTCGCCGCCACCGAGTCGTCCGCCGGTACCGACCCCAGCCGGGGCACCAGGTTGCCGATGTTGCGGACGGTGAACAGGTCGCCGGGGCCGCTGGCGGTGATCAGGTTCGGCACGATGCGGGAGTCGGCGCAGGTGATGAAGAGATGCGAGGGCTCCTGCCCGCGGGCCATGTCGTGCAGAAGAGGGCGGACCAGCGGTGCCGTACGCCGGTGGAACTCCCGCGCCCCGGCGAGCAGATTGGGCACGGCGGGACTGTCGCCGCGGGGCGCCTGCCGGGCGGCGGCCTGCGGCCCGCGGCCCGTCCCCTGCCCGTTACGCCGGTGCGACCAGGGCAACCACCACCGGTCGGGGGCGCGAGGCGGGGTCTTGGCCGGGAACACCCTGGCCCCGCTGGCCGCCATGGCGTACCACTCGTCATGGATCTCGTCGATGTCCACGGTCCCGCCGCCGCGCTCGTGCTCGTTCCGCCAGTTGTGAATGGCCTCGAAGGCCGCGTTGTCCATGAAGTCGATGTTCAGATCGAGGTCGACCGCGGTCCCCGCGGGGATGGCACGCAACTCCGAGGTGAGCATGGGCACCCCCAGGAAGGTGAGGGAGCCGCCGATCACCACGTGCCAGCGGCCGTCCGGCTCGGCCGTCGCCCGCACGGTCACCCGGGTGAGGCGGCGCAACGCGAACAGCGCGGCGAGGCCGAAACCGACCAGCACGCCCTCGGCGAGGCCGAGCAACACCACCCCGGCCATCGTGACGACGTACACCGGAACCTCGCTGTGGCCGCGCAGGTTGCGCAGATGCCCCATGTTGACCATCTGCACACCGATGAAGACCAGCAGCGCGGCCAGCGCCTCCATCGGGATCAGCGCGATCATCCATCCCAGCCCGACCGCGAACAACAGGATCCAGAACCCGTGCATGATCGTGGACCAGCGGCTTCGGGCACCGGCACGGACGTTGGTGGTGCTGCGGACGATGACCCCGGCCACGGGCAGTCCGCCCAGCGCGCCGGTCACCATGTTGGCCACACCCTGGCCGGTGAGTTCCCTGTCGAGGTCGGAGCGCCTGCCGTCGTGCAGTTTGTCGACCGCCACCGAGCAGAGCAGCGACTCCACCCCGGCCAGCAGGGCCACGAGCAGCACCGCCCCGATGATCCCGTGCCAGTCGCCCTTGGGCCAGACGGGTCCGGCCCAGGCGTCCAGGCCGGCCGACAGGTCGATCCTGGTGACCTCCCAGCCGAGCGCCCAGGCGGTCACCGAGGAGGCGAGCAGGGCCGCCAGCGGCGCGGGGATGGTCCGCAACTGCTGCGGCAGGCGCGTCCAGGCGATCAGGACCGCGATGGTGAGCAGGCCGACGAAGACGGCGTGCGTGTGGTTGTGGATGATCTGCTGGGGCAGTTCGATCAGGTTCTCGATCGCGGAGCGCTGCGGGCTCCCGCCGAGCACCACGTGCAACTGGGCGAGGGCGATCACCACCCCCACCCCCGCCAGCATGCCGTGGACCACGGCGGGGGAGACCGCGAGCGCGGAACGGGCGACCCGGCAGAGACCCAGCAGTAGTTGCAGAACGCCCGCGAGTAAAGTGATCATGCAGGTGGCCCGCCAGCCGTACGTCACCACAAGATCGGCGACCACCAGGGAGAGCCCTGCCGCGGGCCCGCTCACCTGCACGACGGAACCGCCCAGGAAACCCGCCACCACGCCGCCCACCACGCCGGCGACGAGGCCCGCCGCCAGTGGCGCTCCCGAGGCGACCGCGATGCCCAGTGAGAGGGGCAGGGCCACCAGGAAGACCACCAGGGAGGCGGGCAGATCATGCCTCAGTACAGCGCCGAGGCCACTCTTCGTCAGAACACCGTCGCTCTTCGTGTCCGTCTCCATGGGGCAGACCTTACGGTGCTGCCCCGCGACACCTGGGCGTTTACCCGAGGCCTTTACGGAGGACGGAAAGAATCAGCGGTAATAGTCGGGGAAGTCGGGCTCCTGGACCCGGTGGTGGTTGCCGCGCGAGTTCGCCCGGCCTCGTGCGTCGGTGCCGGTGGCCCCCGAGGCCGCGGCCTCGGGGGCCGGTGCCGTGCCGTAGAGCTCGCCGTAGCTCGGCCAGCTCGTCGCGTCGCTCCCGTTGGGGGTGCCGGGCTCGGGCCACGCGGCAGGGCTGGCCGGGCTGGCGGGCCGGGGCTCGTAGCCGTATCCGCCCGCCCCGCCCCGCGCGTCGGCCGGACGCTCAGGGGTGGGGGAGAAGGTCTTGGAAGGACCGGTGGAGGTGGAGACCGCCGGGCTCGGGCCGGTGACCGCGTCGTCCTCGAAGGTGGCCCAGCCCGAGCTGACCTCGTACGAGCCCGCGGGCGGAGCGCCGTACACCGGTGTCTGGTACGAGGAGTAGGACGGGGCGGGGTCGTCGAGGATGTCGGCGGTGTTGGCCGCCGGCCAGCCCCCCGACGAGGGGTTGGTGGCCTGCGCCCACGCGTTGTCCGTCACGTTGTCGGCGGGCTTGGGCGGCTGCGGCGGGTTGCGGTAGGAGACGGCGAGCGGGTCGGTCGCGGCGGGGAAGCCGCCGCTGGTCGTGGGGCCCATCGGGGGCATCGGGGGAGGCGTCGGGACGCCGCCACCGGCTGGACGGCCACCGGCGGGACCGGGGCGGGCGCCGGAGGTGCCGTTCGCCGGGGAAGCCGGGGAACCGGCGCCGCCGGGCCGGGAGGCCGCGTTCGCCGTGGAACCCGCGCCACGGCGGGAGTAGGGGCCGCCGAGAGGGTCGTTCAGCGGGTCGGGCCGGGACGGGCCACCGGCCGGGGTGGACCGGGATGCGCCGCCGCCCGGGGTGGGCCGGGGCGAGCCGCCGCCCGGGGTGGACTGGGCCGCCGGCTGGGAGGCCGCCCTGCTGCCGCCGCGACGGGAACCGGACCGGGAGGAGCGGGACTCGCCGAAGGCGCCGGGGGTGGGAGCCGCGAAGGTCACGGTCTTCTGCTCGGCGAGCGAGGCGGCCGTCGGAGCCGGGTTCGGCTGGACCGGGGCGACCAGGTCGGAGAGACCGGAGGGCAGGGAGGGGGAGGCGATGGCCGGCTCGGGGGTGGGCCTGGCCGGTGCGGCCGGGGGCCGCTGCGGGGTGTTGCGGGACGGCTGGGGCCTGGTCGGCAGCGGAGCCTGCACGGTCACCGCGTCGGCATCGACCTTCTGGTCTTCCTGCTCGACGGGACGGCTCGCGCCCATCCGGGCCGCCAGGGATCCTCCGAAACCACCCTCGTCGGCCTGGAGCCGCGTCCAGTAGTCGTCGTCATAGTCGTCCACCTGGCCGAACTCGTTCATCCCTCGCTTGCCCCGAGAGCTCGGCGGCCGCGGCTGGCGCGGCGGCTTCGGCTCGTCGAACGGGGTCAGATCGGGGGTGAAGTGGTTCATCTTCGGTTCTCTGGTGGCGAAGTCGTCGCTGGACATGGTCTGGGTCAGCGCCTCCTTCTCCGCCATCTCCCGCAGACGCTCCGGGGGAAGGGCGCTCTCTCTGCGGTTCATCGACCGCATTCCCAGTGCCACGACGACGAGCACGAGGAGCACGACGGCGACCAGGCTTACTACGACCGCGATCATTGCACCACCCTCAAGGCCATGGCCTTACAGCGGCGCCGGTGAGGTCGCGCGGCCATCGACGCGACCTTCCCCCATGCATCACCTGCGCTTGGACATTGGATCTGATTGTGTCGGACCACTATGAGCGTTGTCACACCCTAAGTGAAGAATTGGTAACCATTACTACCTCCGGTGTTTGGCCGGTCACTCGATGTGCGCCGCGGTGAGCCGTCCCCAGGCGATCGTCTTGTCCGCGATGCTCTTCAAGGTCTCCTCGAGGAGGGCTCCCTTACGAAGCTCGACCTTGCTGGTGAGCGCGTAGACAGTGAAACGATAGTTCTCCTGGGCGTCGCACGGAGGGCTATAGCCCACCTTGCCGTTCGTCGTGCTCCCTTCGACGGCGCCCACCGGAACGCTACCCTCTGGTAACTCGTTGGTGCGCGGATCGATGTCGAAAACGACCCAGTTCACCTCGCCACCCGTCCGGGAGTTGCTGTCCACCACGATCGCGACGGACTTCGTGCCCTCCGGCACACGCGACCAGCGCAGTGGAGGGTTGCCGACCGAACCCTTGCACGAGTAGTCGGACGGCAGGGGGCCACCGTCTCTGACCTGAGGACTGGAGACGCTGATCGGCTCCAGTTGCAACCGTTCGGCGGAGGCCATGCCGCAGCCCGAGGACATGACGACGAGCGCCGTGGCCACCGCCACTCTCGGGGTGTGCCACGGGCGGCGCGTAGACGTTTTCGGCTGCCCCATGCCCGATGATGCTACGCGTGTCTGGAAGATGCGCAGACCGGATCGCGAGGTTCGGCGGCGGGAAAAAAGCCGGAAATCAGGGTAAATCGAGGGATGGAAGGGGTTGGAGTGACTTCCAAAACGAGTTTCATCGGACCGCTCGAGGGCCACGGCGACTCGTCGGTGTCCCACCGGTGGCCCACCGGCGCCTACCGGTGGCCCATCGCTGATCCGAGGTGAGCCCTGAGGGTCTCAGTCGCCGCCCAGCTCTCGGTAGGGCTTCCTGAGCAGGTCGACCAACGGGATGTGCCGCACCTTGACCGCGGGTGGTTCAAGGGCCCGCAGCAGCAGGTCGGCGGGGGCTCCGGTGCTGTCGGGCCGGGGACGCAGGCGGTGCAGGGAGACGGCGGGGGAGTAGAAGTCCCCGATCCGCTCCTCGAAGGTCCGCTCGCCGAACGGCCTGTCGCCGGATCCGGAGTCGTCCACGTCAGCTCACCGCCCCGGGACCGAGCAGGAACAACTCGCGCAGCTGGTCGGTGGACAGGTCGGTGATCCAGTCCTCGCCGGTGCCGACCACGCTCTGGGCGAGGGCCTTCTTGCGTTCGATCATCTCGTCGATCCGTTCTTCCAGGGTGCCGAGGCAGATGAACTTTCTGACCTGGACGTTTCTGGTCTGGCCGATCCGGAAGGCCCGGTCGGTGGCCTGGTCTTCGACGGCGGGGTTCCACCAGCGGTCGACGTGGACGACGTGGGTGGCGGCGGTGAGGTTCAGGCCGGTGCCGGCGGCCTTGAGCGAGAGCAGGAACAGCATCGGCTCGTCGTCGTTCTGGAAGCGCTCGACGAGCGCCTCGCGCCTGTTCTTGGGCAGTGCGCCGTGCAGCCACAGCACCGGCCGGTCCAGGTGGGCGGCGAGATAGGGCTGCAGCATGGCGCCGAACGCGGCGTACTGGGTGAAGACCAGGGCCTTGTCGCCCTCCTGGACGATCTCCTCGGCGAGCTCCTCCAGCCGGGCGAGCTTGCCCGACCGGCCCGCCAGCCGTGAGCCGTCCTTGAGCAACTGGGCGGGATGGTTGCAGACCTGTTTGAGCTTCGTCATGGTCGCGAGCACGTTGCCCCGCCGCTCGATGCCCCTGGAGGCGTCGATCCTGTCCAGCATCTCGCCGGTCACCGCCCTGTACAGCTCGGCCTGCTCGGGGGTGAGCGTGCACCAGACCTTCATCTCCTGCTTGTCCGGCAGGTCGGAGATGATCGACCGGTCGGTCTTGAGACGCCGCAGCACGAACGGGCCCGTGGCCCGCTTCAGCGCCGCGGTGGCGTCGGGGTCACGCCGCGTCTCGATCGGCTCCTGGTAACGGGTCCTGAAGCGCCTGGCCGGGCCGAGCAGGCCCGGGTTGCAGAATTCCATGATCGACCAGAGCTCCGCCAGATGGTTCTCCACCGGCGTGCCGGTCAGCGCGAGCCGGGTGCGGGCCGGGATGGAACGCACCGCCCTGGACTGCCGCGCCGAGCTGTTCTTGATCGCCTGCGCCTCGTCGCAGACCACCCGCTCCCAGCCCAGGCCCGCGAGCGCCCCCAGGTCCCGCAGCGCGGTGCCGTACGTGGTGACGACCAGGTCGGCCTCCCGCACGGCGGCGGCGAGCTCCTCGTCGCGCCTGCGCGCGCCGCCGTGGTGGACGTGGACACGCAGCGAGGGGGCGAATCTGGACGCCTCCTTCTGCCAGTTGCCGAGCAGCGACATCGGGCAGATCAGCAGCGTCGGGGCGGGCGTACCGCTCTCGCGCTCGGAGAGCAGGAGCGAGAGGGTGGAGACGGTCTTGCCGAGCCCCATGTCGTCGGCGAGGATTCCCCCCAGGCCGAGCCCGGAGAGGAAGCTCAGCCAGGACAGGCCGCGCTCCTGGTAGGGGCGGAGAGACCCGCGCAGCGCCCGTGGCGTGGGCACCGGGGTGAGGCGGCGGTCGGCCTCGCCGGAGAGAAGATCGCCCAGAAGGCCGTCGGCGTCGACCGCGATCAGCGGCAGCCTCTCGTCGCCGCCCTCCACGACCTCGCGGATCACCTCGCCGACGGTCCTCTCGCCGCCGCCACGCTCCCCGATCACCTTCAGAGCCGCCTTGACCTGCTGGTCGTCCAGCTCCACCCAGCGGTCCTCGACCCGCACCAGGGGGATGCGGAGCCCGGCCAGCTCGGCCAGCTCCTCCGCGCCGATCGTATGGTCGCCGACGGCGACGTCCAGCCGGACGCTCACCCGCCCGCCGAGCCCGGCCCCCTCGCCCTCGCCGCCGGTGAGCGCGCGGGTGGTCAGCTTCAGGCCCAGCCCCTGGCGCCCGGCCCAGGAGGGCAGTCGTACGCCGTATCCCGCGGCCCTGAGCATGGGCGCGCCGTTGCGGAGGAACGAGAACGCCCACGCCGTCTCGACCGTGAGGGTGACCGTCTCGGGTGCGCGCAGCGCGATGTGGAGGTCGGGATGGAGACGCACGGCCCGGCCGAGATCGGCCCGGATCAGCTCCTCGGGCCGCTCGGGCAGCCACGGCGCCCGCTCGCCGGCGCGGATCCGCTCGACCGGCAGGTAGGCGTCCGGGTCGCCCGCTGGTGCGAGGCCGAACTCGACCCTCCAGGAGTCGCCGTCGCCGGCGGGCTCGATCAGCCGGAAACAGACCCTGACCGGCCCGCTCAGCTCGTGTGCCGCGTCGAACCAGCCGGTCAGGGCCTTGCCGAGCGCGGCCACCTCGTCCGGCCTCGCACCGGGGAGTGAGGCGTCCTCGGCGGTCAGCGCGTACAGCCAGCGATCGGCCAGGGCGGTCTTGGGGCCGGGACGGTTGCCGAGGATGAGCCGGCCGGGCAGCGACAGCCGCGCCGCGCCGTCGACCAGGGCGTCCAGTGCCTCGGCCAGCACCTCCCCCGGAGGTCTCTCGTGGGCCACGGCCCTGCACACCGGTGGCATCGCGCCGGCGAGGCCGGGCAGCGCGGCCAGGTCGGCGCCGGTCAGCACCGGGCGCCAGCGGGCCGCGTGGACGTCCCCCTCGAAGGCGAGCTGAGGCAGAATCCGGCCGCGCCTGACCAGGCCGCGAGCGTGCTCGGCGACCACGGCGAGGTAGCGCAGGGAGAGGGCGGGCTCCCACACGGGCTCCCACGTGGGGTCCTCCGCGCCGCGTCCGCTCCCGGAGACGAGATCGGAAGGGGTGGGGCCCGGATCCGGCAGCGAGCCGAGCAGACGGAGCGCGTCGGCCGGATGGAAGAGCAGGGCGGGCACCCGCCAGGCGGAGATCCTGGGTCTCCGCGCCCGGCTCGCGAGGCCGGACTCGGGAGAGGGCAGAGGACCCGAGGCCGAACCGGGAAGCAGGACGACGAGCTCCCCTTCGACGGCCGTGGTGTTGGTCAGGACCGTGACGGTCCCGGTGCCCGTGACGCCTGGGAGGTGTGCGGCGGCGGGGACGCCCGCGACGGCGGGGATGCCCGAGATGCCCGGGACGGCCCCCTGAGGCGCCGTCCCGCCCCCGCGGGCCCCGTCGGCACCTCGGGGAAGGGGGGCGTCCGAAACCTTGCTCAGAGTGGCATTTGGCGCCTCTCCGTAATGATCACCTGGAATTCCGCCGATTCCGCTCAGGGCCGCGGCCAGCGCGGCCGTGGACGCCGCGAAGGGATGCGGGCGAAGAGCGGCGCGGGAAACGGACGTCGAGGTCTGGGCGCTGTTCTCCGCCCAGACACCCACGAGCCCGTTCACCCACACGCCATGGACCACGAGCACCTGACCACACCCCTGGTTCTGCTGATTCCGGTTCGTCACCATGTGGCGGACGCGAACACCCCCGCGAGCCCGGCCTGCCGACAGATTAGACGTGGCTGCGGAACGCGCGGATCGCCAGAGGCGCGAAGACCAGGGCGAAACCCGCGGCCCAGAGCAGCGAGAAGAGGGTGGCCTGGCCGATGTCGCCGCCGATGAGAAGACCGCGGATGGCGTCCGCCAGGTGCGTGACGGGATTGATGTCCGACCAGGTCTTCAGCCAGGACGGGAAGGTGGCGGAGGGCACCAGCGCGCTGCTGGTGAAGGTGAGCGGCATCATCGTGGAGAAGGCGATCATCTGCACCTTCTCGGGACTGGAGGCCTTCAGGCCGATCAGCACCGACATCCAGGACATGGCCAGGGCGACCACGACCAGCAGGGCGAGGGCACCCAGCAGGCCGAAGACGCTGGTGGTCACCCGGAAACCCAGCACCATGCCGAAACCGATCAGCAGGGCGAACGCCCACATCTGCTTGACGGTGTCGGCGATGATGCGCCCCGACAGCGGCGCGGTGCGGGCGATGGGCAGGCTGCGCAGCCGGTCGAAGACCCCCTTGGTGATGTCGGTGTTGAGGCCGATGGCGGTGGACAGGGTGTAGAACAGGGCGTTCTGCACGAGCAGGCCGGGCAGGGCGAACTGCAGGTAGTCGCCGGTGGACCCGGAGATGGCGCCGCCGAAGACGTAGGTGAACAGCAGCAGGAACATGATGGGCTGGATGCTCAGGTCCAGCAGCTCCCACGGGTTGTGCTTGATCTGGACCAGACTGCGCCAGGCGAGCGTCATGGTCTGCTGCAGCGTGGCCAGGGGCGTGACGCGCTTGGCGGCCACCTGCGGGATGGTCGTCGTCAGCGTGGTCATGCGAAGGCCTCTTCCTTGCGCGGGCTGTCCTCGCCGCCGGGGGCACCGTCCTCGTCCGGCAGGTGGCCGGTGAGGGACAGGAACACCTCGTCCAGGCTGGACTTGCGCAGCGCGAGCTCCGAGGCGGTGACGCCCCGGTCGTCGAGGAGGCGCACGATCGCGGGGACGACGGCGGGGTCGTGAACGGCGGCGGTGGCCTTGCCCCCGCCGAGGTCGGGCATCTCACCGAGCACGTCGGCCATGATCGTGCCGACGAGCTGGAGGTGCTCGGTGAGCATGGGGCGCACCTCCAGGACCTGGGCGCCGGTGGTCGCCTTGAGCTCGTCGGAGGTGCCGGAGGCGATGACCTTGCCGTGGTCGAAGACGACGATGTCGTCGGCGAGCTGGTCGGCCTCCTCCAAATACTGGGTGGTGAGCAACACGGTCACGCCGTCGGCCATCAGGCCGCGCACCACGTTCCACAGGTCGGTGCGGCTGCGCGGGTCGAGCCCGGTGGTGGGCTCGTCGAGGAAGAGCACCTGAGGACGGCCGACCAGGCTGGCGGCGAGGTCAAGGCGGCGGCGCATGCCGCCGGAGTAGGTCTTGGTGGCACGTCCTCCCGCGTCCGACAGGTCGAAACGCTTCAACAACTCGCCGGCGCGCGCCCGGGACTCGGCACGCGTCTGGCCCAGCAGGCGGCCGATCATCATCAGGTTCTCGACGCCGGTGAGCATCTCGTCGACGGCGGCGTACTGCCCCGTCAGGCCGATCAGCGAGCGCACCTGGTGGGCCTGGCGCGTCACGTCGTAGCCTCCGACGCTGGCGGTGCCCGCGTCGGGGCGCAGCAACGTCGCCAGGACGCGCACCGCGGTGGTCTTGCCGGCCCCGTTGGGGCCCAGCACGCCCAGCAGGCGCCCTTGCGGCACGACGAGATCCACCCCGTCGAGCGCGCGGGTCTTCCCGTAATGCTTCACCAGGCCCTCGGCCTGGATCGCGTAGGTCATCGTTCACGCCTTTCCGTAGTCACGGGTCTCCAGCATGCCCTGCGCCACCGACACTTCTTCGACCTCCGGCCGGGGCGAAGGGGGTGAATCGCCCCGCCTTCTGCACGGTGTCCGCGGGAGCCCCCTTCCGTGACACGACCGGAACGCCCTTCGGGACAGGAGCGTTTAGGCTGACAGCGTGAGCGACCGAGTCGATGAGCACAGCGCGGCCCTCGGGGGAAGCGAGAGGGCCGAGGCGGGCGATCCGCCGGGTGGGCGCCGCATGGGTGTTCCCCTGCGCGCCCCCGCCAACCCGGTCTCCCGCAAGGCCATCGTTCTGTGGCTGCTGGACGGGCTGTTCTGGTCCGTGCTTCTGGTCGTGGGCTCCTTCACCCTGGCCGGGTGGATCGCCGACGACCGGTGGCCCTGGCTACCCGGCTGGGTGCTCGAGAACATCGGGTGGCTGCCGTGGCTGATGGTGTTGCTGCTGATCCCCGGCACGCTCGTCGAGCCGTTCTGGCGGTACGCCGTGCACCGCTGGGAGCTCAGCGGGGACGTCGTCTACGCCCGTTCCGGGTGGCTCAGCAGGGAGTGGGTGTTCGTCCCCGTCAGCAGGATCCAGACGGTCGACAAGGCACAGGGCTGGTTCGAGCGCATGCTGGGGCTGGCCACGGTCGAGATCCGCACCGCCTCGCACGCGGGCTCGTCCACGATCAAGGGTCTTGAGTACGGGGTCGCCGCCGAGCTGGCCGAGGGCCTCGCCCGGCGCGCCGAGGAGCTCAGGGACGACGCGACGTGACCGGCTCCTTCCCCGATTCCCCCGATCGTCCACCGGCAGGGCGTACGCCCGGCGAGCGCCCACCGGCCGGATCCGGTCCGCGGACCGGGCCGGACGGTCCAGAGGCGGGCGCGTGGGTCGCGCCCGACGGAGGCGGGCCGGACGCGCCGCATTCGCCGCCCGTCCGAACCGGTGCGGGACCGGAGCATCCACATGTGCCCGACGGTGACATGGGCGGTGGCGTGGAGGGTGGCATGGACGGTGGCGCGGCAGGCGTCCCACCTGGCCGAGACGGTGCCGGGCCACCCGGCCCACACCTCCAGGGTGGCGCCGGGCCCGGTGTCCCGCACGGCCGGGCCGGCGGCGGCCCGGGTTTCCCGCGTGGGCCGGGCGGTGACATGGCCGGACCGGGAGCAGGACCGGGAGTCCCGCCGACGGAGAGACCTCTGAGGCTCAGCCCGAAGGTCCTGCTGACCGATCCGATCCGGATGCTGCCCTCGCTGCTCCTGCCGCTCGCCGGTCTGCTGTTCCTCGGCGGCTTCTCCCCGGGATCCTTCGGGTGGGCCGGGACGGCGGTCGTCGGCTCCGTCGTGTTCGCGGCCGCGCGCTGGCTCACCTTCACCTACCAGATCGTCGGCGACCGGCTGGAGCTCACCCGGTCACTGATCAGCAGGTCGGTGCGGACGATCCCCCTGGAGCGGATCCGTGGCGTCGACGTCAGCGCCCCGCCGCTGCACCGTCTGCTCGGCATCGCCGTTCTCAGGATCGACACCGGCGCGAGCGGCGACGAGAAGCAGGAGGGCGAACTCGACGGGGTCACCGTCGAGGAGGGGGAGCGGCTCAAGGCCGTGCTGCTCTGGCACGCCCGTGCCCGGACGGCGAGACGCGTCCAGGCGCGTGGAGCGGCGCCGGCGGCCGGTGCCGGCTCCGATGAGCTCGCGGCAGGTGCGACCGATCCATCCGGTGTGTCCGCCGGGGTGCGGGAGGAGCTGGCCGGATCCTCCACCCGCCACGAGGTGGGCGACACGACCCCCGAGCGGGTGTTCTTCGTGATGCCGAGGAAGTGGCTCGTGTACGGCCCTCTCTCCGGCGCCTACCTGCTCACCCCCTTCGCGCTGGTGGCCGGTGCCGTGGGCGCGGCGTTCCAGTGGGGCAGCGAGCTCAGAGTCGACAGACGGGTCGTACTGGACTTCGGGGAGTGGCTCTGGGGGCATCCGCTCCTGCTCGTCGCGGCCCTGATCCTGCTGTTCCTGGCGATGCCGGTGATCGCCGCGATCATGTACGCGGTGTTCAACTGGAACTTCACCCTCCGCGCCGCCGAGGGATACCTGATCGCCGGTCGCGGTCTGGTCACGCACAGGAACGTCTCTCTGGAGCGGCGCAGGGTGCGGGGGTTCGAGTTCGTCGAGGGGCCTGCCGAGCGCTGGGCGGGGCTGGGCCGCGCGTGGGCGATCGTGACCGGTCTCGGCGACTCGGAGACCAGGGGCCAGCTGATGCCCGTCGCCCCGAGGGACACCGTGCTCAAGGTGGTGGGCGAGGCGATCGGTCCGATCGCCTCGGGGCTGCGGCCACACCCGCCGGCGGCGCGCAGGCGCAGGCTGTTCAGGGCGATCTTCCCGTGGCTGGTGATCGCCGCGTGTGCGGTGACGGCCGCCTGGACGTGGTCCGGGTTCTGGTGGGCGCTCGCGGTGCCGGCCCTGCTTCTCGCGCTGCTGGGCGTCCCGCTCGGTCTCGATCGCTACCGCTCCCTCGGGCACACGTACGACGGGAGCCGTCTGTCGGTCCGGTCGGGGTCGCTGCGGCGTTCCCAGGCGGTGGTGGAGCAGCGGGCCGTGGTCGGCTGGACCCTGAGGCAGACCTGGTTCCAGCGTCGCGCCGGTCTGCTGACCGTGATCGCGGGCGTGGGGGCGGGCACCGGGGGCTACCCGGCCGTCGACGTCGGCGAGGCGGAGGGACCGGCCTTCGCCGCCGAGGTCACCCCCGCCTGGCTCGCCCCGTTCCTCGTCCCGCACGCGCCCGCGACTCCGGGGACCTCCGGCAGTCCGGGGCCCTCCCCGTCCGGCGGGCGGCTCTCGCCCTGAGGGGGTCTTTCCGAGGCATTCTCGTTCTTGCGGCAGGCCGGGGTCTCGCGGCGCCGAAACCCGGAAGGCCCGCCTCTCGGGGACCTCTCACCCCCTCGTGTCCACGATCGTCGCCGAGGTCGTGGGGGCGGCCGCACGCATCCGGCGTCCCGGGTCGTCGCCGAGGTGGACGGCCCCTCGGGTCCAGGGCCTGAGACGACGAGGCGGGGGTGACCGGGAACCCCGGTCACCCCCGCCTCGGTGCGGCGCGGTTCAGTCCTGGCGGCGGGCGCCGAACATGATCTCGTCCCAGGTGGGCACGGACGCGCGCCGCCCCCTGGACTTCTTGGCGGGCCGGGCCGGAGCCGGTGCGGGCTTCGGCGGCTCCGCGGGCTTCGGCGGCTCTGCGGGCTTCTCCGCGGCGGGCTTGTCGGCCTTGGTCTCCTGCATCGCCCCCGTGTCCCCCTGTGTCTCCTGCTTGCCAGGCGCGGTCTTGGCCCGCTTGTCCACGCTGACGCGCGCCGCGGGTACGGCTATCGAGCCCTCCTGGGCCGTTCCGGTCTCGGGAACGGGTTCGGAGGCGGGGGTCTCCTTCTCCGCTTCAGAGGGGACCTGCTCGGTGGCATTGCCGGTCGCGGGGGAACGCTGGTCGGCGGGGTCGGACAGGGCGGCGGCCGGAGCGGTCACGGCCGGTTCCGGCGCGGCGGAGGGCGAGGGGTTCGCGCTCTCGGTGCTCTTGGGGGCCTCCGGAGCCTTCGCGACCTCCTCGGGCTCTTCGGCCTTCGTGGCCTCCGGAGCCTTCGCCGCCTCGGGAGGCGGCGTGACCTGCGACTCCTTCGTCGTCTCGGGAGCACGCTCGGTCTCGGCGGCCCTCATCGCGGCGGGCTCGGCCGTACCGTCCTGCCCCGGGATCGCCTCCTCGGGCCCCTGGGGAAGGAGATCTCCCCGCGCGGCGGCGGATCCGCGTGCGACGGTCGCCTGCTCCGGCGTGGTCGCCGTGGACGGCTCGGACGCCGTCACGGAGGGTTGCGAGGTGACGGCGGGTGCCGAGGGCTCCGGCTCCGGAGCGGACAGCGGCTCGTACGAAGCCGGCGCGACCGGCTCGTACGGAGCCGGGTACGCGGCGGGAGGTTCGGGCAGCACGGGCTCGGGAGGCTTGACCCGCGTGACGGGACCGGAGTCCTGGGCCGCGGGCTCCGGCGCCCTTTCCTGCTGGTATCCGGCGGGGTCGGGGGCGCGTAGCGGCGGCACCGTCACCCTTGGAGCCTCGTATCCGGCGGGGAGCGGGGGCATGGGCGGCTGCTGGTAGGCGGCCGGGGACGCCGGAGACGCAGAGGGCGCAGAGGGCGCAGAGGGCAGGGCAGGGGCCGCGGGTGAGGGGGATGCCTGAGGCGCCTGAGGTGTCGGGGACGCCGGGGACGCCGGGGACGCCGGGGACGCCGGGGACGCCGGGGACGCCGGGGACGCCGAGGACGCCGAGGACGCCGAGGACACTGCGGGGTCGGCCTGCGCGTAGGCGGGCCGGGGCTGGGCCGGGGTCTCGTGCCGCAGAACCGAGGGGAAGGCCACCGGAGGCTGGTTCAGCGGCTCCGGCGCCAGCGACGGCACCGGAGCGAGCTTGGCCACGCGCGGGACGAACGGTGTGACCGTGGTGTCCTCGAACGGCTCGACGTCCTCGCCGCTGGACAGCCGCAGCGCCTCGTCGTCGTGGGGCGTTATGTGACGCCGGCGCGGGTCGAAGAGCCACTCGGCGTTGCGCGTGTGACCGTTCCACACGAATCCGAGCTTGATGCGCCACATGTTGTCGTCCCGCTTGGCCGAATCCCACTCGATCTCGTCGGCGGGAACGCCTCGGCGGGTCAGCCGCTCGGCGACCAGGTCGCCGAGGGTGGGACCTGGAGCGGAGTCGCCCGGCAGGCGTACGGCGCAGCGCTGCGCCTGCTGTGCCATGTACTCACGTTCCTGGAGCACGGGGCCCTCGAACCACCGCACGCGCTCGACCGGGATGCCCGCCGTGTTGGCGATCTCCTCCGCGGTCTCGCCGGCACGGATCCGGGCCTGGATCTCCTTGGGGCGCAACGGACTCTCCACTTCGATCTCGTACTGGCCGAGACGGGAGAAGTTGCCGCGGACGGCAGCACGGAGCCGGTCGTCGACGGGCAGCGTGAACCGGGTACCCCGGCCGGCTGTCGCCAGCACGAGATAGGTCCCGTCCTCACTCACCGCGACGAGTCGGAGCTCCTGCATGCGAGTCCCTTCGTCGTCGTGCTCAATCTTCCCCCGGACCCTTGAGTCTCTCGCGTGTGCCGGTTGCCTGCCAGCACCGTACCCGGCATGTCCGAACATCGCCTTCCTGGATGGGGCTCGCAGCGATGTGACGCCGGTCACATTTGCTCCATTCATCTATTACAGGGCACCGGTCTGGAGCAGCGACTTCCGGGTCCTCAGGGGATTCTCACGGATAACTCCGGGAACCGCTGCGGACTTCCACCAAGAACCGGGAGATGGCGGTGAGGCCGGTCCGCCGGTTCGGGGGGGATATGCCGCGATCGCGGTGTTGTGCGGGAGCCGGTCGTCGCGCTCCGTGACGACGGGACGCGGCGGCGGCTGACATGGACGGCGGGAGAAGGTCATCTCCGGCGGACTCCCTCGGGGTCGAGCGGCGCGGGCGTCTGCGAATCTGCCCCTCGTACGCCTCGGGGGAACGACGGGACACGCGGACGCGTCACTCTTCGAGCGAGCCTTTGCGACATCCTTTACCGAAAGCCGGAGAGAAGCGGCCGATTGGGGGGAACGGTGCCCGGCCGACGGCCGTACGGTCACCAGAGGTCCGGGGAAGGTCACCCCAGCACGGTGTCGAGATGGTCGTTGGAAAAGACGCGCCCCGGGTCGAGGGCGTCGCGTACCGCGAGGAAGTCACCGAATCGGGGATAGACCCCGGCCAGGTAGGGCGCGTCCCGGGTGTGCAGCTTGCCCCAGTGCGGGCGGCCGCCGAGCCCGATCATGATCTCCTCGACGCCCTCGAAGTAGGCGGGGTTCGGCGTCGGCCGGTAGACGTGGCAGGCGATATAGGCCGAGTCCCTGCCGTAGGCGGTGGACAGCCAGGCGTCCGAGGCCGGGGTGACCCGCACCTCGACGGGAAAGCTGATCTTCCAGTCTCGCCGTTCCAGCAGGTCGCGAACCTCGTGGAGGGCCTGGCCGAGGTGCTCGCGCGCGACGGCGTACTCCATCTCCAGAAAGCGCACCTCCCGCACGCTCGTGAAGATCTTGTGTGAGGCGTCGACGCAGGAAGAGGCCGAGAGCGTCGCGGCCGAGAGCGCGTTGAGCCGGGGGATGGCGCGCGGGTAGCGTCCGCCGACGCCGCACACCGCGCCGAACAGGGTGTTCTCCATGAGGTGGTTGTCGAGCCAGTACTTCAGCGCGCTCGGCGGCCTGGCCGGTCCGGGGCTGCGGTTGTTGCGCTTGGTCAGGCAGGTGTCGGTGTGCGGCAGCCAGAAGAAGTCGAGATGCTCGTTGCCGGTGACGAGCGTGTCCAGGGAGTCGAGGATCGAGGTCAGCGCCATCGGCTCCCGCACGCTGCGCAGCAGGAAGGCCGGCTCGACCCGGAAGGTCACCGCGGTCACCACGCCGAGCGCGCCCAGGCCCACCCTGGCGGCGTCGAACAGGTCCCGCTCGGCCACCCCCCGGATCTTCCCCTCGCCGTCGCCGCGAACCGTGACGATCTCGCCGTCGGCGAGCACCATCTCCAGCGCCAGCACCTGGTCGGCGAGCCCGCCGACGTCCCTGCCGGTGCCGTGGGTGCCGGTCTGGATCGCCCCGGCCACGGTCTGCGCGTCGATGTCGCCCATGTTGGCCAGGGCGAGCCCCATCCGGTGCAACTCCCGGTTGAGTGCGCCGATCGTCGTCCCGGCCTCGGCCGTCACCCAGTCGTCCCCGGTCTCGCGGATCCCGGTCAGCGCGCCGGGCCGCAGCAGGAGGCCGTCGGTGAGCGCCACCGCGGTGAACGAGTGGCCGCTGCCGGTCATGCGCACCCGGCGGCCCGCCGCGGCCGCCTCCCGCACGGCCCGCGAGACCTCCTCGGCGGAGGAGGGCACCCGGACCTCCGCGGGGGTGGCGGCCTGGTTGCGGGCCCAGTTGCGGAAGGTCTCGCCCATGTTCACTCCTGCCCGGCGGGCGGTATCCCGCCTGCCGGGGGCGTCGACGCCCCGTTCGCGGGGGAGTCCCGCCCACGCTCAGGCGGGCCGCCGGTTCGTGTTCGCGTGCTTCTCCGGCGAATATGAACGATACTCACGATTGCTGCTGTGCGACAGGGGTTCGCAGCCAGGCGGAGCCGCCGACGCCGACCGCGACGGCGAGCAGGGCGCAGGCGAAGGAGAACCCGTAGGCGTTGGAGGCTCCGAACGTGTCGGTGAGCCTGCCCCCCGCCCAGGCGCCGATCGCCACGCCGAACCCGACCGACGTCGAGATCCACGCCATGCCCTCGGTGAGCAGGGCGGCCGGGACCAGCTGCTCGGTCAGGCTGTAGCCGGT
The DNA here is from genome assembly GCF_040648855.1 of Streptosporangium sp. NPDC049078. Lineage (NCBI taxonomy): Bacteria > Bacillati > Actinomycetota > Actinomycetes > Streptosporangiales > Streptosporangiaceae > Streptosporangium > Streptosporangium sp. NPDC049078. Next base: position 129,318 of record NZ_JBEZEL010000008.1, read on the forward strand.
GATGACGGTCGGGGAGATGGCCAGCCCGGCCAAAAACAGCGCGCCCGCCATGACCCTGATGTCGCCGATGAGCATGACCGGGGTGATACCGGCCGCGAACGCCGCGAGCGAGCGGACGAACCTGCTGCTCAGCGGGATGCTCCACTGTCGCGCGCCGTACCAGAGGCCGGAGACGAGGCTCCCGCCGGCGAACGAGGCGAGCAGCAGTCCGGCCGCGGCCCGGGAACCCCGCTCCTCGGCGAACGCGACCGTGATCAGGTCGACCGAGCCGAACACCGCACCCATCGCCAGGAAGGCGCACGACATCAGGGCCACGCCGGGAATGGTGATCGGGGTGCCGGAGCGCGCCTCCCTGCGGCGGACGGGCGGCTCCGTGCCGCGCTGCAGGGCGAAGGCGATGGTGCCCACGACCGTGCAGGTCAGAGCCACGACCAGGCCCGCGTACGGGTTGATCATGGTGGCCAGGGCGGTGACCAGCGCCGGGCCCGCGACGAAGATGATCTCGTCGGCGACCGACTCGAAGGAGAACGCCGTGTGCAGCCTCCCCGACCCGGCCAGCAGGTGCGACCAGCGGGCGCGCACGAGCGAGCCGAGTGACAGCGCGGTCGCGCCGACCATGACGCCGGTGGCGAAGAGCGTCCAGAGGGGAGCACCGTACTCGGCGCAGAGCATCATCGCGGTCAGCGTGGCGCCGTGCGCGAGCGTGAACGGGATGACTATCCTGGCCTGGCCGAACCTGTCCACCAGGCGTCCCGACAGCGGGGCCGCGACGGCGAAGGAGACGCTGACGGTGGCCGCGACCGCGCCCGCCGTCGCGTAGGAGCCGGTGAGTTCTTTGATGAGCAGCACGATGCCGATGCCGAGCATCGACATGGGCATCCGCCCGAAGAACCCGGCGACGACGAACCCCTTGGCGCCGGGCATGCTGAACAACCCTCTGTACGGCCCGACCACCGATAATCCCCTTGCTGATCTTCACACGTGGAACATGCCGACGATTTCGCACGGAACCGCCGGTCGGCAAGTGATTTTTTCCGTCAACGGCTCACGGAGCGGTCCGTTGGAGCTAACGTGAGCGCGGTGTCACGTCTTCCCGGGTTGCGGCTGTTTGTCCCAGTAGTGGTCGCGATCACCGCCCTCCTCGCCCTCGGCGGCGTCGCCCTCGCGATGATCAACGCCGGTCGCCCCGCCGCTCCCGCCACCTCCGCGGGAGGCGCCGTGGTGGAGTCCCGCGTTCGCGACCTGGCGGCGATCGCGCCGGTGGCGAGCCCTCCCGCGGCCCCGGTGAGCCCGGCGGACCCCGCCCCGACGGCCCAGGTGGTCCCGGCGGAACCCGACCCGACGACCCCGGCCGTTCCCGTGGGGGACGACCAGGCCCCGCGCGACCCCGTCTCCCAGGGGACGGGAGGCGGACAGGGCTCCGCCCCCGAGCCGGGCGCGACGGGCGCCTCCGATCTCCCCCTCACCCCGCCCCGGCTGCTGGTCATCTCCCCCTCGACGCTGACCGAGCAGACCAAGGAGGACATCTCCCGGCTCAAGCACGTCCAGAAGATCGACTCCTTCGACGGCGGGGCGGTCAAGGTGTCCGGGGTCGGGCTCAACCTCATCGCCGTCGACCCCGCCCGCTTCCGTACCTGGGCACCCAGAAACATCGCCGACCAGCAGAGGATCTGGGACGCCCTCGCCAAGGGGGAGCTCGTCGCCGACAACTCGGCGGCGCGCCGCCTCGGCCTGGTCCTCGGCTCGGAGTACCAGGTGGACGGCGGTCCCCGGCTGCGGGCCGCGGCCTCCGCCTCGTTCGGCCTGCCCGGCGTGGACGGCATCGTCGGGGAGGAGACCGGCCGCAGGCTGGGGCTGCTGCCCGGCGTGGCGCTGCTCGTGCACGGCCCCGAGAAGGCCTCCACCGTCCTCAGGACACGGGTGGGCAGGCTGCTGAGCCCGGGTTCCCAGGTGGTCGCCGTCGGCGGTGCCAGGAAGAGCGCCCGCGAGCCCGCCGCGAAGGCCGCCGACGCCAAGACGGCGGGAACCGGCAAGGTGCGGCAGGTCACGGTCGGCAGGCCGGGTAGCTATCTGGAGCTCTACCGCAAGGCGGCCGAGGTCTGCCCGGGGCTCTCCTGGACGGTCCTGGCCGCGATCGGCCAGGTGGAGAGCTCACACGGGCGAAACAACGGCCCCTCCTCCGCGGGCGCGCTGGGACCGATGCAGTTCATGCCCGCCACCTGGAAGGCCTACGGCGTGGACGGAGACGGCGACGGCGTCGCCGACATCTGGAACCCGTACGACGCGGTCCCCGGCGCGGCCAACTACCTGTGCGCCAACGGGGCGGGCAAGGGCGGCAAGAAGCTGGAGAAGGCCATCTGGTTCTACAACCACTCCTGGTCGTACGTCGCCAAGGTCATGGGCATCTCCCGCGGCTACGCCGCCGCCTACCCCTGAGGCCCCGGCGAGGCACCCGGGACCGGCCGCGGCCCCGGGGACGTCCACGCCCGTGATCACCGGCCGTCCCGTGGACGCCCGCACCGGTGATCTTCGGGGTTTGGCGGCCGTTCCGTGATCGGCCCGCGCCCTCGTGGCTACCCGCGGCGGCGTGGCGGGGCCGGGCAGCAGGTGGCCGCGCACGCCACGGGCTCCGGCTCGGCGAGCAGCTCTCCGACCATCGAGACGAAGCGCGGGTGGGTCCCGGCCGTGGTGGCCCTGACCAGCGGCAGGCCGATCTTCTTCGCGGTCTCGGCGGCCTCCACGTCGAGGTCGTAGACGACCTCCATGTGGTCGGAGACGAAGCCGATCGGCACCAGCACGACCGCGGGGGCGTCGACCGCGAGCAGATGGTCGCAGACGTCGGGTTCCAGCCACGGGATGTGCGGGGCGCCGCTCCGGCTCTGCCAGACCAGGTCCCACTGCCTGCCGCCGCCCACCTCTGCGGTGACCAGCTCCGCGGCCCGGCGCAGCTGCGCCTCGTACGCGCCGCCGCCGGGACCGGCCGTCGCGGCCATCGAGGTCGGGATGCTGTGGGCGGTGAAGACCAGCCGCGCGCGATCCCTGAGCTCGGCGGGCAGCCGGTCCAGGGCCTCACGGGTGTGGTCGGCCATCGCCGCGACGAACCCGGGATGGTCGAAGTAGTGCCGGAGTTTGACGACCTCCGGGGCACCCTCGACCGCGGCCCTGGCGAGCGCGATGTCGTCGATGTACTGACGGCAGGCCGAGTACGAGCTGTAGGCGGCGGTGACGAAGGCCGCGGCCCTGCGCACCCCGTCCGAGGCCATCTGGCGAAGAGTGTCCTCCAGGTAGGGATGCCAGTTGCGGTTGCCCCAGTAGACCGGGAGGTCGATCGTCGGCTCCACGGCCGCGATCAGGTCACGGCACTGCCGGTTGATCGGGCTGGCGCCGCCGAAGCGCTGGTAGTGCGCCTCGACCTCCAGCAGCCGCTCGCGCGGGATCCCCCGGCCCCTGACCACGTTCTCCAGGAACGGCATGACGTCATCTGGTTTCTCCGGCCCCCCGAACGAGACGACGAGAAGCGCGTCGTAATTCCCCATGGCATTTATCAAACCGCATGCCGGGGTGTCCTCTTGCATGGTCACCTTGAGGACTTCGTTATCAACAAGGTTTGTGGATGCGTGTTCGGAGGCGTGTTCGGAGACGATCCCCGAGGTAAGTTCGAAACCGTGACCCCATTTAACGACATCCGCGATTATGTCGGCGTGCCGCGGGTGACATCCCTGCGGCTATCCCCCGATGGAGCGCGCCTGGTCAGCGTGGTGCAGGCGCTTAATCCCGACGGAAGATCCTACGGAACCTCCCTGTGGGAGATTCCTCTCGACGGCCGCCGACCGTACCGGCTGACCAGATCCGTCAAGGGCGAGACCGGGGCCGAGTTCACGCCGGAGGGCGACCTGCTCTTCGCCTCGCGCCGTCCCGACCCGACCGTGAAGGAGGCGGACGAGGAGGTTCCCGCCCTCTGGCTGCTGCCCGCGACGGGAGGAGAGGCCCGCCAGATCGCCTCCAGGCCAGGAGGCGTCGCCGGGTTCGCGATCGGCGGTGGGACCGTGGTCTTCTGCTCCGACGTGCTCCCCGGTGACGAGGCGGGCGAGGCCGAGCGGCGCAAGACACGTAAGGACGCGGGAATCAGCGCGATCCTGCACGAGAGCTACCCGGTGCGCTACTGGGATCACGACCTCGGCCCCGGAGAGCCTCGGCTGTTCGCCGGCACCCTGGGCGACGGCGAGCGGCTGACCGAGGTGAGGGACCTCACCCCGCAGCCGGGCAAGGCACTGTCGAGCCACAGCGCCTGCGACGTGGCGCCGGACGGCTCCACGGTCGTGACGACCTGGGGCGTGTCCATGCCGCAGGGCGAGCTCCGCTTCGAACTGGTCGCCATCGACACCGTCGACGGCGGCGCCCGGCGGGTCCTGGCCGCCGCCGACGACCACGACTTCGACGGGCCGGTGAGGATCTCTCCGGACGGGCGTCTGGTCGCGTGCGTACGGAACAACCACGCCGACACCGAGCGGATCCCCGAGAGCACCCTGTGGATCGTCGACCTGGCCACCGGGGAGGGCCACCCTGCGGGCGGCGGGCTCTGGCCGTCCGACATGGTCTGGGCGCCCGACTCCCGCTCGCTGTTCGTGGTCGCCGACGACCACGGCCGCCGTCCGATCTTCCGCGTCCCGGCCGACGGGAGCGCACCGGAGCGGCTCACCCTCGACAACGCCGCCTACAGCTCGCTCAACGTCGCGCCCGACGGCGCCGTCTACGCGCTGCGCGGGGCCGTGGACGCGCCCGCGGCCCCGGTCAGGGTGGCGCGGGACGGGACCGTGGAGAAGCTGACCTCTCCCGTCCCCGACCTGGAGCTGCCGGGCACGCTCACCGAGGTCACCGCGACCGCCGACGACGGCGCGGAGATCAGGGCCTGGCTGGTGGTGCCCGAGGAGGCCTCCGCGAAGAACCCCGCACCGCTCCTGCTGTGGATCCACGGCGGCCCGCTGGGCAGCTGGAACGACTGGTCCTGGCGCTGGAACCCGTGGATCATGGCCCAGCACGGGTACGCCGTGCTGCTGCCCGATCCGTGCCTGTCCACCGGCTACGGGCCGGACATGATCCGGCGCGGCTGGGCCGACTGGGGGCCGCGCACCCACGCCGACCTGATGGCGATCACCGACGCCGCCCTGGAACTCCCCGAGCTCGATCCCACCAGGACCGCGGCGATGGGCGGCTCGTTCGGCGGCTACATGGCCAACTGGGTCGCCGGGCACACCGGCAGGTTCAGGGCGATCGTCACCCACGCCTCGCTGTGGAACCTCGACCAGTTCGCGGGGACCACCGACGCGTCCATGTACTGGCAGCGGGAGTTCGGCTCCCCGGGCACCGGCCTGTACGCGAAGCTCTCCCCGCACCGGTCACTGGAGAACATCTCCACCCCGATGCTGGTCATCCACGGCGACAAGGACTACCGGGTCCCCATCGGGGAGGCGCTTCGCCTGTGGTGGGACCTGCAGCGCTCGGAGGTGGAGTCGAAGTTCCTGTACTTCCCCGACGAGAACCACTGGGTGCTCAAACCGGGCAATGCGGTCGTCTGGTATGAAACGGTTCTGGCCTTTCTCGATCAGCATGTCCTCGGGCGCGAGTGGAAGCGCCCGGAGTCGCTGTCGTGAGCCCGTCGTGAACACGGCACGGTGGGCGGTGCCGTCCACCGTGCCGAGAACGACGAGGATGGACCCGTACTTCGGCGGGGCGGGCGAGGACTGCCGTACGTCCGGCCGGGCATGTGGGAGGGCGGGTCCCGTCAAGGAGGACCCGCCCGAATGAGCGAGGAGTGGTGAGGGGATCGTGGACAGCGCCGTGACCTTCGGGCGGCTGACGGAGGAGATCGCCAGAGAGGCCGGTGAGATGCTGCTGGCCAAGCGACCGGCCCGGCCCGAGGTGCTGGTCACCAAGTCCAGCCCCACCGACGTGGTGACCGCCCTCGACCGGGCCTCGGAGGAGCTCATCCGCGACAGGATCAAGGCCGTCAGGCCCGACGACGCGATCCTCGGCGAGGAGGGCGGCGCGACCGGCGAGGGCAGGATCCGCTGGATCGTCGACCCGATCGACGGGACGGTCAACTTCCTGTACGGGGTGCCCGAGTGGGCGGTCAGCATCGCGGTCGAGGCGGACGGCGAGGTGATCGCGGGAGCGGTGAACGTCGTGCCCCGCGGCGAGGTGTTCACCGCCGTCAAGGGCGGGGGAGCCTGGCTGGCCGGAGAGCGGCTGAGCTGCAACACCGGGGTGCCGCTCGATCGGGCGCTGATCGCCACCGGGTTCGGCTACGAGAGCGGGCGGCGCGAGGTGCAGGCCGAGGTGCTCCGCCACGTGCTGCCGCGCGTGCGCGACATCCGCAGGGGCGGCTCGGCGGCCTCCGACCTGTGTTCGGTGGCGGCGGGGCGGGTGGACGGCTACTACGAGCGCGGTCCTCAGTACTGGGACTACGGGGCCGGCGGCCTCATCGCCGCGGAGGCCGGGGCGAGGGTCGGCGGGCTTGAGGGCAGGCCGGCCAATCCCGGTCTCCTGCTGTGCGCGGCCCCCGGCCTGTTCGAGGAGCTGCACGACCTGCTGCTCCCGCTCGACCCGGAACGCGACGCCTGACCTTCACGAGGGCCGGTCCCCTCGGATGAGGTGGACCGGGTGAGGACGTGAAAGAGCCCCCCGGCGGTCGGCCGGAGGGCTCCTTCCCATCAGCGCTGGACGGGGACGCCGTTATCTGTGGCCAGACGGCGGAGATCCTCGATCTCGGCGGTGAAGGTGTCGGCGAGGTAGTCGTCGCCGGAGGACCTGGCCTCCTGCAAGTTCTTGTATGCCTGGTCGAGGCGGTGTTCGATTGTGGCGGTGAACTCGCCCATCTTCACCTTCTTTCTCACGGGCTCATGGGGAACGGAGGATACCGTTATGGAGACTGGAACCGGCTGTACCCAGGGTGAACCAGGCGCTAAACCTGCGTGTTTCCGACATCACATGGAGTGCCCCCTCCTGTGAAGGGCTTACCGTGTGCTTACGGGTGGTGAGGGGAGAATGGGGAGGCCGTCCCAGCGGCTGCTCTGGGAATGTGACGGGAGGTGCCATAGGCCATGCGAGTGCTTGTGGTCGAGGATGAGCGGGTGCTCGCCGACGCGATCGCGACCGGGCTCCGGCGCGAGGCGATGGCCGTGGACGTGGCCTACGACGGTGCGGGGGCGCTGGAGCGGACGGGTTACATCGACTACGACGTGATCGTCCTGGACAGGGATCTGCCCAAGGTCCACGGCGACGAGGTCTGCCGTCGCCTGGTGGCCTCGCGCACCGCCTCCAGGATCCTCATGCTGACCGCCTCCGGCGACGTCGACGACAAGGTGGAGGGGCTGGGGCTGGGGGCCGACGACTATCTGGCCAAGCCCTTCGTGTTCGTCGAGCTGGTGGCGCGGGTGCGGGCGCTCGGCCGTCGTTCCGCCCCGGCGCTGCCGCCGGTGCTCGAGCGCTCCGGGGTGCGTCTGGATCCGGGTAAGCGGCTGGTGACCAGGGACGGCGCGGAGGTCGCGCTCACCAAGAAGGAGTTCGCGGTCCTGGAGGAGCTGATGCGCGCCGAGGGCGCGGTCGTCAGCCAGGAGGACCTGCTGGACAAGGCGTGGGACGAGAACATCGACCCGTTCACCAACGTCGTGCGCGTCACCATGATGACGCTGAGGAAGAAACTGGGCGAGCCCCAGGTGATCGAGACGGTGCCAGGGGTCGGGTACAAGCTGTGAACGCTCCGGCAGGTGGGGGAGAGGAACGCCCGACGTTCGTCCCGGTGGGAGAGAACCGCGACACGGTGCCGACCCATCCGATGATCAGTCCTCACTCCGAGCGGGGCGCCTGGAAGAACGAGCGGCTGGAGTCCGGGCCCGCCGGAGAGCGGAGGCAGGACGAGCAGCCCCCGCCGCCGACCGGCCCGCCGGCCTGGGACGGGCCGCCCCCGGCGGGCGCCGCCCCGATGGAGAGGACCCCGCTGGAGCGGCTGAGGTCGATCATCGACCGGATCAGCATCCGGTGGCGGCTCACCATCACCTACGCCGTGCTGTTCTTCACGGCCGGCGCCCTGCTGCTGGCCGTGATCTACCTCCTGGTGGGCTGGGCGCTCTACGGGGCGTGGCCGCCCTTCCCGTCCGACCTGGACGGGCTTGTGGGGCCGCAGTTGGCGACAGAGATCAAGCGGCAGTGGTACTGGCAGCAGCACGTCGCGATCACCGGGGCGCAGCGGGAGCTGCTGGCCCGCTCGCTGCTCGCCCTGCTGGGGGTCGGCATCCTCGCCGTCATCATCGGCTACATCGTCGCCGACCGGGCGCTCAAGCCCATCCAGCAGATGACCGCCACGGCACGCAAGCTGTCGGGCTCCACGCTCGCCCACGAGCGGATCGACCTCAAGGGTCCCGACGACGAGCTGAAGGAGCTGGCCGACACCTTCGACGCGATGCTCACCAGGCTGAATGTGGCCTTCGACACACAACGAAGATTCGTGGCCAACGCCTCGCACGAGCTGCGCACCCCCCTGACGATCAACCGGACGGTCCTGGAGATCGCTCTGGGCGATCCGGAGGCCTCGGGTGACCTGAAGGCGCTGGGCCGCACGCTCCTGGAGGTGAACGCCCGCAACGAGCGCCTGATCGAGGGCCTGCTGCTGCTCGCCCGCAGCGAGCGCGAGCTGAGCGTGCGCAAGCCGGTGGACATGAAGGACGTGGCCGAGACCGTCGTCGACCAGCTCGCCGCGCGGGCCGACAAGGCCGGGGTCACGGTGATCCCCGACCTTCGGGGCGCCGAGACCGTCGGGGATCCGGTGCTGCTCGAGCGGTGCGTGGCCAACCTGGTGGAGAACGCGATAAAGCACAATCTCCCTGATTCCGGACGCCTGTGGGTGAGGACGGGAATGGTGGAGGGGGCGTTGGTTGTTCAGGTGGCCAACACGGGGTCGCATGTGCCCGCGTACGAGGTGAACAGCCTTTTCGAGCCGTTCAGGCGGCTCAATGCCGACCGGGTCGACTCCGACAAGGGGGCGGGTCTGGGGCTCTCCATCGTGCGCGCGGTCGTGCGCGCCCACGGGGGCAACGTGACCGCCGTACCCAGGGACGGAGGGGGTCTCGTGGTCACCGTGCGACTTCAGCCACGTTGATCCGGCGGGGGGCGTCTCGTTCACGCCGCACATGTGGTTGGATGTGCCGTCGAACACGGTGGTGCATGCCGCCGATGCTGTGGTTTACGCCATATTTGGCTAACCGTGGCCATTGGCAGTACGTCCCTCACGTGTAGGGAGGTTCAGTGACCATTCCGGCGGGGTACCGAAGCAGGAATCTCTCTGGCGGATCGGGCACAAGTCGTGCCTCCCAAGCGTTACACACGCGCGAGTCAGCGCAGACAGATAGATGAGGGGGATGGATCAGACCGATGGCTACCGATTACGACAGCCCACGCAAGACCGACGACGACCTCAGTGAGGACAGTCTTCAGGAACTGCAGGCCCGCCGTACCGACAAGTCCTCGGGCAGTATCGACATCGACGAGACCGATCTCGCCGAGTCGCTCGAACTGCCGGGCGCGGACCTGTCGAACGAGGAACTCTCGCTCCGGGTGATTCCTCGTCAGGCCGACGAGTTCACCTGCGCGCGCTGCTTCCTGGTGCACCACCGCAGTCAACTCGCCGTTGAGAAGAACGGCCAGCAGATATGCCGGGAATGCGCGGCTTGAGATGATTCCGATGGCCTGTCCGAGGTGTGCTCTTCCAAGTACGGGTAGGGCCCCAGGACAGCCTTGAGGAGGTTCCGAGACATGACGTCAGAGAACAGGCAGAGCGGTGCCGCGCCGGACGACTCCACGGCCGAGGAGTCGGACGGCGCGCCTGATCACAAAGCGGCCCCCCGCGACGAGGCCGGGCGGGAGGCGACCCCGGAAGGCGGTCCCGATCGCAGGACGACCCCGGAAAGCCGCCCCGATCACGGAGCGGCCGCGGCCGACGGCCCCGGCCGATCCGACCAAGAGGTGGCCGAGCTCGTCGGCAGGCTCGCCGAGCCGGGCGACATGGACGCGGCCGAGCGGCGAAAGTTGCTCGGCCGCCTCACGAGATCACTGGCGCGAGGGGCGAAGAGGGCCAAGGCGTCGGGAGAGAACCGGGGTCGCTGGCTGACCGACGTGTTCATGGCCGTGGCGCCCCGCATCCCCATCCGCGACCTGCAGACCCTTTCCGAGCATCACCGCGGCCTCACCTCCGAGGCGCTCGCCGACGACCTGGTACGCACCGCGACCAAGGGAACCATGACGGTCGGGGCGATCGGCGGGGCCGTCGCCGCCGCCGAGTTCGCAGCTCCCCCTCTCCTGCTCTCCGCCCCCGCCCAGCTCGTCGCCGAGACCCTTGTCGTGGCCGCGATCGAGGTCAAGCTCATCGCCGAACTCCACGAGGTGTACGGGATCCAGGTGCCGGGCACCGGCTCCCAGCGCGCCATGGCCTTCGCGATGGCCTGGTCCAAACAGCGCGGCGTCGACCCCATGGCGCCGGGGACGATGACCGTCGCCCTGGGCACCGCGGCCAAGACGGCCCTGCGCAACAGGCTGATGCGCACCCTCGGACGCCACCTCACCACCTTCGGCCCGTTCCTCACGGGCGCCGTGGCCGGAGGATTCCTCAACCGCGCCGCCACGAAGAAGCTCGGCGAGGTCGTACGGGCCGATCTGAGGGTTCACCGAGCCCTTCCACCAGGTAAGCCATAGAAACCTCGCAAACGGGTAGTTAGTTCGGTAAGCCCCCGACTACCTGGAGGAATTTGTGCTGGGCCGCAGCGCATTCGTGATCGTCGCCAACCGCCTGCCCGTCGACCGCGTCGGGGAGGACATGTGGAGGCGTAGCCCCGGCGGCCTCGTCACCGCGATCGCCCCCGTCCTGCAGCGCAGGGAGGGGGCCTGGGTCGGCTGGCACGGCGCTCCCGACGAGACCCTCGAACCCTTCGAGCACGACGGGATGCAGCTCGTCCCCGTCCCGCTGTCCAGGTCCGAGGTCGAGCTCTACTACGAGGGCTTCTCCAACGCCACCCTCTGGCCGCTCTACCACGACGTGGTCGCCACGCCCGTCTACTCCCGGGTCACCTGGGACGCCTACCGCACCGTCAACGAGCGCTTCGCCGAGGCCGCCGCGCAGGAGGCCGCGGAGAACGCCGTCGTGTGGATCCAGGACTACCAGCTCCAGCTGGTCCCGGCCATGCTGCGCAAGCTCCGCCCGGACCTGCGCATCGGCTTCTTCCTGCACATCCCCTTCCCGCCGGTCGAGCTGTTCTCCCAGATGCCGTGGCGGCGCGAGATCGTCGAAGGGCTGCTCGGCGCGGACATGGTGGGGTTCCAGCGCCCCGGCGGCGCGTCCAACTTCATCCGGCTCTGCCGCCGCCTGCTCGGCCTCCAGCACCACAAGCACGAGATCTACGTGGGGGACCGGGTGGTGCGCGCCGGGGCGTTCCCCATCTCCGTCGACTTCGGCGAGCTCGACTCCCTGGTCAGGGAGCCGCACATCATCTCCAGGGCGCGGGAGATCCGCGCGGAGCTGGGTGACCCAGAGTGCCTGCTGCTCGGCGTCGACAGGCTCGACTACACCAAGGGCATCGGCCAGCGCCTGAAGGCGTTCGGCGAGCTGCTCTCCGAGGGGGCGATCAAGCCGGGTGAGGCGGCGTTCGTACAGATCGCCACGCCGAGCAGGGAACGGGTCGAGGAGTACGTGCGGCTGCGCGACTCGATCGAACTCCAGGTCGGCCGGATCAACGGTGAGCAGGGAGAACTCGGCCAGCAACCCGTGCAGTACATGCACCAGTCGTACGGCAGGGACGAGCTCGCCGCGCTCTATCTCGCGGCGGACGTGATGATGGTGACGCCGCTGCGCGACGGGATGAACCTGGTCGCCAAGGAGTACATCGCCTGCCGCAACGACCTGCGCGGCGCGCTGGTGCTCAGCGAGTTCGCCGGGGCGGCCGACGAGCTGCGCCAGGCGTTCATGGTCAACCCCTACGACATCGACGGTCTCAAGCGGACGATGCTGACCGCGATGCGGGCCACCCCGCACGATCTGTCGCGCAGGATGCGGTCGCTGCGCCGCAGGGTGGCCACCTACGACGTGGACCGCTGGGCCAAGGAGTTTCTCACCTCACTGGAGTCATCCGGCTCCCAGGACTCACCGGAACCTTCCGAAGTCCCGGAGTCCTCCTGACGGCGACCTCGCCGCCCTCGGGCAGGGCGAGCGGCGCGGCGGGTCCTTGACGGCGGCAGGGGACGACGGGTCCTGAAACACCGGGGCAACGCCGGTGACCCCGGCCGGGGTCACCGGCGGGGCACGGTCTCGCCGTCAGGTGGTGACGTCCTTGGCCGCGTCCTTCATGGCCTTCCAGGCGTTGTAGCGCTTCTTGGCGGTGCGGGCGACCACGATCTGCGTCACCTGCATGCCGACCCCCATCACCACGGCGTAGCCGATCGCCTCGCCGAGGCTGATCTCCAGGGACTCGTTGTCGACGGGAGGCTTCTTACCGGTGGTCTTCTCCCAGGCGAACCCGATGACCTTCTTCGCCCCCCACGCGGTGGCGAGGCCCAGGAGGCCGCCGATCGCCCTCCACGCCATGTCCTGCTTCTCGCTCTTGTCGGCCATAGGGTCCTCCCGTTTCGTGGCTCGCCCCAAGAACACTAGTCTCCCCGAGCGTCGTATCGCGTGAAGCCATACCATAGGGAGGCATGACACATCAGCGTCCGCGCCCTGCGACCATGCCCGAGAAACCGACTCTCGACGGCCTGGAAGTCGTATGGTCGGGCCGTTGGGAGACCGGGGGGACCTACCGTTTCGACAGGTCGCGCACGCGCGAGGAGATCTACTCGATCGACACCCCGCCGCCGACCGTCTCCGGTTCCCTCCACGTCGGCCACGTCTTCTCCTACACCCACACCGACACCGTCGCCCGCTTCCAGCGCATGCGCGGGCGCGAGGTCTTCTACCCCATGGGCTGGGACGACAACGGCCTGCCCACCGAGCGCCGGGTGCAGAACCACTTCGGCGTGCGCTGCGACCCCTCCATCGCCTACGACCCCTCGTTCGAGCCCCCGGCCAGACCCGATCCCAAACGGCAGATCCCGATCTCCCGCGGAAACTTCATCGAGCTGTGCGAGCGGCTCACCGTCGAGGACGAGAAGGTCTTCGAGGAGCTCTGGCGCCGCCTGGGCCTCTCGGTGGACTGGTCGCTGACGTACGCCACCATCGGCGAGGCCGCGCGGGCCGCCTCCCAGCGCGCCTTCCTGCGCAACCTCGCCAGGGGGGAGGCGTACGTGGCGCAGGCGCCCACGCTGTGGGACGTCACCTTCCGCACCGCCGTCGCCCAGGCCGAGCTGGAGGACCGGGAGTGGCCCGGTGCCTTCCACCGGCTGGGCTTCGGCCTGTCGGAGGAGCAGCGGGCCAGGGGGTTCGGCGATCGGGTCTGGATCGAGACGACCCGCCCCGAGCTGCTTCCCGCGTGCGTCGCGCTCGTCGCCCACCCGGACGACGAGCGTTACCGGCCCCTGTTCGGCACCACGGTCAGGACACCGCTGTTCGGCGTCGAGGTGCCGGTGCTCGCCCACCACCTGGCCGAGCCGGACAAGGGTTCGGGCATCGCGATGATCTGCACCTTCGGCGACGTGACCGACGTCGTCTGGTGGCGCGAGCTCGACCTGCCCACCCGCGCCGTCATCGGCTGGGACGGCAGGCTGCTGCCGGACGCGCCCGAGGGCGTGCCGGAGGAGCCGTACGCGGAGCTGGCGGGCAGGACCGTGCACGGCGCCCGTGAGCGGATCGTGGAGCTGCTGCGCGCCTCGGGTGACATGGAGGGCGAGCCGCGGCCCACCAGGCGCGCGGTGAAGTTCTACGAGAAGGGCGACCGGCCGCTGGAGATCGTCACCACCCGCCAGTGGTACATCCGCAACGGAGGGCGCGACCTCGCCCTGCGCGACGCGCTCCTGGCGCGCGGCGCGGAGCTCTCCTGGCACCCGCCGCACATGCGGGTCCGCTACGACAGCTGGGTGCAGGGCCTGGCGGGCGACTGGCTGATCTCCCGGCAGAGGTTCTTCGGCGTGCCCATCCCGGTCTGGTACCCGCTGGACGACGAGGGCGAGCCCGACCGCTCCGCGCCGATCATGCCGCCGGAGTCCGCGCTGCCGATCGACCCGTCCAGCGACGTTCCGCCCGGCTACACCGAGGACCAGCGCGGCAAGGCAAGTGGTTTCATCGGAGACCAGGACGTGATGGACACCTGGGCCACCTCCTCGCTGACGCCGCAGATCGCCGGGGGCTGGGAGCGCGACCAGGACCTGTTCGAGCGGGTCTTCCCGATGAACCTGCGCCCGCAGGCCCACGAGATCATCCGGACCTGGCTGTTCTCCACCGTGGTCCGCGCGCACCTGGAGCAGGGCACCCTGCCCTGGAGCGATGTCGCGATCTCCGGGTGGATCCTCGATCCCGACCGCAAGAAGATGTCCAAGTCCCGGGGCAACGTGGTCACCCCGCTGGGCCTGCTGGAGCAGTACGGCTCCGACGCGGTCCGCTACTGGGCGGCGAACGGCCGCCCCGGCACCGACACGGCGTTCGACACCGGTCAGATCAAGGTCGGCCGCCGCCTGGCCATCAAGATCCTGAACGCCTCCAGGTTCGTCCTCGGCCTGGGCGAGGAGGGCGGGGAGGTCACCGAGCCGATCGACCTGTCGATGCTGGCCCGGCTGTCGGAGGTGGTCCACGAGGCCACCGAGGCGTTCGAGGGCTACGACTACACCCGCGCGCTGGAGCGGACCGAGCGGTTCTTCTGGGAGTTCTGCGACGACTACCTGGAGCTGGTCAAGGCGAGGGCCTACGACGACGCGAACACCGGGACCGGAGGCGAAGGAAACGCCGGAAACGCCGGGAACGCCGGGAACGCCGGAAACACAGCGGCGCGTTCGGCGCACGCGGCGCTGCGCGAGGCGCTCGACGTCATGCTCCGGTTGTTCGCCCCCTTCCTGCCCTTCGTCACCGAGGAGGTCTGGTCCTGGTGGCGTGAGGGTTCGGTGCACCGGGCCGCCTGGCCCGAGGCGGGTGAGCGAGGAGGCGACCCCGAGTTGCTGCCCGTGGTGGCCGCGGTCCTCGGCCGGGTCCGCAAGGCCAAGTCCGACGCGCGCCTCTCCATGCGCGCGGAGGTCTCCCGGCTGACCGTCACCGGTGCGCGGGCCGCCCTCGTGCGCCAGGCGCAGGACGACCTGTGCGGCGCGGGCGTCATCGACGAGTTCGTGCTCCACGAGGGCGAGGGGGATCTGCTCGTGGAGGTCGCTCTCACCTGACAGTGGGCCCGAGGTGCGGAGGTACGCCTCCCGGTGAGGTCCGGCTCCTCGCCCGGCCGGGGGTCCCGGGCGGGATCCGCGCTCCGGGCGCGCACGCGAATCTGTCCTTCCCGTCGGGGCGTCCTGCCGTACGGTCGAGGCAGGACAGGTGAGAGGAGGACAGGCATGCCGCCAGGATGTGGCAACTGCAGCTGCTACCTCGAAGACAGGGTGATCTCGCGCCCGCCGGATGAGCGCTGACCCCTGCCGGTGAGCGCTCATCCGGTGAGTGGTGACCGGGGGGCGTCGGCTCGGGATCGGTGGGCATCGGCCCGTGACCAGGGGCGTCGGCTCCCGGTCGCGGGCGGAGGCCGATCCCGCCGGGGTGTGTCACCGACCAGGCAAGGCGGGTGCCCACCCCGGCGGGATGGGCACCCGCACGCCCGCCGGGTCGGCGCGGGACGGGCGCCGGCACTCGGCGCACGGACGAACCATCGCGTTTCGTGTTCCTGTGATAACCCCCGCGCATTCATCCTCCCGGCGTGACAGTCTTGAACATGTGATTTCCGACCGGGAACGCCTCACCAACCTGGTGCCTCGCACGCTGCTGCGCATCGCGATGTGGAGCCTCTGCCTGATCATCATCGGCTGGGCGGTCCTCTACTTCGCGCAGTTCATCGCGACGCTGCGCATCGTGGCGCTGCCGGTGGCCGTCGCGCTCCTGCTGACCGCGCTGCTGTTCCCGCTCACCCGGAGGTTCGGCGCGATGGGCATGCGGCCCATCTACGCCACCTGGCTCACGATGATCATCGCGCTCGCCGTGCTCGGCGGCACCGGATGGATCATCGGGGTGCGTGCCAACGACGAGTTCCCCGGTCTTCTCGACCAGTTGCGCGTGACGGTCAAGAGCGTCGAGAACTGGCTCTACACCGGCCCCCTGCACCTGCAGCCGACCCAGATCTCCAGCTGGGTCGACGAGATCGGGCGGCAGATCACCACCCAGCGCAACCAGATCACCCAGACGGTCCTCACCGGCGCCACGGTGGCACTGGAGGTGCTCGCCTCCATCGTGCTGCTGCTGTTCGTGACGTTCTTCCTGCTCAAGGACGGCGACCAGATCTGGTCGTGGTTCCTGAAGGGCTTCGGTGACGTCGCGCCCCGTGTCGACAGGGCCGGCCGGGCCGCCTGGGTGACGCTCTCGCACTACGTGCAGGGTACGGTCGCGGTGGCCGCCGTGCACGGTGTGGTCATGGGCATCGTGCTCGCGGGGATGGGCGTGCCGCTCTGGGCGCCGCTCGCGGTGCTGATCTTCCTGGCCAGCTTCATCCCCATCGTCGGAATCTTCTTCGCCGGTGCGGTGGCCACCCTGGTCACCCTCGGTGCCAAGGGCCCGATCTACGCTCTGATCTTCCTCGGCATCCTGGTCGTGGAGCAGCAGCTGGAGAACCACGTGCTCCAGCCGCTGATCGTCGGCAGGGTGCTGCACTTCCACCCGCTGGCGATCATTCTGGTGCTCGCGGTGGGCGGCATCCTGGCGGGCATCGCCGGGGCCGCCGTGGCGGTGCCGGTGGCCGCGGTGATCTACCGCGCGCTGCCGGAGCTCCTCGGGGGTGGTTCCCGGCCCGCCCTGCCACCTGCCCCGCCACACCCCGATCCCGGGGAACCTCACGGTCCCGGCGGTCCCGAGGGCTCCGGCGGTCCCGAGGGCTCCGGCGGTCCCGAGGGTCCCGAGGGTCCCGGTGGTCCCGAGGGTCCCGGTGGTCCCGAGGGTCCCGGTGGTCCCGGGGGGCCGAGCAGCGGTTCCGGCGGGCCGGGGGCCGGTGCGGAGGGAAAGCCGGCGAATGAGGAATCACCGCAGCCCAGGCGGTAACGTTCTGCCCCGTGACCCGTTCCGCCCTGACCACCCCTCCGCCGGACGCGACCCGCCCGGCGCCGCACCCCGGCGCCCCCGCTCCCGGCACCCCGCTCGGTCCCCACTACAGCCGCTGCTTCGGCTGCGGTGCCGACCACCCGAACGGCCTGCGCCTGACCGCTCTCACCCCAGACGGGATCACGGTGGTCGCCGAGTTCACCGTGGAGGAGACCCACCAGGGCGCGCCGGGCCTGGCGCACGGCGGTGTGCTCGCCGCGGCGATGGACGAGGTCATCGGTATGTCCGTGTGGCTCTTCCAGCGCCCCTACGTCACCGCCCGGCTGGAGACCGACTATCTCGCGCCGGTTCCGGTGGGCACCGCCCTGCATTTGCGCGCCTGGTGCAACGGCATGTCCGGCAGGAAGGCGTACCTTGAGGCTGAGGGCCGGATCGGTTCCCCGGACGGTCCGGTCGCCGTGCGGGCCGCGGCCCTCTTCGTCGAGGTGGGCATGGAGCATTTCGCCAAGCACGGTGACATTCAGAAGATCGCCGACGAGCACCACGAGTACGAGGTGAACCCGTGACCCACACCGTCGAGGTGTTGATCCACCGGCTCGATCCCGACCTGCCGCCGCCTTCGTACGCCCATCCGGGCGACGCGGGCGCCGACCTGCACGCCGCAGAGGACGTCGAGCTCCTCCCCGGAGAGCGAGCCGTGGTCGGCACCGGGCTGGCGATCGCCCTGCCAGACGGGTACGCCGCGTTCGTCCACCCGCGTTCGGGCCTGGCCTCCAGGTATGGGGTGACGCTCGTCAACGCGCCCGGCACCGTCGACGCGGGATACCGGGGGGAGATCAAGGTGACACTGATCAACACCGACACCAAGAGCGTCGTACGGCTGCGCAGGGGAGACCGGGTCGCGCAGCTGGTGATCCAGAAGGTGGAGAAGGCGGCGTTCCACGAGGTGGACCGGCTGCCGGGTTCGGTGCGAGGCGCCGGCGGGTTCGGGTCCACCGGCCACTGACAGGAAGTGATCCCGGCGAGGTGGACGGAACGGCCGGCGATCCGAGGGCGGGGCATCCTCCCGGCCCCGGAGAGCGACCGCCGCCGTGCCCGGCGGGTGACGAGTGACGAGTGAATCTTCAAGGAGCGTGAGAGAAGTGTTCGGACGCAGCCGTCGTGAGAAGTCCCCGGCCGCCAAGGCCGCGGTGGAAGAGGTCGAGCGGGTACCGTCGCGGGAGTCGGGGCCGTGGGACGCGGACGAGCCCCACCCCGAGCGCGAACGGGTCGACCTCGGAGGCATGCGCCTGCCGGTGGACGCCGGTTTCGAGGTGCAGCTCAACCTGGCCGGCGACCAGATCGTCGGTGCCGTGGTGCTGTTCGAGGGGAGTGCCCTGCAGGTGCACGCCTTCGCGGCGCCCAAGCGCAGCGGGATCTGGGACGAGGTCAGGGCCGAGCTGGCCGAGGGGGTCAAGGGTGCGGGAGGCACCGCCGAGGAGCGGGAGGGGCCGTTCGGTGTCGAGCTGGCCGCGAGGATCCCCGCGGAGGGCGGCGAGCAGCCGGTCCGCTACATCGGGGTGGACGGGCCGCGCTGGTTCCTGCGCGCGGTGATCAGCGGTAAGGCCGCCGACGACGCCGGGGCCGCCGAGACGCTGGAGGGTGTCGTCAGGGACATGGTCGTGGTACGCGGCGACGAGCCCATGGCTCCCAAGGAGGCGATCGAGCTCCGGCTGCCGCCCGAGGCCAAGCAGGCCGCGGAGCAGCAGGCCGCCGGGGGAGAGGTGCCCGATCTCAAGCCGTTCGAGCGGGGGCCGGAGATCGCCGAGATTCGCTGACGGGCCGGATCGCGTACGCTGGTTCGACTCGGGTGTGAAGGAGAGGTCCGTGGGTTCTCAGGAGCCGCACAAACAGGGCGGTCTGCGGGGATTCTTCCGTCGGTTGACCGCCGGTCAGGACGAACTGGAGGCCGACGAGCTCCAGCAGGACCTCGATCGTCACGGTGCCACGCCCATCGTCTCCTGCGGTATGCGCCGTCGCTCCTGCGTCACCGGCACCCTGCGGACGGTGACGCTGCGTCCTCGCGGAGGCGCTCCGGCACTGGAGGCCGAGCTTTACGATGGTTCCGATGTGATTGACCTGATATGGCTGGGCCGCAGGAAGATCGCCGGTATCGAGCCGGGGCGCCTGGTGCTGGCGGAAGGGCTCGTCAGCGTGCAGGATGGCCGCAAAGTCATGTTCAATCCGAGATACGAGCTGCGCCCAGCGGGCGGTGCGTGAGTGATTGACGATCCCAAGACGGTGAGCGAGAAGATGACCACCACCGGTGAGACCGCCGCGCACGACACGGTCGAGGCCGCGATCCGCAGCCAGCTTGCCAAGGCCTTCGGCGGAGTGCGAGGCGTGATCGAGGCCGCCGTGCCCACCATCGCCTTCACCGTCATGTGGATCACCACCTCGGAGCTGAGGCCGTCACTGACCGTGAGCATCTCGGCCGCGGTGCTGCTGCTCGTGGTGCGGCTGGTGCAACGCTCGACGCCGCAGTTCGTGATCAACAGCTTGATCGGCATCGGCATCGGCGCCTTCTTCGCCTCCCGTACCGGCCAGGCGGAGGACGTCTTCCTGCCGGGCATCCTCTACAACGCCGGATACTCCGTGGTCATGCTGCTGTCGATCATCACCCGGTGGCCGGTCGTGGGCTTTCTCATCGGATCCGTCACCGGCGACCCGACCGCGTGGCGCGCGGATCCGGCCGTGGTGAAGTTGTGCATCAGGCTCACCTGGCTGCTGATGATCCCATGCGTGATCCGGGTGGCGGTGCAGCTCCCCGTCTATCTGATCGGCAGGGACGACGCGGTCGCCCAGCTGGGCATCCTCAAGATCGCGATGGGCTGGCCGCTCCAGGTCGCGGCGCTCGCGGCCATGGTGTGGCTCCTCGCCCGCGGCAGGACCCCGGTGCGGCCCGCGGCCTCCTGACCGCCACGCCGGCCTTCGCGAAGAGCTTCTCGGTCCGCCGGGCGGCGACCCGTCCGGTCCCCAGGAGGTCACACACGGCTTCCCGGCGCCGATCCCCCGGCACGCGGTGCGGGAGGACCGGCTCGCCCGGTGCGCGGGAGCGCGGGTTCAGCGGGGCGTGCGGTGCGGGGACAGGAGCTCGGCCAGCTCCTCCTCGACCTCTTGGCTGGCCACGAACATCAGCTCGTCGCCGGCCTCCAGCGGGTCGTCGGCGGTGGGCACCAGCACCCGGCCCTCGCGCAGGATCGCGACCAGGGCGGTGTCGTTGGGCCACGGAACCGAGCCGGCGCGCTGGCCGACGACCGGCGCGTCCTCGGGCAGGGTGAGCTCGACCAGGTTGGCCTGGCCCTGGCGGAAGGTCATCAGCCGCACCAGGTCGCCGACGCTCACCGCCTCCTCGACCAGCGCGCTCAGCAGGCGCGGGGTCGAGACGGCCACGTCGACGCCCCACGACTCGTTGAACAGCCACTCGTTCTTGGGGTGGTTGATCCTGGCGACCACGCGAGGCACGCCGTACTCGGTCTTGGCGAGCAGGGACACCACCAGGTTGACCTTGTCGTCACCGCTGGCGGCGATGACCACGTGGCAGTCGGCGAGGCCCGCCTCGTCCAGCGAGGAGATCTCGCAGGCGTCGGCGAGCAGCCACTCCGCCCGCGGCACGGTATCGATCTTGATGGCCTTGGGGTCGATGTCGACGAGCAGGACCTCGTGGCCGTTCTCCAGGAGCTCGGCGGCGATCGACCGGCCGACCGCCCCCGCGCCGGCGATGGTGACGCGCATCAGTGCTCCTTCTCCGGCGCTCCGGACAACACCTTGTTGATGCGGTCCATGTCGGCCTCGACCGCCATGACGTGCAGTATGTCGCCCTCCTGCACCACCGAGTCGTTCCTGGGCAGCAGGGTGTCGCCGATCCGGTTGACGAACGCCAGGCGGGTGCCCGCCGCCGCCTCCAGCTCCCTCGTCAGGGTGCCGATCCAGCCGGGGTGGTAGGCCACCTCCGCCAGTACCACGCGCCCGCTGGGGTCGCGCCAGAGCGGCTCGGCGCCCTCGGGCAGGACGCGGCGCAGGATCTGGTCGGCGGTCCAGCGGACCGTGGCCACGGTGGGGATGCCCAGCCGCTGGTAGACCTCGGCGCGCCGGGAGTCGTAGATCCTGGCCACGACGTTGTCCACGCCGAACGTCTCGCGGGCGACCCTGGCGGAGATGATGTTGGAGTTGTCTCCGCTGCTCACCGCCACGTAGGCTGCCGCGGCCTCGATGCCCGCCTCCTCCAGGACGTCCCTGTCGAAGCCGACCCCGGTCACCCGGCGACCCCTGAACCCCGCCCGCAGGCGGCGGAACGCCTGCGGGTCATGGTCGATGATCGCGACCGAGTGGCCGCTGTCCTCAAGAATGTGCGCCAGGGTCGAACCGACCCGCCCACACCCCATGATCACGATATGCATGCTCCCCCGCCGGTCGCTGTGAGGCGGATCTTGTTCCCGATGTATTCAGCCAGTATGGACCGCCCCGGGAGTGCCGCGTGAGTGGGGCCGAGTAATAACGGCTAGCATCTGCAGACGTGTCGAAGGTGACGGACCTTGTCAAACGCCTTTTCATCGGGCGGGCGCTGCGCAGCACGCAGCTACACGAGCAACTGCTCCCCAAGCGCATCGCGCTACCCGTTTTCGCGAGTGACGCCCTCTCCTCCGTCGCGTACGCCCCGCAGGAGATCCTGGTCATCCTCTCCCTCGCGGGACTCTCCTTCTACCACTTCAGCCCCTGGGTGGCCGTCGCCGTCGTCGTGGTGATGCTCACCGTCGTGGCGTCGTACCGGCAGAACGTGCACGCCTACCCCAGCGGGGGTGGCGACTACGAGGTCGCCACCGTCAACCTCGGCCCGAACGCCGGTCTCACCGTCGCCAGCGCCCTGATGGTCGACTACGTGCTCACCGTCGCGGTCTCGGTCGCCAACGGCGTCGACTACGTGGGCGCCACCATCCCGTACGTCGCCGAGCACAAGACGCTGGTCGCGATCGTCATCGTCGTGCTGCTGACCGTGGTCAACCTGCGCGGTATCCGCGAGTCGGGCGCGGCCTTCGCGATCCCCACCTACACCTTCATGTTCGCGGTCCTCGGCCTGATCGCGTGGGGCGGATTCCGGGTGCTGATCCTCGGTGACGAGCTGCACGCGCCCACCTCCGGGTACGAGATCATCGCCGAGCAGACGAACCTCACCTCTTTCGCGGCGGCCTTCCTGATCCTGCGCGCGTTCTCCTCCGGCTGTGCCGCCCTCACCGGCGTCGAGGCGATCAGTAACGGCGTGCCCGCCTTCCGCAAGCCCAAGAGCAGGAACGCCGCGAACACCCTGCTGATGATGGGCCTGATCTCGGTGACGATGTTCGTCGGCATCATCACCCTCGCGCTCGCCTCGGGCGTCAAGGTCGCCGACCCCGCCGTCGCCTACCGCGACATCCTCATCGACGGCCGGCCCGCCGGGCCCGACTACTACCAGCAGCCGATCATCGCCCAGGTGGCGGACGCGGTCTTCGGGAACGGCTCACTCCCCTTCTTCTTCATCGCCGCCGTCACCGCGCTGATCCTGTTCCTCGCCGCCAACACCGCCTTCAACGGTTTTCCGGTGCTCGGCTCGATCCTGGCCCAGGACCGCTACCTGCCCCGCCAGCTGCACACCAGGGGCGACCGGCTCGCCTTCTCCAACGGCATCGTGATCCTCGCCGCCGGGGCCTGCCTGCTGCTGTGGGGCTTCGACGCCGACGTCAGCCGCCTGCTCAACCTCTACATCGTGGGCGTCTTCGTGTCGTTCACGCTGAGCCAGATCGGCATGGTCAGGCACTGGAGCAGGCATCTGAGAACCGAGACCGACCCCAGGGTCCGCCACCAGATGCACCGCTCGCGGACGATCAACTTCTTCGGCGGCGTGATGACCGGCCTGGTGCTGGTGGTGGTGCTGGTCACCAAGTTCACCCACGGGGCCTGGATCGTCTGCGTGGCCATGCCGGTGCTCTTCCTGATGATGAAGGGCATCCACCGCCACTACGAGAACGTGGCGGCCGAACTCGCCGTCGCCGAGGACTCCCAGGTGGACGAGACGATGCTGCCCGCGCGCAACCACGTCATCGTCCTGGTCTCCAAGATCCACAAGCCGACCCTGCGTGCTCTCGCCTACGCCCGCGCCACCCGTCCCTCCACCCTGGAGGCGATCACCGTGGGCGTGGAGGGACCGGAGGCCAGGGCGCTGCAGGAGGAGTGGGAGCGGCGCGGCATCCCGGTGCCGCTGAAGATGCTCGACTCGCCCTACCGCGAGATCACCAGGCCGATCCTGGAGTACGTCAAGTCGCTGCGCCGCCGTTCCCCCCGGGACGTGGTGAGCGTCTACATTCCCGAATACGTCGTCGGCCACTGGTGGGAGCACCTCCTGCACAACCAGAGCGCGCTGCGCCTGAAGGGCCGCCTGCTGTTCCAGCCAGGCGTGATGGTGATCAGCGTGCCCTGGCAGCTGCACTCCTCCGACCGGCTCAAGGGCCGCCCCGAGCCCCTCGCGCCGGGCGCCGTACGCCGTCCACCCCAGGAGGCGGCGCGAGACGAGGACGTCAAGGCATAACCTTTCGTAGGTGCTCCTGACGCGAGGAGGCTCGACCGACGACGATTTACTCTTGGGGGCGACGGCCATGGCGATCGAACTGACGGTGGGACCGGTTGCGCACGGTGGCTGGTGCGTCGCCCGCCATGACGGACGGGTCGTCTTCGTGCGGCACGCGCTGCCCGGCGAGCGCGTCGTCGCCGAGATCACCGAGGAGACCTCCCGGTTCCTGCGGGCCGACGCGGTCGAGATCCTGGAGCCCTCCACCGACCGGGTGACCCCGCCGTGCCCGTTCGCGGGCCCCGGCCGCTGTGGCGGCTGCGACTGGCAGCACGCCTCCCTCGACGCCCAGCGCCGGCTGAAGGCCGATGTGGTGGCCGAGCAGCTCAAGCGGCTGGCCTCGATCGACTGGAAGGGCATCGTCGAGGAGGTCCCCGGAGCCCCCGACGGGCTCGGCTGGCGCACCCGCGTCCAGTTCGCCGTCGAGCGGGACGGGAGCCTGGGCCTGCGCCGCCACCGCTCCCACGACATCGAGCCGGTGGACGCCTGCCTGATCGCCCACCCCGAGGTGGAGAACGTCGGCGCCGAGGTGATGAACTGGCGCAACGCCTCATCGGTGGAGGTCATCGCCTCCAGCGCCGGTGACCAGGCGGTCGTGGTCGCCCCCAGGCCCAGGCGCACGGTGGCGATCCCCGACCTCGACACGAGCGTGGCCGTCTTCGTCGACGAGGGCAAGGGCCGCAGCCGCGTCGTCCACGGCCGCAACCATCTCGTCGAGCGGGTCGCCGGCCGAGACTTCCAGGTCACCGGCAGCGGTTTCTGGCAGGTGCACCCCGGTGCCGCGGCCACCCTCCTCGACGCCGTCATGGAGTTCGCCGCCCCGCGCCCCGGCGAGTGGGCCCTCGACCTCTACTGCGGCGTCGGCCTGTTCGCCGCGGGGCTGGCCGAGGCGGTCGGTCCCGAGGGAGCCGTGTTCGGCGTCGAGTCCGAGTCCGTGGCGGTCCGCGACGCGGAACGCAACCTCCGCGACCTGCCCCAGGCCCGTTTCGCCAGGGGACGCGTGGAGAACGCCCTCGACCGCTTCGGCATCGAGCGCGCGGACCTGGTCGTCGTCGACCCGCCCAGGGCGGGCCTGGGCCGCGACGTCGTCGAGAACGTGACCACCCTCCAGGCGACCCGGATCGTGTACGTCTCCTGCGACCCGGCCACCCTCGCCCGCGACCTGGCCTGGTTCGCCGAACGAGGCTACCGCCTCGCCGACCTGCGGGCCTTCGACGCCTTCCCGATGACGCATCACGTGGAGTGTGTGGCGCTGCTGGTCAGCGAGTCGATCTAGGCTCTGCCCCGCGGCGATGCGCCAGGCCATACCGCCGGCGGTCGCAGGGCTTCGCCGGAACGGTCTCCGGCGAAGCCCGTGATGGGAGTTTCGGTTCCGCTCTGATCGATCAGGGCGTCTCAGATCATCAGCATCGGTTGGCCACGCAGAGCGGCAGGCCCCCCGGCGGCGGCGGTTGGGGGTCGTTCGGCATGGGGCTGGTCATGCCGGTCATGCCGGCGCCGTTGTTGAACCAGGCCTTCACTCCGCCCCGGCTGTCGTGGACGAGGTAGTCGGCCCGGCGATCACCGTTGATCTCGGCCAGGCCGATGTTCGCGCGGGCCACGCCGACGCCGGAGGCGACCTCGCCGGCCGACAGCCAGGTCGACCCGGATCCGCCCCGGTTGTTGATCCACGCGCGGATCTGGCCGTGGTCGCCGAGGACCAGGTAGTCGTCACGGCGGTCGCCGTTGACGTCGGCGAAGGTCACCGTGGGACCGGTCGCGCCGACGCCGGAGGCGGCCTCGCCCTGACTGACCCAGGAGACGGCATCGCGGGTGCCGGTGTTGCGCCAGAGCCGGACCCTGCCCTGGTCGTCGACCACGAGGTAGTCGTCGCGGTTGTCGCCGTCGATGTCGGCGAACCTGATCTGGTCGCGGGGGGCCGAGCCCGAGGCGAGCCGGCCCTTGCTCGTCCAGGCGACGGCATCACCGGTGCCGCTGTTGAACCAGGCATCGACCTGGCCCTGGTCGCCGACCACGAGGTAGTCGTCGCGGTTGTCGCCGTTCAGGTCGGCGAAGCGGATGTGGTCGCGCGGACCCGATCCGGATGCGACCACGCCGCGGAAGTTCCAGCCGACGCGATCGGCCTCCCGGACGTTCAGCCAGGCCTCCACCCTGCCGTTGTCCTTCACCAGAAGGTAGTCGTCGCGGCCGTCGCCGTTCAGGTCGGCGAACCTGACCTCCTGGCGGGGCGCGTCGGTGGAGGCGATCTGGCCCTGGTAGTCCCACGGGTCGGCACGGCCCCAGCGTTCGTTCAGCCAGGCCGCGACCTCGCCTGCGGCGTTGACGGTCAGGTAGTCGTCGCGGCCGTTCCCGTCGATGTCCGCAATGACCACATCGTCGCGGAAGGCGCCCACGCCACCGACGACGGCGCCCTGGTAGATCCACGGCCGGTTACCGCCGACGTTGTTCAGCCAGGCCTTGGTATAGCCCGTGTCGTCGAACACCAGGTAGTCATCGCGGCCGTCACCGTCGAAGTCGTGGAATCGTACCTGGTCACGGGTGGCGCCGACGCCCGAGGCGATCTCGCCCTGGTACGACCACGCCACGCCGCCGCCGGTGAACTGGTTCAGCCAGGCGCGCACCCGGCCCTGGTCGTCGACCACCAGGTAGTCGTCGCGGCCGTCGACGTCGACGTCGGCGAACCGCACCTGGTCACGCGTCGCGCCGACATCCGTGGCGACCACGCCCTGAGCCACCCAGCTGACGGCGTTACCGGTGCCGGCGTTGCGCCACATCGAGACCTGGCCCCGGTCGCCGACCGAGAGGTAGTCGTCGCGGCCGTCGCCGTTCACGTCCGCGAATCGCACCTGCTGCCGGGGGGCCGCTCCGGTGGCGATCTCGCCGATGTAGTTCCAGCCGCCGCCCTGACCGGCGCGGTTGTTGAGCCAGGCCTTGACCTGGCCCTGCTCGCCGACCAGGAGGTAGTCGTCGCGGCCGTCGCCGTTCAGGTCGGCGAAGCGGACCTGCGCACGGCTCGCGTCGGGAACCGAGGCGATCTTGCCGACGTAGTTCCAGCCCGCGGGAGCGGGGCCCGTGGGGGGCGGTGGCGGCGGGTTGGCCGGTGCCGGGGTGCACGGCCGGTTGTCGCCGGGGAGCGCGGGCATGATCAGGCCTTCGTTCATCGCGGATTTGATCGCGTTGTGGTAGGCGTTGGCCATCTTGCGGTAGCCGTCGTTGTTGGGGTGCAGCGAGTCGGCCAGGTCGGCCGTGGTGACCCCGAGAGCGCCGTTGTTGACCAGACGGACGCGTTTGCCCTCGGCGCGGAGGAGGTTGACGATGTTCGGCAGCCTGGCGTTGTACCTCGCGATCAGCGTGTTGTCCCACTCGTCCTTCGCCGGTACGAGGCTGGAGACGAGGACCGTGGTGAGCGGCGCGATGTCCGTGATCCTGTCGACCATCCTGCTGAGGCGGATGTGGGCCGTTTCGGGCTCCTCGTCGTTCGCCAGGTCGTTGGTCCCGATGTGCAACACGACGACGTTGGGCCGGTAACGGGCGATCACGCACTCGGACGCGAGGCTGTCGAGCCGGCTGATCCGCCAGCTGGGATGGCCTTCGTGGTCGGTGTCGGGGATGTTGCCGTGCCCGGAGTCCACGGAGCCGACGAAGTCGATTGCGTTCGCGTCGTCCTGTAACAGGTCCCACAGGCGGCCTCGATAGCCGACGCCGCCAGGGGTCCCACCGACGCCGTGGGTGATGGAGTCGCCCAGCGGCATCACCCGCAGGAGCCCGGGGGCCGCGCCGCGCCGCGCGGCGGCGAGCTCGATCGCATCCATGTACCGGGGGACGTTGTGTTGAATGGTTCCGCCCACGTTTTCCATGGTCAGGCCGATATTGCCCGCCCACCACCAGGACTTTACCTTGCTGCCGGCATCCCGCACATTTCGCGCCATGTTCGAGAACCACTGCGCTCCGGAGGCGTTGAGGCCGGGCGCGAAGTAGCCCTCCCATACAGCCGCGGCCGCGCCCAGGACGAAAGAGTTGATGAGGAGGTTCCACCAGGCGTCCGGATCGGGGTTGTCCTCGAAGGCGATCGTGAGTGCCCCTCTGGCGAAAACCGAAAAGAACGTCGCTATCCCTGAGCATGCCGCGCTGGCGAGAGGCGCCAGCGGACCCGATTCGGGAAGGAAGAACAACGTGCAGGTAATGAGGATGGAGAAGTAGACCGCCACACCGGCGATGGCGATGCCGAGGGCCCCCCACGGGGACACCTCGCTGAGCGCGATGTCACTCTCCAGCGTGAACGCGAGTTTGGAACCCCTCACCGCGATGGTTCCGTCGAAGTCGACCCAGCCGTCCAGTGTCGTAACCGGCAAGGCCCCCCTGTTGTTCAGCCATTCCTCTTTGATGGCGTCGCTGAGCAGGCCGTCGCGGTCGTTTATTGTGTCGATCCACTCGTCGATCTCGGTACGCTCGGCCCCCTGGGGGAGGTCGAATTCCATCGACACCGTGGTCGCGGCCTTCGCGGTGGGCTGGAAGCCCACCTGGAGCAGCAGTGACAGGGTGACCAGCAGGGTCGTCAGGACCCTGCCTCTTCCTCTTGGTCGGGTGAACATCCTGCCGCGGGATGCGGGCACGGTCCCTCCACCTGTTCATCCGCCGGCGGCTCGCCGAGCGGGTGGGTCGATCAAAGATGCTTGCCGGGATACTGGGCGGTCAGGGCCCGCGCCCGGCGCAGGGCGTGTGAGGCTCCGCTTCCGGTCACGTTGGTCGCGGATGCGGGGCGAGGCGCATCGACGACCGCGGCCCCGCCGGCGGTGGACGGGCGGAGACGACCTCCTTCCGCAGCCTCTCCATTTCTCTTGAACCCACACACAACCGTGACAAAAATGCCATTTGATGTACGCCAGGTGAATAATTTATTTTTTAGGGGGCGACAAAGAGCGTCAATGGCTGTGATCTCGCGCCGGGTCGCTGTTCGATCACACTTTGTGATCATGTTTCCGACGTGTTGAAAGAGTGTGGCCGGACCGTTTCGGTCGCCAGAAGAAATGAATACCGAGATGGCGTGGGAATTCATTTAACGCGGTGAACGAGCCGTGCGTCCTTTGGGTGTGGCGACCATTGAACCGACGTCCTGCCACGCAATCCGTTCTCATCGCATGCGGGACATCGGAGCCGGCCTTTCGGTGATTCGCCGGAGCCGTGCAGGTCGACCGGCCTTCGGTGCGGGCATTGTGTTCATGCGAGGGCGAACTGTTGGACGGAGAATCGGCCCAGGCGAACGAACGCGGCCGAGGCGGGGTTTCACCCTTCGGGTGAGCCGGGGCGACGTGAATTCGATGTGGTCCCGATGATCCACCACGTGGAGTGTGTGGCGCTGCTGGTCGGCGAGTCGATCCAGGCTCTGACCGGCGGCGGTCTCACAGGTGTTCCGACGCGCCCGCGTCGTGGACCAGCAGGGCGATCTGGACCCGGTTGTTGAGATCCAGCCGGGTCAGGATCCGCGACACGTGCGTCTTCACCGTCGGCAGCGCCAGATGCAGCTCCCGCGCGATCTCGGCGTTGGAGCGGCCGCGTCCGACCGCGAGGGCCACCTGTCGCTCCCGTTCGGCCAGCAGCGCCAGCCGGGCACGGGCGGCGGCGGCCCGGTCGCCCTGCCCCGAGCCGTCCGCCACCTGCTCGATGAGCCGGCGGGTGACGGCGGGGGAGAGCACCGGATCTCCGGCGGACACCGTCCGGATGGCCGTCACGATGTCCTGCGGTGGGGTGTCCTTGAGGAGGAACCCGGCCGCGCCGGCGCGCAGTGCCCGCAGCACGTGCGCGTCGGTGTGGAAGGTGGTCAGGACCAGCACCTCCGGGGCGCCGGGCCCGGCCCGGAGCCTCTCGGTGGCGGCCAGCCCGTCGACGCCCGGCATCCGGATGTCCATCAGCACCAGGTCGGGACCGTGCGCGGCGACCAGGGCGGGCACCTCGGACCCGTCGGCGGCCTCCGCGACGATCTCGATGTCCGGGGCGCCACCCAGCATCAGGCGCAGCCCGGCCCGTACGATCGCGTCGTCGTCGACGAGCAGGACGCGGATCACCTCATTCCCCCTTCCCGCTCGCGGAACTCCGGTACGCGGGGGACGCGATGCCCGTCGTGGACCAGGGCAGCCAGGCATGGACCAGGAACCCGCCGTCGGCGGGGCCGGCGGTCAGCTCGCCGCCCGCCAGCCTGGCCCGTTCGGCGAGCCCGATCAACCCCTGCCCGCCCGCGCTCCCGCCCCTGTAGCTCCCGTCTCCGCCTGCGCTCCCGTCCCCGCCCTCACCCAGGCCACGGACCGAAGCCGATCCCGGTGGCGGTGCGTTGCGGACCTCCACCGTGAGCCGGCCGTCAGGGGACCCGCTCACCGCCACCGCCACCGCCGCGCCGGGCGCGTGCTTGCGCGCGTTGGTCAGCGCCTCCTGCACGATCCGGTACGCCGTGCGCCCCACCGCGGGCGGCGGTATCCGCCCGTCCGGCGGCCCGGTCAGCTCGATCCGGCCGCCCGTCGCCCGTGCCTCCGCCACCAGCCGGGCCAGGTCCGCGAGTTCCGGCTGCGGTCGCTCGCCCTCGTCCGGCCCGGCCCGCAGTATCCCGATCACCTCGCGCAGGTCGCGCAGGGCGAGGTGGGCGCTCTCCCGGATCACCCCGGCGGCCCGCGCGATCTCCTCCCGGGGCGCGCCCGGGTTGAACTCCAGCGCTCCGGCGTGCACGCTCAGCAGTGACAGCCGATGGCCGAGCACGTCGTGCATCTCGCGGGCGATCTCCTCCCGCGTCTCCCGCCGTGCCCATTCGGCCCGCAACTCCGCGTCCGCCTCGGCCAGCTCCGCGCGCTCTCGCAGCGAGGCGATCAGCTGCTGCCGGGAGCGCCGGAACAGTCCCCACCCGATCGCCCCGGCGATCAGCGCGAAGTACGTCAGCGCCGATCCCGTACGTTCCCCGGACAGCTCGGCCACCTGCCACAGGAAGACGGGCAACGGTGCGAAGGCCAGCGCCGCCACCCACGCGGTGACCCGCCACGGACGGGTCGCGGCCACCGTGAACACCGCCACCATCGCCGGACCGGTCAGGTAGTGCGCCCAGGTGCCCGCCACCAGCAGCACCACCGCGAGCGGTACCGGCCATCTCCGCCGCAACAGCGTCGCGGCGCACCCCAGCCCGCCGACCACCTGGTCGACGTCCCGCCACACGGGGTCGAGGGTCTCGGGGACCGGTATGGACTGCGAGCTGACGGCGGCGAAACAGGCGGCGAAGAGGAACAGCGCCACGTCGGTGACCCGGTCGCGGCGGGTGCGGTGGATGCGGCGCATACTCCAGGAATTTACGCGGCCTCCGGCCCGTGTCCCGGCGTCCGTGCCGCGACCGGATACTTAAGTACGACCGCAGGGCCCGCCGACGGCCATCCTTGGTCACCGCCCGGCCATCCTCGGCCCGATCCCGAGCCGGGCACCGCGCGCCTACCGTCGGGGTCATGACCTCCACCACCCCGCCGAAGCCCCCTCTGGCGGCACTGTCCGGCCTGATCTGCTTCGTCCTCGTCGTCGGCGGCGCGAGCGGCCTTCTGCACGAGTGGTTCGGCTGGATTCATCTCATGGGATTCGTTCGGTTCCTCGCCCCCGGCGGTTACGAGATCTACAGCTACGTCATCATGATCGTCCTCGGCCTCGCGGTGGGCGCGGCCGGTGACGCGGTCACCCGGCGAGGTCGCGGATGACCGCGCGAAGCGGGGAAACGACGGCCCCCGGCCCTCCGAGGCGGCTCGTCGCGCCCTCGGCGGGTGGGGTTTCCTGCCGGCCCGAAAATCCGGGTGGCTCAGAGGTCGCGCGAACCCCGGGGTAGAGCACCGCTCGAGAAACGGTCTAACCTAGGACGACGAGGGGAGTACTTCCCAAGAGCCGACCCGGTCAATACGGACGTTTCATAACGGCCCCGGGCGGCCGCCTGCGAAAACAGGCGAAGGAGACCTCGAACAGCCGAGCGCGCGTTCGAGGAGGGTCATGTCCGCTGAGACAGTCCTGTCGGTAGCCAGTCTTGAAACCATCGGTTCGCCGCAACTGTGGGCGATCACCGTAGCCGCCCTGATATTGCTGCTGG
The DNA here is from genome assembly GCF_040648855.1 of Streptosporangium sp. NPDC049078. Classification (NCBI taxonomy): domain Bacteria; kingdom Bacillati; phylum Actinomycetota; class Actinomycetes; order Streptosporangiales; family Streptosporangiaceae; genus Streptosporangium; species Streptosporangium sp. NPDC049078. The sequence continues at coordinate 161,235 of NZ_JBEZEL010000008.1, forward strand.
CCGTGGACTTCATGATCACCCGGCGCCCGCACGAGGTGCGTATGCGCGAGGCGGTGGGCTGGTCGGTCTTCTACCTGGTGCTGCCTCTGATCTTCGGCTTCTACGTGTGGGGGGCCTTCGGGTCCGGGGTGGCGGTGGAGTTCTTCACCGGATACGTGGTGGAGAAGTCGCTGTCGGTGGACAACCTGTTCGTGTTCATGCTGCTGCTGTCGGCCTTCGCGGTCCCGCCCGCGCTGGCCCAGCGAGTCCTGCTGTACGGCATCGTCGGGGCGCTGGTGCTGCGCGCGATCTTCATCGCGCTGGGGGCGGCCGTCCTGCAGAGCGGCACGTGGGCGTTCCTGCTCTTCGGCGGGATCCTGCTCTTCACCGCATGGAAGATCTTCAAGGACGCGCTGAGCGGGGAGGAGCACAAGGTCGACGTCTCCTCCATGCGCTCGGTGCGGCTGCTGCGGCGCTTCATGCCGGTCACCAACGACTACCACGGCTCCCACCTGGTTGTTCGCCAGGACGGCCGCCGGGCCCTGACTCCGCTGGCGTTGGCCATCGTGGCCGTCTTCGCCACCGACATCGTCTTCGCCGTCGACTCGGTGCCCGCCGTGTACGGCGTGACCGAGGACCCGTTCATCGTCTTCGCCACGAACGCCTTCGCCCTGATGGGCCTGCGGGCGCTCTACTTCGTGCTCCAGGGCGTCCTGGCGAAGCTGCGGCACCTGAACCACGGGCTCAGCATCATCCTGGCCTTCATCGGGATCAAGCTCGTCCTGCACTGGGCGCACGGTGTCTGGTCGTGGGTCCCGGAGATTCCCACCCCGCTCTCGCTGGGGGTCATCATCGGGGTCCTGGCCATCGTCACGATCACGAGCATGTACGCCAACCGCCGCGACCCGAAGCCCGTCCCCTCACCTGCCGAACGAGAACCCCAGCCGGGACCGAAACCCTAGGCGTACCGCCCGGTCCGTCTCCACGACGGCCACGCTCGAACCTCGGTTCGAGCGTGGCCGTCGCGGGTTTTTCGGGGACGGCGACCGTGTCTTCCCGTCCGCTCCGTTCTCTTGATTCACAGTTTGCGCCTCCTTGCCTGGTGGTCGCCGCTTCCTCGCGCGACACGCGTTTAGCGTGATCGTCAGGGATGGAGGACGGTGAACATGCGGCGCGACTGGTCCGTGCGGGCCCGGATGACGGTGCTGGCCGCTGTCCTGATGGCACTGATGTGCGCGACCTTCTGCGCGTTGATCCTGGTGGGCGCCCACCAGGACGCGACGGAGGACCGTGCCGACCGAATCCTTCGGGTGAAGCTGCGCGTGCTTCCTCTCCTCCTGAGCGACCGGCTGCCCCCGGTGCTCCCCGACCTGGGCATCGTGGCCCTCCAGGTGGTGGGCCCGACCGGCCGGGTCGTGGCGGCGAACTCCCGGATGACCGGCAAGCCGCGGATGGCCTCCTTCGTCCCCCCGGAGGAGTTCTCGCCGAAGGGCGGGGTCGTCTGCGGCACGCCGAACCCCGACGCGTGCGTGATCGTCGTGGGCCTGCGGGTCCACGCGCACGGAGGCCACTGGATCATCTACGGCGCCGAGCCCGTCGTCCCGCCGTACGTTCACCATTTCCTGCTCGCCGCGCTGCTGGGCGGATCCGCGCTGCTGGTCGGAGTCACGGCGGTCGGCACCTACCGCACGGTCGGCAAGACCCTCGCCCCCATCGAGGCGATGCGCACCGAGCTGGCCGAGATCACCTCGACCGACCTGGGCCGCCGAGTGCCGGTGCCCGAGCACCACGACGAGATCCGGCAGCTGGCCGAGATCGTGAACCAGACCCTGGATCGGCTGGAGGCGGCGCTTCAGCGGGAACGGCGTTTCGCCTACGACGCCTCCCACGATCTGCGCAGTCCCATCACCGCGATGCGCGCCCAGGTGGAGGAGGCGCTGCTGCATCAGGAGGAGGCCGACTGGCCCGCCACGGCGGACGCCCTCCTGGGCAGCCTCCACCGGCTGCAGGCGATCGTCACCAACCTGCTCGAACTCGCCCGGGTCGACGCCGGCGGCGTCGACTTGGGGGAACGGGTGGACCTGAGTGAACTGGCCGATTTCGAACTCGCTCGCCGTGTCCGCCGGGCGAGGGTCGTGACCGACCCCCAACCGGACGTGGTGGTCACCGCGGATCGGCTCCAGCTCGCCCGGCTGATCGCCAACCTCCTGGACAACGCGGAGCGGCACGCCACCTCCACGGTCACGGTCTCGGTCCGCCGGGAGGGGGACGACGCCGTGCTGGAGGTCGGCGACGACGGGCCCGGGATCTCTCCCGACCAGCGGGAGTACGTGTTCCAGCGCTTCGCGCGGCTGGAGGCCGCCCGCAGCAAGGACCAGGGGGGCACCGGACTCGGCCTCGCGATCGCCAGAGGGATCGCCGAGCGCCACGGCGGGACGCTGACCATCGAGGACTCCGAACGCGGCGCGCGCTTCGTGGCCAGGATCCCCATCCGCGACCCCGAGGAGAGCGGGTAGCGGTCCCGGGGCACCGGTGATCCTTCGCCGCGCTCCGGGCAACGGCCCTTCGACGGTGTCACTCCGTTGGCCCGTGGGAGGACGGGTGTGGAGTCGCGAGCATCCCGCCAGGTGTGAGCAGGTGTGAGCAGGTGTGAGCGGTGCCGGTCGGCCGGTCATCGAAGGGATCTTCGGTGCCGCGCCCTCTCCGCGTACGGGAGACGCACGAGCATGCCCGCGATCATGCCCGCCGGCACCCCGGCGAGCACGCCGGAACCCATCCCCACGAGCACGCCGACGGCCACCCCCGTGACCAGCCGTGCGATCACGCCCGCGGCCAGGCAGAGGACCGGGTGCACGGCACGGGGGGTGGCCGCGGACGGAGACACGGACGGAGACACGGACGGAGACACGGACGGAGACGCGGACGGAGACACGGTCGCGTGGGTGGGCGTGTCCACGACTACGCCTCGTCCGCCGGGCCGAGGCGCTCCTCCAGTCGTTCGAGCCTGAGCAGGACGGGGCGCAGCTCCTCGCGTACGGCCGCCGACAGGGCGCTCGCCGCGTCGGCGGGCAGGACCGGGGGAGTGACCGGGGGAGCGGTGGTGGCCCGGGTCTGTGCTCTCAGGTGGACGTATCCGGCGAGTGCGGCCGAGACCGCGTGGCGGGTCAGCCGGTGCTCGGCGCCCAGTTCCCGCAGGATGCGCCCGGCCGCACCGTCCGGTTCCGCGACCAGCCCGAGGAGCAGGTGCTCGCAGCCGACGTAGTTGTGGCCGAGCGAGGTGGCCTCGGTGACGGTCATCTCCAGGGCCGCCGCCGCGGGCCCGCCGAAGGTGAGGGTCTCGGAGGAGCCGGAGGAGGTGGTCTCGGCGACAGGGGCCGGGGCGTCGCGGCCGAGCCGGTCCAGGCGCCGCCGCACCTCCTCGGGGTCGATCTCCAGGGCACCGAGAACCTGGAGCGCTAGATTGCCTCCTTCGGCGAGCATGCCGCCCAGCAGGTGCTCGGTGCCGACCTCCGTCGCGCCCAGTGCCCTCGCCTGCTCCACCGAGAGCTTCACCACCTCCCGGGCCCGCGGGGTGAAGTGGGTGAGGCGCGCCGTCAGGTCGTCGAGGCCGGAGGCGCCGAGCGCCGTCTCGCGGATGGCGGTCACCCGCCGTACCGCCTGTTCCAGAGCCCGCTGGCAGACGGCGGAGACCGGCACCCCCGCCTTCTTCACCGCCTCGGCCAGCTCGTCCGGCAGGTAGACATTGATCTTCGGCATCAGGTCGCCCCTTTGGGGTTAGAGAAGGGTTATAACCCATTCATAACCCCAAAGGAGGTGCCTGTCTAGCGCGTCGCGCCGATGAGGAACCTGGCGATGCCGGGGGAGAGGGCCGCGCCCCTGGCGGAGAGCCACGCCAGATGGTTGCGGCTGCTGAAGGCGGCGAGCCTGCGGGCCTCCAGCCGGGTGAGGTCGCCGGACCTGGCGAGCACGGGCGTGAGGGCGATCCGACGCCAGGCGGTGCTCTCGCCCAGGGAACGGGCTATCTGCGGATGCGCGGCACGGACGGCCGAGGCGATCGGGCGCAGGCGGCTCTCGGTGACCGGGGCGGTGCCGAGGGGGGCCAGGAGGTTGACGGCGGCGATCTCGGCGCCCGCCGACCGGGTGGCCCGGAGCATCTCCTGGTCGCCCGGGGACAGGCCCGCTCTCGTGATCGGGAGGGTGAAGCTCACGGTGAGGGAACGGCCCTCGCGGGCGGCCTCGCGCTGCAGGGCCGCGATCGCCCTGGCCCGCCGCAGCACGACGGCGTCATCCCCGGGGGCGGAGACCTCGAAGTCGATGTAGGCGGCACCGAAGACGCCGATCGCCCGGCGGTAGGCGGCGGTGAGCCTGGCCGGATCGGAGCAGGCCGCGGCGAGCTCGCGCCCCTCGGGGCCGCCGAAGGCGATGCCCGCGTTCCCGCCCGCGGCGCGCAGCGGGGCGAGCCGATCGGTGAGCGGGCCGCCGACCCGCGCCCCGAGCCCTCCCCACCTGGGCACGCAGCCTTTCTGTCCGGCGGTGAGGTGGCCCAGCGTGAACCAGCGCACGTGGCCCCTCCGCACCTCCCTCGACAGGTTGAAACGCGGCCCGCGGGCCGCGTCCACGAAGGTCACGAAGCCCGACGGGCGGGCGACGGCAGGTGTGGCCGACGGTGTGGCCGTCGGCCGCGAGACCGGCCCCGAGGACGTCGCACTCGGCCCGGCCCGCCCGACGACGGCCCACTCGCCGTGCGCCCTGGAGGGCAGCAGCCAGACCGCGGCCCCGGTGCCCGCGGCGAGCGCGATCGAGGCGAGCACCACGAGGGGCCGGGGTGGAGTGCCGGGCTCGCGGGTCCTGCGGGTGCCGGGGCGTTCGGTCGCCACAGACATGTGATCCCCTCCTCGACGGCCAGGGGACGATCGCTGTGAGTCGTCGGCCCGCTACCCGTTGCGTCAGAGGCCAGAACGTTAGCAAGCGTTCCCGCCACGGCGCGGGCTTTCAACGGATGCCGTCCGGAGTGCCCGGATAATGGCTCTCATGAAGTTGAGGATCTTCACTGAACCGCAGCAGGGTGCCACCTACGACGAGTTGCTGGCGGTAGCGCTGGCCGCGGAGCGGCTGGGGTTCGACGCCTTCTTCCGCTCCGACCACTACATGCGGATCGGCCCCGGCGAGGCGGGGGCCGGCTCCACCGACGCCTGGACGACCCTGGCGGGCCTGGCCAGGGACACCTCCACGATCCGTCTCGGCACCATGGTCACGCCGGTCACCTTCCGGCTGCCGGGCCCGCTCGCGATCAGTGTGGCCCAGGTCGACCAGATGAGCCGCGGGCGGGTCGAGCTGGGCCTGGGCACCGGCTGGTACGACGCCGAGCACATCGCGTACGGCATTCCGTTCCCGCCGGTCGGCGAGCGGTTCGGGCGGTTCGAGGAGCAGCTGGAGATACTGGTCGGGCTCTGGACCACGCCGGTGGGCGAGACCTTCTCCTTCGAGGGCGCCCACTACAGGCTGGCCGACTCGCCCGCGCTGCCCAAGCCCGCGCAGAGCCCGAAGCCGCCGATCATCATCGGCGGCACCGGCGCCAGGCGCACCCCACGTCTGGTCGCCCGGTTCGCCGACGAGTACAACGTGCCGTTCCGCACTCCCGAGGACACCTCGGAGGCCTTCGACCGGGTCAGGAAGGCGTGTGAGGCGGAGGGCAGGGAGCCGGTGCTCCTGTCCGTGGCGCAGACCGTCTGCGTCGGCTCCGACGACGCGGAGATCGAACGGCGGGCCGCGGCGACCGGGCAGGACCTCGCCGCGCTGCGGGCGGCGGGCCTGGCGGGCACCCCCGCCGAGGTCATCGAGAAGATCGGCCGGTTCGCCGAGCTGGGCGCCGAGCGGATCTACCTGCAGGTGCTGGACCTGGACGATCTCGACCACCTTGAGCTCATCGCGGACGAGATCCTGTTCCGCGTGTAGGTCACCGGCCTTCGCGTCGTCCGCGTCCACGTCACCGCCCGTGGACGGGGTCCGTCCCTTCCCGGCCTCTCCTGTCGCCAGAGGTCACCGCGTCACCGGCGGACCGAACCGGAGCGGGGCGGGGCACGGGCTCGCGGGAGATGGGGTGCGCGTCGTTCACGGGCGGGTCGGCCGCGGACCGGCCCGCCGTTAACCGATGGCCGTCCAGGAGGGCGTGCGGCACACTGGGCGGGGTGTTACTGACGATCTCCACCACCGTGCGGCCCGCCACGGACCTCGGCTTCCTGCTGCACAAGCATCCCGACCGGGTCCAGGAGTTCGGGCAGTCGTACGGCGTGGCACGTGTCCTCTACCCCGAGGCGGGCGAGGAGCGTTGCACGGCGGCGCTGATGCTCGACGTCGACCCGATCCGCCTGGTGCGCTCGCGCGACCGCGCCACGCCCGACTACACGCTGGGCCAGTACGTCAACGACCGGCCCTACGCCGCCTCGTCGCTGCTCGCCGTGGCGCTGGCCGACGTGTTCCGCACGGCGCGCACCGGGCGCTGTGCGAGCCGTCCCGAGCTGGCCGCCGGGCCGATCCCACTGGAGATCACCTTGCCCGTGCTGCCGTGCAGGGGCGGTCCCGGGCTCGCGCACCGGTTGTTCGAGCCGCTGGGCTGGCGGGTCGAGGCGACCGCGCTCCCGCTCGACGAGGAGTTTCCCGAGTGGGGCGACTCGCGCTACGTGCGGCTGGTGCTGCGCGGTGAGGTCCGCCTGGCCGACGCGCTCAACCAGCTCTACGTGCTGCTTCCCGTGCTCGACGACGCCAAGCACTACTGGGTGGCCCCCGACGAGGTGGACAAGCTGATCAGGGCGGGCGGGTCGTGGCTGGCCTCCCACCCCGACCGCGGTCTGATCACCCGCCGCTACCTCGGCCGCCGCTGGGCCCTCACCCGTACGGCCTTCGCCCGCCTCGCCGAGGTCGGCGACGACGTGGAGGAGGACCTCGAACCCCCGGTCGAGGAGGACCCCGCGGCCGAGCTCGCCACAGAGGATCACGCCGGGAAAGACGGGGAGGACGGGGAGGACGGGGAGGACACTGCCGCGGAGAGGGCCGCCGAGGAGGGCTCCGCTGCGGAGCGTTCCTCGGGGGAGGACCCCGCCGCGAAGGAGTACGCCGGGCGGAGCGGTCCCGCGCGTGGGGCCTCACAGGAAGGTTCCGCGCCCGCCGACGCCGTCAGGCGCCCGTTGAACACCCTGCGTCTGGAGGCCGTGCTCGCCACCCTGGAAAGGCTGGACGCGGGCACCGTCATCGATCTCGGCTGCGGTTCCGGCCGGCTGGTCGGGGCGCTGCTCGAACGGCCCCGCTTCACCAGGGTGACCGGGGTGGACGTGTCCTCCCGGGCGCTGGCGTTCGCGGCCAGGCGGTTGAAACTCGACCGGATGCCGGAGCGACGGCGAGAGCGGCTGGAACTGTTCCAGGGAGCGCTCACCTACACCGACGCCCGGTTCGCCGGATACGACGCCGCGGTGCTGATGGAGGTGGTCGAGCACGTCGATCCACCGCGTCTGGACGCGCTGGAGCGGGTGGTCTTCGGAGCGGCGCGGCCGGGGCACGTGATCGTCACGACCCCCAACGTCGAGCACAACGTCCGCTACGAGTCCCTGGACGGCATGCGCCACCCCGACCACCGCTTCGAATGGACTCGCGCCGAGTTCCGCGCGTGGGCGGCGAAGGTGTGCGGCGAGTACGGCTACCGCGTCGAGTTCCTGCCGATCGGCGACGACGACCCCGAGGTGGGCCCACCCACCCAGATGGCCCTGTTCGGCCTCGCGGGCGCGTCGGGCGGTTCCGGAGGCACGGAGGGTTCCGCGGGCACGGACGGGTTCGTGAGCGTCGGAGGCGCTGCGGGCCGTACGAGCGTGAGAGGTCCTGTGAGCGCGGGCAAGGATGGGCGCGCGGGCACGGGAGGCGCGGGAGACGCGGGAGGTGGAGATGACTGAGATCGCCGTACCGGAGATGTCGCTGGTCGTGCTCGTGGGGGTGTCCGGCAGCGGCAAGTCGACCTTCGCCGCCAGGCACTTCGCGCCGACCCAGGTGATCTCCTCCGACTTCTGCCGGGGTCTGGTCGCCGACGACGAGAACGACCAGGCCGCCACCCCCGACGCCTTCGACGTGCTCCACTACATCGTCGGCACCCGGCTGCGGCGCGGGCTGCTCACGGTCGTGGACGCCACGAACGTCCAGTGGGAGGCGCGCAAGCAGCTGGTCGAGCTCGCGAAGTCGCACAACGTGCTGGTCGACGCGATCGTCCTGGACGTGCCGGAGGAGCTGGCGGTCGCGCGCAACGAGACCAGGCCCGACAGGGACTTCGGGGCGCGCGTGGTCGTCAGGCAGCGTAAGGAGCTGCGCCGGTCCATGAGCAGGATCTCGCGCGACGGTTTCCGCCGGGTCCACGTGCTGCGCGGGGCCGAGGAGATCGAGGCCGCCACGGTCGTCACCGAGAAGGCGTGGACCGACAGGCGTGAGCTGACCGGCCCGTTCGACATCATCGGCGACGTGCACGGCTGCCGCGCCGAATTGGAGGCGCTGCTGCGCGACCTCGGCTGGAAGATCGACCCCGGTGGTGCGGGGGCCGTGCACCCCGAGGGCAGGACGGCGGTGTTCGTCGGCGACCTGGTGGACCGGGGGCCCGACTCGCCGGGCGTGCTCCGGCTGGTCATGGGCATGGTCGCGGCCGGGACCGCGCTGTGCGTGTCGGGCAACCACGAGCAGAAGCTGGCCCGCGCGCTCAACGGCCGCAAGGTCAGGGTGGCCCACGGCCTTCAGGAGTCGCTGGACCAGCTGGCCGCCGAGCCGGAGGAGTTCAGGCGCGAGGCGCTCGCCTTCATGGACGGGCTGATCAGCCACTACCAGCTCGACGGGGGCAGGCTCGTCGTCGCCCACGCCGGGCTCAAGGAGGCCTATCACGGCCGAGCCTCGGGCAGGGTCCGCTCCTTCGCGCTGTACGGCGACACCACCGGTGAGACCGACGAGTACGGCCTGCCGGTGCGCTACCCCTGGGCACGCGAGTACCGGGGCCTGGCCATGGTCGTCTACGGTCACACGCCGGTTCCCGAGCCCGAGTGGATCAACAACACGCTCTGCCTGGACACCGGGGTGGTCTTCGGCGGGCGGCTGACCGCGCTGCGCTACCCGGAGCGGGAGATCGTCTCGGTACCCGCCGAGCGTGTCTGGTACGAGCCGGTCAAACCGCTCACCGCCCCCGGCCACCGCGACCCCGGCCTGCTCTCCGTCGACGACGTGCGGGGCACCCACCACATCGAGGTGCGCCACGGCGGTGGCCGCGTCAAGATCCGGGAGGAGAACTCGGCCGCGGCCCTGGAGATCATGAGCCGGTTCGCGGTCGACCCGCGCTGGCTGGTCTACCTGCCGCCGACGATGGCGCCCCCGGAGACCTCCCGCCTGGACGGATACCTGGAGCACCCGGCCGAGGCGTTCGCCGAGTTCGCCGCGGCCGGGGTGACCCGGGTGGTGTGCGAGGAGAAGCACATGGGCTCGCGGGCGGTGGCCGTGCTGGCCGCCGACCCTGAGGTGGCGGCGGCGCGGTTCGGGATCACCGACGGCACCGCCGGAACGGTCTACACCCGTACGGGAAGGCCGTTCTTCGCCGACACCACCGAACTGGTCGACAGGCTCAGGCGGGTGTGCGCGCCGCTGATGGAGGAGCTGGGGTCGAACTGGCTCGCCCTCGACTGCGAGCTGCTGCCCTGGTCGGCCAAGGCCGAAGGGCTGATCCGCGGCCAGTACGCGTCGGTGGGTGCCGCGGCCCGTGCGGTGCTGCCCGAGGCGGTCACCGTGCTGGAAGCGGCGGCCGGGCGCGGTTTGGATGTGGGCGATCTGTTGGACCGCACCCGACGCCGTTCCAGCAACGCTGCCCGTTTCAGGCAGGCATATGCGCGTTACTGCTGGCCTGTCTCCGGGGTGGAGGACCTTCGCCTGGCACCGTTCCAGATCCTCGCCTGCGAGGGCCGGGCGACCGCGGTCCAGGAGCCGCACTCCTGGCACCTGGACCTGCTGTCCCGGCTCGACGACCCGCTGATCGCGCCCACCAGGCACGTGTTCGTGGATCCGACCTCGCCGGAGTCGATGGAGGCGGCCACGGCGTGGTGGTCGGCGCTGACCGCCGAGGGCGGCGAGGGGATGGTCGTCAAGCCGGTGGACCTACCGGACGGGCGCAGCCGGGTGCAACCCGGGATCAAGGTGCGCGGGCGGGAGTACCTGCGGATCATCTACGGTCCCGACTACACCGAGAGCCTGGACGTCCTGCGCCGCCGCTTCCTGGGCCGCAAGCGCTCGCTCGCCCTGCGCGAGCACGCGCTGGGGCTTGAGGCGCTCTCCCGGCTGGTCGAGGGGGAGCCGCTGTGGAGGGTGCACGAGGCGGTCTTCGCCGTCCTGGCGCTGGAGTCCGAACCGGTCGACCCCCGTCTTTGATCTCCCTGTCCGGGGTGAAGGCCGGAGTTCTCCCGTCACGGGTGAGCGGGGCGGGGGTGACGCTTCACGGACCGGGTACCCCCGAGGTCTCCCCGCCCCTGCCCCCCGTGTTCCGGTAGTCCTCCTCCTCCGGAGAAGGACGAAGCGCTCGGCTTTTCCGCCGGGGCGGGGGAGGAGATGGGTTAGGTTCGCATCGTGCCGTCCAGGAAACAGCGGGGTGCCCCGCCCGCGAGACGCCCGCCCTCCGAAGGGCGGGCCGTCGCGCGGCCGAGCCGTGCCGAGCTTGAGGCGGCGGGGGAGGCGACGATCGAGGACGTCCTCGGGCCTTCGCTGGAGGTGCTGTTCTGCGGGATCAATCCTGGCCTGTACTCCGCCGCCACCGGCCACCACTTCGCCCGGCCGGGCAATCGTTTCTGGCCCGCGCTGTACCGCTCGGGCTTCACCCCCAGGCTGCTGTCCCCGGCCGAGCAGGACCTGCTTCCCTCCTACGGGCTGGGCATCACCAACGTGGTGCGGCGGTCCTCCGCGCGGGCGGCGGAGCTGTCCGCCGAGGAGTTTCGCGCGGGCGGGGAGCGGCTGGCGAGGCTGGTCGCCGAGGTCCGGCCGAAGGTGCTGGCGGTGGCGGGGGTGACCGCCTACCGGCAGGCGTTCGGCGTTCCCAAGGCGGTGATCGGGCCGCAGGAGTCCCGGATCGGCGGCGCGGCGGTGTGGGTGCTGCCCAACCCGAGCGGTCTGAACGCGCACTGGACGCTGGACGGGATCGCGCAGGAGATGCGGCGGCTGCGGGAGTCTCTCACCTGACGGGCCGGAGCCCCTCGTACCGGTCGTTACGAGTCGAGACGTTTGGCCGGCTGCGCGGTGGCTTCTTCCTGTCGGGCTGTCGGGGCCCCTCGTACCGGTCGGTACGAGGGGCCCCGAGGAACGGCGGGCCGCCCGCTCGCCCGGAGCCGATCGGGGCAAGGGCGGAAGCGCCCGGGAGGAGATCAGAACGAGGCAGGGGGGCCGATCCGGTCGTGGCGCCTCCCGGAGCGTCCCCGTCCGCGGCGGAGCATTCCCAGCACGGCGATCACCAGCCAGGCGAGGAAGACGAACTTGAGCACCCCGAATCCACCGATCAGCACCCCGGCCACCAGCACCAGGAACATGAGGGGGAAGAGCGGAGGCCCGCCACGGTGGCCCAGGTGGTGGCCCATGCGGTGGTGGCTCCAGCCGGGGTGGTGACGGCGGCCCCCGTGCCGGGGAGGGCCCCAGGAGTGGGCATGCCCGCGGCGCCCGTCCGGCCCCCACGGCCCTCCGCCCGGCCCCCACGGCGATCCGGGGCCCCAGGGGGCTCCCGCGCCCCAGGGACCCCGGGAGTTCTCGGGCTCCTCCTGCCGCCAGGCGTGCGGGCCGGGAAGGTCCGCGCTCACCCGGGCCAGCTCGCCGCCGGTCCGCGCGGCCAGGGTCAGTTCGAGGCGTTCGTCGAGCTCATCACGGGTCAGGCGGCCCTGTGCGTAGTGCTCGCGCAGGGCCTCCATCGCCACGTCGCGCTCGGCGTCTCCGATGCGGAGGTCGTCTCGGGGGATCATGGTCAGGTCACTCCTCGCCGGTGTCGCCGTCGGCCAAGATTTGGTAGAGCTTGCGGCGCGTCTCGATCAGGGTCTGCTTCGCCTGCCGGATCTGCGCGTCACTGCCGGTCTGCAGGATCTGGAGCATGGCGAACCCCGACTGGCGGGTGATGTCCATCAGCTCCCAGGTGCTGTCGTCGACCTCGGGCGTCATCTCCTCCCACGGGGCGCGCACCTCCTCGGAGTGCTCGGCCACGTAGGCGCGGCCGGCGTCGGTGAGGCTGAAGGTCTTGCGGCCCTCGTTCTCCTCGGCCAGGACCAGGCCCTCGTCGGTGAGCTGCTGCAGGGCCGGGTAGACCGCTCCGGGGCTCGGCTTCCAGCCGCCCTCGCTGCGCCGGTCGATCTCCTGGATGATCTGGTAGCCGTTGCGGGGGGACTCGGTGAGCAGGGCGAGGATCGCGGCGCGGACGTCGCCGCGCTTCGCCTTGCGTCCGCGTCCGAACGGCGGCCCGCCGCCGAAGGGCCCCCCGCCGAACGGGCCTCTGCCCCCCCTGCCGCCCCGGCCGAGGTCCCAGGGGAACCCGGGGCCGAAGGGGAAGGGGCCGCCGCGGTGGCCGCGGTGCCGGTGCTCGTGCGGCCCGCCCTCGTGGTGTCCGTGGTGTGGCGTGCGGGGGCCGTGCTCCGGGCCGCCCTCGTGCCATCCGGCGGCCATCTGCCGCCATGCCTCCCTGGCCGCGCGCTTCATCTCGCGCCTGACCTCGTGGGATCCGAATCCGGCCCAGGGGCCGCCCATCGCGTTCGACGATGTCATGTCGTACCTCCGTACCGCGATCGTCTTTTGATCGCTCTCGATGCTTCAAAGATATATCGCGAACGTTCTGACGACAACCCCATGTCGCGAAATGGGGGATTTGTCCGATGGTTACACAGAGTAATTTTTGATTACTCTAAGTAGAAGTGAGGCAGATCACGTAATTCTTGCCGGATTCTGGAACAAGTCCTGAGACCTGCACGTTACAAAGGACGTGGACGGGATCCGTTCCGTACCGGAAGGGCTGGGGGGTGCTTTCGGTACGGAACGGTCCCGTCTGTCGTTTTCGCATGTCCCCACTTGATCGCGACCCTCCCGGGTGCGCGTTCCGCCCTCCGGTGAAGAGTCCCCGGAGGGCTTCTCGCGCGAGACCCGCCTCATGGGAACGACCACTCCGCCGCGAGGCTTCCCGATCGCCGTTCCAGGCACTGTTCGCCCGTTCCATCCGTTCCCCATTCGTAGGAAGATGCGGATGGCGGTCATCTTTCGTGGAGGGGCGGAGAGATCGAAACGGGCCATCGTCGCCTTCGGGCGACCCTGGAGTCGACGGAAAACGATCAGTGTTCGCGTGCCGGGGCCGTTCCGCCCCTGCGACACGCCGATGGTGTGCGATGGCACGGTCCTCCATCTGGGGGAGGCTTTGACGTACAGTCTCCCAGGGTGATCTTGATGGGGGTTTTTGACCGATGATGGGGCATACGCATGCGCTGACGGGTGCGATCGCCTGGCTGGGGGTGGCGCCCGCGCTGGCCGCGCTGCCCTTGCTGACCGAGACGTCCAGGTTCATCGAGACCGGCGTCATGGTGAACGCGCTCAATCCGGCCGAATTCGTCGCCGGAGCCATCATCTGCGCCGGTGCCGCGATGCTGCCGGACCTCGACCATCCGAGCGCGACGATCGCGCAGACGTTCGGGCCGGTCACCTGGGGGCTGAGCAAGGCGGTCTCGTGGCTCGCCGGTGGCCATCGCAACGCCACCCACTCGCTGGTCTTCGCGATCGCCGCGGGTTTCGGCGCCCACTACCTGGCCAACACCTATCCGATCGGCCGCGACATCCTGGTGGTGCTGCTCATCGGCCTCGCGCTGCGGGCGATCGGCATCGGCATCCCGGGCAAGAAGTTCGCCTCGGCGATGCTCAACATCGGTATGACGGCCGGGCTGTTCGTGGTGTTCCGCAGCGACAACGTGGGATACGCCTGGCTGGGGCTGGCGGTCGCGATCGGATGTCTCACCCACGTCGTGGGTGACTGCTGTACGGAGAAGGGGTGTCCGGTCCTCTGGCCGATGCGGCAGAAGTGGCTGCTGCCGTGGAAGATCGGCATCAAGACGGGGCGCGCCTTCGAGCAGAAGTTTCTCGCCCCGGTGCTTTCCGTCGTCGTTCTCGGGCTGCTGTACCTCCGGCTCGCTCCGCAGTGATCATACTGGGGGGTAATTTGATGTCGAGATACCCGGAGGGATATCTTGATGTCGAGACATTTGTCGCGGCCTGTCGGTGACCTGGAAGTTAGGCAGACCTAACAGTTCGGGGCACTCGGGCGGTGCGGCAGGATTCAAGCGCGCCCTATGTGCCGGCGCGCCAGACATCAGGTGATGAGGGAGGCGAACCGTGTCCGCGAACAGCTTTGGCAGCCGTGACACGCTCCGCGTCGGTGACGCGGAATACGAGATCTACCGGCTGGACGCCGTGGAGGGCTCGGGGCGTCTCCCGTACAGCCTGAAGATCCTTCTGGAGAACCTTCTCCGCACGGAGGACGGCGCGAACATCACCGCCGACCACATCCGCGCGATCGGCCAGTGGGACCCGAAGGCGAACCCGAACGTGGAGATCCAGTTCACGCCGGCCCGCGTGATCATGCAGGACTTCACCGGCGTCCCGTGCGTCGTCGACCTGGCCACCATGCGCGAGGCCGTCCGCGACCTGGGCGGCGACCCGGCCAGGATCAACCCGCTCGCCCCGGCCGAGATGGTCATCGACCACTCGGTCATCGTCGACTTCTTCGGCGGGGCCGACTCCTTCCAGCGCAACGTCGAACGGGAGTACGAGCGCAACCGCGAGCGCTACCAGTTCCTGCGCTGGGGCCAGACCGCCTTCGACGAGTTCAAGGTCGTCCCGCCGGGCACCGGCATCGTGCACCAGGTCAACATCGAGCACCTCGCCCGGGTCGTGATGACGCGAAGCGTCGAGATCGACGGCGAGACCGTGCTGGCCGCGTACCCCGACACCTGCGTCGGCACCGACTCCCACACCACCATGGAGAACGGCATCGGCGTCCTGGGCTGGGGCGTGGGCGGCATCGAGGCCGAGGCCGCGATGCTCGGCCAGCCGATCTCCATGCTCATCCCGCGCGTGGTCGGTTTCAAGCTGACCGGCAGGCTCCCCGCCGGAGCCACCGCCACCGACCTGGTCCTCACGATCACCGAGATGCTCCGCAAGCACGGTGTCGTCGGCAAGTTCGTGGAGTTCTACGGTGACGGGGTCTCCAGCGTGCCGCTGGCCAACCGGGCGACGATCGGCAACATGAGCCCCGAGTTCGGCTCGACCTGCGCGATCTTCCCGATCGACGGTCAGACGACCGAATACCTCACGCTGACCGGCCGCTCCGCCGAGCAGGTCGCCCTCGTCGAGGCCTACGCCAAGGCCCAGGGCATGTGGCTCGACCCCGAGGCCGCCGAGCCGGTCTTCTCCGAGTACATCGAGCTGGACCTGTCCACGGTCGTCCCGTCGATCGCCGGCCCCAAGCGCCCTCAGGACCGCATCGCGCTGTCGGACGCCAAGAGCGCCTGGCGCGCGGCCGTCAAGGACTACGTGTCGAGCGTCCAGGGCCCGCTCGACGAGGCGTCCGGCGAGTCGTTCCCCGCCTCCGACCCCCCGGCCGTCTCCCGCCAGGACAACGGCGACAAACCGACCCCGGCCGGCCACGACGGCGACCGGCCGCACAAGGTGGTGCGGGTCACCCTCGCCGACGGCACCGACTTCGAGATCGACCACGGCGTGGTGACGATCGCCGCGATCACCAGCTGCACCAACACCTCCAACCCGTACGTCATGATGGGTGCCGCGCTGCTCGCCAGGAACGCGGTCGAGAAGGGCCTGACCCGCAAGCCGTGGGTCAAGACCTCCCTCGCCCCCGGCTCGCAGGTCGTCACCGGCTACTTCGAGCGCTCCGGCCTGCAGCCGTACCTCGACAAGATCGGTTTCAACCTGGTCGGCTACGGCTGCACCACCTGCATCGGCAACTCGGGCCCGCTGCAGGAGGAGATCTCCGCCGCGATCCAGGACAACGACCTCGCGGTCACCGCCGTGCTGTCGGGCAACCGCAACTTCGAGGGCCGGATCAACCCCGACGTCAAGATGAACTACCTGGCCTCGCCGCCGCTGGTCGTCGCCTACGCCCTCGCGGGCACCATGGACCTCGACCTGAACAACGAGCCGCTGGGTGTGGGCTCGGACGGTGAGCCGGTGTTCCTCGCCGACATCTGGCCCGCGCCCGAGGAGATCGCGGCGGTCGTCGCCTCCTCGATCGACCAGGAGATGTTCCTGCACGACTACGCCGACGTGTTCAAGGGCGACGAGACCTGGCGCTCGCTGCCGATCCCGACCGGCAACACCTTCGAGTGGGACCCGGACTCGACCTACGTCCGCAAGGCCCCCTACTTCGAGGGCATGCCTCCCAAGCCGGAGCCGGTGACCGACATCTCCGCCGCCCGGGTGCTCGCGAAGCTGGGCGACTCGGTCACCACCGACCACATCTCCCCGGCGGGCGCGATCAAGGTCGGCACCCCCGCCGCCGACTACCTGAAGGAACACGGCGTCGAGGTCAAGGACTTCAACTCCTACGGCTCGCGCCGCGGCAACCACGAGGTCATGATCCGCGGCACCTTCGCGAACATCCGGCTGAAGAACCTGCTGCTCGACGGCGTGGAGGGCGGCTACACCCGCGACTTCACCGCCCCGGGCGGTCCGCAGTCCTTCATCTACGACGCCTCGGCCAACTACCAGGCCGCGGGCATCCCGCTCGTCGTCCTCGCGGGCAAGGAGTACGGCTCGGGCTCCTCGCGCGACTGGGCGGCGAAGGGCACCGCCCTGCTCGGCGTCCGCGCCGTCATCGCGGAGTCCTACGAGCGCATCCACCGCTCCAACCTGATCGGCATGGGCGTGCTGCCGCTGCAGTTCCCCGAAGGGGAGACGGCGAGCTCGCTGGGCCTGACCGGTGAGGAGACCTTCGACGTCATCGGCGTCGAGGCACTCAACGAGGGTGGCGTCCCGCAGACCGTGACGGTGCGGGCCGACGACAAGGAGTTCCAGGCGATCGTGCGCATCGACACCCCGGGAGAGGCCGACTACTACCGGCACGGGGGCATCATGCAGTACGTCCTGCGCTCCCTGCTCGCCAAGAGCTGAGCAGGGGGGCGGGGCCGCACGCCGGCCCCGCCCGCTCGGGGGCACACCCCGGACGAGAACCGCTCGGCGGGACACCATCCCGCCGGGCGGTTCCGTGCTTTCAGAGCTTCCACCGCTGAGCGGGGCCGGTCACGCCGTTTCCGCGCTGAGCGCCCGCGCCACGGGACGGCGGGCAGCCAGGCGTGCGGGCAGGGCGGTGAGTGCCGCCGTCGCCAGGAGAGTCGCGAGTGTGGCACCGAGCAGCCAGGAGAAGGGGGGGTCCACCGCGTTCCCGGCGGCGAAGAGCGAGAGCAGGCCGATGCCCGCGGGGACGCCGACGACGGCACCGCCCAGCGCGGGCAGGAGCTGGGCGGTGGACAGCCCCGAGGCGACCTGGCCGGGGGTGGCGCCGAGCGCACGTGCGACGGCCATGTTCGCCCGGGCCTCCATGGCGGTGGTCCAGGTGAACGTGACGGTGTTCACGACGGTGAGGGCGATCACCAGGATGGTGACGGCGAGCATCAGCCGGCGGTCGTGCTCGCCGCGCAGGTTGGGCAGGATGGAGGAGCCGTCCAGACCGTAGCCTCTCTCCGGCTGGGCGTAGAGGGTCAGCAGGGCCACGATCGCGATCACCGTGGTGGCGGTGGAGCACGCCTGCAGCACGGCGCGACCCGGTCGGCGGGCGGTCAGCCGCAGCCCGAGCAGCAGCGGCGTGGGCAGCAGCGCGGACAGCGCGGTGAGCCAGGGGCGGTGACGGGGCTGGTGCGCGGTGGCGGACAGCGCCGTGACGGTCGCCGTGCGACTGGCCCGCAGCGTGGGACGCAGCGTGGACAACACCGCCACCGCCACGGCGAGGACGGTCGTCGCTGCGACGGTGGCGCCGCCGGGCCCGGCCACGTCGCCGATCCGGCCGGCGGTGGGGCCGGCGACGGCGGGCACGACCAGGCGGGCGATCACCAGCCCCAGCGCGTCGCCGGCCAGCGCCAGTGCCAGATACTCGGTGAACAGGACGGTGGCGATCAGACCAGGGGTGGCGCCCACGGCCTTGAGCAGCCCGGCCCGGCGCGTCTGCTCGACGGCGCGTCCCGCGGCCAGCGCCGCGACCCCGGTGACGGCCAGGAAACCGAGCAACCAGCTGCCGACGACCAGGATCGGCCGGCTGTTCCTGAGGACGACCATGTCGTGCTCGGCCGTGAACTGCCAGGAGTGGACGTTCACCCCGAGGGCGGCGACGCGGGAGGACTCCAGGAATGCCTCGGTGGCGGCCGGGTCGCGCAGCTTGAGGTCCAGGGCCGTGGTCACCGGGAGATCCTGGGACGACGCCAGGGCCCGGGCATCCGACCGGGTCATCCAGGCCAGGCCGCTGTAGTCGATGGGACCACCGTACGGGCCGATCTGCGCGGCCCCGGGGTAGATGGAGGTGGCCGCGGTGACGGCGATCCCGACGACGGGATACGACCGGCCGGCGATGACGACGCGGTCGCCGACGCCGACGCCCAGCGCGGTGGCGAAGCCGCGTTCGAGGACCGCGCCGCCGGAGCGTACCCACTGCCCCGAGGTCACCAGCGGCCGGTTGAGCGTGCCGGGCCTCTCGGCGAAGCCGTGCACCACCACCGGGGACGAGGTGGAGGAGCGCGCGGTGAGGGTGGCGTAGACGATGCGGTAGGGGCCGTGGTGGGCGACCACTTCGGGATCGTTCGCCAGCGAGGTCAGGGCCGAGGTCACGGCGGGGCCCGTGTCACCGGAGAGCGCCACCACGTCCGGCCCGGCGGTGGCCGCCCGGGTCTGTTCGTACAGCGCGTCGCTCGCGCCGCGCAGGGACAGGCCCAGGGCCATCGTGGCGGTGGCCACGGTGACCGCGAGCAGGAGCGTCAAGGCCTGGAGCCTGTGCCGGCGCACGTCGGCCGGCACCAGGCGCGCGACGAGCATGATGTGGCCCATGAGCTCAGCCCTCCAGCCCGATCAGCCCGCCGAGCCCGCGCGGGTGGGAGCCGGCCAGCCGGGTGTCGTCGACGAACATCCCGTCGCGCATCGAGATCAGCCGGTCCGCGGTGGCCGCGACCCGTTCGTCGTGCGTGACGACCACGAGGGTCTGTCCCCCGGCACGCAGATCTTCGAAGATCCTCAGCACATCGAGGGTCGCCGCGGTGTCGAGGTTGCCGGTCGGCTCGTCGGCCAGGACGACCAGCGGGTCGTTGACCAGCGCGCGGGCGACGGCGATCCGCTGGCGTTGACCGCCGGACAGTCGTGAGGGCAGGTGGCGGGCGCGGTCGGCGAGCCCGACCCGTTCCAGCAGCAGGCCCGCGCGCCGTCTGGCCTGGCGGCGCGAGTGCCCGGCCAGCAGCGCGGGCAGCTCCACGTTCTCGGCCGCCGACAGTTCCTCCACCAGGTGGAAGGCCTGGAAGACGAACCCCACCGACCGGCGCCGCATGCGCGCCAGAGCTCGCTCGTTCAGCGTGTCGATGCGCCGTCCGGCCACCCACACCTCTCCATCGGTAGGCCGCTCCAGGCCACCCAGCAGGTGCAGCAGGGTCGACTTCCCGCAGCCGCTGGGCCCCATGACGGCCAGTGTCTGTCCCTGCGGCACCTCCAGGTCGACCTCGTCCACCGCGCGGACCCGGCTCTGCCCCCGGCCATGCGTCTTCACCAGGGCGCAGGTCCGGACCGCGGCACTTGACACGTTCATCCACCCTCGATCTCGTCATCGGCCCTGGACCAGGCCCGTTCGCAGGCATCCAGCCAGCGCAGGTCCGCCTGCAACCGCAGCACGACCCCTTCCAGCAGCAGGCCGGCGCCCGACCCCGCCGGCTGGGCCAGCGCCGCCTGCTGCGCCTCACGCAAGCGGCGCAGCAGTTCACGGCGCTGCGCCGCCACCAGTTCCACCGGGTCGGCCAGCCGGGCAGCGGCGGCGGCGGCGAGCTTGAGATGAAACTCCGCCAGGTCTGGTTTCGGCCAGCCCACCTCGGCCAGCCAGGCGGCCACCCGTTGTTGCCCGTCCGGCGTCAGCGCGTAGACCTTGCGCTCCGGCCGCTCGGGCAGGCCGTCCGTCCGCTCGCAGACAACGAGCCCCGCTCGCTCCAACCGGGCCAACGTCACATAGATCTGGCCACGGTTCATCGACTCGCCCAGCGGGCCAAGACTGCGTCGCAGTCGAGCGTGCAAGTGATATCCGTGCGCCGGCTCCTTGGCGAGCATCGCCAGCACTGCGTCCTGCATGTCACCCCTAACGGTTGGCTAATAGATAGCGGTTATCCATGCGGGGTGTCAAAACGGGCACCCGGTGATCTTCTGCACCGGTTCGCCGTCGGCTTCGGCCGAGAAATGAAGGGAAAGGCCGATCGGAGCAACGGGCGATCCTCGGCGATTACGGACGAACAGGTGCACTCGCGGCTGTCACGCGTGAACCGTGGGGGCGTCCTCCGTCGCGGGCCGCGGCGCGACCCGGGGCCGGTTTGACGGCGACGATCGTGGTCAGGTGACATCTGGCCTGGCGGGTCGCACACGGTCCCGAGACGGTTAAGGGTGCGTTTCTGGATTGTTACCGGCCACAACAAACTTTACCTATGGAGGGTCTGGCGCTCCAGGCCAACGGCGGAATACGTTGCCGCAAACAACATTCAACGGAATGGTGAGCCGAGACCCGGCACAGCCGTACCCGCGAATTCGGCATGCCGCCCGTCCGTACCCCCCGTCTTTCTAAGAGAAGAAAGGACCCGTGCACCATGCGCAAGGGGATCCTCAGCCTTACCGCCGCCGCCGCGGCGATGACCCTCGGCCTCACCGCTTGCGGGAGCGACAGCCCCGACACCAGCGCCGCCCCTGCGGAGAGCACGGCACCCGCCGCCGAGGGGAAGGTCGGCGTCATCCTTCCTGACAGCAAGTCCTCGGCCCGCTGGGAGACCGCGGACCGCAAGTACCTGGAGGAGGCCTTCAAGGCCGCGGGTGTCGCCTACGACATCCAGAACGCCCAGGGCGACAAGACCCAGTTCCAGACCATCGCCGACCAGATGATCACCAACGGGGCCACGGTCCTGATGATCGTCAACCTTGACAGCGGCACCGGCAAGGCCGTGCTCGACAAGGCCAAGGCGCAGGGCGTGGCCACCATCGACTACGACCGCCTCACCCTCAACGGCGGCGCCCAGTACTACGTCAGCTTCGACAACACCAAGGTCGGCACCCTGCAGGGTGAGGGCCTGGTGAAGTGCCTGACCGACAAGAAGGCCGAGAAGCCGATCGTCGCCGAGCTCAACGGCTCGCCGACCGACAACAACGCCACGCTGTTCAAGAACGGCTACGACGGCGTGCTCAAGCCCAAGTACGACTCGGGCGACTACGTCAAGGGTCCCGACCAGTCGGTCCCCGACTGGGACAACGCCCAGGCGGGCACGATCTTCGAGCAGATGCTCACCGAGCAGCCGAAGATCGCCGGCGTCCTCGCCGCCAACGACGGTCTCGGCAACGCCGCCATCTCGGTACTCAAGAAGAACAACCTGAACGGCAAGGTCCCGGTCACCGGCCAGGACGCCACCGTGCAGGGCCTGCAGAACATCCTCGCCGGTGACCAGTGCATGACGGTCTACAAGGCGATCAAGAAGGAGGCCGACGCGGCGGCCGAGCTCGCCATCGGCCTGGCCAAGGGTGAGAAGCCCGCGGCGACCGGCTCGGTCAAGGACACCGAGAGCGGCGCCGACGTGCCCGCCGTCCTCCTCGACCCGCAGCCGATCTTCTTCGACAGTGTCAAGGACGTCGTCGCCGACGGCTTCGTGACCAAGGACGAGCTGTGCACCGGCGACTTCGCCGCCAAGTGCACCGAGGCCGGAATCCAGTAGGGCATGGAGGGTGCGGCCGGTCGTTCTCCGGCCGGCCGCACCTTCGCGCTCGACCGCGGCATCCCCCACCCTGTGACACCGAGAAGACACCGAAAAGACGCGGCAGGCGAAGCGTCTCCCGGCGACGGCGACAGGGCGGGGCGCCGCTCGCAGGCGCCCGACCCGCGCGAACTTCGCCGCGCGAAATGAACACAGGGAGCACAACCCCATGACCCCCGCACTGGAACTCCGCGGGATCGACAAGAGTTTCGGTCCCGTACAGGTCCTGCACGACGTCTCCCTCTCCGCGTACGCCGGAGAGGTGACCGCGCTGGTCGGCGACAACGGCGCAGGAAAGTCCACTCTCGTCAAGTGCGTCGGCGGCATCCACCCGATCGACTCCGGTGAGTACTTCTTCGACGGCAAGCCGATCCAGATCGGCAGCCCGCGCGACGCGGCCGAACTGGGCATCGAGATCGTCTACCAGGACCTCGCGCTCTGCGACAACCTCGACATCGTCCAGAACATGTTCCTCGGCCGCGAGCACAAGCGCGGCATCGTCCTCGACGAGGACACGATGGAGGAGATGGCGGCCAAGACCCTGGAGAGCCTGTCGGTCAGGACCGTCAAGTCCATCCGCCAGCTCGTCGCCAGCCTGTCCGGCGGCCAGCGTCAGACGGTGGCGATCGCCAAGGCCGTGCTGTGGAACAGCAAGGTCGTCATCCTCGACGAGCCGACCGCCGCCCTCGGCGTCGCCCAGACGGCGCAGGTGCTGGAACTGGTCCGGCGCCTGGCCGACCAGGGCCTGGCCGTCGTGCTCATCTCCCACAACATGAACGACGTCTTCGCCGTGTCCGACCGGATCGCCACCCTCTACCTCGGCCGGATGGCGGCCCAGGTCAAGACCTCGGACGTGACTCACGCGCAGGTCGTCGAACTGATCACCTCTGGCCGCAGCGGGGACCTCGGCCTCACCAACGGAGTCACCGTATGACCGCCACGATCTCGCAGAAGACCGTACCCGAGGCACCCTCGATCAGAAGCAACTTCCGCGGCTACGCCGAAAGGGTACGCGGAGGCGACATGGGCGCGCTGCCCGCGGTGTTCGGCCTCGTGGTGCTCTGCACGGTCTTCGCCGTCCTGCGCCCCGCCTTCCTGACCGCGGGAAACTTCGCCAACCTGTTCACCCAGGGCGCCGCGGTCACCGTGATCGCCATGGGCCTGGTGTTCGTGCTGCTCCTCGGTGAGATCGACCTGTCGGCGGGCTTCGCCAGCGGGGTCTGCGCCGCGGTGCTCGCGATCATGCTCAGTAGCCAGGGGCTGCCCTGGTACGTGGCGGTGGGAGCGGCGATCCTCACCGGTGTGGTGATCGGCACCACGATCGGCTCCATCGTCGCGAAACTCGGCATCCCGTCGTTCGTGGTGACGCTCGCGGCCTTCCTCGCCTTCCAGGGACTGGTCCTGCTGCTCGTCAAGGGCGGCACCATCATCGCCATCCGCGACGAGACCATCCTCTCGATCGCGAACAAGAACCTGCCGCCCACGCTGGGCTGGATCCTGCTGGCCGTGGGCGTCGCCGCCTACGCCGGACTCCAGCTGGTGCGCTCCCAGAAGCGTGCCGCCCGAGGGCTGACCTCCGACCCGATCTCGCTGATCGCGGTGCGGGTCGGCGCCCTCGCTCTGCTCGGCGGCCTCGCGGTCTACTTCCTCAACATCGAGCGCAGCCGCAACGTCGCCGTCGTCTCCCTGGCGGGCATGCCGCTCGTGGTCCCCATCATCGTGGTCCTGCTGCTGGTCCTGACGTTCGTGCTCCGCCGCACGGCGTACGGCCGGCATCTGTACGCGGTCGGCGGTAACGCCGAGGCCGCGCGCCGGGCGGGTATCAACGTCGACCGGATGAAGATCAGCGCCTTCATGATCTGCTCTTCCATGGCCGCGGTCGGCGGCGTCATCGCCGCCTCGCGGGCCAGTTCCGTCGACCCCAACACCGGCGGCAGCAACGTGCTGCTCTACGCTGTCGGCGCAGCCGTCATCGGCGGCACCAGCCTGTTCGGTGGCAAGGGCCGGGTGCTGGACGCCATCCTCGGCGGCGCCGTGGTCGCGGTCATCGAGAACGGTATGGGCCTGATGGGTTACAGCTCCGGTGTGAAGTTCATGGTGACCGGCTCTGTCCTGTTGCTCGCCGCCGTGGTGGACGCCCTGTCTCGCAAGCGGGCGGCCGCCACCGGCCTAAGGTGACCAGCGACTCCGATTCACCGAAGGAACACCACGCCATGCGGGCAGGTCCCTCCCAAGAGGAGATCAGGCGTCACAACCTTGGGGCCCTGCTCCGGCACGTCCATCTGAGCGGGCCCACCTCGCGTGCGGAACTCACCAACCGGATGGGCCTCAACCGCAGCACCATCATGGCCCTCACCGCCGATCTGACCGCCGCCGGGCTGGTCAGGGAGGAGCTCCCCAGGGAGACGGGCAGGGCGGGACGTCCGTCCCTGGTGGTCCGCCCCGAGTCGGCGCGGGTCTACGTGTTCGCCTTCGACGTGGGCGTCGACCGGCTGGTCGCCGCCCGCGTCGGTCTGGGCGGCACCATTCTCGACCGTCGCGAGACGATACGGCGGCGCGGGGACTTCTCCCTTGAGGAGATCGTCGGTCCGCTCGCCGCCTTCGCCCGGCAGATGCATCGCAAAACACGGCCGGACACGGTGTGCGTCGGGGTGGCGGCGGCGTTCTCCGGGGGAGTGGGCCGCGGCGACGGGGTCGTCAGGTTCGGTCCCAACATGGTCACCGTGGAGGACGTGCCGTTCGCCGACGAGATGGCCCGCCGGCTCGCTCTCGGCCTGCCGGTCACCGTCGGCAACGACGCCAACCTCGCAGCCCTCGCCGAGCAGACCCGAGGCGTCGGTGTCGGCTGCCGCGACCTCGTCTACCTCCACGGTGACGTCGGCATCGGCGGGGGAGTGATCGTCAACGGTCAGCTGCTCGGCGGTCACCTGGGCTTCGGCGGCGAGGTCGGACACATGATCGTCAACCCCGACAAGGGCCGCCTCTGCGGGTGCGGCTCGCACGGGTGCCTGGAGGCGGAGGTCGGAGAGCGTGCCTTCCTGGAGGCCGCCGGCCGCTTCGGCTCCCAGGTCGGCAGGGACGCCGTCCGCGCCGCGGTCGACGCCGCCGACCGCGGAGACGTCGTCGCGCAGGCGGCGCTGAGCCGCGTCGGCGACTGGCTCGGCCTGGGCGTCTCCAACCTCGTCAACCTGTTCAACCCCGACATGGTCGTCTTCGGGGGCACGCTCAGGGAGATCTATCTCGGCTCCGCCGCGCAGGTCCGCAGCCGCCTCGCCCTCGACGCCCTGCCTCCGTGCCGTGAGCAGCTGCGCCTGCGCACCTCGGCCCTCGGCGATGACGCCACTCTCGTCGGCGCCGCCGAACTGGCCTTCTCCCAGGTCCTCGCCGACCCCCTCGAAGTCCTCGCCCGCGCCGGTTCCTGACCCCACGCGGGTTTCCCTCTCCGAGCGAGATCGGCCGACGGACCCGTTGTACGGAAAACTGGCTGGTCAGGCGATGGAGCAGGGGGTGCCGTCGAGGGTGAAGGCGGTGGGTCTGTCGTTGGCGGTTCCGGTCAGGCTCGCCAGGAAGCCGAACTCGGCGCTGCCGCCGCCCGCGGCGAGGGTGCCGTTCCAGGAGGCGTTGGTGACGGTGACGGCCGCGCTGTTCTGGGCGTGGGTGCCGTTCCAGGACTGGGTGATCTTCTGGCCTCCTGCGAAGGTCCAGCCGACCTTCCAGCCACTGACCGGGGTGGTGCCCAGGTTGGTGATCTTCACGCCGCCCTGGAAGCCGCCCTGCCACTGGTTGACGACGGTGTAGGTGACACTGCAGGAGGCCGAGGGGGTCGGGGTGGGCGTGGGAGTCGGGGTGGGGGTCGGCGTGGGCGTGGGGTCGGTGCCGCCCGGCGGGATGACGACGGTGGTGATGGAGTTGGCAGGGAAGGTGCCGGTGAAGCCGTCCGCGCCCACGGGCTGGTCGGCGGCCCGCTGGATGGCCGTCAGGTCGGCGGCGCCGTAACGGTAGACCTGGGCGGTCGACGAGCCGGTGCGGCCGACGATCGCGACGTCGCTGGTCAGCTCCTCGCCGGTCTTGTTGACCACGACGAGGGTGAGCGCCTCGTCGGAAGCGCGCTCGGCGGCGTAGACGGCCAGTTTGCCCTGGTCGGCGCTGGCCGCCCTGACCGAGGTCTCTCCGAACGCGCCGCCCTCGCCGTCGTAGTTGCGGTACATCCGGAAGGCGTGCGCCACCGGTTGGGTGGGCTCGGGCGCCGTCCACAGCGTGGCCAGGTCGAGGCGCTCGCGGCCGAAGATGCCCAGGATGTCGGCCTGGGCCAGCGCGCCGTTGATGTGGCCGTAGGCGCCCCAGCTGTACTCGGTCATGGCGACCTTGGTGCCCGGGTAGTGCTGGGCGGCCAGCTCGCGCATCCGGGGGATCATCCGCACCGGTTGGTTGATCCAGCTCTCGTCGACGTAGGCCGGGTCCCACAGCTGCCGGGTGGAGCGCAGCCGACGCTCCTGGGTGGCGGCGTCACCGGCGTCCTGGTTGTGCACGCCGGCCTGCTGCGGGTAGATGTGGATGTCGAAGTAGTCGAGGATGCGCGTGCCGTGCTCCTGCTCGTAGGCCCTCATCTGCTGCAGGTACCACGGGCCCAGCTGGACGCCGCCGTGTGCCGCCCGGTCGGGCGGGTCGCTCCAGCAGCCCGTCCTGCTGCAGGTGTCCTGGTCGAGGCCGGAGTAGAAGATCGAGTTCAGGCCCCAGCCGACCGGGCCGAGGGTCTTGGCGCCCGGGTCGGCCTCCTTGATCGCGGCGGCGTACTCGTAGGTGCGGTCGCGCAGCTCGTCGTAGCCCAGTCCCGTGGGGCGCACGTCCCGGTGGGTGGAGTGCCACAGGTCGGGCTCGTTGTCGAGGTTGTAGTACTTCACCCCGCCGGCGGTGGCGGAGCCGTACCTGCCCTTGAGGTGGGCGATCCAGTCCTTGACGTACTGCGGGCCGACCTCGACGGAGGTGTCCTCCGGGTCGTTGCCGGTGATCGGCGTGCCGTCGGGCTTCTTGCCGTCGCCGCAGTCGGTGGCCCACGGGTCGACGGACTGCTGCTCGCCGTACTTGGTGACGCTGAACCCGCACGCCTTGGCCCGTTCCTTGGCCACCCAGCCCAGCAGCGGCACGGTGAGGATGCTCTGGGTGCCGGTCGCCCTGTTCCGTTCGACGAACCTGTCCGTATCCGAGCCGTCCGGCAGGTCGCCGGGGCTGGGGTTGTCGTTGGGGATGTTCTCGAAGTACCAGTCCGAGGCCCGGTTGGTGGTGTCGTTGCGGAAGTTGTAGCGGGTTGTGGCGTTGCCGCCCCAGCGGTGGACCGGCAGCCGCAGGTCGCGGGCGAGCGACTCGTCGGCGAAGTTCATGCCATAGATGTCGGGGCTGATCGCGTGCCTGTCGGCCAGGTCGACGCTCAAGGCCGGGCCCGTGACGGCGGCGCCGGCGAGGCCGGTGAGGTGGCCCAGGCCGAGGCCCGCGACCAGCACCCCGGCCGTGGCCGACAGCAGCGCTTTTCTGTGGCGCACGTTGGTCCCTTCCGATGCGTGTGGGAGCTCATGCGCGCCCCCACACGCCATGGGAGCGCTCCGCGCAGCTTTGGGTCCGGGGCCCGGGGTGTCAAGCAAGCGCTTTCCGGGGTGGGGAAACGCCAGGACGGCACTGAAACTTTCGGCTCTCACGGGAGCCTCGTACCAGCATGCGTCGTGATTCTTCCGACTTGCCTGGGTGCCAGGAACTACTGTCGCGGGCATGGTTGAACACGATGTCCTCGATGCCACCCGTGCGGCCTACGATGCCGCCGCCCCCCTGTACGCGGAGCTGTTCCGCGAAGAGTTGCGTGACAGGACCATGGACCGCGCGATCCTGGGTGCCTTCGCCGAGGTTGTGGGCGCGAGTGGCGACGGTCAGGTCGCGGACCTGGGGTGCGGACCCGGCCATATCACTGCTTATCTGGATGAGCTGGGGCTGGCGGTGTTCGGTGTCGACGCCTCTCCCGCGATGATCGAACTGGCTCGGCACGCCTATCCGGGCCTGCGGTTCGACGTGGGCTCGATGGCCGCGGTGGACATCGCCGACGGGGTGCTGGGCGGCGTACTCTCACGGTGGTCCGTCATCCACACGCCACCGCGAGAACTCCCCGTCATCTTGGCCGAGTTCTACCGCGTACTGGCACCCGGCGGTCACCTTCTGATCGGCTTTTCGGCGAGCGATGATCCGTCTCACCCGACACAGGTCTTCGACCACGCGGTCGCACCGGCCTACCGGTGGTGGCCGGATCACCTCGCCGCGACGCTGCGCGAGTCCGGGCTCGCCGAGGTGGGCCGGATGGTGCGTCAGCCTCAGCCCACCGACCGACGGCAGTTCCAGGAGATCCACCTGCTCGCCCGCAAAGGGTAGAGCGCCGGTCGTGTAACCCGGGGTGGGGTCGGATGACTCACGGAAGCCGGGCCGTCGGCACCCGGGGCCACGGGTGCCGACGGCGGTGCGGGTGTTACTTCACGAGGTCCGCGACCAGGTGGCGCAGCTCGATGTGACCGGCCTTGAGCTCGGCGACGTCACCCTCGACGCGCTTCATGGAGAGCTCGAGGTTTCCGGCGGAGCGCTTGACCACGGAGATCTCCTCGCGGAGCTCGGCGTGACCGGTGCGCATCTCGGCGCGCAGTTCGTCCTGTCCGGTGCGGAGTTCGTTCACCTCCGTACGGAGCCCGGCCATCTCTGCCCGGAGGCTGTCCTGGCCGGTGCGGAGCTCGTCCAGCTCCGTGCGGAAGCCCGTCATCTCCGTACGGAAACCGGTCATCTCCGTACGGAAACCGGTCATCTCCGTACGGAAACCGGTCATCTCCGTACGGAAACCGGTCATCTCCGTCCAGAGTTCCGTCGTCACGGTTCGCAGGTCTTTCAGGACATCCAGGATCCCTGCGTTGATCACCTTGCTCTCCTGGCTCTGCGCGCGGAGCGCGGCGACGTCTGTCTCCAGGACGCGCAAGCGGATGTCGGTCGTGTCCAACTCGTCTTTCTCCTTGCCCTTGTACCAGCGGGGGGACCGGACCTGGCTCCGTGGCGTGGAGGGCGCTCACGGGGAGGGGTGTTCAGGCGGCGTCGCCAGACTACTGAATGTCATCGGTTCGTCGCCACTCGTGTTCGCGTTCTGCGGTTGTCTCGCGCCGGCCGGTGGCGGGGGTGGGTTTCGCACCCCCGGAGGATGTGGCTTGCACCGGGTGGAAAAGAACGACCACCCGTCGCGTGCTCGCGGGAACGGCGGCGGGTGGTCGCGAGAGAAAGGGCGAGAGAAGGGGGAGGGGGTCAGGCGACCTTGGACCTGGGGGCGGAGAAGGTGTTGCAGGAGCCGGGGGTCTCCTGGTCGAAACCGCGGGTCACCCAGTAGGCGACGTTCTTGGCGGTCCCGTGGGTGGCCGTGCTGTAGGCGGCGCTCAGGACGTACTTGAAGTCCGACTCCTCACGGTTCAGGGAGTGCCAGATGCTGCCGATGAAGGCGCCGCTCAGGCACTCGGCCTGGAGCTCGATCTTGCGCAGCTCGCGCAGCACCGCCTTCTCGTTCTTGTAGTCCCGTGAGGCGAAGGCCGTCATGATCCCGGAGAGCTGCTGGACGTGGTGGCCGTACTCGTGGGCCAGGGTCTGCAGCAGGAACAGCTCGGTCGCCTGGGAGAGGATGTCCTTGTTGAGGTAGAAGGTGATCTTCTTGTTCGCCGGGCAGTAGACCGCCTGGGCGTCCTTGGGGAACTTGCCGCAGCCGGTCGGGACGCCGATGCGCGAGGTGACCGCGAACCTGGGCTTGGAGAAGGGCAGCTTCACCTTGGCGAACTGGTACTCCCAGCCCTCGTTGAGGCAGTCCAGGGCGAAGTCGAGATAGATCTCCGCGCTCTCCCGGTCGTCGTTGTAGACCGGCTGCTCAGGGCAGGCGTCCGGTTCGAGCTTGCCCGTCTTGTAGATCGGGTTGGCGGTCAGGGCGGCCTGGCCCGTGGGCACGGGCGCGAGCCGCCCGCCGCTGATCTCCGCGCCCGCCGTACCGGCGAGCAGCGTGCTCACGAGCACGCCGGAGAGCAGTGCGATAAGGGGGATGCGCATGATGCCCAACCCTAGGGAAGGTTCAAGAGGGGGTAAAGCCGATATGCGGCCATGCTTGGAAAGCATGGCCGCATATCGCGGGGTTCGTGCCGAGGGTCAGGAGGTGCGGGAGGCGCTGAAGATCAGGTGGTGCGGGGTGTGCCGGGGTCAGGCGACGCGACCGGTCGGGGCCGACCAGGTGTTGCAGGCGGAAGGGGAGCCCGCGTTGAAGCCGCGCTCCATCCAGTAGGCCTGGCTGCGGCCCTTGCCGTGGTCGTTCTTGGGCCAGTTCTTGTGCCCGTTGTCGCGGACCCAGCTGACCATCGCGTCCCAGTGCGCCGGATCGACCGGGAGGTCGTCGGCGGCCTGACGCAGGAAGGCGGAGCCGAGGCAGTCGGCCTGCAGTTCGAGGCGGCGGGAGAAGGCGAGCTTGGTGGACGAGGAGGCCCGCCAGATGCTGCTGCTGTAGTAGTTGATGATCCCCGCGAGGTGTTGCACGTGGTGGCCGTACTCGTGGGCGATGAACTGGGCGTGGTTGGGCACGAAGGGGTTCTTCAGGACCTCACGCGTGACACCGATGTAGATGGTGCGGTTGCTGGAGCAGTACATCCCCCCGGCGCTGCTGGGCCACCGACCACAGGGGGTGGTCACCTTGGTGGTGGAGGAGAAGCGGAGGTTGGGGTGGGAGAACGACAGGTTCGTCTTCCTGAACTGGGTCTTCCAGGCCCGATTCAGACAGCGAACCGTCTTGGTGACGAAGGTCCGGTAGGAGGCCGCGCTCCCCGCGCGGATCTGTCCGGCCTGGCAACGCATCGTGGGCAGGGTGCCGGTGCGGTAAAGAGGGCTCGCCGTCGCGGCGGCCCGGCCGCGCGGGGGCGCCTGCCTCCCCGCGGAGGTGGTCGTACCCTGTGCCGTCTCGACGGTCGGCGCGACCTGCTGCGAGGCCAAGGTCGCGGTGGCCGACGAGGCGGAGGCGCCGGCTGTGTCCAGGGTCATCACCAGGGCAAACGTCAACGAGACGGCAACAAGCGATGATAGTTGCCTAAAGGGGAGAGTTTTCATGGTGAGGCAAAGGTTATTGCAACTGTGGATAAAACGTGCAGAATCGCCGCTCCTGGGGGTTGCGTCCCCCATCGCAACTAGACTCGTCGTGACGTTGACTGGACAGAGGGGATGATTCCGTGAGCGAGCGGACCGGGCAGCCTGGAAATCTTCTGGAGTCGGTCAAGGGGCCAGAGGACCTCAAGCGCCTGGCGGCGGACGAGCTACCGGTCCTCGCCGCCGAGATCAGGGACCTCCTGATCGCCTCCACCGCCCGCAGCGGCGGCCACCTCGGTCCCAACCTCGGCGTCGTCGAGCTGACGATCGCGATGCACCGGGTCTTCGACTCGCCGCACGACCGCATCCTGTGGGACACCGGTCACCAGGCGTACGTCCACAAGATGCTCACCGGCCGGGCCGGGCAGTTCGACACGCTCCGCCAGGAGGGCGGCCTGTCGGGCTACCCCAGCCAGGCCGAGTCCGAGCACGACATCATCGAGAACTCCCACGCCTCGACCGCGCTGTCGTACGCCGACGGCCTGGCCAAGGCGTACCGGCTGCGCGGCGAGGTCGACCGCACGGTCGTCGCGGTGATCGGGGACGGGGCGCTCACCGGCGGTATGGCCTGGGAGGCGCTCAACAACATCGCGGCGCGCAAGGACCTGCCACTGATCATCGTGGTCAACGACAACGGCCGCTCCTACTCGCCGACCATCGGCGGACTCGCCTCGCACCTGGCCTCCCTGCGCACCGATCAGCGCTACGAGGACGTGCTCGAGTTCGTCAAGGGCAACCTGACGAGGGTCCCCGTGGTCGGCGCCCCCGTCTACGACGCCCTGCACGGCGTCAAGAAGGGCCTCAAGGACGTCCTCGCCCCGCAGGTCATGTTCGAGGACCTCGGCCTGAAGTACATCGGCCTCGTCGACGGCCACGACGAGCAGGCCGTGGAGTCCGCACTGCGCAGGGCCCGCGACTTCCGCCGCCCGGTCATCGTGCACGTGCTCACCAAGAAGGGCTTCGGCTACTCCCCGGCGGAGAACCACGACGAGGACTGCTTCCACTCGCCGGGCGTCTTCGACCCGCTCACCGGTGAGGAGAAGCCGAAGCCGCACGGCTGGACCAACGTCTTCGGCCAGGAGATGGTGCGCCTGGGCGCCGAGCGGCGCGACATCGTGGCGATCACCGCCGCGATGCTCGGCCCCACCGGCCTCATCCCGTTCTCCGAGGCCTACCCCGACCGTCTCTACGACGTCGGTATCGCCGAGCAGCACGCCCTGACCAGCGCCGCCGGTTTGGCGCTCGGCGGTCTGCACCCGGTGGTGGCCGTCTACGCCACCTTCCTCAACCGGGCCTTCGACCAGCTCCTGATGGACGTCGCCCTGCACCGGCTCCCGGTCACGGTCGTGCTCGACCGGGCGGGCGTCACCGGCGACGACGGCGCCAGCCACAACGGCATGTGGGACCTGTCGATCCTGCAGGTCGTCCCGGGCCTGTCGGTCGCCGTTCCCCGCGACGAGCCCCGCCTGCGCGAGCTGCTGGCCGAGGCCGTGGAGATCGACGACGGCCCGAGCGTCGTGCGCTACCCCAAGGGGGCGGTGGCCGCCGAGACCGAGGCGGTCGGACGCCTCGGCGAGATGGACGTGCTGCGCGCGGGTGATCCCGACGTGCTGCTCGTGTCCGTGGGGCCGATGGCCGAGCTGTGCCTGGAGGCCGCCGACCTGCTCGACGCCCAGGGCATCTCCGCCACGGTGGTCGACCCGCGCTGGGTCAAGCCGTTGGACGAGGCCCTGGTGCCGGCCGCCCGCGCTCACAAGCTGGTCGTGGTGGTCGAGGACAACGGCAGGGTCGGCGCGGTCGGCGACGCGGTCGCCCGCATGCTGCGCGACGCCGACGTGGACGTGCCGGTCCGCACGTACGGCATCCCGCAGCGCTTCCTCGACCACGCCAAGCGCCCGAAGATCCTCAGCGAGATCGGCCTGACCTCGCAGGACATCGCCCGTCAGATCACCGAGGCGATCGCGAAGCGCTCCGCGGACCTGGAGGAGCACCCGAGCCGCTGAACCGCGTCCCCTCCGTCCGCGCGGTACCTCCACCGTGCGGATCCCCGGTAGCCCGCGTCGATCCGGGTCAACCGGGGATCCGCTCGCTCGCGTCGCCGGAGCCGGTCGTGTGGCCCGAGCCGTCGGCGTCACCCGTGCCCGCCGCCTCGCGCGCCGGGCGGGCACGGTGGTTGATCACGACGAGGCCCGCGACCACGACCGCCACGCACCCGAGGATCGGCACCAGCAGATGCCGGTTCTGCCGCAGGGCCTCACTCGCGAGGGAGCCCAGCCACAGGTAGACGGTCATCCAGGCCGCGCCGCCCGCGAGGGTCCAGCGGATGAAGCGCGCGTACGGCACGCTCAGGGCCCCGGCGACGATCGGGGTGAGCGAGCCGGTCACGGGCAGGAAAGGGGCGGCGGCCAGGGCCGGGCCGGTGCCGGCGCCGCTGTCGGCGCCGGTGCTCGTGGCCAGCCGCTCGGCCCGCGACCAGCGCCGTTCGCCGATCCTGCGTCCGAGGCCGCTCAGGCGCAGCCGCGATCCGTACC
Organism: Streptosporangium sp. NPDC049078; assembly: GCF_040648855.1. Taxonomy (NCBI): domain Bacteria; kingdom Bacillati; phylum Actinomycetota; class Actinomycetes; order Streptosporangiales; family Streptosporangiaceae; genus Streptosporangium; species Streptosporangium sp. NPDC049078. The sequence goes on from NZ_JBEZEL010000008.1 coordinate 194,959, forward strand.
GGCGGCCGACGAGCCAGCCGCCGGTGGCGTACAGGGCGTACCCGGCGCACCCGGCGGCCGCCACCGCCGCGATCTCCCACGGACCCGTCAGCGCCGCCCCCGCCACGAGGATCGCCGCGACCCCGGGTATCAGCGAGCCCGCCACCGTCAGCACCGCGAGGAGTATCGAGCCGACCAGGTACGGAGACGACGACTGCAGCATGTCCAGGAGCATGCCCCCAGGATCGCGGCCGGGAGCGGCGGACGGCATCGGGGACCTTCCCCTAGACAACCCCGACTTTGAAACAGCCTTGAGTTTCGCCGTTCGTCCGCCGATCCAATGGGCATGTGACCTGCGACACAGAACCGGCGGTCGAGGAGGGGCCATGGGGGTCTTGCGCGTCAAGTCGGTGGAGCAGTCGATCTCGGACACCGAGGCACCGGAACACCGGTTGCGCAAGGACCTCAGCGCGCTGGACCTCACCGTCTTCGGGATCGGCGTCGTCATCGGCACCGGCATCTTCGTACTCACCGGCCGGGTCGCGAGGGAGATGGCCGGGCCCGCGGTGGCACTGTCCTTCGTGGTCGCGGGCATCGTCTGCGCGCTGGCGGCGCTCTGCTACGCCGAGTTCGCCTCCACCGTCCCGGTGGCGGGATCCGCCTACACCTTCGCGTTCGCCACCCTCGGTGAGTTTCCCGCCTGGATCATCGGCTGGGACCTCACGCTGGAGATGATGCTCGGCGCCGCGGTCGTCGCGGTCGGCTGGTCGGGATACCTCACCTCGCTGCTGGCGTCCCTGGGGATGACACTGCCGGAGACGATCGCGGGGGAGGGGGCGGCGTTCAACCTGCCCGCCGCGCTGATCGTGCTGGTTCTCACCGCGATCCTGGTCGTCGGGATCAAGCTGTCGTCCCGGTTCAACCTGATCATCGTCACGATCAAGCTCGCGGTGATCCTGCTGGTCGTCGTGGCCGGGCTGTTCTTCGTCAGGGGCGCCAACTACTCGCCGTTCGTCCCGCCGTCGAAGGCGACCCCGGCCGTGGAGGGGCTGTCCGCGCCGCTGATCCAGGTGCTGTTCGGGATCAGCCCGGTGGCGTACGGGGTGCTGGGCATCTTCAGTGCCGCGGCCATCGTGTTCTTCGCCTACATCGGCTTCGACGTGGTCGCCACCGCGGCGGAGGAGACGCGCAACCCGCAGCGGGACCTGCCCATCGGCATCCTGTCCTCGCTCGCCATCTGCACGGCGCTGTACGTCGCGGTCTCCCTGGTCGTCGTCGGAATGCAGCCCTACGGTCAGCTCAGCGAGGCGGCGCCGCTCGCCGACGCGTTCAAGGCGGTCGGCCAGACGTGGGCCGCGTCGCTGATCAGCGTCGGCGCGCTGGCCGGTCTCACGACGGTCGTGATGATCCTCATGATGGGCATGTCGCGGGTGATGTTCGCCATGTGCCGCGACCACCTGCTGCCGAGCGGGCTGGCCAAGGTGCACCCCAAATACCGGACCCCGTACGTCATCACCATCATGATGGGTGTCGTCGTCGCGGCCCTGGCCGGGCTGGTGCCGCTGTCCACCATCGCCGAGCTGGTCAACATCGGCACGCTCTTCGCGTTCGTGGTGGTCTCGATCGCGGTGGTCATCCTCCGCCGCACCCGCCCCGACCTGCCGCGTTCCTTCCGCACCCCGCTGGTGCCGGTGGTTCCCGTCCTGTCGGTGCTCGCCTGCGTCTACCTGATGCTCAACCTCCCCGTGGAGACCTGGCTCAGGTTCGTGGTGTGGATGCTGCTCGGGATCCTGCTCTACTTCGGGTACGGCTACCGGCACAGCAGGCTCTCGGAGCGCTCGCGGTGATCTCCTTCTCGCGGCCCGTTCCCGAGGGAAGGGGCCGCGAGAAGGAGACGTCAGGCGGGGACCGAGGCCACGCCCGGCGGCAGGAACCGCGGCTCGGCGATGCCCGTCCGGTCCAGGTACGGGGTGACGCCGCCCAGGTGGAACGGCCAGCCCGCACCGAGGATCATGCACAGGTCGATGTCCTGGGGAGCGGAGACCACGCCCTCCTGGAGCATGAGGCGGATCTCCTCGGCCAGCGCCCGCAGCGCCCGCAGCCGCACCTCCTCCGCCGTCGACGGGGAGGTGCCGCCGGCGAAGAGGGCGACCGCCTCGGGGTCCAGCGAGAAGTCCGGCGCGTAGACACCGGGCCTGCCCGCCGCGACGAGCCGGGCGAGGTTCTCCGACACCCCGTAGCGGGCGGGGAAGGCCTCGTGCATCGTCTCGGCGACGTGCAGCGCCACGGCCGGGCCGACGAGTTGCAGCAGCGCGAACGGGGTCATCGGCAGGCCCAGCCCGTCCAGCGCGTGGTCGGCGACCTCAAGCGGGGTGCCCTCGTCGACGGCGCCGATGACCTCGCCCATGAAGCGCGTCAGCAGGCGGTTGACCACGAACGCGGGCGCGTCCTTGACCAGCACGGACGACTTCTTCAGCGACCGTCCGACGGAGAAGGCCGTGGCGAGCGTCGCGTCGTCGGTCTTCGCTCCCCGCACGATCTCCAGCAGCGGCATCACCGCGACCGGGTTGAAGAAGTGGAAGCCCACGACGCGCTCCGGGTGGCGCAGCCCCGAGGCCATCTCGGTCAGCGACAGCGAGGAGGTGTTCGTGGCGAGCACGCACTCGGCGGAGACGACCTCCTCCACCTCGGCGAACACCTTCCGCTTGACCTTCATGTCCTCGAAGACCGCCTCGATGACGAAGTCGGCGTCGGCGAACGCGTCCTTGGTCAGCGAGCCGGTCACCAGGGCCTTGAGCCGGTTGGCCTGGTCGGCGGAGAGGCGCCCCTTGCCGAGCAGCTTGTCCACCTCGGCGTGGACGTATCCCACGCCCTTGTCGAGGCGGTCCTGGTCGAGGTCGGTCAGCACGACCGGGACCTCCAGGCGGCGCGCGAACAGCAGCGCCATCTGCGAGGCCATCAGGCCCGCGCCGACGACGCCGACCTTGGTCACCTTGCGGGCCAGCGCCTTGTCGGGGGCGCCCGCGGGCTTCTTGGCCCGCCGCTGGACCAGGTCGAAGGAGTACAGGCCGGCGCGAAGCTCGTCGCCCATGAGGAGGTCGGCGAGGGCCTCGTCCTCGGCGGCGAACCCCTCGTCGCGCGAAGCGGTGCGGGACAACTCGACCAGCTCCAGCGCCCGGTAGGGGGCCGGGGAGGCGCCGTGCAGCCTCATGTCGAGCAGGAAGCGCGCGTCGGCGACCGTCTTGGCCCAGTCGTCCCCGGTGTGGTCGGTGCGGGAGACCGTCACCTCACCGCGCAGCACCTGGGCGGCCCAGCGCAGCGACTCCTCCAGGAAGTCGGCGGGCTCGAACATCGCGTCGGCGACGCCGAGCGCGAACGCCTCCCCGCCCTTGATCATGCGGTTCTGCGCGAGCGGGTTCTCGACGATCAGCTTGACGGCCGCGGCCGGGCCGATCAGCCGGGGCAGCAGCTGGGTTCCGCCCCAGCCGGGGACCAGGCCGAGGAAGCACTCGGGAAGCGCCACCGCGGCCACGCCCGAGGAGATGGTCCGGTAGGTGCAGTGCAGCGCGACCTCCAGGCCGCCGCCCATGGCCGCGCCGTTGACGAACGCGAACGAGGGCACGTCCAGCTCGCCGAGACGGCGGAACACGTCGTGCCCCAGCCTGCCGATCAGCAGCGCCTGCTCGCGCTCGGAGACCAGCGCGGCGCCCTTGAGGTCGGCGCCGACGGCGAAGACGAACGGCTTGCCGACGACACCCACGGCCGCCAGGTCGCCGCGTGCGGCGACCGCGTCCAGGGCCTCACCCAGCGAGGTCAGCCCGGCGGGGCCGAACGTCGAAGGCTTGGTGTGATCGAAGCCGTTGTCCAGCGTGATCAGGGCCATGGTGCCCGCCCCGTAGGGCAGTTCCACGTCGCGCACGGCCGCCCGGGTGACGACCTCGTCGGCGAAGAGCCGCGTGATGTCCGTCTCGCTGTTCGTCTTGTTGTCCGTCACTTCTCGCCCTCCCAGCCGAGGTTCTCCCAGATGACCGTTCCGCCCATGCCCAGGCCCACGCACATCGTGGTCACGCCGTAGCGGACGTCGGGGCGCTCCCCGAACTCGCGGGCGAGCTGCGTCATCAGACGCACCCCGGAGGAGGCGAGCGGGTGGCCGAAGGCGATGGCGCCGCCGTAGGGGTTCACCCGGGGGTCGTCGTCGGCGATGCCGAAGTGTTCGAGGAACGCCAGCACCTGCACGGCGAACGCCTCGTTGATCTCGAACAGTCCCATGTCGGAGACGGAGAGCCCGGCCAGCCGCAGGGCCCGCTCGGTGGACGGGATCGGCCCGACACCCATCACCTCCGGGTCCACGCCCGCGAAGGCGTACGAGACCAGGCGCATCTTCGGCGCGAGGCCGAGCTCTTCGGCGACGTCGGAGGCGGCCACGACGCAGCCGGTGGCGCCGTCGTTGATGCCGGAGGCGTTGCCCGCGGTGACCCGGCCGTGCGGGCGGAACGGGGTCTTCAGCCCGGCGAGGCCCTCCAGTGTGGTGCCGGGGCGGGGGGCCTCGTCGGCCGTGGCCAGCCCCCAGCCCTTCTCGGCGGACCTGGTCGCCATCGGGACCAGGTCCTGCTGGATCCTGCCGTCGGCGTACGCCTTGGCGACCTTCTCCTGGGAGGCGAGGGCGAAGGCGTCCGCGCGGTCCTTGGTGATGGAGGGGTAGCGGTCGTGGAGGTTCTCCGCGGTCATGCCCATGACGAGGGCGGATTCGTTCACGAGCCGTTCGGCCAGGAACCGGGGGTTGGGATCGACGCCCTCGCCCATGGGGTGGCGGCCCATGTGCTCGACGCCACCGGCGATCGCGACGTCGTAGGCGCCGAAGGCGATGCCGCCGGCGACCGAGGTCACCGCGGTCATCGCGCCCGCGCACATACGGTCGATCGAGTAGCCGGGCACGGTCTTGGGCAGCCCGGCCAGGATCGCGGCGGAGCGGCCGAGGGTGAGGCCCTGGTCGCCGATCTGCGTGGTGGCCGCGATGGCCACCTCGTCGACGCGCTCGGGAGGCAGATTCGGGTTTCGCCGGATCAGCTCGCGGATGACGCGGATCACCAGGTCGTCGGCGCGCGTCTCGGCGTACAGGCCCTTGGGGCCCGACCTGCCGAATGGTGTGCGCACACCGTCGACGAATACGACGTCACGAGACGAAGGCACGGGTTCGCTCCTCGTTGCTGGATGGCTTCCCCACCATGCTACTCGTCAGTAACAAGGTTTGGTGCGGCCGGGTGGACGGGAGGTGGGTAAGTTGTCCCCAGGAGTGTGCGGGCTCACGCCCCACCTCGCGGGCCCGTGTCCGGGGTGCGGGGCGAGGGTAACTCTGACAGACTTTGGAAAACGCTTTCCAGGAGGTTGTCGGTGGTCACGCTTGAGGATGTCGCCCGGCATGCGGGCGTCTCGCTCGCCACGGCGTCACGGGTGCTCAACGGCAGCACCCGGCAGGTGGGCGCACCCCTGCGGGCCAAGGTGGAGCTGGCCGCCGCCGAGCTGGGATACCGCACCAACGTGGCCGCGCAGACCCTCGCCAGGGGTGCGAGCAACGTGATCGGCCTGGTCGTCCACGACCTCACCGACCCCTACTTCGCCGCGATCGCCGACGGGGCGATGCGGGTCGCCGAGAGCCAGGGGCTCATGGTCATGATCGGCACCACCCACCGTGACCCCGAGCGGGAGATCGCCTACGTCTCGACGCTCAACGCGCAGCGGGTCCGTGCCGTGCTGCTCGTCGGCTCCCGGGTCACCGACCCGCGGACGACCCAGAGGCTCCGGGCGGAGCTCGACCGCTACCGGGAGTCCGGGGGCCGGGTCGCCTGCGTGGGCCAGGATCTGCTCGGCGTCGACACGGTGGTGCCGGACAACCGCCGGGGCGCCGCCGAACTGGCCCGCGCTCTCGCCGGGCTGGGACACCGGAACTTCGCGATCCTCGCCGGGCCCGACTGGCTGATCGCGCCCAGGGACAGGGTGGAGGGCTTCGCCGGCGCGCTGGAGGAGCTCGGCCTGCCCGCGCCGCGCGTCCTGCACGGCACCTTCGACCGGGAGGGCGGCTACGCGGCGGCCACCCGGACCTCCGGGGTCACGTGCGTCTTCGCCGTCAACGACGTGATGGCGGTGGGCGCCCTCGCCTCCTTCAGAGACCGGGGCGTCCGGGTGCCCGAGGACGTGTCCGTGGCCGGGTTCGACGACATCTCCACCCTGCGCGACCTGGTTCCCTCGCTGTCCACGGTGCGGCTGCCGCTCGCCGACATGGGCGCCCGTGCGCTGGAGCTCGCCCTCGGCCCGTCCGAGGAGGTCCGGGCCGAGGCCGTGAGCGGCGAGGTGATCCTCCGGGAGAGCAGCCGCGGCCTGGGATGACATGACAGGCGGTCGGGAGCCGGGATGACATGACAGGCGGCCACGGCCCGGAGAGGTACGGCAGAGGCCACGGCCCGGGGTGACACGACAGGTGGCCCGGATACCCCTGGGGCGGTCCGGGCCGATCGTGTGTCGCGGGAAAACGCGGCGAAACGCGGGAAAAAGGGAGACGCGGGGGAGCGGGGTCAGCGCATGCCGGGAACGGGGTTTCCCCGCTCGTTGACCGGCGGGACCATGATCTGCCCGCGCAGCCAGCGGATCGTCCTGATCACCCCGTCACCGTATCCGGGAGAGTGCTGGCGCCCCCGGCCGAGCTGCCGGGACACGTCCTCGGCCGCGCTCTCCTCCATGCCGAGGTTGAGGCCGGTCGGTCCGTGCATGGGGCGAGGCGTGTTGCGGACCGGGGACTTCCTGCGGGTGCCGAGCACCCATTCGCACACGGCGACGGTGCCCGCGCACCACTCCTTCTCCCACTCGCCCGCGGCGTTGGGCCGGCCCTGGCGGGCCAGCTCGGCGACGGCGGCGATCTCGTCCTCGGTACGCAGGATCACACCACGCCCGCCGACCAGGTGTCCCCAGCCTTCCGAGGAGCGGCGGCCGGGGATGGGCAGGCCGTCCTTGGCGCCGATCAACCAGTTCAGGGTGCTGATCACCCCGTCGGCCGGCAGGACCCGGCCCTCGCGCGGAACCCGCTCGGCGGCGTCGATCTCGGCGCGCGCCTCCGCGAGGGTGGGCGGGGATCCCGAGGAGGGACGACCGCTGATCGGCGCCTGCTCCCGCTTTCCCAGGGCCCAGAGAATCGCCTCTCCCTGGCCCGAGGGGGCGGAGTCGGGGTTGGCGGCCTCCCACTCCCTGATCGTCTCCAGCACGGCCATCACGTGTTCCGGCGGCCGCTGTATGGCGGGGCGGGCTTCGCTTTCTGCGGTCGTCATGTCCCTACCGTACGAGTACCTGACACGTCACTCCACCGTGAAGCGGTAATCCGGGCTCGGCGAATACGTTTTTCCTCCCGCTGGAACGGTCCTTCGCTCAGAAAAATCGTGGCGGGAGAGTGCCCGTCACCCTCCGACGAACTCGGCGAAGGCGGCCTTCACCCTGGACAGGATCTCGTCGGGGTCGGCCGCCCACACCTCGGCGTTGAAGATCTCGACCTCGACGTCCCCCGTGTAGCCCGCCTCGGCCACCGCCCGGGTCATCGGGGCGAAGTCGATGACGCCCTCACCCATGATCCCCCGGCCGAGCAGCACGTCGGCGGGGAGCGGCGACAGGAAGTCGCACACCTGGTAGCTCGCGATCCGGTCCGAGGCCCTCGCGATCTGCTCAAGCACCCGCGGGTCCCACCACACGTGGAAGGTGTCGACGACGACGCCCACCTGTTCGCAGGGGTGCGCCTCGGCGAGGTCGAGTGCCTGGGCGAGGGTGGACAGCACGGCCCGGTCGGCGCAGTACATCGGGTGCAGCGGTTCGAGGGCGAGCCTCACCCCGCGTTCGCCCGCGTACGGTGCCAGCACGGCCAGTGCCTCGGCGACCCGCTCCCGCGCCGCGGGCAGGTCCCGGGAGATCGTGCCGGGCGGCTCGCCGGGCACCACGCCGGGCAGGCCGCCGACCACCATGACCAGGCAGGCGGCGTTCAGCGCCGCGGCCTCGTCGATCGCCCTGCGGTTGTCGTCCAGGGCGTTCTGCCCGCCCGAGGTGAGGAAACCGCCCCGGCACAGCGACGACACCCGCAGCCCGGCGTCCGCGACGAGCTTCACGGTCTCCTCCAGGCCCGCCGCGGCGACGTCCTGCCGCCACAGGCCGATGGCCTCGACGCCGTGCCGCACGCACCCGTCGACGGCTTCGGCAACCGACCACCGTTTCGTGGTCCACTGGTTCAGCGAGAGACGGCTCGTTCGCGCGATCACAGGCCGTTCACCGCCAGCAGGGAGCGCATCCGGGAGACCGCCAGCTCGGGATCGGCCAGCAGCCCGGCCCGGTCGGCCAGCCGGAACACCTCGGCCAGGTGGGGCAGGGATCTGGCCGCCTGAGCGCCGTTGACCATGCTGAAGGCGTCCTGGTGGCCGTTGAGCCACGCGAGGAGGACGATGCCCGTCTTGTAGTTGTACGTCGGCGCCTCGAAGATCTTCCGTGAGAGCGGGACCGTGGGCTCCATGATCTCGTCGTACCGTCGCAGGTCGCCCGCGTCGAGTGCCTCCAGGGCCGCGGCGGCGGCGGGGGCGATCGCGTCGAAGATCCCCAGCAGCGCGTGGCTGCCCGACGCGATCAGCGAGGGGTAGTTGAAGTCGTCGCCGGTGTAGAGCCGTACGCCTTCGGGCAGTGCCGCGCGCAACCCGATCTCGTGCTCGGCGTCCAGCAGCGAGACCTTGACCCCGTCCACCTTCGCCGCGTGGTCGCGGATCAGGGAGAGGAACGACGCGGTCGCCTCGGTCACGTCGCGCGAGCCCCAGTAGCCCGCCAGGTTCGGGTCGAACATCTCGCCCAGCCAGTGCAGGATCACCGGGCGGTCGACCCCGGAGAGCAGCTCGCCGTAGACCCGGTGGTAGTCCTCCGGGCCCCGCGCGATCGCGGCCAGCCGGCGGCTCGCCATCACGATGACCCCGGCGCCCGCGTCCCGCACGGTCTCGATCTGCTCGGTGTAGGCCGCCACGACCTCGTCCAGGGTCCGGGCGTGCGGGGCCTGGTCGGTGCCCGCGCCGCAGGCCACCAGTTCCGCCGGGTCGCCGAAGGCCTTCGCCTCGGCGGCGCTGCGCCGGATCAGCTCGCGGGTGGCCGTCCAGTCGAGCCCCATGTTGCGCTGGGCGGTGTCCATGGCGTCGGCGACGCGCAGCCCGTACGACCACAGATGGTGGCGAAAACGCAGGGTGGCGTCCCAGTCGACGGCGGCGGGGGAGCCCGGGGTGTTGTCGCCGAGGGGATCGGCGACCACGTGGGCGGCGGCGTAGACGACGCGGCTCACGGCGGGGCCCGCGGGCCTGCTCCAGGTGACCGGCTCGCGCAGGGTGTGCTCCCCGCCGGGCAGCGCGATCCGCGCGGTCCTCGGTGCGGCCATCACGGCTCCACCGGCAGGCGGCGGCCCTCCGTGGAGGAGCGCAGGCCCAGCTCGGCGAGGCGGACGCCGCGCGCTCCCGAGGCGAAGTCGTAGGGGAAGGGCGCGTCCTCGGCCACGTGGCGGACGAACCGCTCCCACTGGATCTTGAAGCCGTTGTCGAACTCCGTGTTGTCCGGCACCTCCTGCCAGCCGTCCCTGAAGCGGGCGGTGGCGGGCAGATCGGGGTTCCACACCGGCTTGGGAGTGGCGGCGCGGTGCTGGATCCGGCAGTCGCGCAGACCGGCGACCGCGCTGCCGTGCGTGCCGTCGACCTGGAACTCCACCAGCTCGTCGCGGTTCACCCTCACGCTCCAGGAGGAGTTGATCTGCGCGATGATCCCGCCCTCCAGCTCGAACACCCCGTAGGCGGCGTCGTCGGCGGTGGCCCGATAGGTCTCACCCCGCTCGTCCACCCGCTCGGGGATGTGGGTGACGGCCTGGGCGTAGACCGAGGTGACCCGGCCGAACAGGTTCTCCAGCACGTAGGCCCAGTGCGGGAACATGTCGAGGACGATGCCGCCGCCGTCCTCGGAGCGGTAGTTCCACGACGGGCGCTGCGCCTCCTGCCAGTCGCCCTCGAACACCCAGTAGCCGAATTCGCCGCGCACCGACAGGATCCTGCCGAAGAAGCCGCCGTCGATCAGGCGCCTGAGCTTGAGCAGGCCGGGAAGGAAGAGCTTGTCCTGCACGACGCCGTTCTTCACCCCCTTGGCGGTCGCGGCCTCGGCGAGCGCCAGCGCGTCCTCGTACGTCTCGGCGGTCGGCTTCTCCGCGTAGACGTGCTTGCCCGCCTCGATCGCCGCGAGCACGGCCTTCACGCGGGCCTGGGTGACCTGGGCGTCGAAGTAGATCAGGTTGGCGTCGTCGGCGAGGGCGGTGTCGAGGTCGGTGGTCCAGGACTCGATGCCGTGGTCGTCGGCCAGCCTCTGCAACTTCTCGGCGTTGCGGCCCACCAGCACCGGTCTGAGCAGGACCCTCTCGCCGCCCGACAGGGGCACGCCGCCCTGCTCGTTGATCGCCAGGACAGAGCGGACCAGGTGCTGGCGGTAGCCCATGCGGCCCGTGACGCCGTTCATCACCACGCCGATGCTTTGCGGGGACATCTTTCTCCGACCTCTGAGGAAAGCGCTTTCCTTTCCACCGTACGACAGTCGTCCCGCCTGCGGCAAGCGCCGGGCGATGTCCGGATGAGCGGGATGCCGGCCGGTGCCCCTCGGAGTCGCGGGGCGGGAACGCCGGCCGGGGCCGGGGCGAGGTCGTCGAGGTGGTCCTGAGGTCCGGACCGGAGGATTCCCGGCGTTTCCCGGAGATATTCCGGCGTTCACGAGATCTTTACAACACGTTCGCGAGAAAAGGGCGGGTGAAAGAGAGTCTCGCGTTTTCCGTGTCCCACGTCATCGCAGCTGAAACGCGTCCGAGCGCGCATCAGGGCAGTATCCGACCAAGCGTGTCCTGACTCGTCGTCAAAGCATGACATTTTCGTATTTGTCATGAGTTGAGACGTTCCGTCTGTCCTCCTCTCGCCGTGCCCAGACCCCTCGACTGGCCGAGGTGGAGCGACAGAAGGGGCCACTCGTGAAACGAGTCGTCACCGGGATTTCCGCTGCCCTCACGCCGATTCTCCTCATCGTCTCCCTGGCCGTCTCCCTGACGGCAGGGGCGGCGTCGGCGACCCCGCCCAACATTCCCTCCGCGGCCACCGCCGCGAGCAGGCTCGCGACGCTCACCGTCGCCGCGGAGACGAACCAGTCCTCCTACAGCCGGTCGTTGTTCAATCACTGGATCACCATCAGCGGCTCCTGCAACACCAGGGAGACGGTGCTCAAAAGGGACGGCACGGGAGTGGTCGTCGACTCCGCTTGCGCGGCCGTCTCCGGCCGGTGGTACTCCCCGTTCGACGGCGCCACCTGGACCGCCGCGAGTGACGTCGACATCGACCACATGGTGCCACTGGCCGAGGCGTGGCGTTCGGGCGCCTACGCGTGGACCAGCGCGCAGCGCCAGGAGTACGCGAACGATCTGGGCGGGCCCGAGCTGTGGGCGGTGACCGACAACGTCAACCAGGCCAAGGGCGACCAGGACCCCTCGACGTGGCGGCCACCGCTGGCGAGCTTCCACTGCACCTACGCCAGGGCGTGGATCCAGGTGAAGTACTACTGGAAGCTGACCCTGCAGAGCTCGGAGAAGAGCGCCCTGCAGAGCATGCTCGCGAGCTGCTGAGCCTCCCGCCCCGCCGGCCCCCGCCGTCCCCGCCCTGTCCGGGGCCGCCGTCCCCCGCGCTCCGGGGCCGGTGTCCCCGAGCCCCCCGGGGGCGGTGGCGGTGGGGGCCCGGCCCCCGGAGCCGTGACGTCGCGAAGAGGATGATCATCTTGGTTGCGTGATATTCCGTGGCACTGAATGTCCGCCGAACTCCATATCGGATCGCATTCCTCATGAAAGGCCGACATTGAGACCGGTGCGGGTGAATGCCCCGGGTTATTCGACGGCCGCGCGGAAAATGCCGGGAAGCGCTGGGCTGTCATGTGTCGAGCCGGACACGAAGGGTAGTCGTTCTTCGAAGGGATTCCCCGCGAAGGTGGATGTGAAGACGGCGATTCGTGAAACCAGGTGGAGGGCTTCGGGCATGAAGACGGGAAAACTCACGGAGGTATTTCTGGACAGCGCCTACGAATCGGTCGGACGGGCCCGCCATGAGACGCGTGAGGCCCTCGGTCCCGACCACGTCCTGCTGTCCGATGTCGTCCAGGTGGTCTCCGAGTTGCTGGCGAACGCCGTGGAGCACGCCGACCCCGGCCTGGTGGACGACCTGATCGGTCTCACCCTGACCGCCACCCACGACTCCGTCCACGTCGAGGTCTCCGACCCCGGCTCCGCCTCTCGTGCGCCGCACATCTCGTGGCGCCGGCCTTTCGAGGCCAGACGCGGTCGGGGCCTGCTCATCGTCGACCGGCTCTCCGGTGGACGCTGGGGGACCCGCGAGCACGGCCGCGGGCTGGGCCGGACGGTGTGGTGCGCCATCCCCTACGTGCGGCCGGAGCCGGTCGGTGACGAGAGCGACGAGGCGGAACGCCCTCTTTCCGCGGCCTGCCGGAACTGAGCCGGCCTGGAGCGTTCCCGAGACCGGGGATCCGGGCCGGTGTGGACGTGCTCGGCCCGGTCCCGGGAATGGAACGGGAAGTGATCTACTTTGTAAAGGGCGGGGGCCTCACGCCTGACCCTTGATCTCCAAACGGAGCAGGGCCTTGGCGATCGGATGGGCCGTCAGCCCGATCTGCCACTCCCTGGCACCCAGCTCACGCAGCCGGGCGACCACGCTCTCGTCACTGATGACCGGGGGTGGCTCCCAGGTCAGGCGGCGTATCGCGTCGGGCTGGATCAGGTTCTCCGCGGGCATGTGATGCTCGTCGGCGAGCGCGGCCACCACGGCCCTGGCGGCGGCGAGCCGGCGGGCGGCCACCGGGTCGCGGTCCATCCACCGGTTGGCCGGTGGCGGCCCGTCGCCGGGGGCGCTGGGCTGCGGCAGCTCCGAGTCGGGCAGTGAGCGGGCGGCGCCGATCGCAGCCAGCCAGTCGCGCAGGTGCCGCCGGGCGCTGCGGCCGGTGAACGGGGGAATGTCGGTGAGCGCCTTGGTGGTGCGGGGCAGCTCAAGCGCGGCTGTCACGATCGCCGAGTCGGGCAGGACCCGGCCGGGGGCGACGTCGGACTGGCGGGCGAGTTCGTCGCGGAGTGTCCACAGCTCCCGCACCACCGCCAGCCCGCGCAGCGAGCGGACCTTGTGGATCCCCGAGGTGCGCCGCCACGGGTCGGAGCGCGGGGCCGGCGCCTTGTGCGCGAGCACGGCGGCGAACTCCTCCCGCGCCCACTCCAGCTTGCCGCTGGAGATCAGCTCCTCGTGCAGGACGTCGCGGAGCTCGATCAGGACCTCGACGTCGAGGGCGGCATAGCGCAGCCAGTCTTCCGGCAGAGGTCGGGTGGACCAGTCGGCGGCCGAGTGGCCCTTCTCCAGCCTGAATCCGAGGACGTTCTCGACCATCAGGCCGAGCCCGACCCGCTCGTAGCCGAGCAGTCGACCGGCCAGCTCGGTGTCGAACAGCTCTCGCGGGTGGAAGCCCACCTCCGCCAGGCACGGCAGGTCCTGGGAGGCCGCGTGCAGCACCACCTCCGCGTCGGCGAGCGCCGCGTCGAGCTCCGACAGGTCGGGACAGCGGATGGGGTCGATCAGGGCGCTTCCCGCGCCCGCGCGGCGCAGCTGGACGAGATAGGCGCGGCCGCTGTAGCGGTAGCCGGAGGCGCGCTCGGCGTCGACGGCGACGGGGCCTGTGCCCTCGGCGAAGGCGCGTACCACGCGCGCGAGAGCCGCCGGATCCTCGACGACGGGTGGGATTCCCTCACGAGGTTCCAGCAGCGGGACTACGGTCGTCTCATCGGTCACGTTCTGAAGGGCTCCGGATCTTCGCGACGGCGCGGCGGCAGGGCCGCCACGTCGGGTGGCAGGGGTGGCATGCCCGCGGCAAGGCACATCAGGTCGCACCAGGCGGCGACATGGCCGGAGAGGTCCTCCTGCAGCGGCGACCAGGATGCGCGCAGCTCCAGCTCCGTGGTCACCGGGTCTTCGGCCTTGTTGCCGAAGCCCTCGGAGACCGCCCGGGTGACGGTGCCTCCGGCGGCGGCGTAGCCGGCGCCGTGGGCGTCGAGCGACTCGGTGAGCCAGCTCCACGCGACGGGTCCGAGCAGCGGGTCTTCGGTGATCTCCGGCTCCATGTCGGCCCGTACGTAGGCGACGAGCCTGAACTGGCCGTCCCAGCCGCGTTGGCCGTCGGGGTCGAAGAGCACGATGAGGCGGCCGACCGCGAGCTCGTCGTCGTCGCGGTACACCGACGCGCCGATCGCGGCCGAATAGGGGGCCAGGCGCTGCGGGGCCGGGATGTCCTCCAGCTCGATCTCGGGCCTGACCTCCGCGGGGCGCATGCTCGCCACCGCGCGCCTGAAGGCGGCGGGAGCGGGCGGCGCGTCACCGACGGTCATATCGGAAGCGTAGGTCGAAACTGATCGCATGGGGACCACTGGGGTGCGTATAGGAGCCATTGGAACCGATCAAGCCGTTGCCGACGGCCTGCGAGGGGCGAGGGTGAGCCCGCCGACGGGAACTTCCGGGAGGAGCTCGTGACCGTGCCCGGCGCGGACCCGTTCCGTGTCGGCCCATTCGTGACGCTCGCCCCGGTCGTGACCGCGGGGATGGGACCGTTGGTGGGGACCCCGCCCGCTGGTGCGGGAGGCACGGTGCTCACCGCGACGTTCGGGTGAACTCCACATGGTGGACATCGCACGGGCCTTTCGTCGGGTCGTGGTCCGACGTTGGCACGTCGCGCCGACATTTCCGCGCAGCGTGCTCGGCGTGTCCCCAAAGTGGTGCGGGAATCGATGCCGCGCGGTGACTTGGCGAACATTTGGACCAGCCGAGGGCCGGGCCAGGATCGCCGATGAGAGGAACTGTACCCGGAAACATGATCGCCTCGCTCCGCCTGTTCTCATCTGCCGCGTGCCAACATCGGATTTCAGTGGACGAAGCTCTCAAAACCGGTAAAGCGCGATCGTTGTCATCACTTGACAGTGTCTGTGGGGTGTGACGTGCGATCTCATTGAATAGTCGGTGATTTCGTATTGAACTCATCGGTCGAGGGCCTTGGTGAGCCGAGCGGTCTGTCGGCATGGCACCCTGGTGGGGTGACTTCCGAGCTCGTCGACTCCGCTTTCCTGCGCGCCTGCCGCCGCCGGTCCGTTCCTCACACGCCGGTGTGGTTCATGCGCCAGGCCGGTCGCTCGCTGCCCGAATACCGGGCGCTTCGCGAGGGAGTGCCGATGCTCACGGCCTGCGCCACCCCCGAGCTGGTCGTGGAGATCACGATGCAGCCGGTCCGCCGCTACGGCGTGGACGCGGCCATCCTCTTCAGCGACATCGTGGTCCCGCTCAAGGCGATCGGCGTCGACCTCGACATCAAGCCGGGCGTCGGACCGGTGGTGGCCGCGCCGATCAGGGACGCCGAGGCGGCCAAGGCGCTGCGGCCGATCGAGCCGGACGACGTCTCCTACGTCACCGAGGCCGTCCAGGCGCTGACGAAGGAGCTGGGCGGGACCCCCCTCATCGGGTTCGCGGGAGCGCCGTTCACGCTGGCCTCCTACCTCATCGAGGGCGGCCCCTCCAAGAACCACGACCACACCAAGGCCATGATGTACGGCGAGCCGGAGCTGTGGCACGCCCTCATGGACCGGCTGACCCAGATCACCCTGGGCTTCCTGCGCGTGCAGCTCGCCGCCGGGGCCTCCGCCGTCCAGCTCTTCGACTCCTGGGTCGGCGCGGTGTCACCCGACGACTACCGCGAGTTCGTCCTCCCCTACACCAGCCGGATCTTCGCGGGCCTGGCAGACCTGGACGTCCCGCGCATCCACTTCGGTGTCGGCACCGGCGAGCTGCTCGGCCTGCTCGGTCAGGCGGGGGCCGACGTCGTGGGCGTCGACTGGCGGGTCCCGCTCGACGAGGCCGCCTCGCGGGTCGGCCCCGGCAAGGCGCTGCAGGGCAATCTGGATCCGGCGATCCTGCTCGCCCCCTGGAAGGTCGTCGAGCGCGACCCGCCAGTCGACGCCCACGACGTCGGCCCCCGCCTGACCGAGCAGGCC